>DAIQNR010000023.1:0-43264 GCA_036788295.1 Myxococcota bacterium
GGGCAGGAGCAGGGGGAGCAGGACCAAGTCGGCGA
The DNA here is from genome assembly GCA_036788295.1 of Myxococcota bacterium. Taxonomy (GTDB): domain Bacteria; phylum Myxococcota; class Kuafuiibacteriia; order Kuafuiibacteriales; family Kuafuiibacteriaceae; genus JAHQVK01. The sequence goes on from DAIQNR010000023.1 coordinate 36, forward strand.
TGAGCGCGGCCACGATCGCGGTTGCTGTGAGCAAGGCGAAGTGCCGGGTGGGCAAGAACTCGGACGGAACGAGCGCGAAGAAGCCGGCGGCGATCACGACCGTGGACAGAACGAGCGCCCGGCCGGTCCGGCGCATCGCCTCTTCGAGGCCGTGACCACGCCAGGCGACGAGGAAATGCAGGGTGTCGTCCACCGCGATCCCGAGCGCGACGGCGCCGGTCATCGCCGTGCCCACATCGAGCGGCACGCCCAACGCGGCCACGAGCAGCAGGTTGACCGCGACCGGGACCAGGTTCGGGATGGTGGCGACGAGCGCGAGCCGAACCGAGCGCAGCGCGAGCAGCAGGACGACCTGCATCAACACCAAGGTCAGCGCCAGCGAGACGATGAGGGTGGTGCGCAGGCTGGTCTGCGAGTGCAGGGTGACGGGGAGGTTGCCGGTCACCTCGAGCGTCCACGTGGGGAGTTGCTCGGCCCTCAGCGACTCGAGCGCCCGCTCGAGCCGTTCGAGCGGCTCGTGGGCGATTGTCTCGACGAGCAGCGCGACCCGGTGGTGGTGGCCTTCGAGGAACCCCCGGACCGCCTCGGGGTGGTCCTCGAGCCACATCTCGGGGGCGGCAGGGAGCCGGTCCTCGCCGCTCATGCGAAACTCGGCGTCCCGGAGCAGGAGCGGGAGGTCGAGCCGTCCTCGCACTCTGGGCAGCTCGACGGCGGCGGCAGCGAAGCGGTCGAGCGCCGAGAGCTCGGCTTCGAGCGCTCCAGGCTCTGCCGACCGAAGGACCAGCTCGACGGTCATCAGGCTCGAGCCGGCCCGTTCGAGGGCCTCGTGGGCGGCGCGAGCGGGGTGATGAGCGGGAAAGAACTCGACGGCGTGGGTCGGCGGCGGCAGCGAGAACGCGGCGCCGAGGCCGCCCGCGAACAGGAGTGCGGTGAGCGCGAAGACGGCTACGCGAGCTCGGCGGGCGATTTCGAGCAATTCGAGCAGGCCCGCCTCGAGCCGGCGTCGCCCGCCGGTCCGCCACGGGCGGCGGGGCCCGAACCGGGCGAGCAGGGCGGGCAGCCCGAACAAGAGGAGCGGGGCGCCGCCGAGCAGGCCGGCCGCGCTGAGCCAGCCGAACCGCCGGATCGGGATGACTTCGGCGAGGCCGAGGCTCGCAAAGCCGATGGCGGTGGTCAGCAGGGCGAGCGCGACCCCGCTCGCCTTCTCGGCCGCCGCATTCCACGCCGCGGCGACGCGGTCCTCGCCCTCGCCGAGCCGCCGCTCGAACGCGAGCGCGACGTGAAGGCCGCTCGCGAGCAGGAGCACGAACAGGAGGGGCTTGGCGACGTTGACGACCAGGTTGGTGGACAGACCGAGCCAGCCGTACGCGCCCTCCCCTCCGAGCACGCCGAGCCCTACCGGCGCGATGACGCAGGCCACGAGCCGGACGCTGCCGGTCAACGCGAGCAGAAGAAGCACGGTGACCCCGCCGAGGATCGGGAGTCCCTCGCGCTCGACCCGGGCCCCTTCTCGGTCGAGCGCGAGGTGGAGCAGCGGGCCCCCGGCGGCGAGGATCGCCGCCCCTCGGGGCGCGAGCTCGGCCGCCAGGTCCGCCAGCTCGCGCTCCGCAGAGCGCCACATCTCGGGCTTTCCGGCGCGGCAGAAGCCGAGCACCACCGCCGACGGAGGCTCGAGCTCGAGCAGGCGTAGGCTCCGGCCGAGGGGTCCGCGCAAGGTGGCCTTCACCCTCTCGAGCGTGGGCGCGTCGAGCATGTCCGGGTCGCCCAGCACGGCCAGCTCATCCGGGTAGACCTTCTTCGGGCCGAGCACCCGCTCGACCGGAGGAAAACCCGAGACTCGGGTCTCGACCACCTCGACCGCGTGGGCGAGCGCGGGCAGATCGGGGGCCTCGATGCGCACCGCGAGGACCTCGTCGGCCCCGAATCGAGCCCGAAGATCGGCGTAGACCGCGGCCCGCTCGTCCCCGGTGGCCGAGATCGCCACCACCGAATTGTCCACGACGGGCCGGGGCGAGAGGCCGAGGAGCAGGCCGACGAGGAGGGAGATTGCGCCGAACGCTCCCTTCATCGGATGGCGGCCCCGGTGAGGAGGGATCGAACCTGGTCCGCTTGGCGCAGCGGGGTCTCGACCAGGGCCCGGACCTCCTCGTCCGCCGGATGCTCGAGCAGCTCGCGAGGGGTCCCGACCTGCACCAGCCTGGCGCTGCGCATGATCGCGATCCGATCGCCGAGCGCGAAGGCCTCCGCCATGTCGTGGGTGACGAAGATCGCGGTGAGGCTGAGGCTCTCGCAGATCTCGAGAAAGCGAGCTTGCAGCGTCTCCCTGGTCGCCGGGTCGAGCGCGCCGAAGGGCTCGTCGAGCAGCATGACCCGCGGCTCGGCAGCGAGCGCACGAGCGACGCCCACCCGCTGCTGCTGGCCGCCGGACAGGGCGGCCGGCGGCCGGCCCCGGTAGGTGGCCGGATCGAGCTCGACCAGCTCGAGCAGCTCGTCCACCCGAGCCCGGATCTTCGGTTTGGGCCAGCCGAGCAGGCTCGGCGTAATCCCTACGTTTTCGGCCACCGTCAGGTGGGGGAAGAGGCCGATGCGCTGAAAGACGTAGCCGATGCGCCGGCGCAGCTCGGGGGCGGGCAGGGCCCTCGCGTCCTCTCCGAACAACCGCAGGCTGCCCTCCGACGGCTCGATGAGCCGGTTCATCATGCGCAAGGTCGTGGTCTTGCCCGATCCGGAGCTACCGAGCAGCACCAGCCGCTCCCCGGCGGCGACGGTGAAGCTCACCCGGTCCACCGCTACGGTCCCGCCCTCGTTGATGGGCCCTCGTCCGCCGAACCTCTTCGTCAGCTCTACGAGCTCGATCACCGGGCGGAGGGGAGCACGTCGCGGGCCCGGAGTCTGCCCGCCGCTTGCCCTGCCGCTGAAGGGCTGGTCTGTAGCGCGGGTGCCAGCTGCCGACGTCAACGGGATCCGCATCGAGTACGACCTGATGGGGGACCCCGACAGTCCGCTCATCCTGCTCGTGATGGGCCTCGGTCAGCAGCTCATCTCCTGGCCCGATGACTTCTGCGCCGGCCTCGTGAACGCCGGCTTCCGGATCTTGCGTTTCGACCAGCGGGACACCGGCCTCACCACGAAGATCGAGGGCAAGAAGGAGATCAGCCTCGTGCAGGCATTCTTGCGGGCGCAGGTGGGCCTGCGGGTGCCCGCCCCGTACACCTTGGAGGACCTCGCGAGCGACGCCGTTGGGCTCGTGGACCACGTCGGGGCGGCCACCTTTCATGTGGTCGGCGCGTCGATGGGGGGCATGGTCGCCCAGATCGTGGCCCACCGGTGCCCGAGCCGGGTTCGGAGTCTGACCTCGATCATGTCCACGTCGAGCGAAACCCATCTTCCCCCGGCGAGACCGGACGCGCTCGCGCTCATCGCTCGGGGTCGTCCCAAGGGGACCAGGGAGCAGCTCATCGAGTTCGGGGTGCAGGCCAAGCGGATCCTCGCCGGGCCTGCGTTCCCCACCCCGGAGGACGAGATGCGCGCGGTCACCGCCCGAGCGGTGGATCGGATGTGGTATCCGCCGGCGTACGCGCGCCACACGCTCGCGGTGCTCGCTTCGGGAGACCGAAAGCGGCTCTTGTCTTCGCTTCAGGTGCCAACGCTCGTCCTCCACGGCGGGGACGACCCGCTGGTCCCGGTGGCGCACGGGCAGCGGGTGGCGGAGCTGGTGCCCGGGGCGCGGTTCGTCGTGATCGAGGGGATGGGCCACGACCTGCCGCCGGGGGCCAAGCCGCTCTTGGTGGAGCACATCTCGAACCACGCCCGGGCATTCGAGGCCTCCGCGCCGAGCGATTGAGAGGCGTTCTCGATGGAGCGGGCCGTCGGTCCTCGAAGGAGCGGCCCCGAGGGCGTCGCAGGGCCGGGGTGTGGCCCCGGAAAGGGCTTCGGGCTCGAGCCGCGACGAGGCAGGCTCAGGCCATGAACGAGCGTCGCCCCGGTTTGCCCATCCCGTTCGAGCTCTGGCCGCAGCCCAACGACGCCAGCGGCTCGCCCCGGAAGGTCGGGGTCGAGATCGAGTTCGCCGGGCTCGGGGTGGAGGCGACGGCCGACCTCATCATCGAGCAGCTCGGCGGGCTGGCGCAACCGGTCGGCCCCCACCAGATCGAAGTGCTCGACACCGAACTGGGCACGATCCGGGTCGAGCTCGACTCCCGGTTCTTGAAGGAGGAGCGGCACTGGGAGCTGCTCGAGGCGATCGGCCTCGACCCCGAGCTCGGGGCGCGCGTCGACCGGTGGATCGGCAGCGCGGCCGGCACCATCGTTCCGTGCGAGGTGGTGACCGCGCCGCTCGCCTTCGAGCAACTCCCCCTGCTCGACGCGCTGCGGGAGCGGCTGCGCGAACAGGGCGCAAAGGGGACGGGCGCCGAGCCGTGGTACGCGTTTGGCGTGCACTTCAACCCGAGCCTGCCCTCCGAGGACAGCGAGAGTTTGCATGCCCACTTGCAGGCTTTCTGCCTGCTCGAGGACTGGATCCGCGATGTCGGCCAGGTCGCGCTATCCCGCCGGCTCACCACCTTCGTGGACCCGTTTCCCGAGGAGTACCGGTCCGTGATCCTGGCTCCGGGGCGAGCGCCGCCGCTGCCGGAGCTGATCGACCGCTACCTCGACCACAACCCCACGCGGAACCGGGGCCTCGACATGCTCCCTGCGTTTGCCCATCTCGACGAGGCCAGGGTGAAGCGGCGCATCGACGACCCGAGGGTGAAGGCGCGCCCCACGTTTCACTACCGGCTCGCCAACTGCCGGGTGGACGAGCCGGAGTGGACGATCGCCGAGGAGTGGTCTCGGTGGGTCGCCGTCGAGCGCTTGGCCGCGGACCGGGGACGCCGCGAGGATTTGGTCCGCCGCGGCGTTCGGGCGGAGGGCTGATGGGGAGGCCTCGAATCGGAATCACCGGCCCGGACCGCGGGGGACTCGCCGGGTGGTTGTTTGGCGCGTTTTCGGTGTTCCGGGCCGGAGGATGGCCGGTCCGGATCCGGCCGGGGCGGCCGTACCGGGGCGCGCTCGACGGGCTCATCATCGGCGGCGGCGCCGACGTGGATCCCGGGCTGTACGCGGCCGAGCCGGCCGAAGATGAGGTCTCGGTGGAAGAAGCCGGCGAGGACCTCGAGCAGCGGTTCGCCGCGGTGGTCATCGGCGTCATCCGACGGGCCTTGTCCCTCTCCTCCCGCGGGCTCGAGCCGGGCGGAGACCGGGCCCGGGACGCGCTCGAGACGGAGTGGCTCGAGCGGGCCTTCGCCGAAGATCTGCCGGTGCTCGGGATCTGCCGAGGCATGCAGCTCTTGAACGTCGTGGGGGGCGGAGACCTCATCCAGGACATCCGGCCGATGTACACCGAGCATGCGTACGTTCGGAGCGTGTGGCCTCGAAAGCGCATCGAGGTGAAGGCGGATTCGCTGCTCGCACGGACGCTCTGCCGCCGGGAGTGCCGGGTGAACGCGCTTCATCGGCAAGCGGTCCAGCGCCTCGGCGACGGTTTTGCGGCGGTCGCCCACGAGGCGTCGGGGGTGGTGCAGGCCATCGAGCACGTCGAGAAGCCGTTCGTGCTCGGGCTGCAGTGGCACCCGGAGCTGCTCCCGCAGGTCCCGGCGCAGCGGCGGCTGTTCTCGGGGCTCATCCGGGCCGCTCGGCGGCGCCGCTTCGAGCAGGCCGGGTCCCTTCCGGCTCCGCCGGAGCGGGTGCTCGAAGAGAAGCCGGGCAGGGAGGCGTAGCCGACGGGACCCGCTGGGGGATGGTTGACCGGAAAGGGGGACGGTGGTGGGTTTTGGGGATGGGTCCTCGGATCCTGCTCGTCGAGGACGACGCCGCGACCAGCCAGATGCTGGTCCTGACGCTCGGCAAGCGGGGCATGCTGGTCGAGATCGCGAATTCCGGGGAGGCCGCGCTCGAGCGGGTCTTGGCCGAGCCTTTCGACCTCGTGCTCACCGACCTCGAGATGCCGGGCATGAGCGGCCTCGAGCTGGCCCGGCGGGTGGGGGAGGGGCCGCGGGTGCCGGTCATCGTGCTCACCGGGCGGGCGGACCTCGAGCGGGCGATCACCGCGATCCGGGCCGGCGTGGCCGATTTCCTCACCAAACCGGCCCCGATCGAGGTGCTGGTGGTCGCGGTGGAGCGGGCCTTGCGCCACCGTGCCCTGCACGACGAGCTCGTGCGCCTTCGGGCCGAGGTCGGCTCCGAGCTGCGCTTCGACGACATGACCGGCGAGAGCCGGGCGCTCCGGGAGCTGCAAGACCTCGTCGCCCGGGTCGCCCCGTCCGACGTGCCGGTGCTGGTGACCGGCGAGAGCGGCACCGGCAAGGAGCTGGTCGCCCGGGCGATTCACGCCCGCAGCCACCGGAGGGACGGCCCCTTCGTTGCCGTCAACTGCGCTGCGCTGCCGGCCAGCTTGCTCGAGAGCGAGCTCTTCGGGCACGTCGAGGGCGCGTTCACGGACGCGCGAGGGGCAAAGGAGGGGCTGTTCGTCGCCGCGTCGGGGGGGACCTTGTTCCTCGACGAGGTCGGCGACATGCCGACCGAGATGCAGGCGAAGTTGCTTCGAGCGCTGCAGGAGCACAAGGTGCGTCCGGTCGGCGGCGGGCAGGAGCAGAGCTTCGATGCCCGCCTCGTGTCGGCCACGAACAAGGATCTCGAAGAAGAGGTCGAGGAGGGCCGCTTTCGGGAGGACCTGTACTACCGCGTGAACGTGGTCCACCTCTCGGTGCCCCCGCTGCGGTCGAGGGGGCGGGACATCCTCCTGCTCGCGCAGGCGTTCGTGGACCGAGCGGCCCAGCGCTCCGGGCGGCCGGTGCGGGGGATCAACCAGAGCGCCGCCGAGCGGCTGCTCGCCTACGACTGGCCGGGCAACGTGCGGGAGCTCGAGAACTGCATCGAACGGGGCGTGGCGCTCACCCGCTTCGAGGAGCTGACCGCCGAGGACCTGCCGGAGAAGCTGCGGCGCCACGACCCGCGGCGCACCGACGAGGCCGCGCTCAGCGTGGAGCTGCCGACGATGGAGGAGGTCGAGCGCCGCCACATCCTGCGGGTGCTCGAGGCGGTGAAGGGCAACAAGACCAAGGCGGCCCAGGTGCTCGGCTTCGACCGCCGCACCCTGTACCGCAAGGCCGAGCGCTACGGGCTCGAGCTGTGACGGCCCGGCTTCACCCGAGGTCCGTGGCGGGGGTCGTCCTCGCCGCCGCGCTCGCGCTGGGGGCCGAGCCCGCCGTGCTCGAGCGAGGGGGCCCGCACGGCGCGCAGGCGGTCTCTGGCGACGTGCCCGATGTCGTCGCCGAAGGCGGGCGCGTGGTCGCGTGGGGCATGACCGAGGTCCCGGGCGACAGCCGTCTATCGGCCGCTCTCGCCGCGGTCGAGGCCGTGACCCGCTCCGAGCTCGCCCAATATGTCGCGGTCGAGGTGGAGAGCCTGATGGAGGACCGCCTCGCCTCGGACGGGCGTCGCGCCGTGCGGGACGAGACCCGCGCCCGTGTGCAGGCGGTGTTGCGAGGAGAGGTGTCGGTCACCACCGGCTGGGCAAAGCTGAGGCGAGGGGATGCCGTGGTGCTGCGGCTGGTAGGACGGACCGAGCTCGGCGCAGGCCGGCTCCGCGCCCTCGTCTCGGGGCTCGCCGCCGGCGCCGACGCGCCGCGGGGCGACCGCACCGGCAGCGCCGTCCACGAGAACGCGCCCGGCTGGGCCCACCGCGGGGACGGCGCCGATGATCGGGGCCACCGCTTCGTTTGCGAAGGCGAGGGCAGAACCGAGGACGAGGCGCTCGGGGTGGCAAGAGCGCTGTGCGACGACAAGATCTGCCGGCTGTGCGGGGTCGAGATCGAGGCCCGGCTCGAGACGATCGAGACCCTGGACGGCGTGGACGTTCAGCGGAAGATCGTCGAGCGGTGCCGGCGGGTGCGAAAATCGGACAGCCCGCTCGCACGGCGCAGCCTGGATTGCGGAGCCGATCGTTGCCGGGCCTGGATCCTCATCGAGTACCCAAAGAGCCGCCAGGAGGCGGAGTGCCGGGCCGCGGCGGAGGGGGACTTCGACGACCCCGAAGCCTGCATGACCGCGATCGATGGGTTCTCGAAGACCGAGGGCTTCAGCGCGGCGAGCTTTCGGCGGAGGGTCTCGCTGCTCGAGACGGCGGCGCAGGCGTGCGCGAACATCGACGTTCGACCCACCCCCCGGCTGCAGGCGCTCGACAAGCGCCTCCGCGACGGGATGAAGACGTGGCTGACGCGGGCGACGCCCGACTACCTCGCCCGGTACTGGCTGAAGCCCCACCCCCCGATATGGGAAGACTACGAGGGCAGCCCGTCCTTCGGGGAGCGGTTCGAGATCCTCCTTGGCTACCTTCGGAGCAAGCCGCCGCTGCTCGACGCCATCGAGGCGGCTCTGGTGGACGACGCCGAGCTCGATACGCCCGCTGGCATCGAAGCCGCGCTCGACGCTTTGCGCCGGGCCCCGCTTGAGCCCGGCTACGGGGTCGAGCGCACATACCGGGTCCTTCTCGAGCGGGTGCGCGTCCTTCACCGGCGGGGGCGGCTGACGGCAGACGTCGAGCCCATCGCCCAATGGATGCGCTCCCGGTACCCGCCCGAAACGACCACGGACTGGCCGGCGGTCACCGATCTCTACGGCCTCTTTCGGGCCGACGATCTCATCTCGGAGGCGGAGTGGGCCTATGCGCGGTCCATACCTTCGACGTGGCGGCTACGCTTCCTGCAAGAGCTGCTCGAAGTCGAGGGCCACGCCCACCGAGGCCGCGCGAGCCAAGAGGTTCGAAAGGCTCGGTTCTTCGAGGCGCTCGAGCTCGGACTCGGGGAGAAAAAGACTCCGGGCAAGGCGTTCGTCGGCGCGATGCCTCGACCGGCGCCAGAGTTCTTCTTGGCCATCAGTCAGGATCTGCCCGCTGAGGTATCCGCGGCCCTCGAGTACGATGAACTCGAGAGACATCTCCCCGGGCTCGACCACTTCGTTGCAAGAAGAACCACCGAGCGCTTCGCGCTGTACCTCGCGCGGCACCTCGCCGAGATGGATGCCCCCGACTGCGTACGCCTCGGGGAGCGGCTCGAGCGCCTCGAGGGGGCGGGGATACGGCTGCCGGACATGAGCCGGGCGATCTGCTCCTGTCTGTCGCGCCCCGAGGCGTCGGTGCAGTCGGGCAACGACTCGAGCCTCTACCGGCGCGCGCTCTCCGAAAGGTACCCATGCGTCGCGCCGCGCTGATCCTCCTCGCCCTGACCGGGCCGACCGAGGCCGCGGCCTCTCCGTGCGTGTTCGAGGACGTAGGCGTCCCGCCGCTGAGGTTTCGAGATCGCCTGGTCATCTACCAGCGGCGGGTGCTCTGCCCCGGCCCGGCGCAGGGTGAGATCCGGGTCGAAATTCGTTCCGCGCTCGGCAAGCAGACCCACGTCGTTTCGGAGAAGACGCGGAAGGTCGCCGGGAACGGCCGGTGGAAGAACCGGATCGATCTGGTCGAGAAGGGGTTTCCGAACCACTACTGCCGGCTCGCCGAGCAGGCGCTCGAGGCCGGGAAGCTCCCCCGGTGGGCGGCCAAGAAGGCCCGCCTCGGCCAGTTTGGCGGAGTCGAAGCGGTGGTCTTCCCGGTGCCGGTGACGGCGCGGCTCAGCGGCTCGGGCGGCCTCGCCGGGCTCGAGGATCGACAAGGCGCGGAGGCGTGGTGCCGGCTGTGCCCGAGGCCAAAAGGCACCGTCGGATTCTACGAAGGGCGGGCCATGGCCCGCGAGCTCGGGCCAAAGACCCGGCTCCGGGCCGAGCTCGACGGGAGCTTCTTTCGGTGCGCGGCGCCCCACTCCGAGCTCGAAATTCGGTTCTTCTCCGCCCCGGAGGAGGCCGGCCTGAAGCACGCGATGCGCCCGGTGCTCGTGCTCGAAGGTCTGAAACGGCGGCTTCGCCCTCGCGACGACGGCACGTATGGGCTCGAGGAGGCGGCGCCCCTCCGCGAGCTGTGCCAAAAGGTGCCGGCCTCCGAACGCCGGCACCTCGCGTGGGAACTCTCCGGACCAGGGACGCTGAAGGCGGTGGGTGGAGGCGGCCGGTCGCGAACGTCGCTTCGGTGCCCTTGAGGGTCACCCGTGGAGACGCTCGATGGTCGGCGCGTACGCAAACAGCTCGAAGATGCCCCCGGTGTGCAGGAACACCGTCGCCCCGTCGGCGGGGGGCAGCGCGCCCCGGGCGAGCGGCAGGAAGGCCTTCCCGGTGTAGACCGGGTCGAGCACGAGCCCTTCCTTCCTGGCGATCTCGGCGTAGACGTCCATCTCGGCGGCGCTCGTCGCCGCGTAGCCGCCGCCGACGTAGCCGTCGAGCACGCGCCACCGGGCGGCGGCGGCGACGCTCGAATCCACGAAGCCGCGTGAGGTCGCGTCGCTCACCAGCCGCGCGACGATCGGGTCGAAATGCTGGCTGTCTTTCATCACCGCCACCGCGACCACGTCCACGTCGAGCCCGAGCGCGGAGAAGCCGAGGGCGAGGCCGGCGGTGGTCCCGCCGCTGCCGATCCCGTGGACCACGCGGCCGAGGCGCATCCCCAAGTCATGGGCCTGCTCGGCGAGCTCGGCGGCGGCGCGGACGTAGCCGAGCGCGCCGAGCCCGTTCGAGCCCCCTTCGGGGATGACGTAGCCGTCGGCGCCGGCGAGCTCGGCCATCTGCGCGTCTTTTCCGAGCCAGCCCTCGTCGTCGCAGAAGTGGATCTCGGCGCCGAACAGTCGGTCGAGCAGGAGGTTTCCGGTGGGGGGATGGCGGTCTTGTCCGCGCAGGAGCAGCCGGGCCGAGAGCCCCCGCCGGGCGGCGGCGACCGCGGTGGCCCGAGCGTGGTTCGAGTTGACTCCGCCGCAGGTCACGACCGCGGTGGCACCTCTGGCCTCGGCTTCGGCGAAGAGATACTCGAGCTTTCGGACCTTGTTTCCGCTCAGCGCGATCCCCGTGAGGTCGTCGCGCTTCACCCAGAGGTCGAGTCCGAGCCGCTCGCTGGTGCGGTCGAGCCGCTCGAGCGGGGTCGGCAGGCGGGCGAGCCGGAGCCTCGGTGGCTCGCGCGTCGATGCGGGAAGGTTCATGCGCCCTCGTCGATCCGGCGCATGCCCTCGAGCAAGAGGCCCATCACCGCGACGCCTACCCGGTCTTCCTCCGGCAACGGGCTCGTCTCGAGCCAGAAGTCTCCGGACTCCCAGCGGAGCGTGTCGTACACCGCCTCCGCGTCGAGCAAATCGCCGGCCTCGGCCTCGAACAGTCGCCCATCCCGAAACCCGATCGACGCCTCCTCCCCGTTTGGACCCCGGAGCCTCAGCCAGCCGGAGCGGCGCGCCTCGGCCAGGACCTGCAGCACCGTCGCCACCCCCATGATGGAGATCTTGCCCCGGAACGCCTGGCTGCCCTCCTTCACCAGCAGATAGTTGGCGGCGATGAGGCGGGACGCCAGGAGCCGAGCGAAGCGGGCGGCCATGAACGGGTGGTCCCTGAGCATTCGGTCGAAGAACTCGGCCTCGAGAACCTGTAGGACGACCGCGGTCTTCGCGACCACCCGAGCCACGGTGGGGGCGCCGGTCAGGAGGGCCATCTCCCCGAAGCAGTCTCTGGACTTGAGGATGTGAAGGAGCCCAGCGACCTCTTCTTCGGCGTACCCGACGACCTGCACCTCGCCCTCCGCGATGACATAGAAGGCGCGACCGGGCTGACCCTTTTCGAGGATGATGCTTCCCGGGGCATAGTGCTCGACCCGGATGTGGCGGGCGACCTCGCCGAGAAAGCTCGCCGGCAGGGCCCGAAACACCGGCACGGTGCGGAGCTGGGCCACCGCGGCGGGCAGATCTTCGGTCGGGGTGGTCAAGATGGGGGCCGGGGTGTGGGTCTCCGCGACCGCCTCCACCTCGAACAGCACCGGCCGCTCGGCCCGGGGACAACGAAACTCGCCTTTCGCCATGGGCGAAGGGGTGTCCGGGCACCCCGAACGATCGGCGGTCTCGAGAAAGTGCGCGACGGCGAGCGCGCACACCGCGGAGGAGGCGCCGACGTCCACCCCGGGCAGGTGCAGCACGAGCTGGTCCCCCGCGGAGTACAGGGGGCAGCCGCTCTCCGCTCGCACCCGCAGGAGCACCCGCCGCGAAGTCATGGCTGCACTCTGGCACATTTTGCGCTGCGGTCAGGCATGAGGAAATGCTGCGCGAACAGGGCTCCAACGAAACCGGGCCGAAGGTACAGGCCGCGCCTCGGGACCCGTCGCCGGCCGCCCGGACCGTCGGACCACCCCGTATCCTCGGCGCTGCTGCCCTTGGGCCGCACCTGCAGGGCCTGCCCGATCCGCGGTCCGATGGCCTCGATCCCGACCTCGGCCGCTCGCGCCACAAACGAGCGCCAGTCCTGCTCGAGCGCGGCTCGTTGCTGCTCGTCGGGGCGCCACAGCAACGGGGAGCCGATGCAGCGGACCTGAAGCGGGAGCGCCGGTTCGGCCTCGACCGGGACGAACAGAACGCGCTCGAGCTTTCGGGCGAGGTGGGTGTCGGCGAAATCGGGCTCGCCGGTCAGAGGAAAGGCGGTCACGTAGGTCGCCTCTCGGGGCTGGCCTTTGGCATCCACGGGGACGGTCTTGAGCTCGACCCCGAGCGCTTCGAAGTCGGGCACGGGTCGGCTGGCGGCGGCGGCCCCAAGAGCGTCCTCCACCAGCTGGCCGACCCAGCCTTTGGCCCGGGCGGGGTCCTCCGGCACGCGGTGACCGAGGCGGTCGGCCAGTTCCCCCAGCGTCAGGCCGGAGATGGTCTTCGCCCGGGCGAGCAGCTCGGCTTCGCTGCCGGGCGGGAAATCGACCGGTTCCAGGGCCGACTCAGAGGTGCTCGCGCACGAACCGCTCGGCCAGCTCGACGTCGGTTTTCGGCCCGATCACGAGTCCGCAGCGCTGGTGAAGGTGCTCGGGGTGCATGTCGAGGATGCGTTGGCTGCCGTCGGAGGCCGCGCCGCCCGCCACCTCCGCGATGAAGGCGAGTGGGTTGCATTCATAGATCAGGCGGAGCTTGCCCTTGGGTGAGCGGCTGTCCACCGGGTACAGAAAGACGCCCCCGTAGATGAGATTTCGATGGAAGTCGGCCACGAGTGAGCCGATGTGGCGGGAGGAGACTCGCCGCTTGTCGGCGTCGTTTCGGCCCTTGATGGTGTCCACGTAGGGCTTCGTCCAGGATGGCCAGTACGCTTCGTTGCCCTCGTTGAGAGACAGGACCTTGCTTCGCTCCGGCATGCGGATGTTCGGCCGGCTCAAAAAGTATTCACCGCAGCTCGGGTCCAAGGTGAACCCGTCCACCGTCCGCCCCGCGGTGTACACGAGCATCGTCGAGGACCCATAGAGGATGTACCCGGACGCGATCTGCTCCCGGCCCGGCCTCAGCACGTCTTTTCTCAGCACCTCGTTCGGGTCGTGCCGGCGAAAGATCCCGAACACGGTGCCGATGGATACGTTCGCCTCGATGTTGCTCGAGCCATCGAGCGGGTCGAACACGATCACATAGTCGCCGGCGAGCTGCGGAGGGACTTCGATGACGCTGTTTTCTTCTTCGGAGGCCATCACCGCTACCGTGCCCGAGCTGGCCATGGTCTCGACGAAGGTGTCCTGGGCGATCCGGTCGAGCTTCTGCACCGTCTCGCCCTGAACGTTGGTGTCGCCGGTGGCGCCCCAGATCTCGATGAGCCCTGCCCGCCGCACCTGGGCCGCGATGAGCTTGCCCGCTACCCCGATCTGGGTCAGCAGCGCCGACAGCTGACCGGTCGCCTCCGGGTGGCCCTGCTGCTGACGCTGAATGTGCTGGGTGAGGGTCGTGTTCATGAGGCAGGCCTTTCGCTGCTTATACCGCACGGGGCCCCGCGGGCCAATCGGCACCGCGAGGAAAGGTCGCGCTGGCGCCGGGCCGCCGGATCCCGCACCATTCCTCCACTTTGAATCAGCGGCGTGGACTCGAACGACACACCGTCGTGGTGGCCGACACCGGCGACATCTCCGCCATCGAGCGGTACCGGCCGAGGGACGCGACTACGAACCCCTCGCTCCTGCTCGAGGCGGCGCGATTGCCTTCCTATGAAGGAAAGGTCCAGGCGGCGGCGAAGACGGCGGCCTCGGCGCCTACCGCCGCGGCCCGCACCGAGGCGTTCATGGACGAGCTGGCGGTGGCGGTCGGGGCCGAGATCCTCGCGCTCGTCTCCGGACGGGTCTCGACCGAGGTCTGGGCCCGGCTGTCCTTCGACGAGGAGGCCACGGTGCAGAAGGCTCGCCGCCTCATCGAGCTGTACGGCAGCCGGGGGATCGACCGAGAGCGGGTGCTCATCAAGGTGGCCGCGACCTGGGAGGGGATCCGGGCGGCCGAGCGGCTCGAGAGGGAAGGGATCCACACGAACCTCACCCTGTTGTTCAGCTTCGCGCAGGCGGTGGCGTGCGCCCAAGCGGGCGTGACGCTGATCTCCCCGTTCGTCGGGCGCATCTACGACTGGCACAAGAAGCAGCGAGGGGGCGAAGACATCCCGGCCGAGGACGATCCCGGGGTCGCATCCGTGACCCGCATCTATCGATACTTCAAGCGCCACGGTCACCACACCGAAGTCATGGGGGCCAGCTTCCGCAAGAAGGAACAGGTGCTCGCCCTAGCCGGCTGCGATCTGCTGACCATCTCCCCCGGGCTGCTCGCCGAGCTGGCCGCGACCGAAGGCGAAGTTCCCCGCCGGCTCGACCCGGAGTCGGCGGCGGCGCTCGGGGAGGAGCGCATGCCGCTCGACGAGCCCACCTACCGGTGGCACCACAACCAGGACCCGATGGCGGTGGAGAAACTCGCCGAGGGGATCCGGAGGTTCGACGACGACGCGCGAAAGCTCGAGAGGTGGGCGGCGGAGCACGTCTTGGCCTGAGCGGTCCGGATCGGGTCTGGGTGGGGTCCGATCCGGGTGCTGTCCGGTCCGGATCGGCTCCGGATTGGCTCCGGTTCGGGTCGGCTCAGGTCCGTTCCCGGTCGGCCCGAGCGGCGGCGTCCCACGCCTGGTCCGATGGGACCCCGGCCTGGTCCCGCTGAAGCAGCGCCTCCAATTCTTCGCCTCGGCGCCGGGCCAGGTCGAGAAAGTCGGCCTCGCCCCGCCGGGGAGCCAGCTCGCGCATCAGCGCTTCGTCCGCTCGCCGAAACCGCGCCGCGGACCGATGGGCGCGGTGCGCCCGCACCCCGAGCAGGTTGAGGGCGTCGGTCCCGGTCCGAAGCGCGGTGTCGAAGGTCTCGCGGTAGACGTGCTCGACCCCGGCCGAGAGCAGCTCGTACGCCTCGACCCGGCCCCGGGCCCGAGCGAGCAGGGTGAGCTGGGGAAAATGCCGCTTCGCGGTGTGCACGAGCTCGAGGGTCTTGCTCGGCTGGTCGAGGGCGAGGATCAACAGCCGCGCCTCCGCTGCCCCGGCGGCGGCGAGCAGGTCGTGGCGGCTCGCGTCGCCGTAGTAGACCTCCCGGCCGAACCGCCGAAGCAGGTCCACCTGGTCGGAGTCGATCTCGAGCACGGTGGTCTTCACCCCCTCCGCGTCGAGCAGCCGCCCGCAAATCTGCCCGAACCGGCCGTAGCCGGCGATGATCACCGGTGCCGGCTCCGGATGGTCGAAGCTCGGGGCGGCCTGCCTGGTGCCGATGTGGGGCCGGATCTGCTCGAACCCGAGCAGCGCGACCGGGGTGAGCACCATGCTCAGGGCCACCGCCGCCACGAGCAGGGCGGCGGTGGGTCCGTCGAGGACCCCGGCCCCGGTCGAAAAGGACAGAAGGACGAACGCGAACTCACCGCCCTGCGACAGCGAAAACGAAAAAACTAGGTTCTGGTCGAGCCCGAGGCCGAAACCCCGGCCCACGGCGAGCAACACGGCGAGCTTGCCCAAAAACAGCAGCGTCACGATCCCGGCGACGCGACCGGGGGCGTCGGCCACGAGTCCAAAATCGATGGAGGCGCCCACCGCGAGGAAAAACAGCCCAAGCAGGAGCCCCTTGAACGGCTCGATGTCCGATTCGAGCTCGTGCCGGTACTCGCTGTCAGCGAGCACCACGCCGGCGAGAAAGGTGCCGAGCGCCGGGCTCAGACCCACCGATTCCATGAGCAGCGCGATCCCGACGACGAGCAAGAGCGACGCCGCGACGAACAGCTCGCGCAGGCGGGTCTGGGCGACGAAGCGCAGGGCGGGACGGAGGGCGTAGCGGGCGCCGAAGCCGACCGCCGCCACCGCCGCGAGCACGGCGAGCCCCTGCATCCATCCGGGCAGCGCAGACAGCCCGCCGGAGGCTTCCTGCGTGGAGGCGGCTCGGGTGGCGAGGAGCGGCAGCAATGCGAGCATCGGGATGACCGCGACGTCCTGAAGGAGCAGCACGGCGAAGCTGGCCCGGCCCCCGGCGGTCTGAAGCAGCCCCTTCTCCGAGAGGCTCTGAAGCGCGATCGCGGTCGAGGACAGCGCGAGGATGAGGCCCACGGCGAGCGCCTCCGGCGCGGACAGCCCAAAGCCGAGCCCCGCGATCCCCCCGAGCAGCGCGGTCGCCCCGAGCTGCGCCCCTCCCATCCCGAAGATCGGGCCGCGCATGCGCCACAGGAGGGCCGGCTCGAGCTCGAGCCCGACCACGAAGAGCATGATGACGACGCCGAATTCGGCGAAGTGCAAGATGTCTTTCCCCTCGTCGCCGACGAGGCCGAGCCCCCAGGGGCCGATCGCCACCCCAGCGATGAGATAGCCCAGCACCGACCCCAGCCCGAGCCGCTTGGCCAGCGGGACGGCGAGAACGGCCGCAAATAGATAGGTGAAGGCCTGGGCAAAAAAGCCGTCGCCGTGCATCACGCCACCTCTCGGTAGGCGGGGTAGCCCGACTCGGCAACGAGCGTCTCGGCGGCCAGGGCCTCGAGCAGGCGCCGGTAGCCCTCGGCCCACCGCTCCAGATCCTGCTCGGCGAGGCGGTGGGCGTCATGCACCGCGAACGGAGGCAGCCATTCGAGCCCGCACAGCCGGGCGGACAGCTCGAGCGGGCGCAGCAGCTCGTCGAGCCCCACCCCGAGCGGGCCGCTCGGCTGGTAGTTCTGCTCCGGACCGCCGGTGCTCAGCGCGTGGAGCACGCTCTTGCCGGCGAGCGCCCGACCGCCCGGTCCGAACGCCCAACCCGGTTCGAGAACCAGGTCCTGCCACTGCCGAAGCAGCGGCGGGACGCTGTACCAGTGCATGGGGTGCTGCAGGACGAGCGCGTCATGGGCCAAGAGCGCGTCCTGCTCCGCCCGCACGTCCACGTCGAGGTCCGGGTAGAGCTCGTAGAGGTCGCGCACGGTGGCGCCGGCCCGCTTCGGCGCATCGATCAGCGCTCGATGGACCCGGGAACGCTCGAGCGCGGGGTGAAAGAACAAGACCAGGACCCGACCCACCGGTTGGTCCCTGCCCGAATCCGGAGCGCTCGACCAGCCTCCCGGCGGTCGTTCGAGCCCCGTCGAATTTCGGGTACCGTCGGAGGGTGACGACGGTCCTGGTCATGCTCGGCGCCTTCTTCTTTGGCGCCGTCCCGTTCGGGTGGCTCCTCGGCCGGTTGGCTGGCGTGGACGTCCGGAAGGCCGGAAGCGGGAACATCGGGGCGACCAACGTCGCCCGGACCGCGGGGAGGAGCCTCGGGGCGCTGACGCTGGCGCTCGACGCGGCGAAGGGCGCGTTGCCGGCTGCGCTCGGGCTGTGGCTCGACGGGGATCGGCTCGGGGCTGGCGCTGGTTGCGCCGCGGTGCTCGGCCACGTCTTCTCGCCGTTTCTCGGTTTTCGCGGGGGCAAAGGGGTCGCGACCGCGGCGGGCGTCTTCGCCGTGCTCGATCCGGCGGCGCTGCTCATCGCGCTCACCGCGTTCGCGTTCGCGTTCGCGCTCGCCCGGGTGGTGGGGGTGGCCTCGGTGGTCGGGGCGGGAGCGCTCGCCGTCGCCGCGCTCGGAGGAGGGCCCGAGGTCAGCGGGCTCGCCGGATTTTTCGCAGTTCTGGTTGCTGCGCGGCACGGCTCGAACCTGGCCTCCTTTTTGCGACACCGCCGATCTGGGGTCCACGAGCCCCAAGTGGGGTCCACGAGCCCAGGGACCTCGGGGCCAACAGCCCCCGCGGATCCCCGTCTTCGCTAGAGCGCGACCGCCCAAGCGTTCGCGGACGACGCACACGACAACGAAAGCGAATTCATCGCATGGGCGGGGTTCTTGCATGCGGAGCTGCGATGTTCGCGCGCGCTGCCCCGCTCGTTTCGCTCGACCGACGCCCCGCCTCCGTCGCCGCCATCGACGCCCGCTTGTCGGTGTGGGGCCACGCCGCGCGAAAGGCGCTGCAGCTGCGGGCGGTGGCCCTGTGCGACGGGGCCGCTCTGTTCGCCGAGCGCCACGGGCGGGCCGCGATGCAGGTGGGCGCGGCCGAGGCGGAGCCGGTCGAGGCCCTGCTCGGGATCGACGCAGAGCCGCTCGGTCAGCTGGCCGCGGCCCTCCTTCCCGATGCGATCCGGGGCTCCTGCCGGATTCTGTGGGTCGACCCGGTGCGACTGACCGGGACTCTGCTCGCTGCGCTCGAGCCGGATCTGCGTGCGGCCAAGTTGGAGATCCGCCGACAGCAGGCCCAGCATCGGCGTCGGGCTCGGTTGTGGAGGGACGACCATCTGCGGCTCGACGGGCTCCGGGTGGAGGTCGAGGGCCTCAGCGTGCCCCGGGGGGGGCCGACGACGGTCCAAGGGGTGCTCGACGTGCTCGAGCGTTCGTTTCGTCCAGCGATGTCAGCGGACGGGACTCGCACGCCCGCATCCGGTTGAGCAGAGCCCGATCCCGGTCTTCGACGTGGACCCGGCGCCAGACGGCGTCTGCGACCCAGCTCCATCGGCGCAGTCGAGCCATTTCGACCTGGACGGCGTGCTGCTCCCGCCGGAATGAGCGCGCCCTCTCCACCGCGCGCTCCAAGCGGCCGTAGATGTCCGGCGCCGAATCCCAGGTCGCCATCACCCCGGCGGCGGCCCCAGCGAGCGCGACCCGCGCCTCGGGGTGAAGTGGATTGGCGAGCACCGGCCACGCATCGAACATGTGGGCCTGTGCGTCCGCTCGCGCGGCATCTTCGGCCTGCTCCGCCTTTTCGAGCTTGGTCTCGATCTCCTCGAGCCGCTCCCTCCCATCCAGGACGGCGGCCGTGATCTCGCGAGGGCCAAGGCCGGGAGCGAGCGCGGCGAGGGTGGCTCGCTCCGCTTCATCGGCGAGGCGGAGCAGCACGCCCACGGGGATGTCAGCTGGGGTCGACTGGGAACGCAGCCGCTTCTCGAGCCAGATCTCGCTCGAGCGCACGGGCTCGTCGATGGTCGGATCGTGGATGCGCGCGTAGGCCAGGGCCTCGTCGAGGCGAACCACGCGGTCGCCGTCGAAGTCGGCGGCGCCGTCGAGGCCTTCGGCCAAAGAAGCGAGAAACGCGGCGGCGCCCAGGGCGCTCGGGTCTGGCGAACACCCCGACGCTTCCCGCTCCGGGGGCGCGGCCGCGACCACGCATCGCACCGGCTCGGCGGGCACGCCCTCGGGGTTGGCCCCCCGAAAGACAAGGCTCGAGAACCCGCCGGAGAAGCAGTGGCCGAGCACGAAGCTCACCGGCCCCTGGGCGACCCGGTCGAGGTGCTGCGCGATCTGCGTCGGGTTCAGCTCCCCCCCCCACACCAGGATCGACCAGGGCACGACGCGGCCGCCCTCGACCCGAGCCCGCCGCCCGTGGCCGGCTCCGATGACGATCCCGCCTTCCGATCTTCGGGCGAGCGCTCCGATCGCTTCCATGACCTGACTGGGACGGGCGGCCGCGTCCGGCGTCAGCTCGGTGGGGCGGTAGCGGACGCCGAGGTTGCGGGCCCAGCCGAAGAGATGGCCCAGGCGGGCGCTGACCGGGTCGAGGTCCGCCATGGCCTGAACGACGGGCTCCGATGCGACTCCGGTCCCGAACAACAGGCGGGAGCGGCCCCGAAAACGCTCGGAGAGTCGGCCGAGGTCGGCCTCGACCGAAGCGGGGGTCTGAACGGCGTTTGGGCCGCCTCCGAACAGCAAGAGCTCGGGCGTGTTGGACGCAAGCGCGACGACCAGGGCGAGCATCCCGGCCGCCGCTCACGAGGGACGAGACGCCGGATCGCCGTCTGGGGCCTCCACCGCCAGGCCGATCTCGGACCTCTCGTCGTCAGGGGGGGCGACCTCGGCCGGCTCGATTGCAGCGGCTTCGCTTGGTGCGATGGCGGCTTCGCTTGGTGCGATGGCGGCTTCGCGTGCCACCGGCTCCGGGTCCTCCGGTGTCGGTTCCCGCGCCCGCTCCAGCGGCTCCGGCTCCCCTCCGTGGGCCTCTCGGGGGTCCGCCGACTCGTCGGGCGCGCTCTGCTCGGTGGCCGCGCTCGGGTCCAGCGACAGCTCATCGCCCGGCGACTCCGGCTCCAAAGGCGCTTCCGGGGTGACCGGGGCGGGCTCGGCCTCGGCCGCGGCTTTCTGGTCTCGGGTTTCGGATGGGGCCGGCTCGGGGACGTCGTTCTCGGGCTCGGCGGTGAGCACCGAATCGACCATCGCGGCCGCAGCCGGCCGCTCGGTGACCGTTTCGGCGACTCGAGCGGCGTCAACGGCGGGCCAGGCGTCTCCTGGTTCGGGCCGTTCGGTCACGGCCTCCGGTCGCTTGCCCCGGCCCCGACCTCGGGCTGGGCGGGGAACCAGCTCTTCGGGGCCCTTCGCCCCCTCGTAGCGGCGGCGCAGGCTGGCCAGGCGGTCCTCCGCCAGCTCGAGGTGGCCCTTGATGACCTGGTAGGCGGCGTGGTCGTTCGACGCCCGCCTCTGGGCTGCTTCGACCCGGGCCTCGAGCTTCTCGATCGTCTTTTGCAGGGTCCGCTGCTGCTGCCGGGCCGCGGTTTGCGCCGCCTCGAGCTCTTGTGCGAGCTGCTCGGCCCTAGCTCCCTCCGGTTCCGCCTTGGCCGGGCTCTCGGCTGGGGTGGCGGTCTGGGCCGGCGAGCGCTCTGCCAACGCCGCAGCCCGGGCGGAAGCCGCAGCGAGGCGCTCCGTCTCGGCCCGCAGCCGGACCACTTCGGCTCGCGCCTCGAGCAGCTGTCGCTCGAACTCTTCGACCGTCTCCCGGTGCCGGGCTTCGAGCTCTCGGCTCGACACTCGGACCACCTGCGCCGCGCTGGTCGTCGGCTCTGGCTCCGGCTCGGCGAGCCGGGGCTCGGGGCCGCGGCGTCGCTTGGCCGGGCGCGGCTCCTGCGCCGCCCGGAGCTTCTCGAGCTTCGCTTTGGCGCGTTCGAGCTGCTCTTGGAGCTGCTCGGTCGCCGCGCTCCGGCGCTGCCCGTCCTTTCGAGCGTCGGCGAGCGCTTGCCTGGCCGTGCTCGCTTCGGCCTGAGCGGCCTGCACCTCGGCCCGGGCCCGAGCTACCTGGTTGTAAAAGTACACCGCGGCCGCGGCGGCGGCGGCGAACAGCGACAGAAGGATCAACTGCGATTCGTTCATCTTCGACCGGGGTGACCGGGACTATCAACCCTCGAAGGGGTCGGCAAGCGCGACGGGGACCGGTCTACCCCCGTGGTGCCCGGGCCGGACCGTGGGTCATGATCCTCCTCGCCGATGGAGCTTCGCGCGGAGGACCAAGCGCTCGCCGCGCACCTGCTCGCCTCGGCCGCGGTCCCGCTCGAGTTCTTGCTCGCGGCGATGGCCGACGCGGCCCGTCGGTCGGTCGACCTCGGGGCGTGCCTGCTCGACGCCGGCGCCATCGACGCCGAGGACCTCGCCGCCCACCGGGCCGCCAGCGCCCGGTTCGCGCGTCGCAGCGCCGACACGGTCCCGGACCTTGCGACGGTCCGCCGGACGCCCGCCGACCGCAGGACGCCCAAAGACCGGACGCCAGAGACTTGGATCCCGGGCGAGCCGAGGGCCTCGGCCCCTCTCGGCCCGGTCCCGGTCTCCGCCCATCGGTACGAGGTCCTCGACGAGATCGGCCGCGGGGGCATGGGCCGGATCCTCCGGGCCCGAGACACCGAGATCGGGCGGGAGGTCGCGCTCAAGGTGCTGCATGGCGGCGGGGCCGCCCCGGAGAGCGCCGTGCGGCGGTTCTGGATCGAGGTGCAGGCGACCGGACAGCTCGAGCACCCCTCCATCATCCCCGTGCACGACGTGGGGAGGCTGCCCTCGGGCGAGCTGTTCTACGTCATGAAGGTCCTCTCCGGTCGCTCGCTCGCGGACATCCTCGATGCGCTCATCGCGAACGAGCCGGAGACCGTCGCCGACTTCGGGATCCTGCAGCTGGTCCCCGTGCTCCGGCAGGTCGCCTACGCGGTCGCCTTCGCTCACGCCCACGGGGTCATCCACCGGGACATCAAGCCGGCCAACATCATGGTGGGGCGGTTCGGCGAGGCGATCCTCATCGATTGGGGCTTGGCCAAGATCCTCGGCCCGAGCTTCGCAACCGAGCTTTCGGAGGGGCAGCGGCCGGTCGTGCAGCGCGGCCGTCACGCGGCGGCCGAGACCGCCTCCGGAACCATCACCGGGACCCCTCAATACATGGCGCCCGAAGCCACGGAGGGGCGGCCGGACGCGATCCGCCCCAAAGTGGACGTCTACGGGCTCGGCGCCGTCCTGTACGAGGTCCTCACCCTGCAGCCTCCCTTTGCCGACGAGGGCTTCGTCTCGACGGTGATGAAGGTCAGGGCTCGGGATTTCCTGCCACCATCGCTCGCCGCCCCTCACCGAGACGTCCCCGACGCCCTCGAGCGGCTGTGCTTGCGCGCGATGGCCGCCGATCCGGACGAGCGACCCACCGCCCGCGAGCTCGCCGACGAGCTGGGACGGATCCTCGAAGGCCGGCAGGAGCTGCAGCGAAAGCAACGGGAGGCGGCGGACCGGGTGGCGGAGGGGGCGCTCGCGGTGCGGCGATGGCAGGCCCTGCGACGTGATCTGAGAGAGGCCGAGGCGGCGGCCCGCCGGCTCGCTCGTTCGGTGCCGCCCCACGCTCCGGTCCAGGAGAAGAGGCGGCTGTGGCAGGTCGAGGATCGAGTGGCCGACCTCGAGGTGGAGGCGGTGGGCGCGTTCGAAGAGGCGGAGGCCACGTTCGCCCGGGCGCTGGGCGAGGTCCCGGACGACCGGGCCGCCCGCGCCGCGCTCGCGTCGCTGTACTTCGACCGCTTCGTCGAGGCCGAGCAGGCTCGGGACCGAGGTGGGCAGCGCTACTACCGCCAGCTCGTCGCTCGCTACGACGACGGTGGGTGGGCGCGGCGCCTCGATGGCGAGGCGAGCCTGATCGTCAGCACCGAGCCGAGCGGGGCCCCGATGAAGCTCGCCCGCTACGAGCTCGAGGCGAGGACGCTCGTACCTCGACCCCTACCCGCCGCGCTCGGGCGCCTGCAGCGCTTCCCGAGCCTTCCCATCGGCAGCTACCTGCTCATCATCGAGCCGCCGGGCGAGCTGCCCGTCGTGCGGCCGGTGCTGCTCGGCCGGTCCGAATCGGTGGAGGTCCACGTCCGCCTCCGCCGCCGGCAAGAGGTGGGGGAGGGCTTCGTGCTCGTGCCCGCCGGTCCGGCGATCCTCGGCGGAGACCCGGTGGCCCACGGCGCCCTCGAGCGTCGGGTGGCCCACGTGCCCGAATTCTGCATCGCCCGGTTCCCGGTGACCTGCGCCGAGTACCTCGTGTTCCTGAATTCGGTGGCGCAGGAGGACTTGCAAAGAGCGCTGCGCCACGCCCCTCGGGCTCCCGGGTCCGAGGCCGGTTGGTGGCGGTTCGACCGCGCGAGCCGGCGCTTCGCCCACCCGGGGCGGTCTCCGAGCGGCCGCGGCTGGGTCGGCGAACTGCCGGTGAACGGGGTGTCGTACCTGGACGCGCTCGCCTACATCGAGTGGCGCCGAGGTCTGACCGGCGAGCGCCTTCGGCTGCCGAAGGAGGACGAGTGGGAGAAAGCGGCCCGCGGGGTGGACGGGCGCATCTTCCCCTGGGGCGACCACTTCGATCCCACGTTCTGCAAGATGAAGCTCTCCCGCAACGAGCCCCACCCCGAGCCCGAGCCGGTGGGGCGGTTCCCGACCGATGTCTCTCCGTACGGGGCCCGGGACTTCGCGGGCGGCGTCCGAGAGCTGTGCGTCGCCGACACCGGGCCGGTGATGCGAGGGGGCTGCTGGCACGACACCGGCCTGTTCTGCCGGGTCGCGTTTCGGCACCTCACGCAACCGGACTTCGTGAACTCAGGGCTCGGGTTTCGGCTCGCAAAAGACCTCGACGGCTGACCCCAGAGGTCACCTCGGGGCCGGTCGGTCCAGGGAAGCGAGGAACAGCCGGGCCTCGGTCCGGATCGCGTAGGTCGCGTCGTAGATCCTCTGCGGGGTGACGCCCAGGCGTTCGGCGATGTCCGAGTTGTCGAGCTCGTCGTCGTACTTGAACACGAAAACGAGCCACTGGCGGGGAGCGAGCTTCGCTTCGAGGTGGGCGCGGAGGCGGCGGCCGAGCTGCCTGGCCTCGGCGTCCCGCTCGGGATCGCGGAGCTCGGGCGGCAGCCCCGAACCCTGCTCGTCGAGCGAGACGTGGGGGATGAAGGTGCGGCGGAGCCGGGCCTGCTCAGCGAGGAGGCTTCGGGTCGTCATGCGAACGTAGCTCTCGAGCGGACCCCGGTTCGGGTCGAAGTTCATCAGGCGCCGCCACCGATCGGCGCTGAGCCGCTCCCAGACGAGCTGCACGAGGTCGTCCGGCTCGATCGCTCCAAGACCCCGGGGCGCCATCCCGCGAACGGTCGAGCGAATCACCGGCTCGACCCGCTCCACCAGCGCCTTCGACGCGGCGAGGTCCGGCGCGAGCCGCCCTCGCGCTCGTCGGATGAGATCCACGTCGGGGTCGATCACCGCTGTCACGAGCGGGAGTCGAGCAGGAGCGAGGGACAGCAGAGGTCACGGCGCCACCGCGGGGGGCGGCGCGCGCCGGCACGGTCCTCTCGAGACCCCGACCCCGAGCGCGACCGCGAGGAGCGCCGCGACCAGAAACCCTCGGCGGTCGCCGGCGCGGGTCAGCCGGCGCAGCCGCTCGGCCATCGGTCCCTCGTCGAGCGGATGCGCCACCCATGCCAGGCGGGCGCGGAGCCGATGGTCGCTCGCGAGCCGTCGCTCGAGCGCCTCGGCCTCGGCCGGGTCGAGCTCGCCCGCCCGGTAGGCGGCGAGCATCGCGTCCGGCGGGGCATCCGGCGACATCGAGCCCGTCCGGGCTCGACCCGCGGCGGCGAGCAGCCGGTCGATCCGCTCGCCGGGCCAAAGGTCCTCGTCCATGCCCAAGGTACGCGGGCACCGGCCGTGGTCTCGGATCCATTTGTCGAATCTTCTTCGGGGGCGCCCCCCGCCTGGACCGACGCCGGCTCCTTGGGGCCCGGGCAGAAAGAGGGCCAGCGTCGTCGCTGGTGGTGGCGCGAGGAGGGGGCATACCGAGCGTCCTTGATCGACGAGAGAGAAGCGGCGACGCCGCCAGCGGCGGCGAGGGCCGGCGAGATTGTGCTGATAAATTCCGCCCGGGCCCTTAGGCCTCGGGCATGGCAGCGCTCTGGCTCATGGTCGCTCTGGCCGCCGCCGACCCGGCCTCGCCCCGGCGGACGCCCGTGGTCGAGGTCGTGGAGAAGGCCGGCCCCACCGTCGTCAACATCGCCGCCTCGGCCCGCGAGACTCCGTTCGCTCGCCGGGGCCGAGGGTTCGAGGATTGGGAGCGATTCTTCGGGGGACGCCCTCGCCCTGGCGCCCAGTCCTTGGGTTCGGGCGTGCTCATCGACGAAGCGGGCCTGGTCGTCACGAACGAGCACGTCGTCGCCAGCGCCGGGGATATCACCGTGGTCCTCTCCGACCGGCGCAGTTTTCGAGCGGAGCTGGTGGGCGCGGCCCCCGATTTCGACCTCGCGGTGCTCCGCTTGGTGGACGCTCCGCCGCTGCCCGCCGCCGAGCTGGGCGCTTCGGATCGGCTGATGATCGGGGAGCCGGTGGTCGCGATCGGCAACCCGTTCGGCCTCACGCACAGCGTCACCACCGGGGTCGTCTCCGCGCTCCACCGGGTCATCGAGGCCGGTGACCGGATCTATGAGGACTTCATCCAGACCGACGCCGCCATCAACCCCGGAAACTCCGGGGGCGCGTTGTTCGACATCGAGGGCCGGCTCATCGGGGTCAACACCGCCATCCACTCCGAGGGGGTGGGCATAGGTTTTGCCATCCCCATCGACAAGGTGAGGGCGGTCGTGCAGGAGGTCTTGCAGTACGGCGAGGTGCGCCCGGTCTACACCGGCCTCGTCGTCGCCCCGGGCGAGGGGCCCGGAGCGGCCGTGCTCGGAGTGATCCGCGGCAGCCCGGCCGAGCGGGCCGGAGTTCAGCCCCAGGACCGGATCCTCGATCTGGGCGGGCAGGAGGTGAAGGACGGGCGGACCCTACGACAGATCCTTCGGGCGCTCGTCCCGGGGCGCCCCCGGACGCTGCTCGTCGCGTCCCGCGGCGGGGGCGACCCCAAAACGGTGACCCTCGAAGTGGACGAGCTCGACCTCGAACGGGCGGCGACCGTGGGCCGGGTTCGGCTCGGGGTGGAGGTCGCGCCCGGCGACCGCGGCGTCGTCCTGACCGCGGTGGACCGGCGCAGCGACCTGTTCCTGCAGGGGGTTCGGCCTGGGGACCTCCTGCTCGGCCTCGCGGGGCGCCGGCTCGCCCGTCGGTCCGAGCTGAGCCCCCTGTTCGCCGCGCTGCACGACGCCGACCGGGCCTCGGTGCTCATCGGGAGGTCCGGTCGGGCCTATGCGCTGAGCGTCGCGCTCGCTCCGCCGTGACCGAGGTCAGGGCGCTTGTCAGCGGTTGGAGCCCGGGTCGAGGCTCTGCGGGTGCAGGACATCGAGCAGCGGGTACGGCGCTGGATGGAGGACGACCCCGACCCCGAGTCGCGAGCGGAGCTGGCCTCGCTCCTCGACGCGCTCGGGGAGGATCCGGGCGGGACCACGGTGCTCGCGCTCGCCGAGCGGTTCAGCGGTCCGCTTCGGTTCGGGACCGCGGGACTCCGCGCCCCGGTGGGGGCCGGCGAGAGCTGGATGAACCGGGCCACCGTGATCCGGGCCACGGCCGGGCTCGCGGAGCACCTGCTCGAGGTCGTCCCCGACGTCCGCGAGCGCGGCGTGGTGGTCGGCCGGGACGCCCGGCGGGGCAGCGAGCGGTTTCAGGTCGACGTCGCGGCGGTGCTCGCCGCCCGCGACATCCCCGTTCTCTGGCTGCCGGGCGTGGTCCCGACCCCGGTGGTCGCGTTCGGGGTCCGCCGGCTCGGCGCGGCGGCCGGAGTGATGATCACCGCGAGCCACAACCCGCCCGCTGACAACGGCTACAAGGTCTACTGGGGCCATGGGGCCCAGATCCTCGCCCCGACCGACGCCGACATCGCCGCCGCCATCGACCGCCAGCCCGGAGCCCGCTTCGTCCCCCGCCGCCCAGCGGGGGAGGGCATCGTCGAGCGCGGCGACCTCGTCGATGCGTACCTCGACGCCGTCGCCCGGGTCCGGTTCGTCCCGGAAGCGCCGGTTGCGGACCTTCGGATCGCGTACACGCCCCTTCACGGGGTCGGGAAAAAGCTGTTCGTCGAGGCCCTCGTCCGCCGGGGGGTGGGTTTCATCGAGGTCGTCCCCGAGCAAGCGGAGCCCGATCCGAGCTTTCCCACCGTCGCGTTTCCGAACCCGGAGGAGCCGGGCGCGCTCGACCTCCTCCTCGCCCTCGCCGAGCGGACGAACGCAGACCTCGCTCTCGCCCACGATCCGGACGCCGACCGGCTCGCCGCCGCGGTTCGATGTCCACAGCGGGGCTTCGTCGTGCTCAGCGGGGACGAGCTCGGGGTGCTGCTCGCCCGCCACCTCATCGACCACGACCAGCCCGAGGACAAGAGCCGCTTGGTGGTCAGCACCGTGGTGTCGAGCCGGCTGCTCGGGCGCATGGCCTCGGATCTCGGTGTCCGCCACGCGGAGACCCTGACCGGGTTCAAGCACATCGCCGCCCGAATGCGGCAGCTCGAGGCGGACGAGGCGCTGCGGGCCCTGTTCGGCTACGAGGAGGCGCTCGGCTACGCGGTCTCGAGGGAGGTGCACGACAAGGACGGCATCACCGCCGGTCTCGCGCTCGCCGAGATGGCGGCGGTGGCCCGCGCCGACGGGCGCTCGCTGCTCGACGTGCTCGAGGCCATTCACCGGGCCCACGGGCTGTTCCTCGGTCGGTCCCGGAGCCTGCGCTGGTCCGGACCAGGTGGGCAGAGACGGATCGCGGCTGCGATGCAGCGTTTGCGCCAGGTTGAGGTCGAGAGCCTCGGGGCTGGGCTCGACGCGATCTGGGACCTCGCGAACGGGACGGTCCGCGGCAAGCGGAGCGCGCAGGGCGGCGTCGCCGACATGACTCCCTCCCGCCTCGCCTCCGATGCGGTGGTGCTGCAGGGGCCCCGCGCACGGGCCGCTTTCCGGCCATCCGGCACCGAACCGAAGCTGAAGCTGTACCTCGAAGTCGAGGCGACCTGGCCTATAGGTCAGTCCTACGCCGACGCCCGGTCCGAGGGCCAGATCGAGCTCGACCGGCTCGAGTCCGCGGTCCGTGGACTCCTCGGACTCGACCCCGAAGGGTAGCGGGGGCCCCGAGGGATCACGCCGGATCGTACGGGCGGACGTTGACGAAGAGGCGGGCTCGTCCTAACCCATGGGCCCGGATGAAGAAGGTCGAGGCGATCATCAAACCCTTCAAGCTCGACGAGGTCCGTGAAGCCCTAGGGGAGGCAGGGGTCCAGGGCATGACCGTGACCGAAGTGAAGGGTTTCGGCCGCCAGAAGGGCCACTCGGAGCTCTACCGAGGGGCCGAGTACGTCGTGGACTTCCTCCCGAAGGTCAAGATCGAGGTGGTCTGCACCGACGAAGCGGTCACGCAGGTCGTCGAGACCATCGAGAACGCCGCCCGGACCGGGCGGATCGGCGACGGAAAGATCTTCGTGTTCGACGTGGCCGAGGTCATCCGCATCCGGACCGGCGAGCGGGGACCGGGCGCGGTCTGACCGGCCCGACTCCGCTCGCGGTTTTCGTCGTCCCCCATTCCTGAGTCGTTCGCGGGCGTGGCTCGCGTCGAGTTCGGCCCGGGATCCGGGTCGAGAAAGAGAGAATTCCTGCATGACCCCGTCCGAGGTCCTCGCGTTCTGCAAAGAGAACC
Source organism: Myxococcota bacterium (assembly GCA_036788295.1). Classification (GTDB taxonomy): domain Bacteria; phylum Myxococcota; class Kuafuiibacteriia; order Kuafuiibacteriales; family Kuafuiibacteriaceae; genus JAHQVK01. Next base: position 29,240 of record DAIQNR010000023.1, read on the forward strand.
GCATCCAGATGGTCGACCTGAAGTTCGTCGACCTGTTCGGCACCTGGCAGCACTTCACCTTCCCGATCGAGGAGTTCGAGGAGGCCACCTTCGAGGATGGTCTCGGTTTCGACGGCTCGTCGATCCGGGGCTGGCAGGCGATTCACGCCTCCGACATGCTGGTGGTCCCCGACCCGAGCACGGCGGTCATCGACCCCTTCATCACCGCCGTGCCCACGCTCTCGGTGATCGCCACCATCAAGGACCCGATCACCCGCGAGGCCTACTCCCGCGACCCCCGGCACATCGCCCAAAAAGCGATCTCGTACCTGGTCGGCACCGGGATCGGCGATACGTGCTTCATCGGCCCCGAGCCCGAGTTCTTCATCTTCGACGAGCTGCGCTTCGACTCTTCCCCGCAGGGCTCCTTCTACGCGATCGACTCGGTCGAAGGGGTCTGGAACCAAGGGAAGCCCTATGACGGGCGACCGAACCTGGGCTACCGGCCGCAGCACAAGGGCGGGTACTTCCCCGTGTCGCCCACCGACTCCGTGCACCCGCTCCGCATCGAGATGGTCAGGGAGATGCAGCGGGTGGGCCTTCAGGTCGAGCGCGAGCACCACGAGGTGGCGACGGCCGGACAGTGCGAGATCGACTTTCGGTTTCAGCCGCTCGTGCAGTGCGCGGACTCGGTGATGTGGCTGAAGCACGTCGTGAAGAACGTGGCCGCCCGCAACGGCCGGGTCGCGACGTTCATGCCGAAGCCCCTCTACGGGGACAACGGCTCCGGCATGCACACCCACCAGTCGATCTGGAAGGACGGCAAGCCGCTGTTCGCTGGGGACGGCTACGCGGGCATGTCCGAGATGGCGATGCACTACATCGGCGGCATCCTCCATCACGCTCGGGCGATCTGCGCGTTCTCGAACCCCACCACCAACAGCTACAAGCGCCTCGTCCCGGGCTTCGAGGCTCCGGTCAACCTGGCCTACTCATCGCGAAATCGATCGGCGTCGATCCGAATCCCGATGTATTCGCCGTCGCCAAAGGCCAAGCGCATCGAGGTTCGATTCCCCGACCCGCTCGCCAACCCGTACCTGGCGTTCTCGGCCATGCTGATGGCCGGGCTCGACGGCATCCTCAACAAGATCGATCCCGGCGACCCGCTCGACAAGGACATCTACGGGTTGACCCCCGAGGAGCTCGCCAACGTCCCCACCTGCCCAGGGAGCTTGGGTGAGGCGATGGACGCCCTCGAGAAGGACCACGAGTTCCTTCTGAAGGGGGAGGTGTTCACGAGCGACCTCATCGAGACGTGGGTCGATTGGAAGCGGAACAACGAGATCGATCCGCTCCGCAAGCGGCCCCACCCGCTCGAGTTCGCGATGTACCACGACGGCTGAGTTCGCCCCTGGGGGTGGCTCCGGTCGGCGGCTCCGCCAGACCGGGTCATCCCCGATGTTCTACCGGCCCTGTTTCTCGGGGTCGTCGTCGTCCGTACTGGGCTCCGCCAGCGGCTCCCACGGCATCATCGGCCGGGTGATCCGGTAGCCCTCCTGAAGCCATGTGCCGAGGTCCACGTCTCGGCACCGGGCAGAGCAGAAGGGAGCGTGGTCGGAGCGCGCGGGGGCGGGCTCCCGGCAGATCGGGCAACGCTTCGCCATCGGCGTGACCGTAGCTCCAAAAGCGGGTTTCTGTCCCGCCGGCTCTGGCTTCGCCGCTCGGGACGGAGTTCTCAGGCCAAGCCGAGCCGGCCATCCGGGTCTGGAGCGAGGGCGAGCGCGCCGACCGTCCCCAGCCCGCCGTGCCGAGCGCGGATGAGGTCGAGCGCCACCGCCACCGCGACCCCGACCCGGTCGTCGAGGCGGCCTTGACGAGCGAGCCGTCGCAGCGGACCGACCGCAGGGCCGGCCCCCACCCGACCGAGCGCGTCGGCGACGGCGATCACCAGGTCCTCCTCCTCGGGCAGGTCCGGCCCCGAGGCGGGGATGCGCTCCAGCAGCTCGATCAGGGCCGGTTCGGCCCGGGGACCGGCCAGCCGGCCGAGGGCCTCGGCGATCCGGGCCGCGTTGGCGTGGCCCGCGGTGGGCAAGGCCGATTCGAGCACGTCGGCCGCCTCGACCTGGCCGAGCTCGGTCATCGCGGTGATGAGCGCAGCGAGCAGCTCGTCGTCGGCGGCGGCGACCGCGCCCCGGAGCACCGGTCCGACCCGGTCGGCCCCGTATCGAGACAGCAGCAGCCGCAGGGCCGCTTGCTGAAGATCGGGGCGGAAGATCTCGCTCGTCAGGATCTCGGCGGCGAGGGCGAAGCCGCGGTCCCCACCCACCGATCGGGCCACCGCGAGCCGCACGTCGGGGGCGGGGTCGGAAGCGAGCGGCTCGGACAGCTCGGGGCGAAGCTCGAGCAGGGGACCTATCGCCTCGGCCCGGGCCCGGGGGTCGAAGTCCTCCTGCGCGGTGGCCTCGAGCAGCGTGAGCAGGGGCCGAGCCGGGGAGAGCCGGTCCTGGAGCTGGGCGAGGGCGGCGAGCGCGGCGGCGGCGCTGCCCGCGTTTGGGAGCGACAGCGACAGCCTCCCGTCTTCCACCGCGAGCTGCCCACCAAACCGGGCCGCGGCCCGAAGCTCCCCACAGCCGAGCGCGGCGCCGAGGCGACGGTCGGCGCCGATCACCCCCCAGGTTGGCTCCTCGAAGTGGATTTGCACCCGAAGCGAAGGCGGGAGGCCGGCGTCGAGCTTCAGCACCACCCCGGCGCCGACCCGGCGAACGCTCAGCCGTCGCCCCCCGAGGCGGCCGGTCGCCCACCGGGCCCTCGGGAAGCCGCCCCAGGCTTCCACCGCCACCCCGAACCGCAGCAGAACCTCCACCAGCGGGCGCTGGGTGGGGCGGGCGGTCTCCGCGAGGCGGCCGAGCGCGAGCAGGACCGGCACCCCCAGGAGGCCGAGCAAGGCGAGCACCCCGGGGACGTTAGCACTGCGCCGAACCGCCGGCCACGGCCGCCCGGCGCGGATCCTTCGCGTCGGCCCCAACCACCGGCGTCGCGTCGATTGTGTACGCAGCAAGCAACAAATACCTACATTGGTCGATAAGGTGGGAACTCGCTCACACCGGAGACGCCATGCCTCGTATCGACCGCAGCATCGAAAACAGCGCCCTGTTCAAGTTCTTCATGCAGGAGCAGAAGCCCGGCTCGCCGGAGAGCGTGCACCTGCCCGACCAGCAGCGAAACCACCTGAGCGGCGAAGGCGCACCGATGCTCCACGACTTCGCTCGGACGCGGGAGTACGACGGGCGGCGGTCGCGCCCCGGCCAGGAGAGGGTCGAGCCCCGGGAGCAGGAGGTCGCGCGGTACATCCTCGAGGTCTACCCCCACCTCTTGTCGCTCGAGGGCCGGGTTCGGCTGGCCGACCTGTTCGGGGTGGACCTCGGAGACGCACCGGCCGGTGAAGGCAAGGCGCCTCGCAAGGACGCCCCGATCGCGCTCGACCCGTCGATCCGCTCCCAGCTCGGACGAAACCTGACCCGGATTGACCTCGAGCACCTGCCTGACCTGTTCGTGAAGGAGTACCGGCAGCGGCGAGGAGAGCTCGAGGGCCGAGGCACCCCCGAGGAGCGAAGCGCCCGGGTCCTCAGCCTGTTCAAGGAGTACGCGAGCGCGCTTTGGTCCCAGGGGGAGCGCCCGGAGACCGAGCGCATCGGGCAGTCCCTGCTCGATGCGTTCGAGACCACTCGCTTTGGCGCGGTCCTGGGCAAGCGGAGCGCGAACGGTGCCCCGTGGAACGCGGCACAAGGCATGGTGCTCGGCCTCCTCGACCCGAACACGTTTCCCACCGAGTTTCCCAAGGCCGGAAAGGACGTCGCGACGACGTATTTGGCCATGAACGACGGCAACGCGCGGGCGATGAAGGTCGTGGACGCGTTCTCGAAGATGTCCGGGCGGGGCGCCTCGGCGAAAGCGGAGGAATTCGAGCGGAAGTCGGTGCTGAACTGGGTGGTCGGCCTCGAGTCCGGCAACAACAAGTTTGGCAACTTCGACGAGCGGCGGCCGTTCTCGAGCTCCGGGATCAACTGGGGCGTCGCGCTGTTCCCCGGGGATGCGGAGGTCGCCTCCCTGCCCCCGAAACCTGGCTTCGAGTTCCCGATCGATGCGCTCAACGCCTTCGGTTACCTCGTGCGGGCCGAACCGGAGCGAGGCAACCGGCTCGAAGTCCGCGACGCCGAGGGGCGCAGCCTCCGGGTCGAGAAGAACATCCACCGCGACGCCGACGGCGCGCCGGTCCATTGGTCGGCCCGGTTCTTCCGGGGCGACGAGGAGGTTCCGCCGAGCGACGTGCTCGGCGTCATCACGCAGGGTGGCCGGGTAAAGGGCGACGGCAGAGCGGATCAGTCGATGTCCATGGGTTGGTGGGGCAAGTGCGACCGAAACGCGGCCATGGGCGTGGTCAAGGACTTCCATGACATCCCCGAGCTGAACGTCGATGACATCCCGATTCCCGTCGCGGGCGAGGTGATCTCGATGCCGAGGGCGCTCGGGCAGCGGCTCATCGACACCGATCTGCTCGACATGACCCAGTGGTCCTTCATGGGCTTTCGGTTCAACGACGAGCCGCAGCAAGTGCAATTGAAGGGCGGCCAAACCGTAGAGGGCCGCATCGCGAGCCGGGTCATCGAGAGCGCGGGCAACATCAAGCCGCTCGACGGCGACCTGGTGGCGGTGCACGGGACCAAGGAGAGCCCCTTGCTCGGCACGGTGAAGATCGACGTCGGGGGCCGGACCGAGGAGATCGAAGCGAGGGACATCCTCCGAGTGGAGCGGCAGACCGGCGAGCAGGCGCTCTCGTTCGTGGTGAAGGCGTGGTCGGGGGAACGCACGGTGAAGGGCACCCCCGCGACCCCGATCGACTTCTCGAAGGCGGAGAAGACCGAGAGCGGAGAGAAGATCGAACAGGCGCCAGGATTCCCGATCCGCGGTGAGATCGAGCTGATGCGAGGCGATGGGACGACGGAGCGCATCGCCGCCGCGCTCGTGGACCAGATCGTCGGCGAGACCGAAAGCGACGTCCGCCCGTCCCAGTTCATGAGCTGGATCGCCCGCCACGACGGGGTCTACGTGCTCGACACCTCGCTTAGAGAGATGGTGGCCAACGGCCGCAAATGGACGAGCCGCTTCGAAATGGAGGATCACGTCGGCGAGCGGCCGGACTGGGCGCCGAGCGGGGAGCTCGTCGGCCGCTACGGGCCGCTCGAGCGCCAGCCCGGGGACCGGATCGCGTGGGTGCGCGGGCACTCGGACTCGAAGTTCGGAAGCTCGGTCCACATGGCGGGCTGGATCCAGCGGTCGAAGACCGGGCGGATCGTCAACGAGGGCTTCGTGCGGGGCGCGCCCGACTTCGGGTGGGCGCCGTCGGGGCCCCTGAACTGGGACGCAAAATCGTCGAACAACCCGTATTTTCCGCCCGAGTTCCGCAAGGCCTTGTTCGCCAATGGGGTGAAGCTGCCCGACGACGAGAAGGAGCAGCTCATGCAGCGGTTGAACTTCCCCGATTGGCGGACCTACCTCGCCGATCCGAGCAAGGCGCCCACCCCGATCGCTTGAACCGGCCACCCCGCCGAGTCGTCGCCATTTTTGCGAGAGCCCGGGTCGGCCTCGCGCACAAACCGCACCACTTCTACCCACCGGCGCCGATATCGCCGGATCTGCTCGCATCGGTATTTCGCCCGAGCCCGGTCTTCGCTAGGGTCGGTCTTCGCTGCGGACGAACAACGCCGGGCGAGGTGTCGAATGGATGATTTCGCGAACGAAGTGCGGAGCGGCTCGATGTCGCACGGCCGGGTGACCCCGTGGGCATCCGGAGAGGAACCATACGGCCGCGGGACCCTGATCGCGCACGTCACCGACGCGCATGTCGCTCCGTTCGGGCGGCCGATGGCGGCGCTCAAGCACCGAAGCGTCGAGGTGCTCGCCGACCTCGCCGCCCAGGTCGCGTCCGCGGGGGCCGACTCGCTCCTGCTCGGTGGGGACAACATCGACAACCGAGGGCACGGTGAGGCCGACCTCGACGCGCTGCTTCGGGTTCTTCGCCCGCTCGACGGTCGGTGGTTCGCCCAGTTCGGCAACCACGAGGCGGCCTGCGCCCGCTCGGGGCGGCTCGACAAGTACGCGTTCGCCGCCGCCGTCGACGGCCGGGGGGTGGGCCCGGGCCAGCCCGACTTCTCGGTGGCGGTCGGAGACGTCCGGGTCATCGGCATCGACACCACCTTGGTCGGCTCCCCCTCCGGTTTCGTGGCGCCCGATACCCTTCGGTTCCTCGCTCGCGAGGTGGAGCAAGCCGAGGAGCCCCACGTCGTCGTGCTCGGGCACCACCCGCTGGTCCCGGCTTGGGCGCCGCACGCGCTCGACGGCTGGGACCGGGAGTACCTGGTCGCCAACCGCGAGATGGTGAACGCCTACTTGGCCAGCGCCCCGAAGGTCAGGGCCTACCTGTGCGGGCACCACCACGCCTCCCGCATCCAGCGGGTGCAGGGTCGGGGAAGATCCGGGGGTTACTACCACATCCTCACCGCCTCACCCATCGCTTACCCTCACGTCGCCCGATGGCTGCGGTTCACCGGTGACGCGCTGGTCGTGACTCCGCTCGTGCCGAGGCTGCCCGGCCTCATCGAGGAGGGAGCGGCTTGGGTGCAAACCGGACGAAAAGCCCAGCGCTACGCCCAGCTCGGATCGAGCCGCCCGTTCCTCGAGTACCTGCGGGGGGGCGACGAGGACACGGCCGTCGTGCTTCCGTTCGAAACCGGCCGGCGCCCTCATCGCGCCGCGAGCCGGGTCCGGCGCTGACCGCTGCGTCGTTTTTCCGACCGCTGCGTCACTGCATGCTTGGCGGGGTCGGGGCTTTTCGGTTCTCTCCCTCGAGATGTACCAAGTGCAGGGCGGCGCTCGAACCCACCGCGAGGCCGGGCCGCGACGGTCCGAGCTGGCCTTCGCGGAGGCGATCCTGCCCGGCTCGTCCCGGATTCCCCCGGCCGACGAGGCGACGCTGGCCGAGGTGGACCGCCTGCTCGAGCACGTGGACCGCCGCGCCCCGGCGATCTTCGCACGGGCCCAGCAGGCGCTCGACGCGGCGGCGGTGGTGTCCACCGGCCGGCCCTTTCACCGGCTGGGCCGAGCGGAGCAGCAGCGCCTGCTCGAGCGATGGGAGCAAGATCGGTTGCTCCGGGGCCCGCTCGCGCTCGTGGCCCTGGTCTACAAGTTCGTCCACTTCGACCGCCGGCCGGTCTACGAGCGATTCGGTGGCCGCCTCAACGTGGTCGAGCACATCGAGCAGCCCCGGTGGATGTCCCAGATCAGCCGGGGCGACGACTGGGTGGGGCAGGGCGACCTCGAGGCGGAGGTGGTGGTCGTCGGCACCGGCGCCGGGGGCGCGGTGGTGGGCCGGGAACTGGCCGAGCGCGGAGTGGCGGTGCTCTTCGTCGAGGAGGGGGAGCACGTTCGCAGGGACCGCTTCGACGGCAGCTCCCGCACCGCCCACCTGCACTTCTACCGCGCCGCGTTCTCGCTCGGGAACGCGCCGATGCCGGTCTTCATCGGCCGCATGGTGGGGGGATCGACGGCGGTCAACGGCGGGACCTGCTTCAAGACCCCGCCCTGGGTGCTGAACCGTTGGTGCGAGGCGCTCGGCACCAAGGATTTCTCGCCGGAGGCCATGGAGCGCCATTTCGAGCGGGTCTTCGACATCCTGGAGGTCGCGCCGTCGCCGGCCTCGGTGATCGGTCCGATGGGCGACATCATGCGGCGGGGGGCCGACGCGCTCGGCTACCGGCACTTCCCGGTGCTCCGCAACGCCCCCGGCTGCAACGGACTTGGATTCTGCGACTTCGGGTGCCGGACCGACGCCAGGCGGAGCACGAACCTCTCGTACATTCCGCCGGCGCTCGAGCGCGGGGGCCAGCTGGTCACCGAGCTTCGGGCCGAAGAGCTGCTCATGGAGGGGGGCCGGGCGGTGGGCCTCTCGTGCCGCACCCGCTCCGGCGCCACCGTCCGCGTGCGGGCCCCCGCGGTCATTCTCGCCGGCGGCGCGGTGCCTACCCCCGCCTTCCTGCTTCGCCAGGGGATCGGGAATCGCTCCGGCCAAGTAGGCAAGAACCTGACCCTCCACCCCTCGGGTGGGGTCGCGGCGCTGATGCCGGAGCGGGTGCACGGCATGGGCTACGTCCCCCAGGGCTATGGGATCGACGAGTTCATGGACAAAGGGCTGCTCATCACCGGTGCCTCACCCGACTACAACTACGCCCCGTTGCTGTTCCCGGTGACCGGGGAGCGGCTCATGCGCCGGCTCGAGCAGATCGAGCACATCGCGAACTTCGGAGTGCTCGTCGCCGACCAGAGCCGGGGTCGGGTCCGGCTCGGGCCCGGCGGCGCCCCGGTCATCACCTACAACCTCGGTCAAGCCGACGCCGACCGGCTGAAGGAGGGCCTGCTTCACACCGCGGAGATGGTGAGGGCCGCCGGCGCGATCGAGGTCTACCCGGCGGTGCAGCCGGGGACGGTGCTGCGGCGGGACGCGGACTGGCGGGCGTTCCGGGATCGAAAGCTGTCGGGCTCGGATCTGCTGCTCACCAGCTACCACCCGCTCGGGACCTGCCGCATGAGCCAGGATCCGGCCGAGGGCGTGGTGAACATCGATCACGAGGCCCACGATGTACGGGGACTGTTCCTCGTGGACGGATCGGTCGTGTCCGGCCCGCTCGGGGTCAATCCGCAAATCACGATCATGGCGGTGGCGACGCGGGCGGCGGAGCGGATCGCGGCCCGCTTGGGTTGAGCCTTCGGAACCCAACCGTGGCGCATGGATGGCGACTCCGGGGCGAATGATGTTCCCTGGTCGGGGTCGGACTGGGCCATTTCTTCCGATTTCGCTGGCGAATCTCCGGGATCGGGCCGGATTCGGGCCGCACGGCGGGCCGGGCCATCGAACGACGGCGCCGCCTCGGAGCGGTGCCCAGGCTACTTTTTTGCGCAGCGTACTTGTCGCGGCGGCGCGAAAACGGCATCTCTCCATGCACGTGGGTCTCGCGCCAACGGATCAGCTCCCGCCCGGACACCGGATCGCGAGGTACGAGGTCATCCAGCACATCGGCGACGGTGGCATGGCGACCATCTACCTCGCCCGAGCGGAGGGCCCCGGTGGCTTCAGCAAGCCCTGCGCGCTCAAGTTGCTGCGGCCGGACTACGCCAGCCGATCCGATGTCGCTGACCTGCTGCTGCACGAGGCGCGGGTGGCGGCCCACCTGAACCACCCGAACATCGTCCAGGTGTTCGACTTCGGCCGCAGCGACGACGCCCACTACATGGTCATGGAGTGGGTGGACGGGCTCACCCTGTCCCGCCTGCTCGGGCGACTCGCCCGGCTCGACCGAACCTTGCCCATCGAGCTCGCTGCCTTCGTCGGCGGCCAGGTGGCGGAGGCGCTCGCCTACCTTCGGTCCGGCGTCGTGCTCGACGAGGGGCCAGTCAGCCTGGTGCACCGCGACGTCTCCCCGAGCAACGTGCTGGTCTCGAACCTGGGGGCAGTGAAGCTCACCGACTTCGGGATCGTGAAGGTCCTCGAGACCCCGGCCATGACCCAGGTCGGGGTGGTGAAGGGCAAGTACGCCTACATGGCCCCGGAGCAGCTACGAGGCGAGCCCGTGGACCACCGATCCGACGTCTTCTCGCTCGGCGTGGTGCTGTTCGAAGCCCTGACCTGCCGGCGCTTGTTCTATCGCAAGACCTTGGCGGCGACGGTGGCAGCGGTGCACTCGGCGAGGGTATGCCCCCCGTCCTCCGTCAACCCCGCCGTGCCGCCCGAGCTCGATGCGGTGGTCCTGAGGGCGCTCGCGAAGCGCCCCGAAGACCGCTACCCCGACGCCGGTTTGGTGGCAGCGGCGCTCGAGGAGTTCGTGTCCATGGGATCGCGGCCGGCGCTGTCTGCACTGGTGCAGGAGGTCGCGCTGCTGGACGATCTGCCTACCCGCGGTGAAGAGAGCAGCGGGCGGTCGGCCCCTCCGGCGATGCTGACCTCTCCCGCCGCCCTGCCGCCTCTGTCCTCGGACCCGCTCGACCTCAACGGGCCGGCGACGCAAATCCTAGACGAAATCGAGGACGTGGCGCTCGAGCCCGGCGAGCGCTACCGAGAGGAGCCGTCGTCGATTCGTCGTCGAACCCGCACGTTCGAGGGCCAGCACGGCACTTCCGAGCAGTCGGCCCCGGTCCCGGCTCGGACTCCGGCGGCGGCTCTGACGTCGCCGCGCTCGCTGCTTCCGGCGGCGGTCGTGGGGATGACGATCGCCGCGATCGTCGCTTTCTGGTGGGCGGTCCTGACCGCTCCGCTCGGCTGAGGCCAAAAACCCATGTCGAGGCTCAGGCTCGCCCTTCTCGCTTCCGGCGGTCTCATCGCCGCCAACGCCGCCGCCTACGTTGCGTATCTGAAGGTTCGGGACCGGCCCCCGGAGCCGGCCCCGCGGGGATCGGTGTCCGACGTGGTCGAGGAGCAGCGCCAGCTCGGGATCGAAGCCCTTCGGCAGGGCCTCCACCAGCAGGCGCTGGTTCGGTTCGAGGCAGCGCTCGCGCTCTCCCCGGGTCGACCCGAGCTGGAGTCGCTCCGGGACGTCGCCCGAAAGCTGCTCGACGCGGACACCTCGGTGTCGCCCACGCCGGCGCCCGCTCCCGTCGAGCGCGCGCCCTCGGAGCGGCCGGAGCGCCGCTCCACGACCGTGCGCCGGTCCGAGCCCGAACCGGGCGTCCTCCTGGTGACGACGCGGCCCGACAAGCTGGTGGTTCGGCTCGACGGAAAGCCGGCCGACCTGAGCCCAGCGCGCATCGAGCTGCCCGCCGGTGGCCACGATGTCGAGATCTGGAGGGGCAAGGAGCGGCTGCTGCGCCGGCGCATCACCGTTCGCTCCGGTCAGGTCGCGCTGCTCGACGAATCGTTCCCCGAGCCGGCGGCTCGAGACCCGGTGGAGGCTCCGAGCGGCGTCGATGCGTCCGGCTCGGCCGCGCGGGTCGAGCCGGTCGCTCGAACGGAGCCAGCCGGGCCCACCCGGCGGACAGCTTCGGCCGGACGAGGCGAGGATCCCCCTCCGTCGACCCAAAGAGCGGGCTCAGACGATGCGGCGCGCCCACCGGGTTCGGCGGAGGCGATCGCCGCCGACGGGCGCCTCGACCTGGTCGGCCTCATCGACCGCCCTGGCGGCGGCGCGGCCGCTCCTGAGCCGGCACCAAAGTCCGGACCGGCGCTCGGACCCAACCGGTCGGGGCCGCCGGCGGTGCTGGTCGTTCGCTCCGGGGTGGACCCACGGGCGCTCGAGGCAGCGTGGGCTGGGCTCTCGGTTCGGGCGGTCGCTTCGGCCTCGGACGCGGTCGGCGACGCCGACGCGGTCGTGGGCACGCCGGCCACCCTCGCCAAGCTCGGTTTGCGGCCGACCCTGTACGGCGCCGGCGGATCGGGGTACGTGCTGGCCGCGCTCGACCCGGCCCACCTCGAGGTGGGCAACCGAACGGTGGCCGCGGTCGGGGAGCGCAGTCGGGCCGAGATGCCGAAGTTCGTCCAAAAGCTCCTGGGTCTTCCCGCGCCGCCCTCCGTGCGCCGGGTGGCGCGGGCCGAGGATCTGACCACGGTCCTTCAGGTGGGCATGGCGGAGCTGATCTTGGTTCCGGAAGGAGATTTCGACCTGGTGGCGCGCCGAACGAAGAAGACCCTGCACGAGCGCCGAATCAAGGGGTCCGGGTCGGGACTCGCGGTGGCTTTCCTCCCCGGGGGCCGCCGTGACGAGGTCGCTCGGGCCCTGGGGGCCGGTCCTACGGCCGCGCTGGGAGTGACATCATGGACCTCTCGATGAGCCCGCTCTTGAGCCTCGGTTCCCTCCGTCTCCCGTTCGGGGGCCGCCCGGGGCTGCTTGCCGTGCTCCTTGGGCTCTTTGGCGCCGGGTGCGCCGGCTCGAGCGGGCTCGAGACCCCGGAGGCGGCGGCACCCCGCCGGCCGGGAGCCAAGCCGGTGCTGGTGCTGATGCCCGAATCGCCGACCGCGGAGCAGGCGCTGGACGGTCTGCGGGAGGAGCTCGCCGCCGATTTCGACCTCGTTCCTCGGTACGTCACCCGCTCGACCAGCCCCGAGGACGTCGGGCAGGCGGTTCGAGAGGTGGAGCCGGTCGCGCTCGTGGTCATGAACAACCCGACCTTGCGCTTGGTGCGGACCTACCGAGCCTCGGCCAAGGCCACGATCCCGGTCGTCGCGCTGCTGACCGCCTTTTTGGAGGAGAGCGCCTCGGGGCTCGAGAACGCGACCGGGGTGATCTACGAGGTGCCGCTCGTGACCAGCCTCGTGAACCTCCGGGATCTGCTCGCGGAGCCGGTGGTGAAGGTGGGGGTGCTCCACCGGCCTGGGTTTGCGAGCTTCGTGGCCGCGCAGAGAGAGCTGGTGTCGGGCGAAGGCTTCGAAGTGGTGGCGCGGGAGGTCGAAGGCGGATCGGTGGGCGAGCTGCGGGATGGCCTCGAGCAGCTGTTCGAGCGGGACAAGGTGAGCGCCCTTTGGATCCTGAACGACAACGCGCTGCTCGACCGCCGCCTCATCGAGCGGGGCTGGCTGCCGTCCCTGGCTCGGCGAAAGATCCCGGTGGTCGTCAACGTCGGGTCGCTCGTCTCCCGGCAGCTCGAGCTGGGCACGTTCGGGGTCCTGCCCGACCACCGAGCGCTCGGCGCCCAGGCCGGGGCGCTGCTCGCCACCCTGGCCGAAAACGGCTTCGACGCCAAAGGCCTCGGCTTCGAGTATCCGCTGTCGGTCGAGAAGGTGCTCGACCTGCGGCTCGCCAAAGAGAAGCTCGCGCTGCGCACTCCGCGCCTCGACACCGTCGATCGCCTGATCGAATAGGCCGAGGGCCGGTGACCCTGAGTTCGTGTTCGTCCGAGGAAATCGCCCGTGAAGTACCTTTGCTCGCTGGGGCTGGCCGCTCTCGTCGCGGCCGCGGCGCCCGCCTTCGCCCAAGACGACTATGAGCTGCTCGACCTCGAGGGGCTCCTTTCGCTCGAGACCTCGGTGGCCTCACTGAAGTCTCTGCGCGTCCAGGAGTCTCCGGGCATCGTCACCGTCGTCACCCGGGATGAGATGCTGTCGTGGGGCGCCCGCGATCTCATCGACGTCCTGCTCATGGTCCCCGGGTTCTTCTTCGGGGTGGACGTGCAGGGGGTGGTCGGGGTGGGCCTTCGCGGCAACTGGGCCCACGAAGGCAAGCTCTTGCTGCTGGTGGACGGGTTCGAGATGAACGAGCTCGACTTCCAGACTCTTCAGTTCGGTCACCATTTTCCGGTCGAGGCGCTCGAGCGAGTGGAGATCATTCGCGGCCCGGGCAGCGCCATCTATGGCGGTACGGCGATGCTCGGCGTGGTGAAGGTCACGACCCGGGACGGGGCCCGGCTCGAAGGGGGGCGGGTCTCCGTGCGCTATGGCGCCCCGAACCGGCTGTGGAGCGGCGAGGACCAGCTCGGCCACCTCGACGCCACCGTCGAGGCCGGAGCAACGCATGGCGATCTCACATGGTCCGTCTCCGGTTTCTTCGGGAGGTCCGTTCGAAGCGACGTGCCGTACGCGCCGCTCGGCGGCGAAGAGCCCTATGAGATGGGCAACGCGAGCGAGCGGCGGCCGATGATGCTGAACGCGGCCATCCGCTACAAAAAAACGCAGCTCCGGGTGATGTGGGATGGGTTCAGCCATGACTCCCAGGATGCCTTCGATGTGCCTTCGGCCGGGCCCCACCGCTACCGATTCGGGGGTTTGTTCGCCGAGCTGACATCGGCGTTCGAGCTCGCCCCCGGCCTCGAGATCACCCCGAAAGTGAGCTTTCGGCGGCACCAAGCCTACTGGTCGGAGGTGCCGGACCGAGAGACGCTCGTAGACATCGTCGAAGCGGGTACGTTCCTTCAGCACGCGACGTGGCGGGGGCTCACCGGGCTTACCGTGTCCTGGGACCCGCTGCCCGGCTTGAACCTCGTGTTCGGGGCGGAGGCGTTCATCGATCGGGG
>DAIQNR010000023.1:43364-67394 GCA_036788295.1 Myxococcota bacterium
CAGGTGCTGTGGCTGAACGACATCGTGAACCTCACCGCTGGCGGCCGGGTCGAGATCCACGACCGGTTCGGGGTGTTCGCCGTGCCCAGGGTGGCCCTGACGAAGGCGTTCGGGCAAGCTCACGCCAAATTGCTGTTTTCGCAGGCGTTTCGAACCCCATCGCTCCAGAACGCGAGCCTCGAGCGGGGGGTGGACCCGGACAACCGCGTCACCCGGGAGCGCGCGACCGTGCTCGAAGCCGAGGTGGGTTATGAGCCGGTCCCTGGGCTCTCCTTCACCGCCAACGGCTTTCTCACCCAGCTCGACGACCCGATCATCTACCAGTTCGACCCGATGGAGGGCGAGACCTACCGAAACCTCGACTCCCTGACCACCGCCGGCGGGGAAGGGCTCGTGACCTGGCGATTTCGCCGGGGGGCGTTGATGGCCAGCTACGCCTACTACCACGCGCTCGGCGACCCGCTCGAAGACTACGCCACCGGCGATCCAGCGAGCCGGCTGGCCGCCCCCCGCCACAAACTCAGCGCCCGATTCAGCTACGAGGTGATCCCGGGGCTCGTCCGCGTCACCCCGACGCTCGTCTGGCTCGGCGAGCGGTGGGGCTTCGTCGCCGGACGGGATGACGCGGCTCGCCTCGATGACCAGGTCCTGCTCGGCGTCGGGGTCACCGCGGACGAGGTCGGGGTTCGCGGCCTCGGGCTCGGGCTGTTCGCCCACGACCTCTTCGACCAGACCGACAGCTTCCCGCAGCCCTACGCCGGCGGCCACGGCCTCCTGCCCGGGACCGGCCGCCAGATCATGCTTCGGGCCAGCTACCGCTACGACCGCTGACCCCAGCCAACCGGTCGTCCGAGCTACCTCTCGAGCGAGGGCATCGGCGCGGCGCCGGGGCCGAGCGGCTGGCCGTAGCTGAACTCGACCTTGTGGCCGGCCGGGTCGAGCACCCCGCAGTAGTAGCCCACCGGGTACGGCTCCTCCCTGGGAGGCCAGATGAGGCGTCCGTCGCCCTGGGCGAGCGCGGCGGCGCGGTCCACCGCCTCCCGGCTTTCAAGGGCGAAGCCGAGGTGGGAGTAGTCGTCCTCCGCCGCGGTTCGCAATCGGCCGCCGGGGAGCAAAACGAGGATCATCTCGTCCCGTTTGCGGGGCTCCGCGAGCCAGACCACTTCGGAGCCAGGATCGCCGCGGGTGTGCACGACCTCCATGCCGCAGTAGCGCTCGTAGAAGGCGACCATGGCCATGACGTCCGGGACCTGCAGGGCGAGGTGGGTGAGCATCGGCATGGGAGCACCGTATCGCAGCGGTCCGGTTCTTCGCTTCCCATGACGCGCCCAGGAGAGCGCGCGGGGAGTCTTCCGGTGCCGGCGCGAGCGGAGCCGGCCGCGCTTCGCTCGCCCCTTCCGGGTGTCCGCGGCCGCGAGCTGCGCGCGCTTCGCCTGCGAATTCGCGCCATCGGCGCCGCTAGCTCTCATTGGGGCTGCACGCTTCGATGCCGGCGACTACGATGCACCGGCCGATGAGTGAACGAGCGTCCCCACCCGACGGTTCGGCGGAGGCCGCCGGCCCGGCCGAGCGGTTCAACCTGCAGGTGGCCCCGGTGTTCGGTCCGAGGTTCTTCGTGACCGTCGCCTCCGCGGTGGCGCTCGTCGCGATCCTGTTTTCCCGGCCTCTGCTCGAGAGCGGCGAGGTGAGCTACCTGGTCGCGCTGCTGGTGCTGTCCGCCGTGGTGCCGGCGGTGGTGGCGGTCCTCGTAGCCACCGGCCGGCAGCGCCGCCGCCTCAGCATCGAGGTGCTCCCCGACCGGGTCAATCTGCCCACGGGCGGGCCGGGTTTCGTGCCGGTTCGCTACCGGGATCTCACCGCGCTCTTTCTGCAGAAAGGGGCGCTCGGGGGGTTTCTGTACATCTCCACCGCCGAGCGAGAGATGATCTTTCCGCTGCGCCTGTTTTCGGCCGACGACGCCGAGCGGCTGTTTCGCGCGCTGCGGCAGCGCATCGCCGGGGTCGAGCCGGACGGTCCGCGCCGGCTCGACGCCATCGACCGAATGGCGAAAGTGGCCGACCGCGCCTACGGGCGCCGGCCGGTGGTGACATGGGCGGCGGTGCTGGTGATGGGCCTCGTGCACCTCTTTCTCCTCTCCACCGGCCGGCTCGACGGGGCTCTGTCGGTGGCTGGGCTCGGCGCCGCGTCCCCCGAGCTCGCCGAGGCGGCCGGGCCCTACGTCGCGTTCACCTCGAACTGGGTGCACGGCTGGCGGTTTCAGCCGCTGCTCGTCCTTCCTGGCTTCTTCGTCGTCGGCACCCTGGTCGAGCGGCTGCTCGGGCACGGCGTGGCAGCCGCCACCTTGCTCTTGTCGGCGACGGTCGGAGGCCTCGCCGCGGCGTACTACCCGGGCTCCACCCTTCAGGCGGGAGCGCTGGTCCCGGCCGCCGGCCTCGCCGGCACGCTCGCGTTCACCGCGCAGCGGTACCGGGGCCGAATGCCGCTCGGGTTTCGGCTGAGCGGCCCGTGGTGGGCCTGGGTGGGGACGCTCGGGGCGGTCGCGGCGCTCGTCCATGGGGTCTCGGTGCCGGCGGTGGCGCTCGCGCTGCTCGCCGGGGTCGCGGTGGCAGCGTGGGTCCTCGACGACGACCCGGAGCTGCCGCTCGCGTTCAGCCCGAGCGCGCTGGTGCCGGCGTCGGCGGTGCTGGCGTCGCTGCACGTGGGGGCGGTCGGGTGGGCGCTCGTGGACCTCCCCGGGAGGGGACCGGAGCTCGAGCGCATCGTCGTGGAGGCCCACGGGGACGCTCGCCGCCTTCACGAGCTCTCGTGGCAGGTGGCCACTTCGGCGGCAGAGCCGAGCGAAGAGCAGCTCGAGCTCGCGCTGCTCGCCGCCGAGCGCTCGGTGCGGCTCGAGAAGAACGCGCTGCTCCGGCTCGTGTACAAGGACGGGCTCGCCACCGTGCACCACCGCGCCGGGCGGGCCGAAGAGGCAGCGCGCATCGAGCGTGCGGTGCTCGAAGAGCGGCCGGAGTCGGTGACCGCGGCCACGCAGCTCGCTCGGTTCATCGAGTCGGCCCCTGAGCCGCTCGTCCCCGAGGCCCTGCGGGCGATGACGACGACGGTGCGGCTCGACGAGGGCGAGTCGCTCGTGGCCTTCATCGAGCTGTCGGAGCCGCTCGAGCAGCCGCACATCCTGTACGCTCCGCTTCGCGCCGAGGGACAACTCGCGGGGCTCCTGCGGGTCCCGCTCGCCGCCCACACCCGGAGCTCGAGCGTCGCCGTGGAGTCGGTCGGCGACCGAAAGAAGGCCGAGGTGGAGGTCCGCCCCGGCTACGTCGTGCCCGGCCGGGCCTCGGGCAAGGTGTGGCCGGCGGCCCCGGGGTTTCTCGATTTCCCCTGACGCCCAGCGACAAGCCCGGCCTTGACCGGAGTCCGGGCCCGGCCGACCGTCTGTCCATGCTGCGTTATCGCCTGCTCGGCCCCTCCGGTCTTCGCGTGTCCGAGCTCTGCCTCGGCACGATGAGCTTCGGGGACCACTGGGGCTTTGGAGCGGACGCCGCCACCAGCCACCGGATCCTGTCTGCCTACGAAGCGAGCGGGGGCAACTTCCTCGACACCGCCAACAAGTACCACGGGGGCCAGACCGAAGAGATCGTCGGCGCGTGGCTCGAGGGCCGGCGGCACCGGCACGTCGTGGCCACGAAATACACGCTGGCCATGGATCCGCAGGACCCGAACACCGCCGGCAACCATCGCAAGAACATGGTGCGGAGCGTGGAGCACAGCCTCGGGCGGCTCCGCACCGATTACATCGATCTGTTGTGGGTTCACGCCTTCGATCGGCTGACCCCGTACGCGGAGACGATGCGGGCGCTCGATGACCTCGTCCGTTCGGGCAAGGTGCTCTACGTCGGGGTGAGCGACAGCCCAGCGTGGGTGGTGTCGGCCTCGAACCAGCTCGCCGAGCTTCGAGGGTGGTCGGCGTATGTCGGTCTTCAGATCGAATACAGCCTCATCGAGCGGACGGTCGAGCGGGAGCTGCTGCCGATGGCCGAGCACTTCGGGCTGTCGGTGTTGGCCTGGGCGCCGCTGGCCGCCGGGGTGCTCACCGGGAAATACACCCGTGGCGGCGACAACGACTCGCTGCGGGCGGCGGGCAACGCGGCCCGGGGCCGCACCTCGGAGCGGGTGCTCGCGATCGCCCGGGAGGTGGACGCGGTCGCCGATGAGCTGGGCAAGACCTCGGCGCAGGTCGCCACCGCTTGGGTGGCCGCCCGGAGCTACCGGTGCATCCCGATCGTGGGCGCCCGGACGGTGGAGCAAATCGAAGACACGCTGGGCTCGGCCGAGGTCGAGCTCGGGCCCGAGCACCAAAAGCGGCTCGACGATGCGAGCCGACCGAGCCTCGGTTTTCCCCACGAGTTTCTCGGCTCGGACACGGTCCTCGACCTGATCGAGAGCGAGGCCCGAGGCCGCATCGTCCGTCCCCCGGTGCAGCGGCGCGGATGACCGGGACCGTAGTCCTGGGGGTGCTCGGGGACATTCACACCCAGTTCGACCAGCTCGACGCCGACGTCCTCGACGCCCAGGCGTACGACGCGATCCTCGCCGTGGGGGACCTCGCGTCCCTGCGGCCGGGCACCGACATCGAGACCGCGCGGGGGCTCGCCGCCCTGAAGACGAGGACCTTCGTTCACCCGGGCAACCACGACGCCACCACCCCGGCCCAGCTCTTCGCCGAGGTGACCGGGTCCGATTTTCTCGCCGAGTGGTGCGCCCAAGGCCAAGCCGAGCGGGTGGCGGAGCTTCGCGCTGCGCTCGGCCTGCACACGCTCACCGGCTACTCCCGTCACTCGGTGGGCGGCCTCAGCGTGGTGGCGGGCCGGCCCCACAGCTTCGGCGGCACCAGGCTCGGCTGCGCCGCGTACCTCGAGCGCGCCTTCGGGATCGACGGCTTCGAGGCCTCGGCGGCGCGGATCGAGGCCCTCGTCGCCGAGGCGCCGAGCGATGTCGTGGTGCTCGCCCACAACGGCCCGTTCGGTCTCGGCGACGGGCCGGGCGACATTTGGGGCTGCGACTTTCGCAGCGAGCCGGAGGACTTTGGCGATCCCGACCTCGCCGCCGCGCTCGCTTCGCCGGCCTGTTTGCGGGTCCGGGCGGTGGTCGCAGGCCACATGCACCACCGGGTGAAAGGCACGAAGAACGATCGGACCTGGGCGGTGGAGCGGGACGGGGTCCTGTTCGTCAATGCGGCTTGCGTCCCCCGGCACCGCGGCCTGCGCCGCCACCACGTCCGGCTCGAGGTGGGGCCAAGCGCGGTGCGGGCCGAGCAGCTGTGGCTCGGTCCAGACGGGCAGCGCGAGGTGGTCGCCGAGCATTCCGCCGTCTTTTCCTCGTGAATTCCGGAACCGGCTCGCCGATTCCTCGGGCTCGCCCGTAGAGTCCTCCGGTGGTTCGCTTCGTCGCGGCGCTCCTATCCCTCACCGCCTGCGGGGATCCCAGCCCGGAGCCGGACCCTTGGCGGGAGGCGTTTCCGGCCCGGGACTTCGGCTGGCTCATGTCGGTGTGGGGACCGGGGCCAGGCCAGCAGTTCGCGGTCGGGGGATCACCGGGGGTGGGTCGAATGATGGCGCTCGAGGGCGGAGTCTGGTCCGAGGTGGAGCTGCCCGCCGGGACCCCGATGCTCAACTGGGTCTTCGGCTTTGGCCCCAACGACGTGCTCGCCGTCGGTGAGTCCGGTGTCGTGCTCCGCTTCGACGGGGCGCGCTTCGTCCGCGAGCCGACCCCGACCGACGAGGACCTCTGGGGCGTGTGGGGGTCAGGGCCGGGTGAGGTGTGGGCGGTCGGGGGCCGGGGCCGAGCGGCGGGGCAAGCGACCTTGCTGAGGCGGGGTCAGGACGGTTGGGCGCAGGTGCCGCTGCCCGACGTCGAGCGCCCGGGCGTGAACGCCCTCTTCAAGGTCTGGGGCACCGCCGCCGCCGACGTCATCGTCGTCGGACAGCGGGGGATCATCCTCCGCTACGACGGCGCCGATTGGTCCGAGGAGGGCGCCGGCCTCTCCGACGACCTCATCTCGGTGTGGGGCAGCGGGCGCGACCACGTCGTCGCCGTCGGGGGCCGGGGCAACGGGGTGGCGGCGGTCTACGACGGGCGTTCGTGGCGCCGGTTCACGCTCGCGCCCGAACCCGGACTCAACGGAGTGTGGACCGATGAGCCCGAAACGGCGTGGATCGTCGGCGAGGCCGGCACCGTCTTCGTGCTCGACACCGCGACCGGCTCGGTCCGCCCGGCCGGCCCCGAGCTCGACCCCGAAGCACGGCAAGCCGACTTTCACGCCGTCTTCGGCGGAGCCGGCGAGCTGGTCGCGGTCGGCGGCAACTTCTCCCGCCCCCGTGGACCGTTTCGGGGCATCGCCTTCGCCCGGCCGCTCGGAGCCCGCCCATGAGGCGCGCCGTCGTGCTGCTCGCGCTCGCCGCTTGTCCGGGGCCCGACGCGGAGCCGCCGATCGCCGACGGCATCTTCGCTGCGCTCGGAGAGATCCTGCCTACCGCCACCGAGGACCAGCGCTCGAGCTTCCTTCGGGGCCGAGAGCGCGCCGAGCACCGCTTCACCAGGGCGGAAGGGCTCGGGCCCCACTTCAACACCAGCTTCTGCGCCAGCTGCCACAATCGGCCCGTGATCGGCGGTTCGGCCGGGCGCTACCAGAACTTCCTCCTCGTCGGCCAGCGCCTGTCCGACGGCTCGAACGTGCCCACCGGTGTGAACGGAGTGCAACCCTCCCTGCAGCTCGAGGGGTCGCCTCGGCGCCCGCTCGACGAGGGCACCAACCGGATCGCCACCCGAAACCCGATCCCGTTCTTCGGTACCGGCGTCATCGCCGAGATCTTCACCGAGAGCATCCTCGAGAACGCCGACCCGGACGACGCCGACGGAGACGGCGTGAGCGGGCGACCGAACTTCGACCGCGGGTTCGTGGGGCGGTTCGGTCGAAAGGCGCAGACCGTCTCGATCGAGGGCTTCATCCGCGGTCCGCTGTTCAACCACCTCGGGATCACGTCGGACCCTCTGCCCGACGACCGAAAGGCGGCGCTGCCGGTGCCTTCAGGCGCGCTCGCCGCGGTCGAGGGGCCGGGCCGAGCGGGCGGAGCGGGCGGAGTGGGCCGAACGGGCAGGGGCCAGGCCGCAGCCCCCGACGAGCCGACCGAAGACGACGACGGCGTCCCCGACCCGGAGCTGTCCGAGGATGACCTCTTCGACCTCGTGAGCTTCTCCATGCTGCTCGCCGCCCCCGAGCCGGACCCGCTCGACGCTCCCGCCGCCCGCGGCCTGGACGTATTTCGCAATTTCGGTTGCGATGCTTGCCACGTCGAGACCCTGCTCGGGCCCCGGGGGCGGGTCCCTCTGTATTCGGACCTGCTCCTGCACGACATGGGGCCCGAGCTCGCCGATGGGGTGGAGATGGGGGTCGCAGGCCCGTCCGAGTTCCGGACCCAGCCGCTGTGGGGTGTGGTGGCCACCGGACCCTGGCTGCACGACGGCCGGGCCGACACCCTCGACGACGCGATCCGGTGGCACGGCGGAGAAGGCTCGGGGGCTCGGGACCGCTACGCGGCAGCCGACGCAGAGACGCAGGCGGACCTCCTCGCGTTCTTGTCGAGCCTCGGGGGACGGAGGGAGGCGACGCCGGGTCTGCTCCCGCCGGACGAGGTCCCGCCCGAGGAGGGCGAAATCGGCGGGCCTCGCCCCGGAATCGACCGGGATCGCTTCGCAGCGGGCCGCCGCCTCTTCGACCGCAATTTCGGTCTCGGCGAGGGGATCGGGCCTCGGTTCAACGGCGACTCCTGCCGGGCCTGCCATGCCGAGCCGGTCGTCGGCGGCGCCGGCCCCGTCGGGCTCAACGTGGTTCGCCACGGGCGAATGGAGGGGGGCGTCTTCGTCGCCCCCGAGGACGGGACGGTGGCCCACCGGCTGCTCCACCGAACCGACGCTCGGGCCCCCGTGCCCACCGGCTCCAACGTCTTCGAGATGCGCCAGCCCCAGGCCCTGTTCGGCCTCGGGCTGCTCGAGCGGATCCCAGAGGCGGCGATTCGGGCCCGCGCCGATCCGGACGACATCGACGGCGACGGCATCCGAGGTAGACCCCAAATCTTGCCTGATGGGACGCTCGGGCGCTTCGGATGGAAGGCCGACCTGCCCAACCTCGCCGAGTTCGTCGGGGACGCGCTCGCGGTCGAGCTGGGGCTGACCGTGCCCGCCGAAGCCGGCCTCTCGTTCGGCCGCACCGAGGACGACGACGATGCGCCCGATCCGGAGGTCTCGATGGAGGTGGTGGACGGCCTCTTCACCTACCTCGATGGGCTCGCGCCGCCGCCCCGGGTGCGGACCGATCCCGCGGCGGAGGATCGAGGAGCCCAGATCTTCGCCGAGGTGGGCTGCAACAACTGCCACGTCGCGGACTGGGTTCTCCCCGATGGGACGCCGGTCCCGGCCTACACCGACCTGCTGCTGCACGAGGTCCAGCCCGCCGAGGCTTCGGGGATCCCCGTACTCGAAGCCACCGCCCGGGCCTTTCGCACCGCGCCCCTGTGGGCGGTGGGCCGCACCGGGCCGTGGATGCACGACGGGCTGGCCTTCACGCTGGAGCAGGCCGTAGCCAGGCATGACGGCGAGGCGGCCGCTTCGGCGCTCGCGGTGTCGATGCGGCCCGCCGCCGACCGGGCCGACCTGCTCGCCTTTCTTCGCTCGCTCTGACCGGCGGTCGGGCTCGACACGTCCGGCGCCCCTGGTTAGCCTCTCGCTGGACAGGAGAACGCATGGATCCACAGATTGCGATGTTTTTTCACATGTTTTTTCGGGCTCTCAGCCTGGTTGTCGTCTTGGACGTGGTCTCCTCGTGGTTCGTCAAGGACCCGAACGGCTTCCCCCGGAGCGTCACCGGCGCGATCACGGGACCGCTGTACGCCCCGTTTCGGGCGGTGGTGAAGCCGGGCAGCCTCGGCGGGCTCGACCTGGCCCCGCTCGTGGCCATCCTGACCCTCAACCTGCTCGCCCGGGGCGCTCTCGGCCTCGCGAGCTGATCGCCTCGGTGTCTCAGCCCGTTCGAGAGCGCCATCACCTCGACAAAAACGCTGGCCATTCTCGCGCGGGGGCGGCTAAGCGAGCGCGGACATGGTCGAGCGCTTCCGGACCGTGCCCTCCCGACCCCGCACGGATCCTCCTTCGGACGGGAACGGGCCGACGTCGCGATACCGGCGAGTGCTTCGCGCCTCCCCGTACCCCCGCGCGGTGTCCCGGGCGATGCTGCTCGCGGCGAGGCTGCGCATCCCCCGCTGGGACCGCGCGCTCGACGCGCTTCAGTCCACGCAGATGGCGCAGCTGCGGGGCATCGTCCGGCACGCGGCTCGCACCGAGTTCGGCCACCTGCACCGTTTCTCGGAGATACGCACCTATGGCGACTGGGTGAAGCGGGTCCCGCTCGGCGACTACGACAGCTTCTTCCCGTCGATCGAGCGCATGATGCGGGGCGAGCGCAACGTCCTCGTCCCCGAGTTCGTGACCCACTTCGGCAACTCTTCCGGCAGCTCTTCCCAAGGCCGGATGAAGTTTCTGCCGATCACCGATCGGCAGGTGCGCCATCAGCAGGGCATGGGGGCCGACGCGCTCTTTCGCTATCTGGACTTCCGAAACGACGATCGATTCGCCACCGGCTTCTCGCTCGGCCTGCTGCCTCCGACCACGATGAAGGAGCAGGGGCCGGTGAAGGTGACTTGCAATCCGGCGCTGATGGTCACGAAGGTGCCGGCGTTCGCCCGGCCCCTCTACATCCCCCACGGCCCGGCCAGAGACGAGCCGAACTACGACAAGAAACTCACGATGATCGCGGAGCAGTACCTCGATCACGACGTGCGGACCGTGACCGGCACGACGTGCTGGTTCTCGCTGCTGTTCGACAAGGTGATCGAGGTGGCCAACCGCCGGGGGCGCCGGGTTCGCCACGTCGCCGAGGTCTGGCCGAACCTCGACTTCCTGATCGGTGGGGGCGTCGCCGCCGACCCGTACCTCCCGGTGATCCGTGAGCGAATCGGCCGCTCCGACGTGGTGCTGGTCGACACCTACAACGCGACCGAGGGCGGCCTGTACGCCGTGAGCGACCATTCGGGAGGGCGGGGCATGCTCGTGATCCCGGACCGCGGGGTGTTCCTCGAGGCGATCCCGGTCGAGGAGCTCGACCGTCCGGAGCCGACCCGGGTGCCGCTGTGGGGGGTCGAGCGGGACCGAAACTATGCGCTGGTGGTGACCACCTGCTCGGGGCTCTACGCCTACAAGCTCGGTGACATCGTCCGCTTCCCGAGCACCCAGCCCCTGCGGATGGAGTTCGCGGGTCGGCTCGCCGGGTGCCTGAGCACGACGCAAGAGCTGACGACCCACGTCGAGGTGCAGCGGGCCATGGAAGCCGCGCTCGGCGCGTCCGGCCTCCGAACCGTGGACTACGCGGCCGGAGCCGACGTCGGGGTGGGTGGCACCGCGAAATCCCGCTACGTGGTGTTCGTCGAGTTCGAGGTCGCGCCCACCGACCTCGAGGCGTTCGCCCGGAGCTTCGACGAAGGCTTGTGCCGCGAAAACCGGGTCTACCGGGAGCACCGGCAGGAGGACGCGGCGATCCTTCCCCCGGAGGTGGTCGCCCTGCCTCGGGGCTCGGTGGAGCGATTCATGCGCGAATCGGGCCGGACCAGCGTGCAGACCAAGTTCCCTCGAATCGTGGACGAGCCCGGCCGAGACCTGCTGCGGACCATCGGCGCCGCTTCTTCCTGATGCCCCGGCGGTGGCTCGACTTGCTCGAGCGAAAGGGCCGATACCTGCTGCTCGCCCTTGGCATCGTGGCCGTGGTGCTGCTGGTCCGGGAGTCGGGTCCGGAGCGGGTGCTGCAGGTCATGTTGACCGCGGCGCCTTGGTTGCCGCTCGTGTATCTGCTCGAGGCGGCGTGGATCTCGATGGACGCGGTCGCCCTGCGGTTTCTGTTTCTGGAGGAAGGCCGCAAGGTCCCTCTCCGGGTCTGGTTTCAGAGCGCTTCGCTCGCCTACGGGGTCATGGTGCTGCTGCCCGCTGGCCGGGCCGGCGGCGAGGTGATGCGAGCGGCGCAGCTCTCGAAGCATGTCGGCATGCTCGCGGTGACCGCCGCCGCCCAGATCCAAGGCTCGACCCTCTTTGCCAACGCGGTGATCTCGATCCCGTGCTTCATCGCGGTGGCCGCCGGCGTCGGCTGGACCCACTACCTCTCCGTCCTCGTCGCCCTCAACGGGGTCTTGACCCTCGTGCTCGGGGTCGGCGTGCTCTACTTGGCGAGCCGGCCCGAGCTCGGGGCGCGGCTTGGGCGCCGGTTTTCGTTTCTCAGGCCCTACGCCGCTCAGCTCGACGACGCCGCCCGCCCGCTAAAGCCCTTTCCCAAGCGCGCGGTCACGTTTACGGTCACCGGGCGGGTGATTCAGGCCCTGCAGTTCGGCATCATCCTTCACGCCATCGGCGGTGAGCTCACCGTGGGTTCGGCGCTGGTGACCCAAGGGATTCACCTCGTGGGGTCCGGACTCGGGGACATGGTACCGAACGCGGTGGGGATCACCGAGGCGGCGTACCGCTTCTTCGCCGAGACCCTCGGGTTTGGCGACGACCCGGCCAAGGCCATCGCCATCGCGCTGGTGGCCCGCCTGGTTCAGTTCTCCCTGGCCGGGGTCGCGCTAGTGGTGGGCGGGTTCGGGCGTCGGCGCCGCAAAGAAACTCCGGCCTCCGGGCCGGATGAAGGAACACCTTGATGCAGTCGTTTTGGCGCGGTTTGGCCAATCTTCAGGTGGCCAAGAGCGGCCTCATCATCGGCGTGGCGTGGGCGCTCGCCGCAGGATCGCTCCCGTTCGTGGCCAAGCTCGGCCTCAACGGGGACTTCACCGCGCTGCTCCCCGAGCACAAGCCGAGCGTCGTGGACCTCGCCGAGGTCCGTGAGCGGTTCGGGCGCCAGGCGACGCTCAGCGTCGCCATCGAAGCGGCGACCACGACCGTGGCCCGCGCCTTCGTCGCCCAGCTCGCCCCTCGGGTCGAGGCGCTGACCGCCGAGCGGGTCACCGCGGTGGACTGGAACGTCTCCGCGTTCGAGCGATTCGTCGAAGAGCACCGACACCTCTACGCCTCGCTGCCCGACCTCGAAGAGATCCGCGACGCGCTCGCCGACCGGCTTTCCTACGAGCTCGGCCGGCAAAACCCGCTGTACGTGGACCTCACCGAGCGAGACGGGCCTCCACCGGACCCGGCGGAGGTCGCCCGTCGGCTGGAGAAGAAAGCCCAGGCGGCGCAAAAAGAGCTGGCCCGCTTTCCGGACGGGTACTTTCAGCATCCCACCCGGCCGCTGGTGGTGATGTTCGTTCGAACCAGCATCCAGGGCGGGGAGATCGAGCAGGTCAAGCAGCTGCTCGCGGCGGTGAAGCAGGAGGCCGACGCGCTCGCCCCCGAAGCCCGCGGGGTGACGGTGCACCTCGGCGGGGAGATGATGGACATCGAGGAGGAGCAAGCGGCCCTGACCCAAGCCGTTCTGTGGGCGACCGGGGTCACGGCGGTGCTCGTGATGCTCGCGATCCAGCTGTTCTTTCGGCGGATCCGCTCCATCCCGCTGCTCGCGCTGTCGGTGCTGCCCCCGGTGCTCATCACGTTCGCGGTGGCGGAGGTGACGGTGAGTTACCTCAACGCCTCGAGCGCGTTCTTGTCGAGCATCGTCCTCGGCAACGGGATCAATCCCAACGTCATCTGGCTGTCCCGCTACTTCGAGGCTCGGCGGGCGGGGGAGGGTCTTCGCGACGGGGTCGAGAAGACCCACCGCGCGACCTGGGCCGCGACCCTCACCGCGAGCCTCGCCGCCGGCGCCGCCTACGGCTCGCTCGTCATCACCGATTTTCGGGGGTTTCGGGACTTCGGGATCATCGGGGGCGCGGGCATGGCCCTGTGCTGGCTCGGGGCCTACCTCCTGCTCCCTGCGCTCGTCTCGGTCTTCGACCGCCGCTGGCCGATGGGCCCGGAAGAGGCGCGCTCGGAGCGGGGGGGAAGCTACGGCCGGCTGTTCGCTCGGATCGCCCTTGGCGCCCCCCGGACCGTCCTGGTGACCTCGCTCGCCTTGACCGTGGCCAGCCTCGCCCTCGTGGTGCTGGCGGTGCTCGACAACCCGATGGAGTACGATTTTCGAAACCTCCAGTCGAAGCGGCCCCCGTCGAGCCGGACGCAGTGGGTCAACGACCGGCAGTCCGAGATCGTGGACGAGACGACGACCGGCTCCGCCATCGCCATCCTCGTCCGCGACGTCGAGGACGTGCCCTACGTTCAGGCCCAGCTCGAGCGATACCGGGCGGAGACCTCGAGCCTCGCGTTCGGCGCGGTGCGGACGGTGTGGGATTTCGTCCCGAGCGATCAGCTGGAGAAGATCGAGGTCCTCGACGAGATCCGTGAGCTGATGCCCAAGCTCGAGCGGTACCCGTCCATCGAAGACAAGGAGCTGCTCGAGCGGCACCGGCCGCCACCGGACCTCGTGCCGCTCCGCCCCGAGGACCTCCCCTCCGCCGTCTCCCGCTACTTCGCCGAGTCGGACGGTTCGCTCGGCAAGGTCCTGTTCCTCGAGCACCACGAGTCCAGAAACGCGTGGGATGGAGAATACCTGGTCGAGTGGGCGGAGGCCGCGCGCTCCCTGAAGACGAAGGACGGCAGCCGCCCGGCGGTCGCGGGCCAGCCTCCGGTGTTCGCCGACCTGCTCGAGGCGATCTGGGTGGACGGCCCTCGCGCGGTGTTGGCCGCGTTCTTCGCCACCTTCGTGCTGCTCCTCCTCACCTTTCGGCGGTGGAGCGAGCGCTTCGCCACCGTCTTTGCCCTGCTGCTCGGCGTCACTTGGATGGCGGGGTTCATGGCGGCCGGCGGCATCAAGTTGAACTTTTTGAACTTCGTCGCTTTCCCGATCACGTTTGGCAACGGGGTGGACTACGCGGTCAACGTGATGCGGCGGTTCGTGGACGAGCTCGAGACCCATGGCGGCGAGCGCTGGGCTGCCGTGCGGGCCTCCGTGGAGGGCACCGGCGGGGCGGTGGTCCTGTGCAGCCTCACCACCGTGATCGGCTACATCTCGCTGTACGCGTCGAGCAACAAGGCGCTCAATTCGTTCGGGGCGGCGATGGCGATCAGCGAGATCACCTGCGTCGTGGCTGGGGTCCTGACCCTCCCAGCGATGCTGTTGCTGCTCCCGGGGAGGCGGCGGTGAAGCCGGCCGCCCCGTCCTCGGAAGCCGTCCTCGACGGCGCGTCCTCGTCCGGGGCCGGGCTCGCCGGGCCCGGGTACCGGGACGACCCGGAGCTCATGCGGTGGGTGGAGGGGGTTGGGCGCGAGCTGTTGTCTCGGCTGTTGACCGGGCGGAGCCGCCACGAGCCGGTGGTCCGCTACACCGCGCCGCTCGACAACCACGCCGCCTTCGCCGGCCATGTCCCGCTGTCGATGGGTCCCGGCGGCGAGCCGTCGTCCCCTGCGGCGCTCGACGCGGCGGTGCAAGAGATCCTGCGCCGCTCGGTGCACTCGTCGCACCCTCGTTTCTTCAACCAGAATTGGGCGGGCGCCGACCCGGTCGCGGTCCTCGGCGACTGGCTGACTTCCGTCCTCAACACCACCGCGGCCACCTACGAGATGGCGCCGGTGTTCACGCTGATGGAGAACGAGCTCTTGTTTCGCATGGCCGTGCTGGTGGGCTTCGCCGGCCCCGCACAGGGGCCGCGCGTGACTCCGGGGGCGCATGGGTTGTTCGCGCCCGGCGGCGCGGTCTCGAACCTCTACGCCATGCACCTCGCGCGGGCCCATGCCGACCCCGAGGTGGGGGATTCGGGCCTGTTCGGCGGCGCTCCGCTCGTCGCGTTCACGTCCGAGCAGAGCCACTACGCGTTTGCGAAGTCGGCCGCGCTGCTCGGCCTCGGTCGCCGCCAGCTCGTGCATGTCCCATGCGACGACGTCGGGCGCATGCAGGTCCCGGCGCTCATCTCGGCGATTCGCGAGGTCCGCTCGGCCGGCGGCCGGCCGTTTTTCGTGAACGCGACCGCGGGCACCACGGTCGCCGGGGCCTTCGACCCGATCGACGACATCGCGGACGTCGCCGAGGCCGAAGGCCTGTGGCTTCACGTGGACGGCTGTTATGGGGGCAGCGCGCTGTTTTCGGCCCGGCATCGGGCCTTGCTCGCCGGATCCCAACGGGCCCACAGCTTCGCGTGGAACCCCCACAAGATGATGGGCATCACCCAGCAGTGCGCGGCTCTTCTGCTCAGGGAGGGCGCGCCGCTTCGACCCGCCTTCGCCGCCCACGCGAGCTACATCTTTCAAACCGACAAGAACGACGCCGACCAGGATCTCGGCGATCTCAGCTTTCAATGCGGGCGCCGTCCGGACGGGCTCAAGCTGTGGCTGACGTGGAAAGCCCGGGGCGAGCGGTGGTTCGAGGCCCGAATCGACCGGGCGGTGGAGCTCGCCGAGCGGCTGGAGCGGCGGCTCGCCGGCGACCCTCGGTTCTGCCTCGCCCACCCCCGCAGCTTCGCCAATGTGGGTTTCTGGTGGGTTCCCGAAGATCTTCGCCCGCTCGATCCTACCCGGATGTCGGAAGCGACGAAGGCCCGTTTGCACGGGCTGGCGCCCAAGGTGAAGGACAAGCTGCAGCGAGAAGGTTCGGCGATGCTCGGGTTTCAGCCGCTCGGTGAGCGGCCGAACTTCTTTCGGCTGCTCGTGATGAGCCCAGACGTCCGGGAGTCGGACGTCGAGGCCACCATCGAGCGCATCGACCACTTCGCCGCCCGGCTCTGAGCCTCCCTTCGCCGCCGCCTCTACCAGTGGATCGCGAGGGGCAGGCCTTCCCGGTCGAGCGGGGGCGGGTCGGGACGCGTCATCCCCTCTCCGCGGAGCAGGCGGGCGGCAGACCACAAGCACGCGCAGGCGTCGAGCAGGTCGTCGGTTCGGACCCTCCGGTCGGAGGTGACGGCCATGAGTGGCGAAAGCGGGATCCCCGCCGATTCGATGGCTTCGGTCCGGGCGGCGATGCCTTCGGGGCGATGCTTCGACGGCAGCGGCCCGGCGAGGGCGAAGAACGACAGCTCGGGGTGCACCTCCCGGACCAGGGTCCTCAGCTCTGGTCGCGCCCGCAGGAAGACCTGCACTTCGTGGATCCGCGGGAGGAGAAAGAAGGCCTGCTTGCTGAGCGCGAGCCGGTCCGGTGAAGCCTCCCGGCTGGCCTCCGCCACTTCTGGGTAGGCGCCCCGGCCGAATCCGAGCCGCGCGGCGCGGTCGAGCGAGGCCCGGCAAGGGGCGCTGAACACGGTGCTCGAGCGCCGACCGAGGCGAGCTCGGGCCTCCGCGTCGGCGAGGCGCCCGCCGCGGACCGCGTGGTCGGGCAGCCCGATGGGCACGTCGAGCGCGGCGAGCGAGAGGCCCGGGATCTCGAGCACCTGACGGACCTCCGAGGCGACCAGGGCCCGGGCCGGGCCGAGCCGGCCGCCGCTCGCTTCCGCGACGACGACCACCCACGCCCCGTTTCGGCCTCCGTCCGCACCGAGCACGACCCCGTTTGGCCCGGGGCGACTGCGCCGGCTTCTCGGTCCGCCGGTCACGATGCTTCGGCAGCGGCGAGCCTCCGGAGGGCCAGGGCTTCGGCGACCTCGGAGGGGGTGGTGCGCTGCTCGGCCGCTTCGGCCAGGACGGCGGCGGTGGTATCGCCGAGCCGGTCGATGAGCCCGGTCCGGTCGGGCAGGCCCATCACGGTGCGGCCGACCCCCTCGATCACGGCGCCAGCCGACGCGAGCAGGTCGGGGACGTGAACGATGCCTCGATCGGCGAGCCGCCGGGCCACATCCGGTCCGGTGAGCACCCGGTTGGCCGGACCGCAGACCACCGACGCTCGCAGCCGGTCGGCGGCCTCGAGATCGAGCCACCGGCCGTGGGCGCAGGGGACGAGAACGTCGACTTCGGCGTCCACCAGCTCGCTTGGGTCGAGCACGGTCGCCCCGGTGACGGATTCGACGCTCTCGGCCCGCCGTGGGTCGAGGTCGGAAACGAACAACACCGCGCCGTCGTCGGCGAGGATCCGGGCCACCGCCGCGCCGATCGCGCCGCAGCCCTGCACCGCGATTCGAACCCCGTCCAGCCGGGCGGGGCGACCCCGGTGCCGCTGCGCCGCCTCGAGGCAGCGCCGGACCCCGTAGCCGGCGGCTCGGGTCAGCCTCGCTTCGTCGGCGATGACGTATCGGGTGGTCCTCGCCATGGCGCGGAGGTCCTGAGGGGTGGTGCCGTAGTCGCCGGCGGTCCGGAGGATTCCGCCGAGGATCTCGATGTGGGTCCCGAGGGCGGCGAAGGCCTTGTCGCGGTCCAGACCGGGGTGGTCGAGCACGACGATCTTTCCCCCGCCCGCCGAGAGCTGGTTGAGCGCGCACTTCAGCGTCATCGCCCTCGCGAGGTCGCGCACGTCCTCGAGCGCCGCTTCGAGGGATGGATAGGCCATCGTCCGGACCCCTCCGGCGGCCGGGCCGAGGCGCAGATCATCGATGACGAGCAGGGCGCGAAGACCGGACTCGGCGTCGGACAGAAACAGGCAGCGCTCGACCCCCGCCGCTTCCAGGGTTTCGAAAGGATTGCCCATGGCGAAAGCGGTGTGGGCCCGGGCGGCGCGCGGCGTCAAGGCCCGCGGACCGAAGACGACCCCGGGGGTGGATCGCGGTCGCCGGTGGCGGTACGGGGAGACCGTGGCCGGAAAGGGAAGGGACGATTCGGAAGGGGCGTGGGGATCGATTCTCGACGAAGAACCAGCGGAGACCTTCGAGGTGATCTCCCAGCCGAACGCGGTGGAGAATGCGTCCGCGTACCGGTCCGAGGAGTCCCCGCAGGCGCGGCTTCGCCTTCCGGTCCCCGATGCACCCGCGGGCCGGAGGTCCCGCTCGGCGCCGCTGCCCGATGCGGTCCCGAAGGCGCTGTTCGACGAGCCGCCGCCAGCCCCGCCTCCGCCTCCGAGCGTTCGCGAGCGGTGGGCCGAGCTCGGCGCCCGAAAGCAAGCCGCGTTGGCCGGAGCGGCCGCGCTCGCCCTGCTCCTCCTCGCGGTAGCGCCCCGAGCCTTTGCCCCCAGAGCGCCCCCGCTCGGCATGGTGACGGTGGTGTCCGAGCCGGAGGGGGCCCGGGTCTTTCTCGATGGCCAGGACACCGGGCAGGTGACACCGGCCTCGCTGTATGACCTCGAGCTCGGCCGCACCCTGCGCCTTCAGATCAAGCTCGATGGCCACCGCGCGACCCCGGACCAGCAGCAACTCACGGTGGAGCAGGGCTCGACGGCGTACTTTCGGCTCGAACCGGTGCAGGTCCTCCGGATCGAGACCGACCCGCCCGGGGCGGAGGTGCGGGTCGGCGGACGGCGGGTTATGGGCCGGACTCCTCTCAACCTGCCGGCGATGCCGGAGGGGGCGGCCGCGCAGCTCGAGATCGAGCTCGAGGGGCACGTCCCGGTGGAGCTCGAGCACCGGATCGGAGCGCCGCTGCCGGTGGTGTCGCTCGTCCCCGGCGCCCGACTGAACGTCACGAGCAACCCGTCGGGGGCCACCGCGCGCATCGACGCGCGCGTGCTCGGGACCACTCCCGTGTACGACGCGCTCGTGCCGCGGGCTCAGCGCCTGGTCCTGACCGTCGAGCTGCGGGGGTACCGGCCGGCGCAGAAGACGATTCGGCTCGATGGCGACCGAGAGCTGAACATAGACCTGAAAGAGATGCCGGTGGCCGCGCTCGGGCAATCTCCGGCCGCCAAGCGGGAGGGCCGGCGGCTCAACCAGGCGCTCGCCACCGCGGAAGCGCAGGTGCGCCTCGCGCGGTCCAAAGTGGCGGCGGCCGAGCGGTTGATGGAGCGGTCGCTCGACGACCCTCGCGCCACCGGCGGCGAGCGGGCTCGGGCCGATCAGCGGCTCGCGCAGGCCCAGGAGAAGCTCGACGCGGCCGAGGACCGGGCCGCCGCCGCCCGCGCCGACGTCGAACGGTTTCGCGCCCAGATGCTCGAGACCCGCTGAGCCCGGCTCAATCTTTGGGGCCCCGGACGACCGCCCGCTGCCGGGGGGGCAAGACGTGGGGCGGGCTGCCTTCCACCGGATGGCCCACTTCGAGCGCGCCATCCTTCTTGCGGACCCGCAGGGACGCGACCACCGCGCTCGCGTCGCCCTCGACCACCGCCGGCACGTCCGAGAGGCGGCTGTAGGCTCGGTGCCCGGGCTGGGTCTTCGCTTCGATGAGGCGCTGGCGGGCCAGCGCTTCGATCTCGCCCAATCGCCCCGGCTGGTGATCCACCGAGGAGAACAAGTCCCCCCATAGGTCGGCGAGCGCGAAGGCGGCCGCGGGCGCGCCCGGCAGCTCGATCCACAGCGGCCGCTCGGCCGGCTCGCCTTCGATCCGGAGCTTCGATTTCTTGGGGCTGACCGACACCGCCAGCCGGCGGGCGAGCTTTGCGTCCCGCTCGAGCTCGGCCCGGGTGAGGCCGGCTCGGTTGACCCACAGCCCGAGCTCATCGGGAACCGAGACGAGCCTCGAGATCACCTCTTTTGCCAGATCGGGGCCGAGCGCCTCCGGCTTCGCCTCCCCCGCGAGCGCGCCGAGCAGGTGCGCCGCCGCGTGCAGCCGGTGCACGTCGGGCGTCCCATCGGGCAGGACCAGCACCGGCACCGCCTCCGGGTCGAGCTCGCTTTCCCCAGGAACGAAGGCCGTGCGGTCCACGAGGTCGAGGGCCCGGCGAAGCCCGCCCCAGTCGGTCGCGTGCTCGAAGGTGATGACCCGCCCGAGCGCGGGGTGCCCGTCGGCGCGAGCGGCGGCCAGCGCCACCCGGAACTCGTGGAGCAGCGGATCGGGGATCGGCTTTCCGGGGACGTACGGGTGGCCTTCGGCCAAAGAGACCCGCTCGAGCACCTCGGCGAGGTGGAATTCGACGTACTCGGGCGCGTCGGGGCCCTTGAGCCACAGCGGGCGATCGGAGCGCTTGAACACCGGCGCCCCGTGGTCATCCCAGCTGAAGGTGCTGACCAGCTCCGCAGCGAGCCGCCGGTACGGGTTGTCCTGCAGGTCCGAGAAGCGCTCCGGCGGCCCGGCCGCTTCGCCGCCCCCGCGGAGCCCGAGGTACAGCGAGGGCAGGCCGCCCGGGGGCCCGAACTGCTCGAGATAGCCGCGGAGGCGGTCGGCGCTCGGCTCCCCGGCCCCGATCGCCGACAGTTGGCGCTCGACGAAGACCGGGACCCGAAGCTCGGCCGGCGGCGGCACCAGCGCGGCGAGCTTTCGAAACGCCCCGCCGACCTGGGGCGCGGTGCGGCTCGACGCTGCCGTCCCCGTCCCGAGCACCCCGTGGACGAGCGCCGACAGCGCGAGCAGCGCGGCCATCTTGTGGTGACCGTCGGTCAGGGTGAAAAAGCCTCCGTCCGGACCCACGACCCCTCGAAAGTCCTTCTCGTCGAACAGGTCCGCGAGCCGCTTCGGCGGGTCTTCGAGCAGGCGCTTGGCGACCTTCGCCATCCGGCTCGCGGCGTGGTCGAAGCCGAGCTGGGTCTGGCCGGGCCGAATCGCGAGGGCCGGGACCTCGGCCGACCCCGGCTCGAGCGCTCGCAGGGCTTCGGACCACGGAGCGGAGGCCCAGCGCTTCGGCGCCTTGCCCATCGACTCGGCGGAGGCGACCAGCGCCTGCACCTGGGCCCCGTCGAGCCGCTCGATCGCGCCGAGCAGCGTTTTGGCCGGGTCCTCGGCTTGGCCGACATGGAGCGCGACCTTGGCCACGGTGGCCCGAGCGGCCGAACGAGGCGGGCGCGCAGGCGCCGCCGCCACCGGGGAAGGGGCAAGCGGGCCCGGTCTCACCCCTTGAAGTCGCACCCTCGGACCATGCGCCCCTTCCGTGACGCTGAGGTGACGGCGGGGTCCTCCGGTCGGCCGACCGACGCCAAGGGGGGTTATCGTGAAGCCGAGCGCGTGGCCGTGCCGGTTTCGTTCTGCGGTTTCGTTCTGCGGTTTCGCTCTGCGGTTTCGCTCTGCGGTTTCGCTCGGCAGATTCGGTCGGCGGTTTCGGTCCGCGGTTCAGGGGGCGGAGGGCGCGCGTTGACCGCCGCCGGCCCGGGGGCTAGTCCGTCGCTTCCATGGCCAACCTCGAGCACGTCGAGCTCGACAAGGACTTCGATATGCCCGCCCTCGAGGCGGAGTGCCGGCAGCTGTGGGTGTCGAGCGGGATCTACCGCTACGACCCCGACGGGCCGGCAGAGGTGTTCGCGGTGGACACCCCGCCCCCGTACGTCTCGGCGAGCCACCTGCACGTGGGCCACGCCATGAGCTACACCCAGGCCGAGATCGTGGTCCGCTACCACCGGATGCGGGGCAAGCGGGTGTTCTACCCGATGGGCTTCGACGACAACGGGCTGCCCACCGAGCGGCACGTCGAGCGCCTGCACGGGGTGAACAAGAAGAAGACCACCCGGGCCGCGTTTCGGGCGCTGTGCCTCGAGGAGACCCGACAGGGGGCGATGGCCTACGAGGAGCTGTGGCGGGCGCTCGGGCTGTCGGTGGACTGGGAGCTGCGCTACTCGACCATCGACGAGCACTGCCGGCGCACGTCGCAGCGGTCGTTTCTCGATCTTCACGAGAAGGGGCGGCTGTACCGCTCGAACGAGCCGGTGCTGTGGGACACCCACTTCGAGACCGCGCTCGCCCAGGCCGACCTCGAGACGCTCTCCCGAAAAGGGATGCTGCACGACCTCGCGTTTCGCTCGGAGAGCGGCGAAGACCTCATCATCTCGACGACCCGGCCCGAGCTCGTCCCCGGGTGCGTCGCCTTGTATTGCCACCCCGGCGACGACCGCTACCGCCACTTGGTCGGCCGGACCGCGACCGCGCCGGTGAGCGGCCACGCGGTGCCGATCAAGACCGACGAGGACGTGCTCACCGATTTTGGCACCGGCCTCATGATGGTCTGCACGTTCGGCGACGGCGAAGACGTGCGCCGCTGGAAGCGGGACCGGCTCGAGACCCGGCTCGTCGTCGGGCCAAACGGGCGCATGCTCGACGCGGCCGGTGATTACGCCGGGCTCGAGGTCGCCGCCGCCCGAAAGCGCATCGTCAAGGACATCGAGGCCGCCGGGCTCTACCGGGGCGGTCGCCCGGTGGACCAGAACGTCTCCATCTCCGAGCGCTCCGAGGTCCCGGTCGAGTTCATCATGGCCCCCCAGTGGTTCATCCGGGTGCTCGACATCAAGGATGAGCTGAAGGCCCGGAGCGCCGAGCTGCGGTTTCACCCGCCGGAGATGAAGATCCGGCTCGATCAGTGGATCGACGGCCTCAAATACGACTGGAACGTCTCGCGCCAGCGCTTCTATGGGGTGCCGATCCCGGTGTGGTATTGCACCGCCTGCGAGCACATCCATCTGCCGCCGCTGTCCTCGCTCCCCGTGGATCCGCTCGAGGACACGTGCCCCCACGAGGCGTGCGAGCGGTGCGGAAACCAAGAGTTTCGAGGCGAACCGGACGTGCTCGATACTTGGATGACGTCCTCGCTGACCCCGCTCGTGAACGCGAACTGGGCACAGACCCCGGGGCGGGCCGGGGACATGTCGCTTCACCCGCTGACCGTGCGGGTGCAGGCCCATGAGATCATCCGGACCTGGCTGTTCTACACCGTGGTGAAATCCCACCTGCACACCGGGACGCTGCCGTTTCGGGACGCGATGATCTCGGGCTGGGGCCTCAACGAGCAGGGCAAGAAGATCAGCAAGCGGGATTTGGAAAAATACACCGAGGCCGATGGATACAACCGGTACGAGCCGTACGAAGTCGTGAAGAAGTATGGCGCCGACGCGCTCCGCTACTGGGCGGCGTCGAGCAACCTCGGCAGCGACACCCGCTACTCGGAGCGGGAGGTGAAGTCGGGCCGCCGCCTCGTGGTGAAGATGTGGAACGCGTGCCGGTTCGGCTTCTCCCACCTCGGGGGTTTCGACCCGGAGGCGCCTCGGCCCGCCTTTTCGACCCGGACCCCCGAGGATCGCTGGCTCCTGCTCGAGCTCAACCGGCTCATCCCCCGGGTCGAGACCGCGCTCGACGGCTACAACTACGCAAAGGCCAGGGAGGCGATCGACGGCTTCTTCTGGAACACCTACTGCGATAACTATCTCGAGCTCATCAAGGACCGGTTTTGGCGGCCGGAGGCCTACGACGAGGCGCAGCGCGACTCGGCCCGGGCCACTTTGTGGGAGGCGACGCGGGCGGTGCTCGCCCTGTACGCGCCGTTTGTCCCCTTCATCACGGAGGCGCTCTACCAGCGGCTGTACCGGGCGGCGGAAGGCGGGGTCAGCGTGCACGCCGGAGGTTGGCCTGCCCACCACCCGGAGCGCACCGGCGAGGTCGAAGAGATGCTCGTTCTCGAGCCGCTGCTGCGGGCGCTGCGGCAGCTTCGGACCGACCAGCGGATCTCCCAGACCCGCACCGTCGCCGCGGTGAAGATCGACCTCGACGGCGCGGAGCCGAAGCTCTCCGCGACGGTCAAGAGCCTCGAGCGGTCGCTGTTCGCGATCGCGCGGGCCGAGACGGTGCGCTTCGAGCCCGCCGAAGGCCCGGAAGCCCTCCCCGGCGTGCGCGTCGCCCTCGAAGCCTGATCCCGGCCTCGGATCCACTCCGACCTCGAAGGCACTGGTGCGGCCTCGAGCGCCGCGACGCGGCGGTCGTTGACAGTGGTCAGTGACCGGTGTCCACTTCTCCCATGGAACGGGTGATCCCGGCGACGGCCTTCAAGGCCCAGGCCCTGCGTCTTCTCGAGCGCGCCGCAGCCGGGGAGGCCTTCGTGGTGACCAAACATGGCCGGCCGATCGCCAAACTCGTTCCGCTCGGACACGGTGGCGTACCCCGGAGCCTGCTCGGTTGCATGCATGTGGTGGACTCCGATGACGACCTCGAGACGCACGCAGAATGGGAAGCGGCCGGAGACGACTGGGAGCCGAGGTGATCCTCCTCGATACCCACACGGTCATC
>DAIQNR010000023.1:67494-69247 GCA_036788295.1 Myxococcota bacterium
GGGCGGAGGGCCAGCCGACAAAAAGCGGTCACGGTCGCCTTCGCCTCCCGGCGCTTCGCTTGCAAATTGACCGTTTGGCCCCAGACCGGCCGACTTTCCCCATGCTGCTTCGCGCGGCGCTCTCGGTGCGGGACCCCCAGCTCATCCGGCGCCTCGCCCGGCTGCTGCAGCCCCGGTCGGTCTGGGCCGAGCCGGTGGAGATCGAGCGGCTCGAGCCGGCGACCGCCGCCCACGCCTACGACCTCGTCTTCACCGGCCCGGCGGTGAGCCCGGCCGACATCCAGCGGGTTCTCGAGGCGGCTCGAGCCGACGAGGAGCCGCCGGCGGTGGTCCGGCTCTACGAGCGGGCCGATCCGGTGGCGCAGGCTCTCCTGCTTGGGGAGGGGCTCGCCGACTCGGTCTGGGTGGGGCTCGACGACGACGCGTTCGACCGGGCCCTGGGGACGGTGGTGGACCGGCGACGGGCCGAGCTCGAGGCGCGGCTCGGCAAAGAGAGCGACGAGCCGAAGCTTCGCGACTTTCGCTCGCTCTCCGGATCGATGCGGCGCTTTCTCGACACGGTCGAGACCGTCGCGCGCACCGCCACCACCGTGCTCGTGCTCGGGGAGACCGGGGTCGGCAAGGAGTGGCTCGCCCGGGCCATTCACGAAGAGAGCCCCCGGGCGGCGGGTCCGTTCGTGCCCGTCAACTGCGGGGCCTTCGCGGCGTCGCTGCTCGAGAGCGAGCTGTTCGGGCACGAGCGGGGGGCGTTCACCGGGGCGGACCGGCCCCGGCGCGGCCACTTCGAGCTCGCCCACGGCGGCACGCTGTTTCTCGACGAGATCGGGGACATGCCCCCGGCTCTGCAATCCCGCTTGCTCCGCGTGCTCCAGGACCGGCGGGTGCAGCGGCTCGGGGCCGAGCGGGCGGTCGCCGTCGATGTCCGGGTGATCGCCGCCACCCACCGCGACCTCGAGCGGGAAGTCGCCGAAGGCCGGTTTCGGGCCGATCTCTATTACCGCCTGCGGGTGGTGCAGCTCACCTTGCCGCCGCTTCGGGACCGGGCCGAGGACATCCCG
The DNA here is from genome assembly GCA_036788295.1 of Myxococcota bacterium. Taxonomy (GTDB): domain Bacteria; phylum Myxococcota; class Kuafuiibacteriia; order Kuafuiibacteriales; family Kuafuiibacteriaceae; genus JAHQVK01. Next base: position 68,553 of record DAIQNR010000023.1, read on the forward strand.
TCGCTCGCCCGCTACCACGCCCACGCCGCGGCCGGCCGCATCGGCGTGGTGCCCACCGACATCCTGCCCGCCGCCCTGGCCGCGCTCGCCGGCTACCGCTGGCCGGGCAACGTGCGCGAGCTCGCCAACGTCATCGAACGCCTCGTGATCCTCGGGCGCGGCGCCCCGATCGCGTTCGATGATCTCCCCGAGGAGATCCGGGGCGCGATCGCCCCGCCTCGGCCCGAGCCCGAGTCGGGGCCGCTCCTGCCGTGGAAAGAGGCCCGCCTGCACGCCCTCGAGCGGGCGGAGCGGGCCTACCTCGAGCGGCTCATGACCCACTGCCGTGGACGCATCGGGGAGGCCGCGCGCCTCGCCGGCCTGTCGGAGCGGGGCTTGTTCGGAAAACTCCGCCACCACCGCTTGTCGAAAGCCCACTACCGCTAGGTGCCTCTCCCACGCGCGCCGCTCTCCGCCATGTCCATGGCTCAGAGATTTCATTTTTGACGTTCGTTCGGTCGCAAAAGGCCCGGCAGAGGCCCATCGCGCTCCTCCCGTCGGCGTCGTTCGATCCGTCCTGAGCCACCAGAGCAGCCATTCGGAACTCGAATTTCCGATTTTTCCTCATAAGAAGCTCCGCTTCCGGAAATTCCATTTCTGAATCCCCTTATTGGCGCCGTGCCTTCGCATGGATGCGGGTTGGCCCCTCGTTTGCT
>DAIQNR010000024.1:0-61313 GCA_036788295.1 Myxococcota bacterium
GTCGCCGGGATCTTCTCCGCCCCGCTCAGGTCTCCTGGGCGGGGCTTTTTTCGTTTCTGGCCCTTGCTGCCAAAGCCGCCGCGCGTTGTTCTCTGTCCCCGTGTTCCCCACCGAGCCACGCCGCGCTTGGACGTTCCCGGAGGCGGTCTACGCCGTGGTCTCGCTCATCCCCTCGGGCCGAGTCTCGAGCTACGGCCAGGTCGCCACCTACGTCACGACCCCTCGCCACGCCCGAGCGGTTGGAGCCGCGCTGCGCGAGCTGCTGCCCGACCGGGCCGAAGAGATCCCGTGGCACCGGGTGATCAACGCTTCGGGCCGCATCGCGGTCCGCGGCGACGTGCGGCGGCCTCCCGTGCAGCGGTCGAAGCTCGAGTCCGAAGGCGTCCTCATCGAAGACAGCGGACGCATCGACCTGCGCCGCTTCGGCTGGGCCGGCCCACCCGAGACCTGGGAGCCGCCGTTTCCGTTTCCCCTCCCGCTATTGACCCGGGCTCAACCCGGCGGAGCTCGCCATGGCCGACTTCACCCACCTTCATCTTCACACCGCCTATAGCTTTCTCGACGGTGCGATCCACCTCGCCGATCTCGTCCCCCGCGTGACCGAGCTCGGGATGGACGCGTGCGCCATCACCGACCACGGCAACCTGTTTGGCGCCATCGACTTCTACCGGCGGGCCCAGCAAGCGGGGGTGAAGCCGATCCTCGGCGCCGAGCTCTATGTCGCCGCCTCCGACATGCGGGAGCGGTCCGACCAGCCCACCCACCACCTCGTCGTGCTCGCCGAAAACCAGACCGGGTGGAGAAACCTCATGGAGCTGGTGACCAGGGGGCATCGCGAGGGCTTCTACCGCCGCCCCCGGGTGGACAAGCGGCTGCTCGCCCAAAACGCAGAGGGGCTCATCGCCACCACCGCGTGCCTCGGCGGCGAGGTCCCGAGGGCCGCCAAGGACGGGGACATGGACGGGGCAAAATTGGCGGCAGAGGAGCTGAGGGCGATCTTCGGGAGGGACCGCCTGTTTCTCGAGCTGCAGGAGAACGGTCGGCCCGAGCAGCGGGTCGCCAACGATGCCCTCAAGCAGCTCGCGAAGGATCTCGAGCTCCCCCTGCTCGCGACCAACGACGTGCACTACATGACCAAAGAGGACGCCGCCGCCCACGACGTCTTGATGGCCATCGGGTACCAAAAGCAGCGCAGCGATCCCTCGCGGTACCGCCGGGGCTCGGACGCCTTCTATTTGCGCTCCCCCGAACAGATGCGGGCCCTGTTCTCCGACTGCCCCGAGGCGATCGACAATACGCGGCGGATCACCGAGATGGTGAAGCTCCAGCTCGAGCTGGGCCAGCCCCGGCTCCCCACCTTCGTCACCCCGGACGACTCCGATCTCGTGACCCACCTGCAGGCTCGAACCCGCGCCGGGCTCGAGCAGCGCTTCGGCGAGCTGAGCTACCGGGTAGACAAGGACGCGTACCGAGCGAGGCTAGAGGAGGAGCTGTCGATCATCGTGTCGATGCAGTTCCCCGGCTACTTTCTCATCGTCGCCGATTTCATCAACTGGGCCAAGAAGAACGACATCCCAGTGGGTCCAGGACGGGGCTCGGGTGCCGGCTCTCTCGTCGCCTACGCGCTCGGCATCACCGACCTCGACCCCATCCCCTACAACCTCCTCTTCGAGCGCTTCCTCAACCCGGAGCGGGTGAGCATGCCCGACTTCGACGTCGATTTTTGCCAGGAGCGCCGCGGCGAGGTCATCGAGTACGTGACCCGAAAGTACGGGGAGACCAAGGTCGGTCAGATCGCGACCTTCGCCCAGATGAAGGCGAAGTCGGTCATCAAGGACGTGGCCCGGTGCCTCGAGCTGCCGTTCACGGAGGTCAACGAGCTCACGAAGCTGCTTCCGAACGTCTACAAGGACGACAAGGGCAACGCGAAGCCGATCACCATCGAAAAGGCGCTCGAGATCGAACCGAAGCTTCGGGCGAAGATGGAGGAGAGCGAGACCTATCGGGAGGTCATCGACATCGCGCGAAAACTCGAGGGTCTCTACCGGCAAGCGGGCATGCACGCCGCGGGGGTCGTGATCGGCGACGACGACCTCTGGAAGCAGGTCCCGTGCTTCTCCGGCAGCGACGGCGAGCTCGTCACCATGTTCAACATGGGGGACGTCGAAGACGCCGGCCTGGTGAAGTTCGACTTCCTGGGCCTCAAGACGCTCGACGTCATCTATCACGCCGAGCGCCACGTCAACGAGCGCATCGCGCGAGAGCTCGCCGAGAAGGACCTCGCGTCCCTGAGTCGCCACCCCCACATCGCCGCCCTCGGCGCGGACCTGCTCGAAGCGCAGCTCGAAGCGGCCTACGTAGACCGCTCGGGGCGACGCGCCGCCGGTCTCGACCTCACCCTCCGCGCGAACCTTTTGCCGCTCGACGATCCCGCCGTGTACCGGCTGATGACCAAAGGGGCCACGCTTGGGGTCTTTCAGCTCGAATCCACCGGGTTTCAGGAGCTGCTCAAGCGCCTGAAGCCGGACCGATTCGAAGATGTGGTCGCCGCCGTCGCGCTGTATCGGCCCGGTCCGCTTCAGACCGGCATGGTCGATGACTTCGTGGACTGCAAGCACGGTCGAAAGAAGGTGACCTACCCCCACCCGCTGCTCGAGCCGGTGCTCGAGCCCACCTACGGCGGCTTCGTCTACCAAGAGCAGGTGATGCAGGCGGCGCAGGTCATGGCCGGCTACTCGCTCGGCGGCGCGGATCTGTTGCGCCGCGCCATGGGCAAGAAGAAGGCCGAAGTCATGGCGAAGGAGCGGGAGAAGTTCGTGGCCGGGTGCGTCGAGCGCGACATCCCGGAGCCAAAGGCGGCCTCGGTCTTCGACCTCATGGAGAAGTTCGCGGGGTATGGGTTCAACAAGTCCCACTCCGCGGCCTACGCCTTGATCACCTACCAGACCGGCTACTTCAAGAGCCATTATCCGGTGGAGTTCATGGCCGCGCTCCTGTCCACGGAGGTCGGCAACACCGACAACATCGTGAAATACATCGCCGAGGCTCGCGCGATGCAGATCCCGGTGCTGCAGCCGTCGGTCAACGAGTCCGACGTCTCCTTCACGGTGCAGAGCGACCGCATTCGGTTCGGGCTCGCTGCCATCAAGGGCCTCGGCGACGCCGCGCTCGCCGCCGTGCTCGAGGCCCGCCGGGAAGGGGGGCCGTTCCGGTCGCTGTATGACTTCTGTGAGCGGGTGCCGTCGAGGCAGATGAGCAAGAAGAACCTCGAGGTGCTCATCAAGTCCGGGGCCTTCGATGACTTCGCCCGACCCCGGGCCCAGCTCGGCCGGGCCATCGAGGGCGCGGTGGAGGCGGCGCGCTCGGTCCAGAAGGCCAAGGAGAGCGGCCAGGGGAGCTTGTTTGGCCACTCGGCGCTCTCGGAGTCGGTGCGCCCCCGCGAAGTGTACGACGAGACGGTCGAGGAGTGGCCGGAGGACGAGCGTCTCGCCGCCGAGAAGGAGGCGATCGGGTTCTACATCACCGGGCACCCGCTCGACCGATACATCGAGGATGCCCGCGCCCTGGTCAGCGACACCCTGTCCGCGGTCGAGACCGCAGAACGGGACACCCGAATGGTCGTGTGCGCGCTGGCGACCGCGGTGCGGGACCGGCCGCTTCGGGATGGCAGCGGGCGAATGGCGTTCGTGACCCTCGAGGACCGGACCGGCGTGCTCGAGGTGGTGGCTGGGGCCCGGGTCTTCGCCGAGGTCGAGCCGCTCCTCCGCGGGACCGACCCGCTCATCGCCCACATATCGGTGAGCGTGGCCGACGACGAGGGCGGGGGCCGCACCGTCCGGGCCCGGCTCACCGCGGCGGCGAGCCTCGCCGAGGCCAGACGCCAAAGGGCCCGTCTCATGACCATCTATCTGCCCGAGGAGAAGGCCGAGCCGGAGCGGCTGGCCCGGTTTCGCGGGGTGGTCAAGAAGCACCCCGGGCGGTGCCGGGTGGAGGTGCGGGTGCGGGTGGAGGATGGCGCCGACGTGTTCCTCGCCCTGCCGAAGAGCGCGCTCGTCGATGCCACCGACCAAGTGATGCGGGAGGTCGAGGTCCTGTTTGGCGCGGGCACGGTGCGGTTTCGTTGAGCGCACCTCAGCGGAGGCGCTCGGCGATGTCCCGCCGGCGCTTCGCCTCGCCGGTTCTTCCCGCCCGCTCGAGCTGCTCGGCCAGCGCGAAGTGGCCTTTGGCGTGGTGGGGCAAGGCCCGGGTGGCGAGCGTGCACGCGTCGATCGCCGCGTCGACATCGTCGCCATCGGCCTTCTCGACGCAGGCGCTGAGCGCCGCGTACTGGCCCGAGCGCCGGAAGCTGGTCCCCGCGTCGATGGTGAAGAACAAGAAGCGAATCGGGGCCGCGTCGTCCTTCAAGCGGTAGGGCTGGCCCCGGGCGTGGGCGATGGTCAGCGCGCTCGAGCCGAGCACCACCGCCATGCTGAAGAGCGCCGCTGCGGTCCAAATCCGGTAGCCAATGCGCCGCTGTGGGGGCCCCGGGGGGACCAGCCACCCGAGGAAAGCGCCGGCGAGCAGCCCAAAACCGTGGGCGAAGCCATCCACCCCGGGCAAAAACCCGAACATGAGGACGAGCAGGGCCCAGGACCTCATCGTCGGGTGGGCCTCTCGCTCCACCGGCCGGCGGCCTCGGGTCTGAACGAACGAAAGCCCGATGAGCCCGCTGATCGCGCCCGATGCGCCCACGGACCCAGGAAAGAAGCCCGACGTCGCGGTGCCGACGACATAGCTGCCGAACATCGAGACCGCGCCGGTGAGCACGAAGAAGACGACCACCCGTTTTCGGCAGTGGATGCGCTCGACGAGCGGCCCCACGATGGTCAGCGCGTAGAGGTTGAACGCCACGTGCAGCAGGCTCCCGTGGGCGAACACGGAGCTGATGAAGCGCCACGGCTGGTTGTCTTGCACTTCGGTCGAGACGGTCGAGCCGAGCTGAAGCAAGGCGATCGGCCGAAACCCAGCCAAAGACTCGGGCCCGGCGAGCAGCACCATGACCGCGTAGGTCATCATGATGTAGCCGACGATGAGCCCGGTGCCCGGAGCGACCGACAGCCCTTTGGGCAAGAGCGTCTCGACGAGCACCCCCTCGAGCCGAGAGCCGTGCAGGTAGTGGCCGCACTGACGGCACCGAACGAGCTGGGGCGTCGTCAGGGCGCCGCACTTCGGGCAGGTCTGGTCGTCGCGGAGCATGAGCGGCTGCTAGCGCAGGCAGGCGGTAGAAGACAAACCACGCCGCTCAGCGCTGCTTCGCTCGCGCGGCGATCTTGGCGTCGAGCGCCTGCTTTTCCTCGGGTGCGACGAGCCGATCCACCTGCGTGCTCGGCTTCTTCGCCGGAACCGCCGCCCCCTGGTGGGACGCCGCCTCGAGCTTCTGCGCCTGCGCCCTCGACACCGGGACCGGCGCGCGGGCCGGCTCCGGAGCGCGGGGCGCTGCCGCCGCGGCGCTTTCAGGGGCGGCCCGAGGCGGGGGGGCGGCCCGAGGCGGGGGCGCGGCCCGAGGCGGGGGCGCGGCCCGAGGCGGGGGCGCGGCCCGAGCCGGGGGCGCATCCGACCGAGCCGTGGGCGCTTCGCTCTTCGCCCAGAGCGCCCCCCAGCCGGCGACCACCGCGGCTTTCGCTCCGTCCGCCCAGTCCCCCGCTGCGTGCAGCGCCGCGCTCGCCGCCGCCGAGAGACCGGCCCCCGCGGCGTCGAGCCCGGCTCCGACGCCGGCCCGGAGCCAGCCGAAGCCCTCCGCGACCGCCCGCTCTCCCCCGGCGTCGCGAAAGTGCCCGTAGGGCGTGTCCCCTTCGATGCGAACCGAGACCGATACCCAGCCGGCGGCCGCGAGTCCGGACACGATCAGTCCTAATTTCCATGCCCTGCGCACGTCCCGAACCTACCTGGCCCCGGCCCGGCCGCAACTTTTCGACCTCGAATTGATGTCGCATGCCGCCGCAGGAGGGCGCAGATGAACCTACGTCCGCTCACGACGCGAGCGGGACCGCGTTCGGGCGGAGGGCGGCGCGGGCTGCGTCGGCGAGCGCGCGGGCGTCGGCGAAGCGGCGAGGATCGAGCGGGGGGAGGATATCGAGGCCGATCCTCGCCCCTGGGCCGCTGGCGAACCCGAGGTAGTGGGGGACAAACGCGTCGTCGCCCACCCAGGCGAGGTCGCGGTCGGCAAACCGGAGCCGGACCGGCACCACCGGGACGTTCGCGATCCGGGCCGCGCCGAAGATCCCCCGGTGAAACGGGAGCACGTCGTCGCCAAAGGACGTCGTGCCCTCGGGAAAGTTGAGCACCGAGGCCCCCGCCGCGAGCCCCCGAATCGCGGACCTCAGGACGCGAAAGCCGCTGTGCGCGTTGCCACGGACGATGAACTGCACCCCGAGCGCGCGCCCCACCGCCCCGACGAACGGCCACGCCGCCACCTCGCTCTTCGCGATGGGGAGCACCGGGAGCACGGCGGCGAGCACCAGGGGGTCCACGTAGCCGAGGTGGTTCATGACCACGACCTTCGGCCCAGGGGGGAAGCGGCCGGTCACATCGAGGTCGATCTCGTGGATCTTGCAGAACTCCCGGGCGGTGCGGGCAAGAAACTCCGCGCGAAGCAGCGCTCCGTCCTCGTCGCCGACGGTCCGGACCCCGCGCACCACCCGAAAGGCGAACCCGAGGGTGCGGACCGCTCGGACCGAGAAGCGGAACGGGCGAAGCAGGAGGGTGCGCATGGCTCAGGCCCGGGCGATCTCGCGGGAAGGCAGGACGTCCACCGCCGGCGCGGCGTCGCTCACCAGGCCGAGCTTCGCGAACCGGTGGCGCAGCGTCTCGAACGCGGCTCGGTCGATGCACGACACGATCCGGCCCCGCCCCGGCCCGTAGAAGTCATCCCGCACGCCCACCTCTTTGGCCCCGAGCATGCGGTGCAGGGCGCGGGCCGCCTCGTTGCCCGGCTCCACCGTGAACCAGCACACGTCCACTCGGTCGGCGATGGCGGCGACGTAGGCCCGCAGCAGTTGGACGACCGCTCGGGACCCCTGGAAGGCGGGCCGGATCGCGAGCGTCGTGCAGTAGGACTCCCGATCCTTCGTGAAAGAGAGCAAGTAGCCAGCAGGGGCGCCGCCGGCCTCGAGCAAGAAGCAGCTGTCGCCGAAGAATTCGCAGCATAGGCGAACGTAGTAGGGGCCGAGCGTGCCCTCCTCGTCGTCCCCGAACATCTCCTGCTCGAGCTGCATCAAGAGCGAAAAATCTTCGGGGCCGAGGGGACGAATGGCGTAGCGCGTCATGGGCGAACCTGGGCACCCACTCTCGCCGCCGCTCGTGACGAAACCGCGCTGTTCCGTCGAAGAGTTCGGGCGTTTCGGTGAAATTTCGCTCCGCTTGGTTTCGCCCCGCTCAGGGCGGCAGCAGCTCGAAGCCCCGAACCTGGTTCGCCTCGACCACGGCCACCACCGGGCGTGGCCCGGTGCCAAAGCAGCGAACCGAAAAGGAGTCCGCCGACGGGATCTCGGCGACCGGTCGGTCGAGGACCGCGTCGAAAATGGAGCAGCCGCGGCCGGTCGAGGCTTCGGGGTGAACGTAGAACCGCCCACCGGCGACCGACGGGCCCTGGTTGAAGTTGCCTGGCCATCGAAACAGCCGGCGGTTGGCCTCCGGCCGGCTGAGCTCGACCCCGGTCGTGCTCACGATCAGCATGCCGTCCCCCCTCCGCTCCGCGAGCGCACGGATCTCGCCCAAGAGCGCGCTCGCAGTCGCCGGTCCGCGCACGAGGGTCCCGTCCGGTATCCCGTCGCTCGGGTCCACGTTGACAGTGGCCCAGCCGGTGTTCGAACGGCCCACGAACGTCCCGATGAGGACGACGTCCCGTCCGTCGCCGGCGACGGACAACACAATCCGCATCTCTGGCACCAGGACCGACCGCGACGTCCCGTCCCTGGGGTCGATGACGAGCAGATCGCTCAGCACATTCCCGGTGCCGCCGCGGGTTCGGGCTACGACGAGAAGGTCAGGGTCGAGCCAGGCGTAGTATTCCGAGCCCACCTGCGGAATCGACGACGTTTCAGGGGCTCGCTCAGCGAGCGCCGTAGGGCCGAGCCGGCCCGTCGTGAGGTCGAGCACAGTGTAGGCATCTCTCCCCTCCACCGCTTGGTAGAACATCACCCGGCTGGTTCGGGGGATGGGGAAATCGAACGTGTTGATCCGTTCCGTTGGCCGGGTGCTCAGCGAGCCAGATAGAAAGTCGAGGACGACGATTTCGCCTCTGAACGTCACGAACGCGAGTCGCTGGCCAGACAGAGGTACATATCGATTTGCGGTATTGTCCTGCAGGGTGACCGGGAGCAGAGCCTGAACGGCGCCGGCCGAGACTTGGCTGGTGACGCGGCTGCCGTCGGCCAGCACGAGCGTGATGGGTCCAGAGGTCGGTCGGAACGCGGCGCTCACGTCGAACCGAAGCCCGGTCGTCCCGAGGACCCTCATGTTGTCGGCCGGGCTGTCGTCGGGAAGCAGGATCTCGGTCACGCGGTCGAGGTTGCTCCCGGTCAAGAGCACATCCCTATCGCCCGGGGTGAGATACAGCGGAGAAAGATCGGTGGCGAGCACCTGCTCGGTGTCGAGGTCGAGCACGGCCGAGGTTCGAAACTCGAGCGCGGGGTGAAGGACGGTGAGCGCGCCGGGGAGCGCCCCGCTGGGCACGGTCACCACGATCTCCACCGCCGTCACCCGGTCCGCGGTCACCGGCTCCTCGACGCCAGGGAAGCGCACTCGCACGTCCTCGGCGGCGTCGAGGTTTCGTCCGAGCAGGCGAAGCTGCGCCCCCGGCGCGGCTGGGTTCGGGAGGATGCGGGTGACGCTCGGCCCCTCCTGCACGACCAAGGGGATATCGACGGTCGCGCCGGGGAGGAGCAGGCGGATTCGAGAGGCCCGGCGGTCGGGCTCGACGCACACGACGAGCTCGCCGGTCAGGGCGGCCGCCCGCTGGGGCTCCCCGCAGGCGGCGGCGGCTTGGGGCGGGGCGTCGTCGAGTCGAAAGAGGAGGCTCTGCTCCGGGTCTACCCCGGTCAGGTACACGGCGACGAGGCTCCCCACCGTGGCAATTCGAGGCAAGACCCGGGTGACCGTCGGGCGCTGGAACACCTCGACCGGGCTTCTGCCTACGGCCTCCTGGCCCCGGGCGTAGACCCGGACCGGGCCGGAGCTGGCCCCGGTTGGCACCCGGACGACGGCGCGGGTGGCCGTCGCGGACAGCGCGGGGATCAGGGCGTCATCGCCGGTGAAGCGGACGAGCGTGGCCGAAGGGTCGAACCCTCGGCCAAAGGTCTCGAGCGCCTCACCGGTGGCCACCCGCTCCGGCGCAAAGCCGGTGAGGACGAGCGGGACGTCGGCCTGGGCTGCGCCGCACTCGGTCCCGGGGACCGTCGGGCACGGATCCTCGGCGTCGGGGATGCCGTCCCCGTCGGTGTCGGGGTTTCTCGGGTCGGTGATCCACCCGTCGAGGCCGAGCGAGTCCTCCTCGGCGTTCGAGAGGGTGTCTCCGTCGATGTCGGGGTCGATCTCGTCGGGGATGCCGTCGCCGTCGGTGTCGCGGCACACGAGCGGGTCCCGGGGGTTGTCGTCGGTGGCGTTCGGGCAGCCGTCCCCGTCGATGTCGGGATCGATCTCGTCGGGGACGCCATCTCCGTCGAGGTCGCCGGGCAGCGTTCTCGCGAGGTGCACCGGCTCGAGGCCGGCCACCCCGCCGGGGAGGACGGCGATCCCGAAGAGCTGGGCTGGAATGTAGCCGTCCCGGTCGAAGCGGGCCCGGTACAGCCCCGGCGAGAGCTCGACCGAGAAGCGGCCCTCCGCCTCCGTGGTGGCGGAGGTCTCACCGCCGCCGAGGAGCCCGAAGAATCGAACGTCGGTCCCAGCGAGTTCGGCGCCTTCGCCCTCGAGCGAGACCCGCCCGGCGACGGGGACGGGGGTCTCCTCCGCCGGTCCGAGCACGATCTCGGAGGCGACGACCTGCTGGCCTTCGGGCAGCTCGAGCCCGAAGCGAAGCCCGGGGGCCCGCCCGGGGTAGAAGGCGGCGAGGTCGTAGCTCCCCGGGGGGAGGTTCGGAAGGAAGAAGCCGGACCCGGTGGCGACGGCCTGGTAGGGGGTGCCGGGTACGGCGACGAGCGCCCCGTCGGCCGGGGCCCGCCCCCCGGGGACGTCCGGGCCTTCGGCGACGACCAAACCGGCGAGCGTGCCATCCAAAGAGAGCACGAGCCGCCCGAGGTCCTGGGCTTGCCCGTCCGTGACCAGCGTCGCCCTCCGCCGCCGGGCGGCGACGACCGCCCCGCGTGCGTCGCGGCGCTCGGCGACCACCTCATGGTCCCCGAGAGGAAGACGGGCGAGCACGAATCGGCCGTCCTCGCCGGTGACGACGGAGGCGGAGCCGGCTCGGACGCGGACCCGCACGCCCGACTTGGGCACCAGCTCGCCCGTCCGTAGGTCCCGCTCGGCGACCTCCCCGGTCAGGGCCGCCCCCTCGGCCGGCGTCCTGAGCTCTCCGAGATCACGAATGCACCCGACAAGGCCGAAGGCAGCGAGAATGACCAACCGCACGGTTGAAACGTGTGGTCTCTCGGCCGGCGCTGTCAACGCCCGCGCCGGCTCGGAAACGGCCGCCGCGGACATCTGCCCACCTGAGTGGAGCGGTCCATCTCGTCGCTTTCCGGCCCTGGTGCTACCCAGCCCTTCTCGCCGAGAAGCGGGAGCGGGCCGCCATGGCTCAGGGCGGCAAGAGTTCATAGCTCCGCGCTTCGCCGTCAATCCCGATCACGGAGAAGACCGCTCGAGGTCCCGAGGCGGAACATCGAAAATTGAGGGTTCGCCGGATGACCGCCACCACCCGGTCGGCGACGGCATCGAAGACACCGCAGCCCTGACCGCGCCCCAGGTCATCAGGGTAGATGAAATACCGACCACCTGCCAGCGCCGGAGGTTGGCTGATGGACGTTCCCCACCGCCTGAGAACTTGGTTCCCTTGGGGCCGCGCGAGCTCGACGCCTCGATTGCTGACGATGAGAACGCCGTCGCCCCGGGCCTCGGCAAACAGATTGGATGAACCCTGGAGCGAGCGGGGGACGAAGGGACCACGCACCACGGTGCCGTCCGGGATCCCGTCGTCGGGAGCGACGTTGACGATGGCCCAACCCGAAAGGTTGAGTGGAAGTCCCGCGAATCTCCCGACGACCAATAGATCGCGTCCAATGCGGTCGATCCCAAAGACGAGATTGATCTCCGGGACATCCACCCACCTCGAAGAGCCATTTCTCGGGTCGATAACGAGAAACCTCCATTGGCCGGAGAACGATATCGCGATGACCAGAAGGTCATCTCCAATCCAGGATACATCCCCGAAGTCCGCTCGAAGGACACCTCTCGGAACCTCCGCGAGCGTTGCGGGACCGAGTTGGGAGGTGGCGAGGTCGAGCGTCGTGAATTGGGTTTGGTCCCCCATCGATTGGTAACCGAGCAGGCGGCTCGTCCGCCGGATGGGAACCCATGAATATCCTGGGTCTACCTGGACCGGCCGGGTGAGCAGCGAGCCGGAGACCATGTCGAGAGTCGAGATTTCGCGCGGAGAGGAGCCTCCGCCCAGCAGTCCGAGTCGCTGCCCGCTCAGTGGAACTACCCGTCCAAAATAGCTGTAGAAGTCGCGGGTCCCTGGGGCGACGGACAGGGGCCGGACCGCTCCAGCGACGACCTGGCTGGTCAAACGGCTCCCGTCGTTCAAAATCAAGGTCAGCGGACCGGGAATCGGGTCGAAGGCGGCCGGGACGTCGAAGCGCAATCCGGTCCCCTGGGTCAAGCTCAGGTTCTCCGCCGAGCTCCCGTCGGGCAGGAGGACATCCGCGACCCGGTCGAGATTGCTCCCGGTGATCAGCACTTCGGTATCCCCGGGCGTGAGGTAGAGCGGCTGCAGGTCGGTGGCGAGGACGAGGTCGCTGTCCATGTCGAGGACAGGCGCCGTGCGAAACTCGAGCGCCGGGTGGAAGATGGTGAGGGGCCCGGGCGTTGCCCCGCTCGGGACGGTGACCGCGATCTCGCCGGAAGTCACGCGGTCGGCCACCACGGACTCGGGCACGCCCGGAAATCCAACCCGGACCTCCGACGGAGCGTCGAGGTTGCTTCCCAGCAACCGAAGCTGAACGCCGACGGCCGCGGGGTTCGGCAGGATGGTCGTGACCACCGGACCCTCCTGCACGAGCAGCGAGACCTCCAGAGTCGCCGTCGGAAGGAGGACGCGGAGCCTGGAGGCTCTCCGGTTCGGGACCACGCAGACCACCCACTCCCCGCCGAGCGCCGCCTCTCGCTGGGGCTCGAGGCACGGTGAGCCGGGCTGAACCGGCCCGTCGTCGAGCCGAAATCGAACGGTGGATGCCGAATCGACGCCCGTGAGATAGACGGCGAGCAGCGTCCCGAGTGTGGCGCTCTCCGGCACGACCCGCTGAACGGTCGGTCGCTCGAACACCTCGAGCGGCCGCTCGGTGACCGCCGCTTGGCCACGGGCGAAGACCTGGAGCGGCCCGGATGAAGCGCCCGGAGGGACTCGGACGACGGCGAGGGTGGCGGTGGCGGACAGGGCGGGGATGAGGGCGATGTCACCGGTGAAGCGGACGAGCGTGGCCGCCGGGTCGAAGCCCTGGCCGCGGATCTCGATCGCCTCGCCGGTCGCGATGCTCTCCGGGGAGAAGCCGGCCACGACGAGCGAGACGTCGGCCTGGGCTGCGCCGCACTCGGTCCCGGGGATCGTCGGGCACGGATCCTCGGCGTCGGGGATGCCGTCCCCTTCGGTGTCGGGGTTTCTCGGGTCGGTGATCCACCCGTCGAGGCCGAGCGAGTCCTCCTCGGCGTTCGAGAGGGTGTCTCCGTCGATGTCGGGGTCGATCTCGTCGGGGATGCCGTCGCCGTCGGTGTCGCGGCACACGAGCGGGTCCCGGGGGTTGTCGTCGGTGGCGTTCGGGCAGCCGTCCCCGTCGATGTCGGGATCGATCTCGTCGGGGACGCCATCTCCGTCGAGGTCGCCGGGCAGCGTTCTCGCGAGGTGCACCGGCTCGAGGCCGGCCACCCCGCCGGGGAGGACGGCGATCCCGAACAGCTGGGCTGGAATGTAACCGTCCCGGTCGAAGCGGGCCCGGTACAATCCCGGGGGTAGGTCGAGCGTGAACGCTCCGGCGTCGTCGGTGCCGGTCTCGGTCTCGGCGCCGGTGAGCACGCTCGCGAACCGGACCTCGGTGCCGGCCGAAGAACCATCTTCGGCCCCTTCGAGCGAGACCCTTGCGGCCACGGTGACCGGGGATTCATCGGCCAGCGGAAGCACGATCTCGGAGGCGAAGATCTGCTGGCCTTCGGGGACTTCGAGGCCAAACCGGAGGCCGGGCGCCCGGCCGGGAAAAAAGGCGGCGAGATCGTAGCTCCCTGGGGGCAGGTTCGGGAGGAAGAAGCCGGAGGCGGAGGCGACCGCTTGGTAGGGCGTGCCCGGGACGGCGACGAGCGCGCCTTCGGCCGGGGCTCTGCCGCCAGGCACGTCCGGTCCCTCCGACACCACCAGGCCGGAGAGCGTGCCGTCGAGCGAGAGCACGAGCCGCCCGAGGTCCTGGGCCTGGCCATCGGACAGCAGGGTGGCTCGGCGGCGGCGGGCGGCGACGACCGCCCCCCGATCGTCCTTTCGCTCGGCGATCACCTCGTGCTCGCCGAGCGGGAGCCGGCCGAGAACGAAGCGGCCGTCGTCACCGGTCACGAAGGACGTGGAGCCGGCGCGGATCCGGACCCGAACGCCACCCTTGGGCACGACTTCCCCGGTAGAAAGGTCCCGCTCGGCGACCTCCCCGGTCAGAGCCGCCCCCTCGGCCGGCGTCCGCAGGTCCCCGAGATCCCGAATGCACCCGGCCAACCCGAACAAGCCGACGACGGCTCCGCGCAGCATGCGCGGAAACTGACGGGAGCCGCTCTGACTGTCAAGCGAGCGGGGTCTTCCGGTAGGCGAGGTGGTAGAGCACCGGAACCGCCATTCGGCTGATGAACAGGGACGCGATCTCCCCGAAGATGAGAGCGACGGCGAGCCCCTCGAAGATCGGGTCGAAGAGGATGACGCCGGCGCCCACGACCACCGCGAGCGCGGTCAGCATCATCGGCCGAAATCGCACGGCGCCGGCATCGGCCACCGCTTGCTCGAGCGGCATCCCCTCCCTCAGCCGCAGCTCGATGAAATCCACGAGGATGATCGAGTTGCGCACGACGATTCCGGCCCCCGCCATGAACCCGATCATGGACGTCGCCGAGAAGAAGACCCCCATCAGTCCATGGGCGGGGAGGATCCCAACCAGCGAAAACGGGATCGCAGCCATCACGATGATGGGGGTGAGAAACGATCCAAACCAACCCACCATCAAAACATAGATGAGCGCCAGCACGGCGGCGAAGGCGAGTCCCAAATCCCGGAAGACCTCGATCGTGATTTGCCACTCCCCATCCCACTTCACCGCCGGGTCGAGGTCGTCGGTTGGCCCGCTGGCGTTCAGGATCGACAGGCCCTCGCTCCGTCCCCCGAAGCGCCTGGCGTCGAGCTTCGACAGCTCTCGGTTCATGGCGAAGATGGCGTAGACCGGGCTCTCCACCACCCCGGCGACGTCCGCGACGACGTAGAGAACGGGCAGGAGGTTCTTGTGGTGAATGGTCTTGTCGTCCACGTCCCTCTCGATGCGCACCAGCTCGCCCAGGGCGACGAGCGGGGGGTTGGCCGCGTCGCCGGGCCGCGGCTCGGGGAGCGCGTTGGCGTCCCCCGAGCGCATCTTCAGGCCGAGCAGGTCCGCGGGCAGGGTCCGAAGCCGCCGGGGCAGCTCGACCCGAAGCTCCACGTCTTCCTTCTCGTGGGGCAGGTGGACGAGGTCCACGGAGGCACCGCCGACCGCGATCTCGAGCGTTCGCGCGATGGTTTGTACCGCGATTCCATGAAGGGCAGCCTTCTCCTTGTCCACGACGAAGCGGCTGCGCGGCGCGTCCGATTCGAAGTACCAATCCACGTCCACGACCCCGGGGGTCTTCTCGAAGATGTCCTTGACCTCCCGGGCGAGCGACCGCCGGGCCTCTTCGGTCGGCGCGTAGATCTCGGCGACCAGGGTCTGGAGCACCGGAGGCCCTGGGGGCACCTCGGCGACCGCGACCCTGACGCCGTATCTTTCGACCACCGGGGCGATGGCGGTGCGGATCCTCTTGGCGATGTCGTGGCTCTTGGCGCTTCTGTGGTGCTTTTCGACCAGGTTGACCTGGATGTCAGCGACGTGGGCGCCGCGGCGAAGAAAATAATGTCGGACGAGCCCGTTGAAGTTGAACGGAGCCGAAGTCCCGACGTGAATCTGGTAGTCCCGGACCTCGGGTTCGTCCCGGAGCGTTCGGGCTAGGTCCTTCGCGATTCGGGCGGTGTGCTCGAGCGAGCTGCCCTCCGGGGCATTCACGATGACTTGAAGCTCGCTCTTGTCGTCGAAGGGCAGCATCTTCACCTTGACGAAACCCACCCCCACGAGCGCGAGGGAACCGGCGAGCAGCGCCGTGATGCCGACCAGAAACGACCACCGGGGCACGGCGCCTCCGATGAGCGGCGCCATCGTCGCCCGGTAGCTCCGAGTCAGAAGATCCTCCCTGCCCTTCTCGTGGCCGTGTCCGTGGCCGCCCCGGGGCCGCCCGAGCAGCCGCATCGCCGCCCAAGGGGTGACGATGAACGCGATGAGCAGCGAGAAGAACATGGCCGCGCTCGCCCCGATCGGGATGGGTCGCATGTAGGGCCCCATGAGCCCGCCGACGAAGGCCATGGGCACCACGGCCGCGATGACGGTGAAGGTGGCGAGAATCGTGGGGTTTCCGACCTCGTCCACGGCTTCGACCGCCGCGGCGGCGAAGCTCCTCCCTCGGTTCTCGGATAGATGGAGATGGCGGACGATGTTCTCGACCACGACGATCGCGTCGTCGACCAAGATCCCGATGCTGAAGATCAGCGCAAACAGCGTGATTCGGTTGAGCGTGAACCCATATAGATAAAAGACGAGCAGCGTCAGGGCGAGCGTGGACGGGATGGCGACGGCGACGATGCCCGACTCTCGGGCGCCCAGGGTGAACAAGATGAGCAGCGAGACGCTGACCACCGCGATCGCCATGTGAAAGAGGAGCTCGTTTGACTTCTCGGCCGCCGTCTCGCCGTAGTGCCGGGTCACCGTCAGCTCCACATCGGCCGGCAGCAGGTGGGGCTTCAGCCGCTCCACTTTGGCGAGGACGGCGTCGGCGACGGCGACCGCGTTCGTGCCCGGGCGCTTGGCGATGGTCAGGGTGACGGCCGGGCGCTCGGCCGCTCGATCCCGGGCGGCTGCCCCGTATCCAAAGAAGACATATTGGGTGGGATCCTCGGCTCCGTCCACGACGTCGGCGACCTCCCGCAGGTGGACCGGGCGACCGGCGTGCATGCCCACCACCAGGTCGCCCACCGCCTCGGCCGACTCGAGAAAGCCCCCGGTATCGACGGTGATGCTCAGGTTCTGCGCGGTGAGTTCGCCGGCCCGAAACTGCCGGTTTTGCCTCGTGATGAGAGGGACGATGCCAGCGACGCTCAGGTCCCGGGCGGCGAGCCTCGCCGGGTCGAGCTCGCCTCTGATCTGCCTTCGCAGCCCGCCGATGAGCTGCGTTTCGGCCACCGAGGGGATCTGCTTGACCTCGGACTCGAACTCCGAAGCGAGGCGGCGGAGGTCGAGGTGGTCCTCCTCTTCTCCGTGAAATGTGAGGGCGAGAATCGGGACGTCATCGATGGATCGCGCCTTCACGAGCGGAATCGAGACCCCGTGGGGGATGCGGTCCACGTTCCCGTCGAGCTTCTGTCGAAGCCGCACGACGCTCCTCTCCACGTCCTCGCCCACTTCGAAGCGGACGACCACGAGCGCCGAGCCCGGCCTCGTGATCGAATATACATACTCGACCTTCGGGATCTCCCAGAGGAGCTGCTCCATCGGTCTGGTCGCGCGGTCCTCCATCTCTTGGGCCGAGGCGCCGGGCATCTCGACCATGACGTCGATCATCGGGACCTGGATCTGGGGCTCCTCTTCCCTCGGCAAGAGGACGATCGCGGCGAGCCCGAGCAGCACCGAAGCGACCACGATGAGCGGGGTGAGCTTCGAGTCGATGAAAACCTTCGCCATCTGGCCGGCGAGACCGAGACTCGATGGGTGTGAAGCTTCGTTCATCTCAGCACCACCGGCTGCCCGTCGATGAGACCCTTCGACCCGACGATCACCTGCTCGCCCGCCGACAGGCCGCTCGCCACTTCGACGAGGTCGCCAAAGCGCTTGCCGGTCCGGACGATCCGGAGCCGGGCCTTTTTTCCTTCGACCACGAACACCCGCTCGAGCTGTCCCCGGCGCTGGATCGCGTCCACCGGCAGCCGCAAGATCTCGGCGCTTCGGGCGGAGAACAGCGCGCGGCCGAACATGCCCGAACGAATCCCATCCTCTTCGGGCAGGTCGAGCTTCACCAGGTACGTCCGGCTGCTGGGGTCGGCCGACGGCGAGACCTCGGCCACGGTTCCTTCGACCCGGATGTCCTCACCCAGCTCCACCGGGACGACGGCTCCGCGCCCCGTGCGGCTCACCAAGGTGTCCGACACCGCCGCCTCGAGGCGCAAACCACCGGGGGCCTCGATGGTGACGAGCGGTCGGCCGGGGGTGGCGAGGTCACCGACGTCGGCGAACCGCCGGGTGATGAGCCCGTCGAAGGGGGCCAGCACCTTCGCCTCGGAGGCCTGGCTCTGCGCCTCCTCGACCACCTCGCTCGCCACCGCGTGCCTGGTGCGCACCGCCTCGAACTCTTGTCGCGTGGCCGCCTTCTCTTCGTAGAGGCGGGTGTAGCGGTCGAGCTCGGCTCTCGCCTGGCTGAGCACGGCGCGGGCCTGGCGGTAGCGGGAGGCAACCTCCTTGGCGTCGAGCGTGGCGACCGTCTGTCCGGTCTTCACCGAGTCTCCGACGCGGACCGGCAGCGTCACGATGCGCCCCGGGATCTTCGCCTCGAGCGTGGCCGACACCCTCGCCCGCACCGTGCCCGCCACCGCTTCGGCGGCGCGGACATCCTCGAGGTTGGTGGTGATGGTCTCAACCTCCCGTTGGGCGAGCGCCTCGGTCGGCGGGGCCGAGGGTTCGGCGTGGCAAGCCACTGCGAATGGCAACAAAAGCTGCAAGTATCTCATATGTTTCTCCGGTTGACTCATCTCGTTCATTCGACGAGCCCAGGGATGGGGCGCTCGCCGCGGGCTCGGCGCAGCCGCAGCCGCGCCAGGTCGAGATCGGCCCTGGCTTCGGTGTTTCGGATTTGGGCGGCCAACAGCTGCGTCTCGGCCTCGACGAGGGACGTCGCGAGCGCCGCCCCCTGCTCGAATCGCACCCGGGCCAGGTCTCGGCTCTCCGTCGCGAGCTCGATGGCCCGGGCGGAGACCTCGATCCGGGCGCGGGCGTCATCGAGCGCGATCTGCGCCCGCCGCCGCTCGAAGGTGAGCGAAGCGGCGAGGCGCTCGGCTTCGGCCCGGGCCCGGCTCGCCTCGGCCTCGGCCTCGGCGACTCGGTGGGCGGTCAGAAAGCCGTCGAAGACCGGCAAGCTCAGCTGCGCGCCGGCGATGTACCAGACCGAATCACCGCCTTCGAGAAAGCCTCGGTCCACGCCGAGCGAAGCGGAGAGGCCAACTTTGGGCCACCATCCGGCGGCAGCGGCGCGAACCCCCTGCTCGGCGGCAGCGGCCGCGGCCTTGGCCGCGACCGACTCGGGCTGGTCTTCGACCGTGGCGTCGCCATCGTTCGACAGAAGGCAGCTCGGGCCGCTCTCGCAGCCGAGCTCGCCGTCATCGATCTCGAGTTCGGCGTCCGGGCCAAGCCCCAGCACCGTTCGGAGCGCCTCGAGCGCGACCAGCTCTCGGCTCCGCGCGCGGCCGAGATCCTCGGTCGCTCGTGCGAGCCGAACTTCGACCTCGAGCACGGTCTGGGGCAGCAGCGTCCCTGCCGCCTCCCGCCGGCGGGCGACGCCGAGGTTCGCGTCGAAGGCGGCCACGGAGGCCTCGGCGGCGGCGATCGTGGCCCGCGCCCGCTGGACGCCGAGCCAGGCCCCAGCCGCCTCGAGGGCCACGTCGTCCTGGGTCGCGGTGGCCATGGCCCGCATCGCGTCCACGCCGTGGTCGGCCGCGTCCCGGTTGGCGAACCGGCCAAGGCCGGTGAACAGCGGAAACTCGAGCGTGGCCCGGGCGCCCAGATTGTCCACCGCGCCGACGTCGTTGAAGTCTCGATCCGGCCGAAACACCCGCTGGTTCAGGATTTGGGAGAACGCGAGCGCTGGGTTGTCGGTGACCGCGTAGCTCGCTTCGAGCCGAGCCAAGGGAAAAAACGCAGAGCGGGCCTGGCCGGCGAGCGCCCGGGCCCGCTCGAGGCGAGCAGCCGCGATTTTCGTGTCGGGGTTGCGCTCGAGCGCGAGCCGGGCGGCGTCGATGATCGACAGCGGCTCTGCGGCGGCGGGCGCGGCGGCGAGCAAGATCGCCGCCGGCCATCGGGCAAGACTGCGGTGACTGGGCCTCATTCGGCGATGAGAGCCGGCTTCGCACGCGAGGGTTCGAACGAATCTTTGTGGGAAGGAGCTTCGAGGCCCCCCGAATCTTTCTGTTGCGGGCGGGCTCTCACGCCGGCCCTGGTGTCCGGCGCTGGGGTTCGGTCAGTCGCCGAACGCGGGGGTCGGGTCCGGGAGCGGCTCGGGCGAGGCCGGTGGGACCGCGAACTCCACCCGAACGTTGTTGCCCTCGTAGTGGGCATCGAGACGGTCGAGGTCGTAGTCCGAGTCCTCGAAGCAGGCGCCGCGGTCGTTGTCTTCGAGGTACAGCGCTTCGGCTTCGGCGTGGCTTTGCGCACCGACGAACAGCCCGCACGCGAACGCGCGAGCGGCGCGGACCCGGAAGAGGTCAATTGTCCCTCCCACCAGGGAACCCACCCCGCTCGCCGTCGATTGGCACGCGGGCGTCGCGCTCGCGCAGGCCGGCAGCCCGACGTCGTCGATGACGGCATTTCGAAGCTCGAGCCGGGCTTCTTCTCCCCTCGCCCACGCTCCGAACACCCGGGTCCTGAACACGGCGGCCCGCTCGATCTGGACTTGGGATTCCTCGGCGACGATGCCCCAGCCCGCGGGGTCGCCCACCCCACCGAGCGTCCCTCGAACCAGGATGTCTCCTCCGAAGAGCTCGGCGCCCCTCACGGCCTGAACCGCACCGAGGAGCATCTGCTCCACTCGGATCCGGCGCAGATCGACCCGCGACCCCCGGGCGAAGAGCCCCACGTCTTCGCGGAGGGGCTCCGCGGCTGCCGTCGCCCTTCCTCGGATGAGCGCGTCCACGATGATCGCGGCGGAGTCGTCCACGCCGACGCCCAGCCCGTAGTTGTCCTCGAGGTGGATCGACCGAAGGTTCACGGTGGCGCCGGCCTCGGCGATGAGACCACGGCCGCCGCGCCCCGCGGCGTCGGGGCGGGTTTGGCGCACGAGCAATCCTTCGCCGGTGAGCTGCGCGCCGATCACCGCGACCCCGGCGCTCGTGCTGTCGTTCACCGCTATCCGGCGAAACGCGGCTTCGGCCCCCGGACGCAGCAGCAGCCCGATGCCGCTCGCGTTGGTTCGGACATCCACGTTGGGCAGCGGACGGGTTCGCTCCACCACGAGGTCCTCGATCTCGGACCTGCCCCCGCAGCAGAGGTCCACGCCGAGCAAGGGCGCGTCTCGGATCACAGCCCGGCGAAGTTCGATGCGGCCTCCGTCCGCGGCAGCGACGGCCGATTCGTCCCCCACCTCGACCTCGGCCGTCCCCGGACCGGTGACATGGACGTCCGCGAGCCGAAGGTCGGAACCTTCCCCGAGCGCGACCGCAGCGGCGCGCCGGTGACCTTCGATCGCGACCCGCCGAAGGTCGGCGCGGCCTCCTTGCACTGAAATCCCGCGACTGCGGGGCTGCCCGGCGGCGACCAGGCGGAGATCATCGGCAGATAGTTCAGAGCCGGCCTCGACGGTGACATCGGCGGACGGAAAGCCGACGACGAGCAGCCGCTGGGCCCGGACGCTGGTGCCATCGGGGACGGCGAGGCCTACCCCAAACGCCGCCCTGGGCCCCCGGCGGTCGCGCAGGACCACGTCGGTGAGTGTGGCCCGGCCCGGATCGCCGCCGCCACGGATGAGCCGGAACGCTCGCACCTCGGGATCTTCCACCCACAACCGCTCGGCTTCGACGGTGCCTCCGTTGGTGACGAGGACCGCGTCCCCGGTCGCCTCGGGGTCGGTGGCCCGGGTCCGCGTGATGGAGACGTCTTCGAGCACCAGCGTCCCGCCGGTGACGTAAGCGCCGTACTGCGTGTTGTCGAGCAGCGCCGCCCGGGATAGCTCGACCCTGGAGCCGTCTCGGACCACCACCCCCGCCGCGGTCCGCGCGTCGAATCGCCCAGTGAGCACGGCCTCGTCGATCCGCGCCGTGCCCTCGAAGACGATGAGCGAGGCATCCCATGAGTCGAGCAGGGCAAGACCTCGGGCCTCCACGGCGCCTGCGTCGAAGACCTGGATGCTCCGGCCTCCCTGCCCATCGGTGTTCGGCTGAGCCCCGGACACGGCGACCGCCTCGAGGGTCGTGGGCCCGGTGAGGTTGAGGCCAACCCCCGTCGGGGCATCGACCTCGACCCCCCGCAAAGTGAGTCTCGCTCCTTCCTCGGCCCGAACCCCGGCGAGTCCCTGGCCGTCGAGCCGAAGTCCGATGACGGTGACATTCGGAGCTCCCAGCACCCGAAGCACCGCCCCCCGGGTCGCGATCCCGCTGCCGGCGATGGTGCTGAGGCTTGGGCACAAGCCCCAAAAGGTGACGTCGCGGGAGACCACGAACGGGCCCACCTGCCTGCCTGCCCCCAAGGCGACGACGGCGCCGGGGGAGAGGCCGTCGAGGTCAGCCTGGGTCAGCGCGCCCCGCGGCGCCGTGGGGCTCGAGCCGTCGCCCTGGCCGCCCTCCGCGACGTAGAAGACGTTCGCCCCGGACGGGATATCGGCCGCAAACGGACCGACGCCGCACGGCCAAATGGGCCGGCACCCCTCCTGTCCAGGCAGGTGCATCTCGTGTGCGGGGCAGTCCACCGGGCCCGCTCCCGCGTAGGGCGCGCAGGCCCCGTCGTCGGTCCGCCAGCCCGCCGGGCATGTCGAACGAACCGGCCCCCAGGCCGCGGTGGGACGGCACGCGCCGAGCGATCCGTCCGCCTCCCATCCGTCGGGGCATGGCCACCGGACCGGGGTGGCGCCCGGCTCGCAGAGAGTCAGGCCGTCGGCCACCGTCTCGGTCCAGCCGTCCGGGCAGGGGGTGAGCACCGGAGGTTCCGGTGCGAACGCGACCTGGGCATCGGCACCGCCCGGCCCGGCGTCCGTCGCGGGATCGTTTTCGGACGGCGCGTCCCCCCCGCAAGCCACCATTCCGAACAAAAGAGCTACCCCGATCCAGCGCATGTTGTCGTCCCCATCGGCTCTGACCTTCGTTTCCGGGGAACCCCGGCGTGGCTCGAACGGGCGTCGCCACCGGACCCTTGCGCCGAACCGCTCCCGATCGAGCCCCCCGCGCGAGGATCGAGGGGCCGGTTCGTGGCCGATGGGGCTCCCCCGCCGACGGGGTAGCACGTCGGCGTCGGCCAAGGGACCGTCGGTGGGGCAGTCGAAAGCGGAGCGGAGGTCTGCTACGGTCCGCCCCCCATGGACGACGCGGCGTCCCGGTTCTGTCCCTGCTGCGGCCAGGTGACCGATGAGCCAGTCTGCCCCGTTGACGGGGTCGAGACGCTCGACCGGGGCAGTTTCACCCTCCCCGCCGCGCCGCTGTCGGCTGGCGACGTGGTCGGCGGAGGGCGATACCGGGTCCTGGGGCCGCTCGGGGCCGGGGCCATGGGAACGGTGTACGCGGCCACGCAGGTCGCGGTGGAGCGCACCGTCGCGCTGAAGGTCTTGAACCAGAGCCTGGCCTCCGACGAAGCGGGCGTGCGCCGCTTCTATCGGGAGGCGAAGTCGGTCAGCCGCCTGAGCCACCCGAACGTCGTGAAGGTGCTCGACTTCGGCATCGACCCAGAGCGCCACTTGCCTTTCCTCGCCATGGAGCGGGTCGAAGGGGAGAGCCTCGGCGAGCTGCTCGCGTCCGGGGGACCGATGGCGCCCGACCGAGCGCTCCGGTTGCTCGAGCAGGTCGCCGGCGCGCTCGCGGCGGCGCACCACGAGGGGATCGTCCACCGGGACCTGAAGCCGGACAACATCATGGTGTCGACCCTGCCCGACGGCCAGGAGCACGTCATCGTGCTCGACTTCGGGATCGCGAAGCCGGTCAGCGTCCCCGACGGGGACGCGACGATCACCCGCAATGGGATGATCGTGGGTACGCCCCGGTACATGAGCCCCGAGCAGGTCCGGGGGCGGGCGCTCGACGGCCGAAGTGACATCTATGCGGTGGGATGCGTTCTCCACGAGCTCTTGACCGGGCGTCCGCCGTTCGAAGGCGAGCTGATGGTCGAGGTCATGATGAGCCACCTGCGACCGAGCCGCCCCACGCTGGAGGGTCTCGCGATGTCTCCAGGCCTCGTCGCCCTTCACCGCCGCTTGCTCGCGCTCGACCCAGCGGAGCGCCCGCAGGACGCGGCGGAGCTGGCGACGGCGCTGAGGGTGGTCGCGGGCGGCGGAGGCTCGGCCGACTACGCACGAGCGCCAACGCTGTCGGTTTTGCTCTCGGAGCCCCCGCCCGTGGAGGTGAGCCGAAGAGGGTCCATCGCCGCTGGGCTCGCCCTGGCCACCGTGATCGGGCTCGGGTTGTGGCCGGTTTCGGCCGGTCTTCGGGCTTCTCGAGACTCCGGGCCCCGCCACGAGGAAGGCGCTCCGATGCGCTCGGGGACCGAACCGGCGGTGGCGGTGGTTCCGCCGCCGGTCGAGTCGCCCGAGCTGCCGGCAGAACTGCCGGGAGAACCGGCGCTCGACGAGAGCGAGGAGATCGAAGCGCCGGAGCTTCGCCCGGCGCAGGTCGCGTCTCATCCCGCGGGGGCCGTCGTCCGGGCCGAGGGGCGAAAGCTGGGCGCCACCCCGCTCTACATCGAGGTCGGCAAAGCTGGACTCGAGATCACCGTCGAGAAGCCAGGGTACGAGCCGATGACGGTGTGGGTTCGGCCGGGCTCGAGCCGGACGCTGAAGCTGCGGCCGCAGCTCATCGACGAGTTCTGAGGTCGGAGGGAGAAGGGGTGATGAAACTCCAGAGGAGCCGCGGCGCCCGGCCGGCCCTTGCTTCGGCGGTCGCGGCCGTCGTGGCCGGGCTGTCGATGGTGGCCGAGGCCGATGAAGCGGCCAGGGCCCGGTTTCACTTCGAGCGGGGGCTTCACCTGTACCGGCAGGGGCAACTCGAGGGGGCGGTCCGGGAGTTCATCGCGGTGCGTTCGCTCTCCGATAGCCCTGAGCCCCTGTACAACTTGGCGGTCTGCTTCGAGCAGCTCCGAGCCCCGGATCGGGCCTACTTCTACTATCGAGCCTACCAGCAGGCGGGGATCGATCAGCTCGGTTCGAACCCGGAGCATCTCTCCCGCACGGAGGCCGCCATCCTCCGGCTCGAAGGGCAGGTTGCGGTCCTGCGGCTCGAAAGCGAGCCAGCAGGGGCCGCGGTGTACGTGGGCCGCCGGGAACATGGGAGCTACGGAGCGACGCCGGTGGAGGTCCCGGTCGCGCCCGGGCGCCACCGGGTGTGGTTCGAGCGGGATGGATACCGCGGCGCCGAGACCGAGCTGGTGGCGCGGCGAGGGGAGAATACATCCCACCGAGCCGAGCTTCTGCGGGTTGTGGGGCGGGTCGAGGTCGCGTCCGTGCCTCACGGCGATGTACTGCTGCTCGACGACGAAGGGGCGACGGCGGCTCGAGGGGCTTCGCCGCTCGCGGTCGCAGTTCCGCCCGGGGTCTATGTGGCGGAACTGCAGGCGCCTGGCCACCGCGCCGCGAAGGCGGTGCTGCGGGTCGTCGAAGCGGAGACCACCGAGCAGGTGGTGACCCTCGAGCCGCTCCCTCCGCCCACGGGGACGCTCATCGTGACTTCGAACCGGCCGGGCGCGCTGGTCAGCGTGGATGGATTTCCGGTGGGTTTTGCCCCGGCGGTGCTCCGAGATCTGCCGCTCGGGCCTCGGTCGGTTCGAATCGAGCATCCCCCTGATCAGCCGTGGGCCGGTGACGTCGAGGTGCAGCCAGAGCGGCCCGGCTATCTCACCGCCACGCTCGAGCCGCCGCCCACCCGGGAGCGGTGGCCGGGCACGTGGGTGTTGGCTGGTCTTGGCGGCAGCGCGCTCGTTGCCGGCGGGGTGACCGGGATCCTCGCGCTCGACGCCCAGCAGAGATTCGAAGATCGGCGAAGGAATCCGGACGGGCGGCCGATCGATGACCTTCGGGCGCAGGGTTTGACTTTGGCTGGGGCTACGAACGGTCTCATCGCGGCCGGCGCGGCCGCGGCGCTGACGGCCGTGATCCTGTATTTCGTCACCGAAGTGGAGGGCGCGCAGGTGTCCCGTGCGGCGGTCAGCTGGTGATCCCTCTCCTTCTGCTGCTGGCGGTCGAGGTGGGTCGAGCGTACGAGGTGGACCACCTGTACGGGATGGCTGACCGCGCCTACCGATCGGGCCAGTTCGTGCAGGCGCTCGGCTTGTACGGGGAAGTCCATCGGCTCGAACCGAGCTACCGAAGCGCGTTCAATCTGGCCGTTTCGGCCGAGCAGGCTGGGATGCCGGCTCTCGCGTTCTCCCTGTTCGAGAGCTACCTCTCTTTGGAGGACCCCGACCCGGCCAGGAAAGTCTTCGCTCGCGAGCTCGAAGCGCGGCTCGCGTCGGGGCTCGCGGTGCTCGAAGTCCGCAGCGCCCCGCCGCGGGCGCGGGTCTACGTCGGCCGCCGGGCGGTGGGAAGCTACGGCCAAACCCCCGTGCGGGTGGCCGTCGAACGGCCGGGGCCAACGACGGTGGAGCTCGAGCTCGACGGGTACCGGACCGCCACGGTCGCCGTCACGCTCGAGCGCGGGGAAAGAAGGACCGTCGACGTGGGCCTCGTGCAGAAAACGGGTGGGTTGGTGGTCGAGGTCGACGGCGCGGGCGCACCGGTCACCGTGGTCGCGGTGGGGCCGACCGGCACGAGAATGCTCGACCCAGGCAAGCGTGAAGAGCTCCCGGTCGGGACCTATGAGGTCCGGGCCTCCGCCGATGGGCGCCAGGAGCGCTCGACGCAAGTCAGCTTGCGGCCCGGCGCGGAGGAGCGTCGTCGCCTCCAGCTCGAGCCCCTCCCCGATCCCACCGGGACCCTGCTCCTCTCGACCGGCACCGACGTCGCCGAAGTCCGTGTGGACGGCGTAGCCCTCGGCCGAACCCCAGCCAAGCTCGAGCTCCCCGTCGGACCCCATCGAATCGAGCTCTGGCATGGCGGCGAGCGCCGGTGGACCGAGACCATCGAAATCCACCGCGGCGTCCCCGCCGTCCGCCTCATCCCGCTCGGTGGAGATCGATGAAGCTGGGGGACCGGGCCGCTCCTCTCCTGGGCAACTCGGCCGACTTCCGCTGCTCTGCGGCCGCTTGGTCGCGCCGCCTGAGCAAGGGCGGCGGGCTTGACGGCGGCCTCGGGTCGCTGCACACATAAACGAATGAACCGGTGCTGCCCCGGCGAGACCGGGTACGCGAAGCGGCTGCTCGACCTCGGTTCGAAGGCCCCGATCCACGTGTTCTGGCGGGGGGCGCCGTGGCTCGGGACCGGGCGCTCCGTGGCGATCGTAGGGGCCCGGCGGGCGTCCGAAGGCGGTCGCTCGCTCGCCCGGCGGCTCGCCCGGGACGTCGCCCAGCGGGGGATCGCGGTCGTGAGCGGAGGCGCGCTCGGAGTGGACGCGGCCGCCCACGAGGGCGCGCTCGACGGCGGCGGTCCAACCTGCGTGGTGCTCCCTGGCCCGCTGACGACCCCGCTGCCGGTCTCCAACCGGCCTCTGTTTTCGCGGGTCGAGGCCGCCGGCGGGACGCTCCTGTCCGAGCACGAGGTCTGGCCCGGTCGGCAGGCCTACTTTCTTCGCAACCGCCTCGTGGCCGCGCTCGCCGACGCGGTGGTGGTCATCGAGGCGACCGCGCGGTCCGGGACCCGCCACACCGCGGAGACCGCTCTGTCGCTCGGGCGGCCTCTGTACGTCGCGCCGTGGCCAAAGGGCGACCCGCGCGGGGAGGGCGCTCGAGCGCTGCTCGGCTCGGGGGCAAGAGTTCTTCCTGCTTCGGAGCAGCTCGCCGCCGAGCTGGAGCGAGGGTTTTCGGCTGAGCTCGCCTCATCGGCTTCGCTTGAAGACGGGACGGGATCGGCCTCCGCCCGAAGCTCGGTCTGCGAGCCCCCGTCGGCATGGGAGCCGGGGCCCGCCTCGGCCGAGGACCTCGCGGTTTGGGCCGCGCTCGAGCAGCCGGCGACGCTCGAGCGGATCGCGGCCGCCCTGGAGCTCCCGGCGCCGGCGGTGTCGCGAACGCTGGGCCGGTTCGAGCTGGACGGGTGGGCCGAGCGGGTCGGCGGGCGCTGGCGCCGCGCCGGCTGAGGATGCCGGTTGCCGGGGGCGGCGGGCGCGGGCACGCTCGTTCTTCGGGCAATGGGGGATGCGGATCAAGACGGAGAGCCTCGGCTGCACCCCGAGCCCGAGCGGCCGTCTCCGCTTCCGCCTGAGGACGACGGGGTAGCGCCCGACCCGGTCCCCGGGGAACGAATCGCCGAGTACGAGCTGCTCGAGCTGCTCGGACGGGGGGGAGCGGGCTCCGTGTTCCGGGTCCGGCGGAGCCCCGACGGCGCGATGCTCGCCCTGAAGGTCCTCGCCGCGTCGAAGGTGCGCCGCGCCCGCACCGTGCAGCGCTTCTTCGACGAGGTCCGGGCGGCGAGCGCCGTGACCCACCCCGGGCTCGTCCGGGTGGTGGACTTCATCGAGCAAGAGCAGCCGCGACGCCTCGCCTACGCGATGGAGTACGTCCCGGGAGAGGTTCTGCGGGCGAAGATGAAGCGGGAGGGCCTGCTCGATCTGCGCCTCGCCATTCAGGTGGGGGTGCAGATCTGCCGCGCGCTCGAGGCCCTGCACCGCGTCGGCATCATCCATCGAGATCTCAAGCCAGAGAACATCCTGCTCGGGGACGCCGGCGCCAAGAACCCACCGGTGGTCAAACTATTCGACTTCGGTGTGGTCAAGTTTCTCCCGGTCGATCGGACCGCGGAGACTGCCTCCGAGCGGCCGGGGACATTCGTGGGGACGCCGAGGTACATGGCGCCCGAGCAGGCCGCTGGGTCCGGCGTGGACCACCGGGCCGATCTGTTCGCGCTCGGGGTGATGCTGTTCGAGATGATCACCGGCCGCTGCCCGCACGAGGGGGACTCTCTGCGGGACGTGGTCATGGCGAAGCTCGAGGGCGCGCCCCGGATCACGGTCAATCCCGAGCAAGAGATCCTGCCCCAAGAGCTGACCGACATCGTGGACCGCTGCTTGAAGCTCAAGCCGGGGGCGCGCCCCAAAGACGCGGCCGAGGTCGCGGGGGCGCTGCTCGAAGCGGAGGTGGTGCTCCTGACCGTCGGGACGATGCGGGCCACGGCGGAAGGCATCGCCATTCGCCACGAGGCTCGGCTCCCGTCCGGTGTGGGCGCTCGGCTCGACGAAAGCTCGATGGGCAGCACCCCGGCAACCCTGCTCGGTGGGATCGGCCCGGGGACGTCCCGGCCCGGGGGGAAAAATCCTCCCGTGGCGCCGGCCGGTCCGCCACCGGCAGCGCCGATCACGGCGCCAAACCGGTTGGGTCTTGGGCTTCGCCCATGGACGACGGCCGCGATCGTGGTGCTCTCGGCGGTCGCCTTGGCGGCGGTGGCCCGCTGGCTCGGTCCGCGAGAGCCCGTCGTCGTGTTCGAGGAGCCGGGACCGGCGGCGACCTCCACCCGCGCGGCAGCCGTCGGGTCCGATTGACCCGGCCCGGGAGGAGAGGGAGCTTCGAGCGATGGCGGAGGACGCGGTCCACATCGTGGGGGGCGGCCTCGCCGGCTGCGAGGCTGCGCTGCAGCTCGCCCGGCGGGGGATCCCCGTGCGGCTGTTCGAGATGAAGCCCCACCGGCGGACGGAAGCGCAGGTCACCGACGAGCTGGCCGAGCTCGTGTGCAGCAACTCGTTTCGGGGCGCGGGGCTCGAAAACGCGGTGGGCGCCATCAAGGAGGAGATGCGGCGGGTCGGGGGGGCGCTCATCGCCCTGGCCGACGCGACCCGGGTACCGGCCGGGGGGGCGCTCGCGGTGGACCGGGTCGCGTTCTCCGCCGCCGTCGGGGCGATGGTTCGGCAGACCCCGGGCATCGAGCTCGTCCACGAGGAGGTGCGGGCCTTCCCAGAAGAGGGCGCGTCCACCGTGGTCGTGGCCACCGGCCCCCTCACCAGCCCCGAGCTCGCGAAAGCCATCGAGGCCTCATGCGGAGAGAGGCCGTACTTCTACGACGCCATCGCGCCGATCGTGGCCGCGGAGTCCATCGACGGCTCGGTGGCGTTTCGCGCGTCCCGGTACGACAAGGGCGAAGACGCCGCGTACCTGAACCTGCCCCTCGGCGAGGCGGAGTACCGCCGGTTCGTGGATGGATTGCTCGCGGCCGAGAAGGTGACGCCTCGGGAGTTCGAGGAGGCGCGGTACTTCGAGGGTTGCCTGCCGATCGAGGTGCTCGCCGCCCGCGGGCCGGAGACCTTGCGCTTCGGCTGCATGAAGCCGGTGGGTCTCACCGATCCGCGCACCGGTAGGACCCCGCACGCGGTGGTGCAGCTTCGGCCCGAAGACGTGGACCATGGCGCCTACAACCTGGTGGGATTTCAGACCCGAATGAAATGGGGCGCGCAGGCGGAGCTCTTGCGAACGCTCCCTGGGCTCGGGCAAGCCGAGTTCCTACGCATGGGCTCCATCCACCGCAATACTTACATCGACTCGCCCCGGCTGCTCGACCCCGAGTTTCGTCTGCGCACCCGGCCGCAGATCGTCTTTGCCGGGCAGATCACCGGGGTCGAAGGGTATGTGGAGTCCATCGCCTGCGGCCTGCTCGCCGCGCTGATGATCGCGGCCCGCCGAAACGGGCGGCGCCTGCCCCCGCCGCCCCCCGAGAGCGCGCTCGGGGCCCTTCACAACCACGTGCTCGGCCAGCGGCGGCCCCCGGGGACCGAGAAGCACCCGCATGTGCCCTCCAACGTGCACTGGGGCTTGACCCCACCGCTCGATCGCAAAGTCCCGAAGCGGGACCGAAAGCGGGCGCTCGGCGAGCGGGCGGTCGCGGCGGCCGACCGGTGGTGGGCGGACGCGTCGGCGGCGCTCGACCCGCCGGTGATGGTGACCAGTTGAGCGAGCTGCCGCCCCAGTGGGAAGCGGCGCTGTCGAGCTTTTGGGATTATCTCTCCCAGGAGCGACGCATGTCCGACCGGACGCTTCGGGCCTACCGAGGGGACCTCGGCGCCATGGTCCGTGCGTTCGTTCGGCTGCATGGACCGGAGGGCCCGTCCGCGCTTCAGGCGGCGACGGTGAAGTCGTGGCTGTTCGAGGAGCGGGACCGCCTCGCGCCTTCTTCCAGGGCCCGCAAGCTGTCCGCGCTGCGCAGCTTCTATCGCTTCTTGGTCAAACGAGGGCGGGTGGACCGAAACGTCGGGGACGAGGTCCTCTCCCCCAAGCTCCCGAAGGCGCTGCCTCGTGCGCTCGACGTGGACCGGGTGTTCGGACTGCTCGACCGCCCGGTCGCCGCGGAGAGTCCGGTCGCCCGGAGGGACCTCGCCATGTTCGAGCTCTTGTACGGGGCCGGACTGCGGGCGTCGGAGCTCGTCGGCCTCGACCTGGGATCGGTGGATCTTCACCGGGGCACGCTCCGGGTGGTGGGCAAGGGCAACAAGGAGCGGCAGGTCCCGTTTGGCACCAAGGCTCGGGCCGCTCTCGAAGCCTGGCTCGCCGTCCGCGCCACGCTCGGGCCCAGCGGGGCGGCCTTGTTCGTGAGCAAGAGCGGGGATCGGCTGTCCGACCGAGGGCTGAGGCGTCGTCTGCACCGCCGGGCGGCGGAGGTGGAGCTCGACCGGCCGGTCACACCGCACGCCCTTCGCCACTCCTTTGCCACCCATCTGCTCGACGGAGGGGCCGACCTTCGGGCGATCCAGGCCCTGCTCGGGCACGCCTCGCTCGGGACCACGCAGCGCTACACGTCCGTGTCGGTGGACCGCCTTCGGGCCGTGTACGACCATGCCCACCCGTTCGGGGCGCAACTGGAGCGAGAAGAATCCGACCCTTGACGGAGGCCGTCCGGTACGGAGGGTGCAGGTCCATGAGCGGCGGATTGCGCGGCACCACCATCGTCACCGCCCGCCGTGGGGCCCACGTCGCCCTCGGCGGGGACGGCCAGGTCAGCTTCGGGGCCACCGTGATGAAGGCCCGAGCGCGAAAGGTCCGGACCCTGCGCGGCGGCGACGTGCTCGCTGGCTTCGCCGGCTCGACCGCGGACGCGTTCACGCTCTTCGAGCGGTTCGAGGGCAAACTCGAGGAGCACGGGGGCCAGCTCCTCCGGGCCGCGGTGGAGATGGCGAAGGACTGGCGGACCGACCGCTTCCTCCGCCGCCTCGAGGCGATGCTGGTCGTGGCCGACAAGGCCCACACCCTGGTGCTCTCCGGCAACGGCGACGTCATCGAGCCCGACGGCGGCGTCGCCGCGATCGGCAGCGGCGGCCCGATGGCGCTCGCTGCTGCCCGCGCGCTCGCCGATTACACGTCGCTTTCCCCTCGTGATGTGGTGGAAAAGGCGCTCGGAATCGCCGCCGACATTTGCGTGTACACGAACCACCACATCACCGTGGAGGAGATCGGACGATGAGCGAGGACGGCAAACAGGCCTTCACCCCGCGGGAGACGGTCGGCGAGCTCGACCGCTACATCGTGGGACAAAACGCGGCGAAGCGAGCCGTCGCCGTCGCCCTTCGCAACCGGTGGCGCCGGCAGCGGGTCCCAAAGGAGCTTCAAGACGACATCATCCCCAAGAACATTCTCATGATCGGACCCACCGGGGTGGGAAAGACCGAGATCGCGCGTCGGCTCGCCAAACTCATTCAGGCTCCGTTCGTGAAGGTGGAGGCCTCGAAGTTCACCGAGGTCGGCTACGTGGGACGGGACGTGGAGTCGATGGTGCGGGACCTGGCCGAGGTGGCGGTGAACCTCGCCCGGGAGCAGCACCAGGAGAAGGTCCGGCCCAAGGCAGAGGAGGCGACCGAGGAGCGGATCCTGGATATCCTCCTCCCGAAGACGGGCCGCGCTGGGTTCGAGGCCCGGGTCGACGAGGACGAGGGGGCCTCGAAGACCAGGGAGACGTTCCGGCGCATGCTCCGGGAAGGAAAGCTCGACGACCGAAAGATCGAGATCGAGGTCACCGCCAAGCCTGCCGCCTCCTACGTCCAGAACTTCGGTTCGGACGGGGTCCAGGACATGGTGTTTCAGCTGCAGGACATGATCGGGCGGAGCGGACCGAAGAAGCGTCGAAAAGCGACCGTCGGAGAGGCCCGCGATCTGCTGGTGGCCGAAGAGGCCGAGAAGCTCATCGACCCCGAGACGGTCAACCGAGAGGGGATAGAGCTGGCCGAAGGGTCAGGCATCATCTTCATCGACGAGATCGACAAGGTCGCCGCCCGCAACGACGCCCGCGGGGGGCCGGACGTCTCGCGGGAAGGGGTCCAGCGGGATCTGCTCCCGATCGTCGAGGGCAGCACCGTGAGCACGAAGTATGGGCGGGTGCGCACCGACCACGTTCTGTTCATCGCCGCTGGTGCATTTCACATGACGAAGGTCTCCGATCTCATCCCGGAGCTTCAGGGCCGGTTCCCCATCCGCGTCGAGCTCGAGGCGCTCGCCTCCGAGGAGTTCGTCCGGATTCTCACCGAGCCGAAGAACTCTCTCATCAAGCAGTACCAGGCTCTGCTCGCCGCCGAGGGGGTCGAGCTGATCTTCGAGACCGACGCGATCCATGAGATCGCGCGGGTCGCAGCGCAGGTGAACTCGAGCCTCGAGAACATCGGCGCCCGCCGGCTCCACACCGTGCTCGAGACCCTGCTCGAGGAGATCTCGTTTTCCGCTCCCGAGCGCCGGGGCAAGACGTTCACGGTGGACGCCGCGCTCGTTCGGGACCGGCTCGAGGGCATCCTGAAGAGCGAAGACCTGAGCCGCTTCGTGCTCTGAGCGCCGTGGACTTTGGGCGCCGCCTCGACTACGCCCACAACAATGCACGAGTCTCCGACGAACCGGAGCTGGGCCGAGCGCTCCGCGGCCGCGTTCACGCCCAACGTGGCGCCGGCCCCGCTCGCGCTCGTCCGGGGCGAAGGCTGCCACGTGTTCGACGCCGAAGGCCGCCGCTACCTCGACGCGATCTCGGGGATCGCGGTCAGCGCGCTCGGACACGCCCACCCAGCGGTGGTCGCGGCGATCTCGGAGCAAGCGGGCCTGCTCCTTCACACCTCGAACCTGTTCGTGAACCCGGAGGCGGTGCGCCTCGCCGAGCGCCTCGCCGTCGCCGGCCGGTTCGAGCGCATCTTTTTTTGCAACTCTGGTGCGGAGGCCAACGAGGCCGCGATCAAGCTCGCCCGGCGATACCACTTTCGCCGCGGAAACAAAGATCGCAGCCGCATTCTCAGCTTCGTGGGCGGCTTTCACGGTCGCACCTACGGTGCGCTCGCGGCCACCCCGCAGCCGGCGTACCACGAGGGGTTCGGCCCGATGCCGGAGGGGTTCTTCTCCGTCCCCTACGGAGACGTGGGCGCGGTGTTGTCGGCGGTGGACGAGCGGGTCGCGGCGGTGCTGGTCGAGCCGATCCAGGGAGAGGGGGGGGTGAACGTGCCTCCGCCGGGCTTTCTCGAGGCCTGCCGCCGCATCGCCCACGAGCGAGGCGCGCTCCTCATCGCGGACGAGGTCCAGACCGGGTTCGGGCGGACCGGGCGAATGTTCGCTCACCACCACGACGGGGTCCGCCCGGACATCGTCTGCATGGCCAAGGGCATCGCCGCCGGGCTACCGCTCGGGGCGATCGCGGCTCGGGCCGAGGTGGCGGCTGCGTTCACTCCCGGCACCCACAACACGACCTACAGCGGAAACCCGCTGGCATGCCGGGTCGCCCAGGTCGTGCTCGATGCCCTCGAAGAGCCGGGCTTCCTGAGCCGGGTCACGGAGCTCGGAGAGCGGCTGCTTCGGGAGCTCCCCGACGCGGGGCAGGGGCTGTTTCGCGAGGTCCGAGGCCGAGGGCTGCTCATCGGGGCCGAGCTCGACCCGGGCCACTCCGGCTCCGCGCTCGACCTGGTCGCCGCCTGCCGAGCTCGAGGCGTGCTCGTGCACGTGGCTGGATCGCGGGTCCTCCGCATCGCCCCCCCGCTCGTCATCGGGGACCAAGACATCGACCAGCTGCTCGAGGGAGTGCGCGCGGCCGCGGCCGCGGTCCGAGCGGAGCCGGCGCAAAGAAGTCAGGCCCGTGTCGGGTGAGCCGGGGGCCAGCTTGACCCCAGGCGCGGACCCGTCCCATGCTCGGCGTCAGGCACGCGCCATGCGGGAGCCGTCGAGTCCGTGCATGACCGCCCCACGCATCCCCCGGGTCCGCGACGACATCGATCTGGTTCGGGCCGGCTTGTCGCTCGAAGAGGGGTTCTTGGTGTCCCGCGTGGACGGCCGCACGTCGGTCGCGCACCTCGCTGCTCTGGTGGGCAAGCCGATCGACGAGACCGAGCGGGTCGTGGACCGGCTGGCCGCGGTCGGGGTGCTGGTCCTGGGAGAGGCGGCTTCGGTGTCGGTGGACGCGGACCCGTACCACGGCTTCGTGTTCGACCCCGAGGCGTTGTCGGAGGATGTGGATCTCGAGCCGGAGGAGAAGAAGCGGATCCTCTACACCCACGCCCAGCTGGCGACGTGGAACCACTACCAGCGGCTCGGGGTCCGCTGGAGAGACGATGTGCGGGCGGTCAAGCGCGCGTATTTCGAGCGGAGCAAAGAATGGCACCCCGACCGCTTCCGACGACCTCGCCTCGGGCGATACAAGCCCCTCATCGACGACATCTTCCGTTCGATACGCGAAGCCTACGGGGTGCTGTCGGATCCGGAGCAGAAGGTCGAATACGACCGGATCTACGCCCCGACCTTCGACGAAGAGGACATGGCGGCGATGCTGACCGCCCGGCGAACGGAGGAGCGGGCCGAGGCCCGGGAAGAGGAGAGCCGTCGGCGCCGGCTCGAGAAGAACCCGCTGCGCCAACGCATGCAGCGAGCGCGGGACCTGTACGACCGGGCGCTCGAGCTCGAGAAGAAGGGGGAGCTCATCGAGGCTCTCCACCACGCGCAGGGCGCGGTCGCGTTTCACGGTCGGGAGGAGTTTCGGGAGCTGATGCGCCGGCTGCAAATCGCGACCTCGGAGGCCCGGGTGGCGCCGCTGCTCCGCCGGGGTCAGGCCGCCGAGAGCATGACCTCGTGGGACGACGCGGTCGACGTGTTCACCGAGGCGGTGCGGGTCGCGCCCGAGCATGGGCAGGCTCGCCTTCGCCTGGCCTACAACCTGCTCATGGGGGGGCGACCGCCGAACCAGGCCCACGAGCACATTCACAAGGCGCTGTTGCTCTTGCCCGAAGAGGCGGAGGCTCATTTCGTTCGTGGGCTCTGCTACGAGAAAGCCGGGTCCGACAAAGCCGCGGTGCGCGCGTACCAAAAGGCGCTCGAGCTGCGGCCGAACTACATGGAGGCGAAGAAGCGCCTCAAGCGGCTTCGATGGGGCTTCTGAGCGCCCTCGTCGAGCGGAAACGGTAGGGTACCCGGGTGTCCAGCGAGCCCATCATCGGCATCGACCTCGGAACGACCAACTCCTGCGTGGCCATCGTGGAGGACGGGATGCCGAAAGTCATCCCGAACCGCGCTGGCTACCGGACGACTCCGTCCATGGTCGCGATCGCGGAGAGCGGCCGGCGCCTGATCGGCCACATCGCGAAGCGACAGGCCATCACCAATCCGGACGGGACGGTGTACGCGAGCAAGCGCCTCATCGGCCGAAAGTGGAACTCGCCGGCGGTCGCGGCCGCCCTCGAGACCTGCAGCTACAAGCTGATCGAGGGGCCTCACCACGACGTTCGCATCGCCCTCCGCGAGACCATCTATAGTCTCCCCGAGATAAGCTCCATGATCCTCTCGGAGATGAAACTCATCGCCGAGCAGCACATCGGCAAGGAGGTCGAGAAGTGCGTCATCACCGTCCCGGCCTACTTCAACGACGGCCAGCGGCAGGCGACGAAGGACGCGGGGCGCATCGCTGGGCTCGAGGTGGTCCGCATCATCAACGAGCCCACCGCCGCCGCGCTCGCGTATGGTTACGGAAAAACGGTGGAGCGAAAGGTGGCGGTGTTCGACCTCGGGGGCGGGACCTTCGACATCTCCATTCTCGAGATCGCCGGAGGGGTGTTCGAAGTCATGGCCACCGCCGGGGATACCTACCTCGGCGGCGAAGATTTCGACAATCGGATCATCGAGTGGCTCGTCTTTGGCTTCCTGAAGGAGCACAAGATCGACCTTCGCCGCGACCGCATGGCTCTGCAGCGGATCCGCGACGCGGCAGAGAAGGCCAAGGTGGAGCTTTCGGCGGCGCCCACCGCCGAGGTCAACCTCCCGTTCATCATCTCCACCGGGAAGAATGACGCTCTTCACCTGCAGCGGACGCTGCAGCGGGAGAAGTTCGAGGATCTCGTCATCGACCTGTGCGAGCGGTGCATCCAGATTTGCGAGAAGACCCTGAAGGACGCTGGGATCCAGAAGAAGGACATCGACGACGTCATCCTGGTCGGAGGTCAGACCCGAACGCCGCGCCTTCAGCAGATGGTTCGGGACTTCTTCGGCCTCAATCCCTCGAAGAGCGTCAATGCCGACGAGGTCGTCGCGCTCGGCGCATCGATCCAGGGGTCGTCGCTGCTCGACGAGCGCTCGAACGTGCTCCTCCTCGACGTGACCCCGCACAACCTCGGGATCACGATCGTGGGAGGATACTTTCAGACCATCATCGAGAAGAACACCACCGTACCCACCAGCGCCGGGCAAGTCTTCACCACGGTCCGCGACAACCAGACCTCGGTGCGAATCATGGTGTTTCAGGGCGACTCGCTTCGGGCCGAGGAGAACGAGCTCTTGGGGGAGTTCATCCTGTCCGGTCTCCGCGAGGCTCCACGGGGCGAAGTGGAGATCGAAGTGCAGTTCGAGATCTCCGCCGATGGCATCGTGTCGGTGTCGGCCAAGGATCTCGAGACCGGACTTCAGCAGAGCATCACCGTGACCGCGACCTCGGGGCTGACCGAGGACGAGATCCGCCGCATGGCGAGGGAAGCGGCCGACTATGCGGTCGGGGTGAAACAGACCGACGCTTTCGAGCAGCGCCGGGCCGAGGTGGAGGCGACGGTCCGGGACATCGACGCGCTTCTGCCTCGGGTTCGCTCCTTCATGAGTGGCTCCGAGTTTGGACGGGAGGCGCTCCACAAGGCGGAGGCGACGAGGCAGCGGGCCAAAGAGGCGATCGATCGCCGAAGCCTCGACGAGCTCGACAACGCGAAGGAGCCTCTCGAACGTACCCTCCGGATGCTTCGGGGGGTGGCCCAGAAGATGGGGTGAGCGGTGACGGAGGGAGGAGAAGGCGGCTATCAGACCGCGGCCGACTGCATCGCCGCCGGGATGTATTGGTTCAGCCAAT
Source organism: Myxococcota bacterium (assembly GCA_036788295.1). Lineage (GTDB taxonomy): Bacteria > Myxococcota > Kuafuiibacteriia > Kuafuiibacteriales > Kuafuiibacteriaceae > JAHQVK01. The sequence continues at coordinate 37,828 of DAIQNR010000024.1, forward strand.
CCGATCTCGCCGCGGCCGAGGCGTGGTGGCAGCGGGCGCTCGAGATCGAGCCGAGCAACCCCAGGGCGCTCGAATGCCTGCGCCTGTTGCAGCGCACGTCGAGCACCGGCTTCAAGTCCGACTCGTGGGCTCGCCTGCCTGCCGTGGGGTCGGGGCTTCGCCGGGCAGCCGAGGAGGCGACCTCCGATGTCTTTCGGGATCCTTTGTCGGGCTCCGCGGCCGCCGCTTCATCGCCTGATGACGAAGGGCCTTGGGACGAGCGGCCCGATCCCCTGTCCGATACGAGCGGAACCCACGACCTGATGAACTTCGTCGAGTCGGTGGGCGGGGAAGCGAACGAGCGTCCCACCTCCGACCTTCGCCACCTGAGCGTGCCTGCGCGCTCCGTTCGAGGAACCGGCTCGGACCCCAGGATCACGCGTTCGCCCTGGGACGAGGGGCCGTCTCGGACCTCGGTGGTGACGGTGAAGAGCAGCGGGGAGTTCGACGCGGTGGCCGAGCCAACCCCGCTGCCGCGCGTCGATCGTGAGCGCTTCTTCAGCCGGGAAGACCCGGAATCGCGGGAAGAGATCGTGGATTTTCTTCGCGCCACCGGGGACCTGCCCCCGTTCGAGCTCGAGGGGAACCTACCGGACGCGGTCCAGACCGAGCCCACCGAGCGGGCTTCGGTGGCTTCGCCGCGAGCAGCGCTCGACGCCGCCCGAGCCAAGTTCCAGCTCCACGACTTTCAGGGTGTGCTCGAGCTGCTCGAGGGCTACCCGGCGGACGGGGCCGAGCAGGTCGAGGTGCGTTCGATGCTGGCCGAGTCCCGCTCGAACCTTCTCAGGATGTACGAGGCGAAGATCGGCTCGCTCGAGCAAGTCCCTAGGGTGTCGGTGTCCAGCGAAGAAGTCATCTGGCTCAATCTCAACCACCGTGCCGGCTTCATTCTATCGCAGGTGGACGGTACGGTGACCTACGAGGATCTCATTTCGCTATCGGGGATGCCTCGCCTGGACACGGTTCGAATTCTCATCGAGTTGCTCGACCAGAAGGTCATCGGAGTGTGAGCGGGGGCCAGACGCCGTTTCGTCGCTCGCGAAGAAGGCGCTCACGACAGAGGCGCCACCGAGCTCTCCCGTCTACCCGTCGTCCATGCCCTCTGGGAGGTTCGACCGCCGCTCGTTGGCCTCTTCGGCGCCCCGGCCGAGCGCTCGGTCGAGCGGGGTGGTCGCGTTCAAGAGGTGCTTCGGTACGGGAAGCGGGCCGGTGCGGCGCACCCGCTCCCGTGCCGCCGCAAGAGCGGTGAGGGCCTCATTCGATTTTTTGGCCCGGGCGAGGTAGAGGGAAGCCTGGGCCAGGCATAGCGCCCCTTCGGGCAGACCGGCCAGCTCGAAGGCCCGGTGCGCGTCCACCGCGACCGAGAGAGCCTGCGGGTCGGCGTTCCCGATGTCCTCCGACGCGAAGATGACCAATCGCCGGCACAGAAATCTTGGGTCTTCCCCGGCCTCGAGCAACCGGGCCAGCCAATACATCGCTGCTTCGGGGTCGCTCGCCCTCATCGATTTGATGAAGGCCGAGATGACCCCGTAGTGGCTGTCGCTGTCGTGGCGAAGCGGCGTGGCGCCGTCGATGCGAGCGGCGTCGATTGTCGGCTTCTGCCCTGGCGGCGACAGCATCGCCGCGTCGTCGGCCGCGGCCTCGAGCGTCGACAGCAGCCGCCGGGCGTCGCCGTGGGCAGAGGCGACGAGCGCCTCGAGCGCGTCCTCGGTGAGCTCGATCCCCAGCTTGCCCAGGCCGCGCTCGGGGTCGTTGACCGCCCGAATCGCGAGCGCCGCGAGCTCCGGGCCGCCGAGCGGTTCGAGCACGAACACCCGCGCCCTCGAGAGCAGGGCCGCGGCGAGGGCGAAGGAGGGGTGCTCCGTGGTCGCGCCGATCAGGGTGACGACGCCGCGCTCGACCGGGTCGAGCAGCACGTCCTGCTGCGACTTCGACCAGCGATGGATCTCATCCACGAACAGCACGCTCCGTTCTCGGTGCAAGGAGCGCCGGTTCTCCGCTTCCGCCAAGATCTTTCGCAGCTCCGCCACTCCAGTGAGCACCGCCGATACCGGCGCGAAGTGGGCGCGCGCGGCGAGCAGGCGAGCGATGGTGGTCTTTCCGGTGCCGGGCGGACCCCACAAGATGAGGGACGGGAGCCTCCCCGCGTCCGCGAGGCGGCGAAGGAGGGTTTCGGGTCCGAGGAGCTGGGTTTGGCCCACGACTTCCCCAAGGGTGCGGGGCCTCATGCGCTCGGCCAGCGGCACCGAGCCGTCGGTCGCGCGGGCCGCGGCCCGATTGAACAGGTCGTCCACGGAGCTCGGGTCTACGGCGTCAGCGACGCACGGGTTCAACCGATGGCGCAAGCGCCGGGCTGGTACGGGATCGGGTCGCCCACTTCCACAGGAGCGCATCGGGCACGGGCAGCATCAAGAACGCGTGCTCGAGCGCGGCGAGTCCGAGCATCGTGCCGACGAGGGCCGCGCCGGCCGCCTCTGGAGCGGGGGCGCCGGCGGTGGCCCGAGCGAGCAGCACCACGACCCCGATCGCGCCGATGAGGGAGATCGGCATCAGAGGGTTGTAGTGGGCTTTGCGAAAGTAGCTCTTCATGTAGGCGAGGTGGGCGGGGATGAACTCTTCGGTGAGGTTTCGGACGCCGAGATAGATGTTCAGCTTCGCGCTGATTCGCATGACCCAGAGGACCACGAACGTCCAGGTGCCCACCTGGTTCACCCCGCCCCAAGTCAAGTAGGCGACGATGCCGACGGTCGCGAGCAGGGCGAGCTCGTGGTGCAGCACGACCTCGGTCGCGTACCAAAAGCGCTTCCAACCCTTCGCTCCAGGGGGGCAGGTCCCCCGGCGGGGGCCGGTGACCCACCCGTTGAGAAAGGCGAGCTCATGCCCGCCCCAGACGACGAGCGCGCAGGTGAAGGCGAGGTAGGCGCCCACCGTCGATGGGTCCTGCGCGGTGGCGAACAAGCCATAGACCGAGAGGCCAACGAGCGCAGCCGCCGCGGCGAGGCCAGCCTTCAGACCTCGGGGAGACAGCCGGTCCATGAGAAGAACCGCCCCGGTGCCGAACCACCAGGCGAACAACGCGAACAAAGTGGCGGGCGCCCAGGTGCTCATCCATTCCTCCAAACGTCAGTAGGCGGGAGCCAGCCGCGAGCGGGCCGGCAGGGGGTTTTCGCGAATCGGCAGAAGGTACATCTTCCCGAAGGTCCATGCCGCCTGCAGCTTCAGCCCGGCGAGGCGGATCTTGCCGAGCACTCCGCCGCGCTCCGCCTCTTCCATCCGGTCGGAGAGGACGACGAGCCGCTCGAGCGCCAGGCGAAACCGCGGGTCTTCGATATCGAGGAGCACCGGGAAGACCTGCCGGCAGATCTCCACCGTCTTTCGGAACACCTCCATACCGTACTCAGCGGGGTCGAGCCCGAGCGCGCGATGAAACGCCGGCCGGCGGTGGTCCCGGACGAACATGGTTGCGAACACCGCGAGCTGAAAGAAGCGCACCCAGAGGCGGTTCATGCCGCTCAAGAGCTTCGGCTCCGAGCGCATGAGCAGCGCGAACGCCTCCCCGTGGCGGAACTCGTCGTTGCACCACTCCTCGAACCACTTGAAGATCGGATGGAAGCGCCGCTCCGGGTGGGCCTCGAGGTGCCGGTAGATGGTGATGTACCGTGCGTAGCCGATCTTCTCCGATAGGTAGGTGGCGTAGAAGATGAACTTCGGGGAGAAGTAGGTGTATTTCTTCGATTTCGTCAGAAAGCTGAGGTCCACGCCCACCCCGAAATCGGCGAGCGCGTCGTTGATGAAGCCGGCGTGCCGAGACTCGTCCCTGGCCATCAGCTTGAACAGCTCGCAGATGTCTGGGTTGGTGCCACGCTTCTTCATCTCCGCGTACAGCACGCACCCGGAGAACTCCGCCGTCAGCGAGCTGACCAGAAAATCGATGAACTCCGGCCGCAGCTCGCCTTCGATGCGGCTGAGGTCGAGGTCCCACTTGTCCTCCCGCTTGAAGTGGCGGCGGTTCGGGTCGGCCCTCAGCTCGGCCATGACCTCATCCCACTCGCCCCGAACCCGGTCGATGCGCATCCGGTCGAGGGCCTCGAAGTCCGTGGTGTAGAACCGGGGGCTCAGCGTCGTGGTCTCCTGGGCCATGCGGGTGGTCTCGTTGGGGAGCTTCGGTCCGCCGACGCTCGGGGGTGCGGTATCCGTTTGCGTGCTGCTCATGGGGTTCTCCTCTCGGTGAAGCTCACATCGATGAGTTCGTGGGCGTGAAGGTCTCCGGTCCAGCGGACGTAGAGCCGCTCGATCCACGTCGCGCGCACCACCGTGGCGGTGCGGTTTTCGGTGACGACCTCGCCGAAGGCGACGTGAATGGGGGGCCCATGGACCTTCACCTGGTCCCCCGGGCCGGGCTCGACGCCGCCGCCGAGCTCGACGTGGGCTCCTAGGCTCTCGAACCGATGGGAGACGCGAACCACGCACGGCACCTCGATGCGCCGAGGCAGACCGAAGAGCGAGGCGAGGCGCCGGGTGGGACCGGCGAAAGCGGCGGTTGCGGCGGTCATGGGCGACCTTCCGTGGTTTCTGGGGCTCGGCTCGCGGCCACGAGCCGGGCGAAGGCCTCGAAGTTGGTCGCCCCGAAGCCGAGCAGGTCGATTTGCCGGTTCGTGGATTCATCGAGCAGCGTGATGCGCCCGTCCGCCCACTCGGTGAGCAGGAAGGGTTTGCTCTGGTCGATTCGCTCGAGCATCCGGGTGCGGTTCATGCCCCGGAGCACGCCGCGGACGAACCCATCGTCGCCGGGGGCGACCCTGGCCAAGGGCAACCCGGTGGACACGGAGGCCATCACCAGACCCTCGGCCCCTTCGTCGATGAACTGGACCTCGACCTGGTGGGCGACGGCGGCCTCCGGGACGCCCACCGTGCCGAGCCCGGTCAGTCTCCCGACGAGGGTCAGGATCAGGGTCAGGGCGATGAGGGCCGCGGCAGCGTACAGGACGCCGACGGGGAACTGCTTTCCATCGTGGGGGTCGCTCATGGTGACCTCATTCGGCCGTCGCGGGCATGCCCAGGGGGGCAGGGCGCCGAGCGGCTCGTTCCTGGGTTTTGGCCGACGTCGCTGGCGCCGGTCCGGGGGTGCCTTCGCGGAACGCGATCAGGGCCTCCGCGAAGAGCGCTGCGACCTTCTGAACCTCGGGGATGCCCCGGAGGCAGGGCTCGGGCCGGGTCAGGCGCCACGGCCTGACGTGCGGCCACAGGTAGGCGTATCCGGGACCGGTCCCTCCGCCGAGCTTGATCGGCAGGTCGCCTTCGCCGCTCTTCTTGCGGGAGAACTCGGCCGAGATCACCGCTTCGAACGGAAGGTTGACCATCATCGGGAGCGCGATGCCGTAGCGGAAGACCCAACGGCGATTGGTCAGCGTGTACACGGTGGTTCGAGCATGAGCCCACGCCATGAGGGCGAGGATGCCCACCGCCGTCAGCGCGAGCGGCACCACCAAAACGGTGGTACCGAGCGCGACCGGCAGGGGGCTGTCCTCCGCGGCGACCAGGGCGCGCAGGGCGATGAAGAAGCCAAAGTAGGCCAGCACCGGACGAATGCGGAACGCATGCCGGACCAGGTACCGCCAGCTCGGCGCGCCTTGCCAAATGATGTACTCCCCCTCGGGGAGTTGCTCGGGGAGGCCCGCGATGGGCTCGTGCTCGAAGGTTTTCATACCAGTGGTTCCGCTCGCTTCGGGTCGGCGTATAGGTATCCGCCGCCGTAGTAGGCCTGGATGCGCTCTTCCTCATCCGGCGTCATCTCGTCACGCTTCGCCAAAGTGGGCACCTGGGCGAACTGCGAGCCCTTGATCGCGGCCACGGTGACCCTCGGCGTGTCGAGGTTCACTCGGCCGAACCGAACCGGGAGGATGAACGTGCCTTTGCCGCTGCGCTCCACTTCGAAGTGGCGGACGTCCTGCTCGGCGCGGGTGACCCACAGCTCGGTGACTTTGCCGACGACAACTCCGTCGGCGCCGACCACGTCGAAGCCTCGGGGATCCCGGCTCGCTCTCGGGACGGAGAAACCGGGGAGCGCCCGAAGCGGGAGCAGCATGTTGTTGCCGTGAATGTCGAGCTCCGGGTGCTTGCTCCGCTCGGCGTAGGCGCCGGGGCCCATGCCGCTGAGCATGGGGTCTCCGGTTGGGCGATAAGCGGCGCCGGGCCACGGCGCGGTCCGCTCCGCCTTCACCGGGCGGGTGTCGCGATCGCCAGGCGGCGACAGGGCGATGCCCTCGCCGTGGGGAAGGATGAACTCTTTTGCTTTGGGGTAGAACAAGAAGTTCTTCTTGCGGACCCGCCCACCGACGTCCGACTCCAGAGGATAGCCCTCGCGGGTGTCCTCTCGCCTGAGGTAGATGATGAGGCCGAAGAAGAAGATCCAGAACGCGTACAGCGTGAGCTGCGCGATGTCAATGTAACCTGTGATGGCACCGGTTTCCATGCAACAGTCTCCTATCGATTCGGTCAGCCGGGTAGCTCGGCGAGGCCGAATCGGGGTGCGGGCCGGGTGGGCTCGGCGCCGACTCGGCGCACGAGCGGCCCCACGGCCACGAGGGTTAGAAATAGAAGCGCGATCTCGAGGTGGTACACGAAGGTGTACCCCGCCGATGGGCCAGTGAGCGCCGGGCCGAACGCGCCGGTGGCGGCGTAGTGGGTCACCAGGTCGCGGAGGGCTCCGCCGAGGGCGACGCCGCCCCCCGTGGCGGTGGCCTGAACGGCCCCCCAGGCCCCGAGCGCGAGTCCAGAGCCGCTGGTCTGGGCCAGCCCCATCGCCGCGGTCAGGGTCCCGACCCCGAACAGCCCCCCGCCAAAGCCGATGAGCGTGGTCCCGACCCGAAACAGAAGCGGCGAGTCGAGCGGGCCGGCGAAGATGACCGCAGAGAAGGCGGCGACCCCGCACAAGGTCCCCATCGCGGCGAGCCACTGCGGGTCCCCCCCCCGGCCCAAGGACCGGGCGGCGACGGCGAGGCCAGCGAGCGTGCCACCGGCGAGCAGCGCGGTGAGCGCGGTGGTCGCGGCGACCGACAGGTTCAAGATCTCACCGCCATAGGGCTCGAGCAGGATGTCCTGCATGCTGAAGGCCGCCGTCCCGAGGCCGACGACCACCAGGAGGCGAATCGCGCCCCGTCCCTGGACCAGCTGCCCAAACGCCTCCCGAAACGAGGGGCGAGGGGCTGCGACTTCGATCGGGGACGAGGGACGCCGGCTCTCCTGCTTCCACAGGGCGACCAGGTTCAGCAGCAGCGTCATCATCGCCGCCCCCTGGATGACCTGCACGAGGCTCTGGTGGGTGAAGTCGGCAAGAAGTGCCCCAAACGCGAGCGCGCTGACCATCATCCCGACGAGCAGCATGACGTAGAGCAGCGCGACCACCCGCGGCCTGGACGGTTCGGGGGCGAGGTCGGTGGCGAGCGCGAGCCCTGCGGTCTGGGTGGTGTGAAGCCCGATTCCGCACGCCAAAAACGCGATGGCAGCCCCGATCTCCCCTGCGTAGGGGACATCCACCGTCGAGTTGCCGGCGAGGATGAGGAGCGAAAACGGCATGACCGCGAGCCCGCCGAACTGAAGCAGGGTTCCAAGCCAGATGTAGGGGACCCTTCGCCAGCCGAGGGCGGAGCGGTGGTGATCGGAACGAAATCCCACCAGCGCCCGAAACGGCGCGAACAACAGAGGGAGGGAGACGATCGCTGCGACGAGCCACGCCGGGATCCCGAGGTCGAGGATCATCACCCGGTTCAGGGTCCCGTTGAGCAGGACGACGGCCATGCCCACCGAGATCTGAAACAACGCGAGCCGCAGCAGCCGGCCGAGCGGAAGCTCGACGGAAGCGGCGTCGGCGAAGGGCAGCCACCGCGTCCCCATCGCCATCAGGCTGCGAACCATCTTCTCCTTCATTCCCCTCATCGCGACCTCATGTCTTCGAAAGCTCGAGCCCTTGCGAGGTGTAGAAACCCCGCTGCACCCGCGCGCCCCGTCCCGGCGCCCATCCTTCGAGGGCCGGGTCCTCGCCGATGCGTGAAAGCAGCCGCGCCGGCGCGATCGGCTCGATCGCTGGCGCCCTGTCCCCTCTCGGGAAGAACTGGCCCATCCAGTGCATCGCGGCCAGCGTCGGGGTCCGGGGGGCGAAGGTGAACACCATCCGCTCCTTCGCTCGCGCGGCGAGCCGCCCGAGCATCAGGACCATGTCCGGCTCCGCGTAGTGGATGAGAGAGTCCATGGCGACCACGTGGTCGAAGTCCCCGAGAGAAGGAGCGAGCATGTCTCCGGCAAAGAACGAGATGCCCTTTGCACCCGCTCGCTCGGCTCTCTCCTTCGCGATCCCGATGAGGGTCTCGGAGAGATCGACGGCGACCACCTCGGCGCCGCGTTCGGCGAGCAGCACGCTGAAGGCCCCGGTCCCGCACCCGGCGTCGAGCACCCGCGCTCCGCGCAGGTCTTCGGCCAGCCAGCTGGCGAGGGTTGCCCTCATCCGGTCCCGGCCTTCGCGCACGGTGGCTCGAATCCGGCTGACCGGCGCGTCCGAGGTGAGCGCCTCCCAGGCCCCGGCAGCGGTCCGGTCGAAGTACGCCTCGACCTGGTCGCGTCGCAGCTCGTAGCCCACCATTTCAGTCGAACCCCAGAAAATCGAAGATCTCTCGGTCCTTCATCGGGGTCCCGAGCTGCGGCTCCACTCCGTCCCACAAGGCGGCGGCGAGGCGGAGGTATTCGGTCTTCACCTGCTCGAGCTCGGGGCCTCCGTCCATCTCGAACAGCGTGGACTTCTTGAGCCGGCTCCGCCTGATGACATCGAGGTCGGGGAAGTGGGCCAACCGGGACAGACCGGTCGCCTCGGTGAAGCGGTCGATCTCGTCCGTCGCGGCGCTCCGGTTCGCGATGACGCCGCCCACCCGAACTCTGTAGTTCTTCGCCTTGGCCTGGATGGCGCTGATGATCCGGTTCATCGCGAAGATGCTGTCGAAGTCGTTCGCGGTCACCACCAGCGCCCGCTCCGCATGCTGCAGCGGCGAGGCGAAGCCGCCGCACACGACATCCCCCAGCACGTCGAAGATCACGACGTCGGTCTCGTCGAGCAGGTGGTGTTCCTTCAGGAGCTTCACGGTCTGGCCGACGACGTAGCCGCCGCAGCCGGTCCCCGCCGGCGGGCCGCCGGCCTCGACGCACAGCACCCCGTTGTATCCCTCGAAAACGAAGTCTTCGGTGCGAAGCTCCTCGGTGTGAAAGTCCACCCCCTCGAGCACGTCGATGACGGTGGGCATGAGGCGCTTCGTCAGGGTGAAGGTGGAGTCGTGCTTGGGGTCGCAGCCAATCTGCAGCACCTTCTTGCCGAGCTTCGAGAACGCGACCGACAGGTTTGAAGAGGTCGTGCTCTTTCCGATCCCGCCTTTGCCGTAGACGGCGAAGACCTTGGCCTTTCCGGCTTCGATCTGGTCCTTTGCGTGAAACTGCACGCTGCCTGCTCCGTCGGGGACGCGCGAGGGCATGATGGGGGTGATGATCTGCTGCATGGCGTGTCTCCCTGGCTCAAGCGGCGACGGTATCGCCCACTCCCTCGAGCCGGTCTTCTAGCTCCTCCCCCGCCTCGCGCAGGGCTTCGAGCATGTCTCCGTCCGGTTCCCAATAGTGGCGCTCGTGGGCCTCGATGAGGCGGTTCACGAGCTTGGCCGATGCCTTCGGGTTGAGCTGGGCCAGCCGCTCCCGCATGTCCTGGTCGAGCACGAAGGTCTGCGACAGCTGCTTGTAGACCCAAGGCGCGACCTGGCCGGTGGTGGCCGACCAGCCCATCGTGTTCGTGATGTGGGCCTCGATTTGCCGCACCCCTTCGGAGCCGTGGGCGAGCATGCCCTCGTACCACTTCGGGTTCAGCATTCGGCTTCGGCTCTCGAGGTTCACCTGCTCGGCCAGGGTTCGGACCTGGCCTTCGCCCCTGGTCTGGTCGCCGATGTAGACCGGGACCGACGCTTCGTCTCCACGCGCTCGTTTGACCGCGCGGCCGATCCCTCCCAGGGTATCGAAGTAGTGGTCGATGGTGGTGACCCCGAGCTCCACCGACTCGAGGTTTTGGTAGGTGAGCTGCACGGTGGCGAGCGCGCTCTCGAGCAGGGCCTGCTGCTTCACCGGCTTGCCGGTGCGGCCGTACGCGAAGCACTTCCTCCTCGTGTAGGTCTCCGCGAGCTCGTCCTCGCTCTCCCAAGCCCCGCTGTCGATGAGCTGGTTGACGTTGGAGCCATACGCGCCGTCGGCGTTGCTGTAGACGCGAAGCGCCGCGGTCTCGAGGTCGCAGCCGTGGCGAGCGGCAAACGCGAGGGCGTTCTTTCGCACGAAGTTCTGCTCGACCGGCTCGTCGGCCGACGCGCACAGCCACGCCGCCTCCGCGAGCAGCTTGGTCTGAAGCGGCAGCAGGTCGCGGAAGATGCCGGACAAGGTGACGACCACGTCGATGCGGGGGCGCCCGAGCTCGGGCAGGGGAATGAGCTTGGCGCCGCACAGCCGCCCGTAGCCGTCGAAGCGCGGCTTCGCCCCGAGCAGGGCGAGGACCTGCCCGATGGGACCACCCTCGGACTTCAGGTTGTCGGTCCCCCACAGGACGATGGCCACGCTCTGGGGCAAAGGATTGCCATCGGCCTCGTAGCGGTCGAGCAGGCGCTTGGCCTGCGCGGCGCCGTCGTCCACCGCGAACCGGCTCGGGATCCGGAAAGGGTCAAAGCCGTGAAGGTTGCGGCCGGTGGGCAGCACCGCAGGGGTCCGCAGGAGGTCTCCGCCCGGAGCGGGGCGAATGAAGCCGCCGTCGAGGGCATGCACGAGGCCCGCCATCTCCGTGTCGGTGCGAAGCGAGACCAAGGTGGTGCGGAGCAGCTCGAGGCGGGCTTTTGCCTCCTCGGTCTCAATGCCGATGCGCTTCGCGACGTCGTCCGCCGTGGCTCCGGCGAGGAGGGCCTCGATCGCTTGCTGCGGCAGCGGACCGCCGCCGTCCACCTCGGTCATCGCCGTGAGATGCTCGGCGATCTGTCGGTCGTTCGGGGGGGTCCCGAAGACATGGAGGCTGTCGGGGATGAGGGTCTGCTCGATCTCGATCACGGTGGCGTGAAGCTTCGAGACTTCGTTTTCGTGCTGCTCATGGGACCACGCCGGCTCGGCGGGGACGAGATCGAGCTCCGCCGCTTGCGCCTGGGCGAGCTCGGCGATGCGGATCGCCTCCGCGTCGCCCGGGGCCAGCCCCAGCCACCGCTCCAAGGTCTCGCGAAGGTCCACGAGGCCTCGGTACAGCCCCGACCGGGCCACCGGGGGGGTCATGTAGCTGATGAGCGTCGCGGCCGAGCGCCGCTTGGCGATGGTGCCTTCCGAAGGGTTGTTGGCGGCGTACAAGTAGATGTTGGGCAAGGCGCCGATCAGGCGGTCCGGCCAGCACTGCGCGCTGAGCCCGACCTGCTTTCCGGGCATGAACTCGAGCGCGCCGTGGGTCCCGAAGTGCAGAACCGCGTGCGCTTCGAAGTCCTCCCGCAGGTACCGATAGAAGGCGGAGAACGCGTGGGTGGGCGTGAAACCGTTCTCGAACAGGAGGCGCATGGGGTCGCCCTCGTAGCCGAACGCGGGCTGAACCCCGACGAACACCTTCCCGAGCTGGATCCCGAGGATATGGATGGTCGCCCCGTCCGACTGGGCGCGCCCTGGGGCCGGGCCCCATTGGGCCTCGATCTCGGCGAGGTGCTTCTCTTTTCGGACGTGCTCGTCCACCGGCATCCGGTAGTGCACGTTGGCGTCGGCACCGAAGCTCTTGGCGTTTCCGCCGATCAGCCGCTCGTGGAGCTCCTCGGCGCTCGCGGGGACCTCGACGTCGAAGCCCTCCGCGGCGAGGCGTCGGAGCGTGGCGTGGAGGGATTGAAAAACGGAAAGGAACGCGGCGGTGCCCACCGCCCCGCCGTTTGGAGGGAAGTTGAACAGCACGATGGCGAGCCGGCGGGCGCCTCGGGGGGTGGCCCTCAGGGCGACCAGCGCTGCGACCCGTCGAGCGAGCATCTCCACCCGATCGGGGAGCGGGGCGATGGGCGAGCCCGCCTGCGACCTTCCCCCTGCGACCGCGCCGCCCGGGGTCCCCGGACGCCCCGCGAACACCATGGGGCCGGTGGCGCCGTCGAGCTCGGGGATCGCGACCATGATCGTGGACTCGACCGGCAGCAGGCCCCGCGCCGAGGCGCTCCACTGCTCCACGGTCTGAAACTCGATGGCCTGCGCCGATACGTACGGGACATCGAGGCCGGCGAGCATCTCTTCGGCGGCGCGGGCGTCGTTGAAGGCGGGCCCGCCGACGAGCGAGAAGCCGGTCAGCGACAGCAGCAGGTCGATCCGGGTTCTTCCCTCCCCGAGGAAGTATTGGTTCACCGCGTCGCGGGCGTCGAGACCGGACGCGAACACCGGCATCACCCGGAGGCCGCGGGCCTCGAGGGCGCGGATGACCGCGTCGTAGTGCGCGGTGTCGCCGGCGAGAATGTAGGACCGCATCACGAGAAGACCAACGGTGCCCTTCGCGTCCCGCGGCCGAGGGAGCTCGGCTGGGTTCTCGGTCACCCGACCGACGAGGTCTGGGTGGTAGAGGCCCACATCCGGGTAGTGGATGGGCATCTTCGTGGTCAGCCGACCCTTCAGCCCCGACCTGTCCCCACCGGCGTAGCGGTTGACGAGGAACCGGACCATATTGGCCAGGTTGTCGTCCGAGCCGGCCAGCCAGTACTGCAGGGTGAGAAAGTAGGCCCTGACGTCCTGCGCGGTGCCGGGAATGAATCGAAGGATCTTCGGCAGGCGGCGGAGCATGGCCATCTGCTGGGCCCCGGCGCCGGTGCGCTCCTTGGCCTTGCCGCCCCGCAGCCGCTTGAGCAGCGCGAGCGGGCCCTTTTGGGGGGCATCCATCCGAAAGCCCCCGATCCGGGTCAGGCGAATGATCTCGCCGGCGGCGATGAAGCCGATCATCGCGTCGCAGTGCTCTCTTCGGGCCTCGAGGTCGGGCAGGATCGCCTGGATGTGCTCCTCGAGGAACAGCATGTTGGCGAGGACGATGTCCCCGCGGGCTACGTCGGCCCGGCAGCGAGCGAGGGCGGAGGGGTCCTCGGACCACTCCGACGCCGCGTGCAGCCCGACTTCGAGCCCGGGGAGGTCGGACTCGAGCAGGTGCCGAGCCCGTTCGACTGCTCCGGCAAGGTGGCGGTCCATGGTGATGATGACCACCCGAATGGGGCAGGGCTCACCGCCCGAAGTTCGCTTTGGCATCGTACAGCGTCTCCACGGTGATGACGGAGAGCCCACGGGTGGCCGCGAAGCTCTCGGTGTTGCGGCGGGCCTTCCCGCGAACGAAAAATGGGATCTTCTTGAGCTCTCGCTCCGCTTCTGGATCCCATGTGGGGGCACCGGGGAGCGGCGGGGCCGCCTCCGCCGGGGCATCGGCGCTTTCGGTCACAGCCGCACCGCTTGCGCCGAGGTGAGAGGGTCGGCTCGAAAATTCGAAGTCATCTCGGAACATCCCGAGCAGGTGCTCTTCGAGACCCATCATCAGGGGATGGACCCACGTATCGAACAGCACGTTCGCCCCTTCGAATCCCATTTGCGGGCTGTATCGTGCAGGGAAGTCCTGAACGTGGACCGGGGAAGAGATGACGGCGCATGGAACGCCGAGCCGCTTCGCGATGTGGCGCTCCATCTGGGTACCGAGCACCAGCTCGGCGTGGGCCGCCTCGAGCGCTTCTTCCACTTCGAGGTGGTCGTCGGTGATGAGCGCCTCGAGTCCGGCCGCCTTGGCGGCGGCCCGAACCTCTCGGGCGAGCTCTCGGCTGTAGGTTCCAAGCCCGACCAGCTCGAAGCCGAGCTCCTCGGTGGCGACGCGAGCGGCGGCCAGGGCGTGGGTTCCGTCGCCGAACACGAAGACCCGCTTTCCGGTCAGGTAGGTCGAGTCGATGGAGCGGCTGTACCAAGGCAGGCGCGAGGGCGCGCCGGCGAGCACCGACGAGGGATCCACCTTCGCGAGCTCGGCGACCTGGGCAACGAACTCCCTCGTGGCCCCGTAGCCGATGGGGCAGGTCTCGATCCGGGGCTGCCCGAAGGTCTTCTCGAGGAAGCGGGCGGCGAGCTCGCCGGTCTCGCGGTACATCACGACGTTGAAGCTCGCGTCCGGGAGGCGGGCGATGTCGCTCGGGCTGGACCCGAGCGGGGCGACCACGTTCACGGTGACCCCCAGGTCCGCCAGGAGCTTCGTGAGTTCCACCACGTCGTCGCGGTGGCGAAACCCGAGCGCGGTGGGACCAAGGAGGTTGCAGCTCGGTGCGGCGGGCCTCTGTCCTTCCGGGGCTCGAGCGAAGCGCCGGACGATCTGGTAGAAGGTCTCCGCCGCGCCCCAGTTCTCCTTCTTTTGGTAGGAGGGAAGCTCGAGCGGGATGATCGGGACCGGCAAGTCGAGCGCGGCGGCGAGCCCGGCAGGGTCGTCCTGGAGGAGCTCGGCGGTGCACGAGGCCCCGAGCAGGAGCGCCTCGGGCTGAAACCGCTCGTAGGCGGCCTGGATCGAGTCCTCGACGAGCTGCGCGGTGTCGGTGCCGAGGTCCCGGGCTTGAAAGGTGGTGTAGCTGACCGGGGGCCGCCCCTTCCGCCGCTCGATCATGGTGAACAAGAGGTCGGCGTAGGTGTCACCCTGAGGCGCGTGCAGCACGTAGTGCACGCCGGTCATCGAGCTCACCACCCGCATCGCGCCCACATGGGGCGGTCCTTCGTATGTCCAAACCGTTAGCTGCATCGCTCAGACCTTGAGCCTCGCCCGGCGAGAGAGCGGGCGTGAAAAGAGTTCGGCCAAGTCTCCGGCCTGATCGAAGCCTTGGATGGGGGTGAAGACGAGCTCGATGGACCACTTCGTGGTGAAGCCCTCGAGCTCGAGCGGGTTTGCGAGGCCGAGGCCGCACACGACGAGGTCCGGATTCTCTTTGCGGCAGCGGTCGAGCTGCCGCTCGACGTCTTGTCCTTCAGATAGGAGCACCCCGGCCGGGAGCAGGTCGAGCTCCTCGGCGAGGTGCTGCTGATGGAGGTAGGGTGTGCCCACTTCCACCGGGACCATGCCGAGCTCGCGAGAGAGAAACCGAGCCAGCGGGACCTCGAGCTGGGAGTCGGGAAAGAAGAAGATTCGCTTGTTCGCGAGCCGCTCCCGGTGCGGGGCGAGCGCCACTCCAGCTCGGCGAATGGCCGCCGCGGTGACCGACTCGAGCAGCCCTTCCTTGACGCCGAAGGAGCGGGCCGCCGCCCGAAGCCAGCCGCTGGTGCCCTCGACCCCGAGGGGGAACGGCGCCTCGAGCCGCTTTGCCCCCCGCTCCTCGAGCGCCCTGGCGGTGTCGCCGAGAAAGGGTTGGGCGAGCAGGAATCTTGTGTTCGGACCCAGCGGAGGCAGGACGGCCGCCTTTCGGGGCGGAAAGAAGTGCACAGGACCTATCCCGAGCTCCGAGAAAGTACGGGCGAACTGGTCCTCTACGACGTCGGCGAGCGCGCCGACGACCCACAGCGCGGGGGGAGAAGAACGCTCGGAGGCGGGGCACAGCGGTACGAGCGACGCGAGGCAAGCGTCCTCGCCCTGGGTGAAGGTCGTCTCGATCCCGCTGCCCGAGTAGCTCGTGATTCGGACCGGGGAATCGGGTCTCGACAGCCGCTCGGTCAGGCGGGCGGCGGCCCGGCCGAGGTCGAGCTTGATGACCTCCGATGGGCAGGAACCGACGAGAAACAGGTGCCGGATGTCCGGTCGCCGCTCGAGCAGCCGGGTGACCACGCGGTCGAGCTCTTCGTTCGCGTCGGCGAGACCGGCGAGGTCGCGCTCCTCGATGATCGCGGTCGCGAACCGAGGCTCGGCGAAGATCATGACGCCCGCCGCCGACTGGATGAGATGGGCGCAGGTCCTCGATCCGACGACGAGGAAGAAGGCGTCCTGGATCTTACGGTGAAGCCACACGATCCCGGTGAGCCCGCAGAAGACCTCGCGCTGCCCTCTCTCCCGAAGCACCGGGAGCCGACTCTCGACCGGAGCGCTCACGCCGAGGCTCCTTCTGAGGCAGTGGCCATTTCGAGGCGGGCCATCCTCAACTTCAAGATGAACTGGGTAAAGTTCACGATGTAGGTGGCGTAAGCGGCGAGAGCGAGAACCATCTGGTCGTGGTTCGAACCCCAGCCGGTGAACACGGCGGCGAGGTAGGCGGTGTGCAGGGCGAGCACCAGCATGCTGAACACGTCCTCCCAGAAGAAGGGACCAGCGAACAGCCACCGCCCGAACACGACCTTCTCCCACACCGATCCGGTGACCATGATGAGATAGAGAAGAGCGGTCTTCACCACCACCGACGCCGTCGCCGCCGCAAAACCTTCGCCGGTGGTGAGGTAGCGCAGGACCAGGACGAGGCTGATCAGGAACGCGAAGAACTGGATCGGCGCGAGAAGGCCCTGAATCCAGGTCCACGGGGTCGCGTCGCGACGGGCCCGCTGCTCGGGGGTGTACAGACCGCGCCGAGGGGCCTCGGGTTCCGCGAGAGGGACCCTCGGCTGCGCTGAAACCGGTCCGTGAGCATGCCTCGGCTCCGCCATCGACCCGGACGCTACGTCGCGACCCGGCAGGTGTCAAGCGCAGTGGACGTAAATCAATCTTTACATTCTTCGCCGCCCCGACTAAGGGTACGCGGCGAGGCAGGACCATTCGGGATGGCGGCGAAACGGCGAAGCAGGCAGAGCGAAAGGCGGACAGTCGCCTCGGTTGGGCGATCCGCGCCTCTTCGCGCTGGCTGCGGGGGAGCGAGCCGATGAGCGCTTCCGATGCCGCCCGTCCTTTCTCGGTCGCCGACATCTCTTCTGCCGAGGCGCCCGAGGCGCGGCTGCTTCGGGTCATCGAGGGGGAGATCGTCCCCCGGATGATGCTCGCCCACCGGCGGCCCATCGCCGAGGGAGGCGGGATCGGGATGCGGCGGGTGACCGTCGAGGACATCGCCGAGCTCGCCCGCTTCGCTGTCGCCCACGAGGCCCAGACCGCCCGGAGCTTCATCGAAGCCCTCACCGTCGAGGGGCTCGGGCCCGAGGCCCTCCTGGTGGACCTCATCGCGCCTGCGGCTCGACTGCTCGGTGAGCAGTGGACTCGGGATCGGTGCTCGTTTGCCGAAGTGAGCATCGGCCTCAGCGTTCTTCAGCGGATCTCGCGCGAGCTGGGGCTTCGCCTCGTCGGGGGGGATCTGCGGTCCGACCAGCCCGCGCCCGGCGCCGGTCGGGCGGTGCTTGCGCCGGTCCCCGGGGAGCAGCACACGCTCGGACTTCAGTTGGTCGCCGACTTTCTTCGCCGGGATGGCTGGTGCGCCGAGCTTCTCCCTGGCGCTTCGGTTGGGGAGCTCGACCTGGTCGTCGCCGCCGAGCATCTGGATCTCGTAGGCCTCTCGGTCGGCAATGACCGGCTGCTCGAGAAGGCGCGAGCGCTCATCGCTCGGATCCGGGAGCGGTCCAGGAACCGGGGGGTTCTCATTCTCGTCGGAGGCTCTTGTTTTCAAAACCCAGACAACCTCGCCTTGGTCGGTGCGGACGCGACGGCGTCCGATGCCCGGGGTGTGATCGAATCCATACAGCGCCACCTCCGTCGCCCGGCCCCCGGACGCGAGCGATAGAATGGCGCTGGTGTGAGGCATCCGATGGCTGAGACTGGCGGTAATCGATTGGACAGCCAGTTTCGAACGCCCGATACGTCCTTTTATGGGGTGGACGCCCGCATCGCCGCGCGAGTCGTCGCGGCCGCTGCGGACATTGCCCTCGTGATCGACGAGGATGGGGTCATTCGTGACTTGGCGTTCGGAGCGGGCGAGGCGAGGCGGATGGACCTCGACCGGTGGCTCGGCCAGCCCTGGGTGCAGACGGTCGCCGATGACAGCGTTGCGAAGGTCAAGGCGCTGCTCGCCGAGAGCGTCGGTGGCGAGGCGACGAGGAGCAGAGAGGTCAACCACAAGACCGAAGGCGGGCCTGACTTTCCCATTCGCTACAGCGCGGTGTCGCTCGGCGAGAGCGGTCGGGTGGTCGCGATCGGGCGCGACTTGAGGGTCATCGCCCACCTGCAGCAGCAGCTGGTCGGGGCGCAGCAGTCGATGGAGCGGGAGTATGCCCGCTTGCGCCACCTCGAGACCCGCTACCGCCTCCTGTTTCGGATCGCGTCGGAGCCGGTCCTCATCGTGGACGCCGCCACCGAGCGGGTGACCGAGGGCAACCCGGCCGCGAGCGAGCTTCTGGGCGAGACGCCGCAGCGGCTGGTGGGCCGGGGGATCGCGACGCTGTTCGAGCCTCGAACCCTCGAGACGGTGCGGAGCCTGCTCGCCGAGGTCCGGGTGGCCGGCACCGGGCACGACGTCCCGGTGCTGCTCGCCGGGGGCCGGGAAGTCACCGTCGCCGCGTCTCTGTTTCGGCAGGAGAGCAGCGCCTTGTTCCTCGTCCGGTTCGGGCTCAACGACGGAGCGAAGTCGGAGCCGACCACCGACTCGCAGCTCATAGAGGTGCTCGACGGGCTCCCGGACGCGTTTGTCCTCGTGGACGAGGATCGACGGGTTCTCACCGCCAACGCGGCGTTTCTCGACGTCGCGCAGCTCGCGACGGTCGCACAAGCCAAGCGGGCTTCCCTCGAGGAGTGGCTCGGGCGCCCCGGCGTGGATCTCAACATCCTCATGGCGAACCTCAGGGAGCATGGGTCGGTGCGCAATTTCGGCACCATCGTTCGAGGACAATATGGCTCGACCGAAGAAGTCGAGGTGTCGGGGGTCGCGGCCCACGGTCCATCCGGTCCATGCTTCGGGTTCATGATTCGGCCGGTCACCACCCGCTTCTCCATGGGGCCAACCCTCTCTGGAGAGCTGCCGAGCTCGGTGCAGCAGATCACCGGGATGGTCGGGCGGGTCCCTCTCAAGGAGATCATTCGCAAGACCACCGACGTCATCGAGAGCCTGTGCATCGAGGCCGCGCTCGAGGTGAGCGGTGACAATCGGGCTTCGGCCGCCCAGATGCTGGGGCTGAGCCGGCAGAGCCTGTACGCAAAACTTCGCCGCCATGGACTTGGCGATCTCGATGGGGGAGGAGACGCTTGAGCACGGAAGTCATGACTGCGCGGCGCTTTCCGGAGCCGCGCGCGGTGGTGGAGCTCCTGAAGCCCATCACTTGGTTCGCGCCGATGTGGGCGCTCGCCTGCGGGATGGTCTCGGTCGGGGCTTCGCTCGCCGAGACCTGGCCGTTCGCCGTGGGCGCGGTGCTGCTCGCCGGGCCCCTCCTGTGCGCGACCAGCCAGATCGCGAACGACTGGTTCGACCGGCATGTGGACGGGATCAACCAACCGGAGCGACCGATCCCGTCCGGGCGCATCCCTGGGTCTTGGGGCCTCGGGCTCGCGATCGTGTGGTCGGCGTTCAGCCTCGGCTGCGCGTACCTGCTCGGGCCGTGGGTTTTCTGGGCGGCGGCGCTCGGGGTCTTGCTCGCCTGGGCGTACAGCGCCCCTCCGCTGCGGCTCAAGCAGAACGGCTGGGCGGGGGTCGTCGCCGTCGGGCTCAGCTACGAGAGCCTGCCTTGGTTCACCGGAGCGGCCGCGCTCGCGCAGGATCTACCGAGGGCCGAGATCCTGGTCGTCGCCCTGCTCTACGGCGTCGGGGCGTTCGGGATCATGATCCTGAACGACTTCAAGGCGGTGGAAGGCGACAAAGAGATGGGCGTGCGCTCGGTCCCGGTGCAGCTCGGCACCGACCGGGCGGCAAAGGTTGCCTGCGCGCTCATGGCCGCTCCGCAGGTCGCGGTGGTGGCGCTGCTCTTCTCGCTGCCGGCACCAGGGCACGCGGTCGCCGTCCTGGGCTCGCTCCTCCTCCAAGGGGTCTTGATGCTCCGCCTCGTCCGGGACCCAAGAGCCCACGCCGCTTGGTACAACGCGACCGGAACGACGCTCTATGTGCTCGGAATGATGGTCAGCGCGTTCGCACTCAGGGGCCTGTCCTCATGAAGAGGTCCATCTCATCTTCCGGTCTCGGTCGCGGAACTCTCCGGACCGAAACAAACGTCCATCCAAACCTTCAGTCGAGGAGTTTCCCATGAGCCCGAACAGCAGTACCCTTGGTTGGCTCGGCATCGTCCGTCTCGGCCTCGTGCAGACCGCGCTCGGCGCGATCGTGGTCCTCACCACTTCGACCCTCAACCGGGTGATGGTGGTGGAATTGCAGCTCGCGGCGATGCTGCCCGGATTTCTCGTCGGGCTTCATTCCGCGCTCCAAATCTCCCGGCCGCTGTGGGGCCACGCCTCGGACGGGGGGCGGCGGCGCACCCCGTGGATCGTGGGTGGCATGGCCGTGCTCGCGGTCGGCGGCGTCCTTGCCGCGCAGGCCACCGCCCTCATGGAGGCACACCTCGGGTTCGGTATCGGCCTTGCGGTGCTGGCGTACTTGATGGTGGGCGCCGGCGTCGGCGCGGCGGGCACGTCGCTGCTCGCGTTCCTGGCGTCGCGGGTGGATCCGGCCCGAAAGGCGGCAGCCGCTTCCATCGTGTGGTTGATGATGATCTTCGGCTTCATCGTGACCACCGCCGTGGCGGGCGCGTTTCTCGAGCCGTTCTCCTTTGGACGCCTGGTCGAGGTCTCGGCCACCGTCTCGGCCGGAGCGTTTGCCCTCTCCATGTTGGCGCTCTATCGCCTCGAAGATGGATTCGTCCCCAAGTCCCAGCTGCCGGAGCCGCGGCGCCCGTTCGGCGAGGTGCTCGCCGAGGTGTGGTCCGACGCCGAGGCCCGGGCCTTCACCATCTTCGTTTTCGTGGCCATGCTCGCCTACAACACCCAGGATCTCATCCTGGAGCCGTTCGCGGGGGTGGTGTTCGGGCTGAGCCCCAAGGATTCCACGCAGCTCACCAGCGTGCAGCATTCCGGCGTCTTCATCGGGATGGTGCTGGTCGCCGTGGCGGCGAGCGGGAGGGCCCGGCACGGGACCATCAAGCTGTGGACGATCGGCGGCTGCGTCCTGTCCGGCATCGCGCTGTTCGCCATCGCTGCGCTCGGCTACGTCGCCACCGAACCCAACACGCTTCGGGCGGCGGTGGCGGTGATGGGATTTGCCAACGGAGCGTTCGCGGTGGCCGCGATCGGGTGGATGATGGCCCTCGCGAGCGCGGGCGGATCCTCCCGAGAGGGGATTCGCATGGGACTATGGGGCGGCGCGCAGGCCATCGCCTTTGCGCTCGGCGCCTTCGTGGGTACCGCCGGCGTAGATCTGGTCCGGTACACCGCGGGGACCCCCGTGCTCCCCTACGCCGCCGTGTTCGTCGCGGAGGGCTTGCTCTTCTTCGTGGCCGCCGGGCTCGCCGCCCGGATGGCATCCATCAAAACCCATCTGAAGGTCTCGGGGCTCATCAGCGGAGCTCTCTCCCCGGAAGACGTCACCGCGGCCGAGCTCGGAGGCAGCCGCGCCACTTGAGCGATCGAAGCCGCTTTCGATGAACCCAAGCTGCCCCGGTCTTTGAGCGGGGCCGACCCTGAGAGGAGTCCACCATGTATCCGAATTCTCAAGCGATCGAGACCTATGATGTCGTCGTGGTCGGCGGCGGTCCGGCCGGGTCCACCGCGGCCACCGATCTCGCCCGAGCCGGTCGATCCGTGCTGCTGCTCGATCGCGGCGGTCGAGTCAAGCCGTGCGGCGGTGCCGTCCCGCCCCGCCTCATCCGGGACTTCGACATCCCGAGCACGCAGATCTGCGCCCGGATCTCTTCGGCGCGGATCGTCTCTCCCTCCGCCCGCCAGGTGGACATGCCCATCGACGGGGGGTTCGTGGGCATGGTGGACCGGGACCGCTTCGACGAGTTCCTCCGCGACCGGGCCGAGCAGGCCGGCGCGGTGCGCAGGAAGGGTTTGTTCGAGTCCATCGGGCGAGACCAGGACGGGGTTCGGCTCGTGTCGTTTCGCGACGGCGGCAAGCCCGGTCAGGGAGATGTCGTTTCGGTCCGGGCTCGCCTGGTGATCGGCGCCGATGGCGCGAAATCGGCGGTCGCCCGGCAGGCGATGTCGCGGCGGGACGACGTCCCTTGCGTCTTTGCCTACCACGAGGTCCTGAAGGTGCCCGAGGATCGGCCCGGGGACTACGACGGCGGGCGCTGCGACGTCATCTATGATGGAAAGACCTCGCCCGACTTCTACGGCTGGGTCTTCCCCCACGGAAAGACGGTCAGCATCGGCACCGGAAGCGCCCACAAGGGGTTCAGCCTCCGGGATTCGGTCACGGCGCTGCGGCAGTCCACCGGGTTCGCCGGAGCCGAGACCGTCCGGCGGGAGGGCGCGCCGATCCCGATGCGGCCCCGCCGGATCTGGGACGACGGAAAGGACGTGGTCCTGGCCGGAGACGCCTCCGGGGTGGTGGCGCCGGCGTCGGGCGAGGGCATCTACTACGCGATGTTCGGGGGCCGGGTGGCGGCGGAGGCGGGAGAGGCGTTCCTCGCCACCGGCGAGGCTCGCTCGCTGAAGCTCGCCCGAAAGGCGTTCATGAAGAAGCACGGCCGGGTCTTCTTCATTTTGGGCCTGATGCAGCGGTTCTTCTACGCCAACGACAAACGGCGGGAGCGCTTCGTCAGCATGTGCAAGGATCCGGACGTGCAGAAGCTCACTTGGGAGGCGTACATGAACAAGGAGCTGGTCCGGGCCCGGCCGGCGGCCCATGCCCGCATCTTCTTCAAGGACCTCGCCCACCTCATGGGTCTGGTCTCTCCCTGAGGCTCGATGCTCGAGCTGCTCGCCTCCGGGCGCCTCGTCGAGCTCGCGCTGTCGTTCATGGTGCTCGAGGCGGCGGCTCTCGCCGCCTTCCACTGGTTCACGGGCCGCGGCTTGTCGGTTTTCGACGTGCTCGGACATCTATCGGCGGGCGCCTTCTTGATGCTCGCTTTGCGCTCAGCGCTCGTGGGTGACCCGCCTGCGTGGACGGCCGCCTTTCTCGGCGCCTCTCTTCCCGCGCACCTGCTCGATCTAGGGCGCCGCTGGCGCCGATCCGGGCGGGTTGCCTACCGCGCTCGCTGACCGGGCCATCCGAAGCCCGCCATTCAAGGTTCTCCCGGGCTGGCCGATTCGCTCTCGCGGAGGACCAGACCATGACGACCGATGTTCCTACCCCGTCCATCTCCCGGCGCCGGGCCCTGAGGGTGCTCGCCGCCGCGCCCTTCGCGCCGGTGGTCCTCGCCGGCTGCCGTGACCCAGAGGAGCGAGCGCGGCGCCGCGAAGAGCGCAAGCAGCGCCGGGAGCGGGCCGAGAGCGCGGCTGAGTCGAGCTCGCCGAGCGTGGCTCGGGCGGCCGACCCGGCCCCGAAGGTCGCCCGGGCGCCGGTCGAAGCCCAGAACCCAGCCCCGGTCTCGCCGGCGCCGGTCGAAGCAAAGGCCCCGGCTCCGGCTCCGGC
>DAIQNR010000024.1:61413-65189 GCA_036788295.1 Myxococcota bacterium
GGCTCCGGCTCCGGCTCCGGTGCAGGCGCAGGCCCCGGCGCCGGGCGCTCCGGCGGAGGGGGCGTGCAGCACGGGCCTCGACAAGGCGTCCATGCAGATGCGCAAGACCCTCCGCTACGTCGAGGCGACCAAGCAGCCGGGAAAGAGCTGCTCGAGCTGCATGCAGTGGGTTTCTGGCTCGGGCGGATGCGGCGGATGCCGGTTGTTCTCCGGCCCGATCCACCCAAACGGCTACTGCCTCAGCTACGCGCCGACGGCCTGAGCTGGCTCAGAGCGGGCCGACCGCGGCGCCGATGAGCAGCGTCGCGGTGCTGACCACGGCTATGAGGACGTTGTCGTCGATCGGGCCGAATTCGTACCGTTCCACCGCGGACGCGAGCACCGCCGCCAACACCCCCCACTCCGGGATGGGCGGGCTCGCCCCCGAAGCCGCCCACCACGCCAGCGGAACGCTCACGGCCAGCATGAAGACATTGCCGAGCGGATGCTTCGAGCGCCGCCGGACGACGAAGTTTCGCACCACGCCCGTGATCCCGTCGCCAAAGGACATGAACAGGCCGGGGAGGATCGCGAGCCAGGGGTCGTCGAGCAGCCACCACAGGGCGGACAAGGAGAGCCACCACATCACCGCGAAGCTCACGTCGTTCTTGTTCTCCGCGGTCTGAAACCAGTGGAGCCGGCGACCGGTGGCGTGGGTCAGATGGATGAACACCCCGAGCAGGAGGCCGGCGACCATCGGGTACCAAAAATCGGTGAAGAGGTAGGGGACGAGCAGGGTAGGGACCCCGCTGCCGGCCATGTGGACGATCTTTCGGGTGAAATAGACCGCCCGGATCGGCTCCATGCCGCTTGCGACCATTCGGTCGTAGGGGATCTTCGTCAAAAATAGGATCGCGATGACATAGATCCCGAGGACCACGGTCCAGCCGAGCTGTCCCCCGATCATCGCGCGCCTCCGCTCGCGGGAAACTCGAGGACAAAACGGCACGCCGCCTCGCCGGTTCTGGCGCAAGCCACCTCGCGGACGGTGAGGCCGGGGGCTGCGAGCTGAAGCAGCCCCTCGAAGGCTGCGGCATAGAAGGCGCCGCCGAAGCCGAGCCCTTTGGACCCATCTCGGCAGGTGGGAGCGCGCTCGAGCCGAAGAGCCCAATCCGGCGGCCCAGATCCGGGGAGGAGATTCCGGAGCCGGGCTCCGCTCGCCCCGCTCGAAAACGAGAAACGCCCAGCGCCGGCGAAGGTCCAGGCGTGTTTTTCGAAGGCAAACAGCAGCAGGGGGACCGCCCACCGAGCGGGCAGGGCCCGCAGCACGGCGGCGAACGGCCGGGGGATGCGGTGGCGGGCCACATAGCTCGCGGTCCGCGTTCCGGCCTCGGCGAGCACCCGCTCGGACCGATCGGGGGGCAGAAGGCGCCGCACCATCCCGACCGCGTCGACGAACCAGGCCTCGGGAATGAGGCCGTCGAGCCCGACCGGCGGCAGGCGCTGCTCGACGTCGGCTCGGGTCTTCGCGCCCTCGAGCGCTTCGAGCGCGGCCAGGGTCTGAAGCACCGAATTCGGCCCGATCCGAGGGCCTGGGGCGCCAGGGGCGAAGTCACTGCGGGCGGTCACCGTCACCACGGCGCAATGTAAACATAGATTGACACTGGGATGTCAAACAGCTTTGACTTCTACCCCCCCCGGGGCTAGCCCTCCAGCGTGAGCCAAGTGCATGCTCCCCCCCTTCCTCCTGCGGTCGACGCGCCAGCGTTCGAGATGGAGGATCCGCGCGCGGGCCGAATCGCCGGCTACGAGCTAGACGGGCCCGGACCGTCGGTGCTGCTCCTGCACAGCATCAACGCCGCCGCGTCCACGATCGAGATGCGGCCCGTGTTCGACATGCTCCGAGGCAAGCGGGCGCTGACTGCGGTCGATTTGCCTGGCTTCGGTCGGTCGGACCGCAGCGACCGCCGCTACGAGGTGCGCCTGTACACCGACGCGGTCCATGCGGCGGCGGACCGGGCCTCGGCCCAGTCTGGGGGGGAACCGGTCGATGCCGTCGCGCTGTCCCTGTCCTGCGAATTTCTCGCGCGGGCGGTCACCGAGCGTCCAGAGCGGTTTCGCCGCATCGTCCTCATCAACCCCACCGGGTTCAGCCGGGGGTCCGACAAGCTCCGCGTCTCCGGAGCGACCCGAGAAATGCGACCCTTCTCGTTCCTGTTCGAGGGCCGGCCGTGGAGCCGGCCTCTGTTCGACCTTCTGACGAAGGAGGCGGTCGTCCGTTACTTCCTGCGGCGGACCTACGGGTCTCGGGACGTGGACGAGGATCTGGTGAAGTACGACGTGCTGAGCGCCCGCGTGCTCGGCGCCGAGCACGCGCCGCTCGCGTTTTTGTCGGGCCGACTGTTCAGCCGGGACATCCGCACGGTGTACGAGGACCTCTCCCTGCCGGTATGGGTCCCCCATGGCACCCGCGGAGACTTCAAGGACTTCAGCGAGTCGAGCTGGGCCGAGGCCCGCGGCCACTGGCGGTTCGAGGCCTTCGCCTCTGGCGCCATGCCCCACTTCGAGCACCCGGAGCCGTTCTCCGGCTCGCTGAACGCCTTTTTGGAGATCGAATGAGCGCGTATTTTCCGTTTTCGGCCCTCGTCGGCCAGGATGAGATGAAACTTGGCCTGCTGCTCGCCGCCACCGACCCCGCGATTGGCGGGGTCCTGCTGTTCGGCGACCGCGGCACCGGAAAGTCCACGGCGGTGCGGGCCCTGGCCTCGCTCCTGCCGATGATGCGGGAGATCGAGGGCTGCCCCTACCACTGCGACCCGGTCGACGAGGGGCGGCGGTGCGTCGCCGACTGCCCGGTGGTCCGCTCCGGAGGGCCCAGAAAGGTTCGGACCGCCTCGGTGCCGGTCGTGGATCTGCCGCTCGGCGCGACCGAGGATCGGGTCGTCGGCGCGCTCGACCTCGAGCTCGCCCTGACGAAGGGGGAAAAGGCGTTCGAAGCCGGCCTGCTCGCTCGCGCCCACCGGGGCTTTCTCTACATCGACGAGGTGAACCTCCTCGAAGACCACCTGGTCGACCTGCTCCTCGACGTGGCCGCCTCCGGCGAGAACGTGGTGGAGAGGGAAGGGATCTCCGTGCGCCACCCGGCCCGGTTCGTGCTGATCGGCAGCGGAAACCCCGAGGAAGGGGAGTTGCGACCCCAGCTGCTCGACCGGTTCGGGCTCTCGGTCGAGGTCACGACCCCGAACGATCTGCCGACCCGGGTGGAGGTGGTGCGGCGGCGCGACGCCTACGAGCGGGATCGAACTGGCTTTCTGGCCCGGTGGTCGAGCTCCGACGCGGCCTTGACCGAGCAGCTCGATCTCGCCCGCAACCGGCTCGGATCGGTCAGCGTGCCCGACGAGGTCCTCGAGCGGTCGGCCGCCCTGTGCCTCGCTCTCGGAACCGACGGGCTCCGCGGAGAGCTCACTTTGGTCCGGTCGGCCCGCGCGCTCGCCGCGCTCGAGGGGGACGAAACCGTCGGCGACGACCACCTCCGTCGGGTGGCGGTGCCCTCGCTGCGCCACCGACTGCGCCGAAACGTCCTCGACGACGCCGGCTCCTCGGTGCGGGTGGAGCGGGCGATCTCCGAGGTGTTTCCGGCATGAGCGCCGAGGCCTGGCTCGACGCTGCGCTGGCGGCGGCGGTGCTCGCGGTCGATCCGGGCGCCGTGGGCGGGGCGGTGGTCCGGGCCCGCTCGGGCCCGGTGCGGGACCGGTGGTGCGCGCTGCTGAAGGAGCTGCTGCCCGAAGGGGCGCCCA
>DAIQNR010000025.1:0-64649 GCA_036788295.1 Myxococcota bacterium
GGCCGCGGGATTTCCCGGTGTTCGCCGGCCACTATTCGACCCGGTGTTACCTCGACGCGGTAGACCATGCGTTTTTGCACGCGGTCGAGCGGGAGAACATCGACCCGGCGGCGGCGCTCGATACGGCGGCGCTCGTACTGCTTCACCGTCCCTACCAAAAGATGCCCGAGAGCTCCGTCGCGCGGCTCTTCCTGCGGGGCATGAATGGGGCTGAGCTCGAGTTTTTGGCCCCGAAGGTGGACGTGGCCGCTGCGCTCGCCGCGCTCGACGGGGGGCCGGATCCCGAGACCTACGCCCGGGCCCACGGGGTGGAAGCGGACCCGAGCCCGGAACTATCGGACCTGCTGAGGGCGGTTCAGAAGTTGGCATCCTTCAAGCGGTTCATCGAGCACCGCTGCCGGCTCGGGGGCCCGGTGGTGCGGGAGCTGGGCAACCTGTACGCCGCGGCGCTGCCGGCCTGGATCGGGGCCGCGCTCGAGGAGGCAGCCACCGCCCCGGGGGCGGAAGACTGGACCGGGCGGACGGTCCTTCTTGCTGGCTACGGATCGGGCGACGCCGCCCTGGTGGTGTTCGCGCGTCTCGCCCCGGGCTGGCGGGACGCGGCGGCCCGGGGCCGGTTTTCGGCCGCGCTCGAAGACGCGGTGCCGGTGCACAAAGCCGCTTACGAAGCGGCCCACGACCGGAAGCAGCCCATCGAGATCGACGCCGCCGGGGAGCCTGGCCTCGCCGGCGTGGGCACCGGCGAGGCGCTCGGCTTCGACGACCGCGGGGTGCCCCGCTACGCCGTCCTCTCGTGAGCGGTCAGCGGAAGATGTGGGGGAAGAACACCCGAGCGTGCTCGGCAGCCGCCAGCTCGAAGACGTTTCGCAGGGCCTCCGGCGGACCGGCCTGGACCGCTGGCGACCGCACCGTGCCCCGCACGATGTCGAGGATGTCGGCCCCGGTCTTGGCCTGAGCGAGCAGCGCCGCGATCCCGGCGATGGGCCCGGGGAGCAGCGCCGCGAACGGGCTCGCCAAGAACTTCTGGGCGAACCCGGTCACCACCTTCGGCAGCGGGACCTTCGCGAGCAGCCCGCGGGCCGCCCCGATCGGGTCCTTCAGGATGCCCTTGACCGTCGATTTGGCGGTTCTGAAAAGCTTCTTTCCGGTGTTGACCACGCGCCGGAACGCGCGGCGAATCCTTCGAAACATGCATTGCCTCCGATGGTTGTCGCCCCAGCGGGCGCGTCCAGCTCCTGCCGGACCTCGACAGGATATCGGCGCCGACGCCAAAACGATGCGCGTTTGTTTCTGACCCCGCGTTGACGCGCGCCTCGGTCGCATCAGCGTCGACGCTAGCGGTGAGCGCTCTGGCCAAGCTGGATCAGGCTCCATTCTCGCCGTCGTCCAGGAGCCGGGCGGCGCTCTCGAGGCGGCCGTGGTGAGCGGCCTGCGTCAGCTCGAGGACCGATTTTCCGAAGATCGTCGAGGCGACGATGAGGGAGGAGGCTTCGACCCGCTCGATGGGATTGACGTTCTTCTCGATGACCATCTCCACCAGGCTCCGGTCGAAGCCGTGGGTGGCCCCGACGAGGACATGCAGCGCGGCGTGGTGAAGCGGCAGGGTCCCGGACCGGGACAGCGCGTCGAGCAGGTCGAAGGCCCGGGCCTTGTGCTGGGTCTGCATGTCCTCGTCGAGCACCGTCTCCCGCATCGGGGACAGCAGGCTCTCCTTCGTGCGCAGCTCCCAAGGGCTCTTCAGACGGAGGATGGTGGGGCGCAGGGCGTTGTCCTTGTCGTGCCGGCCGAAGCGGGTGTCGAGGCGGACGGGGATCTGGGTGTAGTCCTCGCCGCCCGCCTCGCTGGCGACGCCCCCGGAGTCGGGCTCGGTCGAGAGGTCGGCGGCGAAGGAAGGGTGGGAGGCGGCGGGGCCCGGGCCAGGCCGTTCGTGCGCCGCGGGTTCGGGCGGAGGGATCGGATCGGCCGCGGCCTCGAAGGCAAAAGCGGAAGCTGGGGGCTCCGGAGCGGGCGTGAACGAAGGCGCGTCGCCCCCGCGGCCGCCGAAGGTGGCCCGCGGGGCGCTCATCGGCGGCGGGGGGTGAAATCGGCCCCCGGCCATGGAGGTGGGAGGTCGAATTCCGTGAATCATCTCGTCGAGCTGGGCTCGACGCTGCTCGACTCTTGCCTCCACCTCCGGATCCCACGCCTGCTCTCGTTGCACGGTCACCGAGAGGTCGGTGCCGGACTCGGCCCTCCGCATGTCCCAGCTCTGGCGGGCGCCCTCGAGCTCTTCGCTCTTGGTCTGGGAGATGAGATCCATCATCTTGCCCACGTGCGCCTTGACCCGCTCGACCTTCTCCGTCGCCGCCTTGTCTTCTGGCCCGTCGTAGGAGAGCAGATCGCTTGGGATCTGGTAGGTGACGAACAGCTCGATGAGCTGCTGGGTGAGCCGGATCTCTTTGGTCAGCGCGTCGTCCGGCAGCTGTAGCAGCCGCTCGAGGTGCGGCTTCACCTGGATGACGCAGATCCCAAACAGCGTGCTCTCGAGCTGCATGCTCCGAAAGGCCTTGGCGAACCGCTGCTGCTCCGGGGACATCGACGCGATCGCGTCCCGAAACTCCTTCGGGGACGGGATGGTCTCGCTGAAGAGCGGGATGCGCAGCTCGTCCCGGTTTTGGACCAAGAGCGCCGCCTCTGGCTCGAAGCGGTCCGGGCCGGCGATGCGGCCGGCGAGCACGATGAAGCCGCTGAACTCTCGGGCCCTGGCCTCGAGCCGCAGCTCGGCCCGAGCCTCGTCGGCGAAGCGGTAATCGAGAAAGCCGTGGACGTGGCGTTCTCCGAAGAAGGCGACCCGGGTGGCGGCGTCGATCTGAAGGTGCATCGGGCTCGAGGCCTCGCCCGAGCGGGCGAAGCTCGAGATCGGCTCGAACCCTTTGGGGCCCATCTGGCTCAAGGTCACGGCGCCTTCGGGCACGTGCTCGGGCCGGCGGACGGCGTGCACGAACGGCCGCGGCGCGTAGGCGGAGCCAAAAAGCCGGCTCGCGTGAAAACGCATGTATTCGGAAAAGTCAGACGGACCCACCGATCGGCCGATCGCCGCCCGAAGCTGCTGCTCGAGCATCGTCTCGAGGTAGGCCAGCGCATCTCGGCTCTGCTGGGCGAGGTGCGCCCCATGCTCGAGGCTGACGGCGAGGCGGGCCGCGGCAGCGGTCTGGAGGGTGTCCCCGTCCGGGTGCGTGCGCGTGAGGTGGTCGAGGACCAACTTCAGGCTCTGCCGGTGGTGCTCGAGCAGCGCGTTCACGTCGGCGGGGCCAAACAGCACGTCCGCCCCTTCGCCGTTCTTCGGGGGTTCGAGGAGGAGGGGCAGAACGGGCAGGAAGATGCGCTCGCCTTCGCCTTCGAGGTTCGGTCGCGGGATGCGGGTGCTCACCGCGAAGCACTCTTTGAGAAAGTATCGATGGACCGCGGTGGAGAATGAGAAGAGCCCCTGAAAGAAGTCGAGCAGCTCGTCCACTTGTGGGTTTCGGCGGGGGGTGAGGCAGTCCTCGTGGTTTCTGTCGATGGCGAAGCGAAAGCGGAGCCGGTCATCGAGCCAAGGCAAGAGCCGGCGCAGCGGGAGATCGGCCGTGGTCGTCGCCTTGATCTTCGGCCGTGGCGGCGCATCGGTCGTGGTGAAGATCGGGCACGACAGTTGGCCATCGAGCAGCGGAAGCTGCCGACCTGGCTCCCGGACGGAGACGGCGGCGAGCCGATAGCGGACTTCGAACCGCCAGCGGTGCTGGGTGACGATCTGGACGACCCGCTCCTGTCTGCTCTTCGTTCGGCTCAGGAGGCCTTTGGTCGTCACATCGCTGCGCTCGTGGCTGATCTCGACCTCCTTTTCTTCTTTCCCCTCCAGGCTGCACCGCTCCTCCACCGCGAACCGGAGCACCGCCGCGTCCGGGTGGGGCCATCGCCTCAGCTCTTCAAGCCCGCTTCGGCCCAGGCCCCACACCTCGAAGAGCTCGGCCACCGTGGCGAGCGCGGCGGAGGCCATGAACTCGGCGAGCCGAAACTTGT
The DNA here is from genome assembly GCA_036788295.1 of Myxococcota bacterium. Lineage (GTDB taxonomy): Bacteria > Myxococcota > Kuafuiibacteriia > Kuafuiibacteriales > Kuafuiibacteriaceae > JAHQVK01. The sequence goes on from DAIQNR010000025.1 coordinate 4,039, forward strand.
CCTCGTACAGGTGCGGGGTCTCGGCGGCGGACTTCGGCCGCTTGGTGTCACCCAAGATCTGCTGCACCCGCTCGAGCGCTTCGGTCAGCCGACGCTGGAAGGCGGCCTCCTCGTAGCTGTTCATGGGCCGACCCTGGTGGAGACTCGGCCCCGAAGCAAGCCCCCCAATCTTGCCAGGCTCGGCCCATGGCCCTGGCCTGGCCCACCTGAACCTCTCGTGCTCGGCCGCTCTCCGGGCCAGCGTTCGCCCAAAGGCCCTGGTCGCCTAGGGCGGGCCGATGTTGGTGCTTGCGGTAGGACCGAATTCAGACCATCATTCGGTCCAGGAGGTGTCCTGTGCCAAGACTAAGAGTTTCCGAAGACATCATCCCCGTGAGCGAGTTCAAGGCGCAAGCCTCGGATTGGCTCCGGCGGGTTGCCACCAGCCGGCACCCGTTGGTCATTACCCAGAACGGCAAGCCGGCAGGGGTGCTGTTGTCTCCCACGATGTTCGATGCGTTGACCGAGCGGCAAAACCTTTTCGCCGCTGTCCAGGAAGGCATGCGCGACGAAGAGGCGGGCCGCCTGTATTCGAGCGAGGAAGTCTTTGCTGCCCTCGAAGAGAAGATCGCTGCTAGCAAAGCCGAATAGTCCTGAGTTCTGGGCACGATGCCGAGGAGCAAAAGCACTCGATTCGCTGGTCCGCTCGCTCGAGGCGCGACCTCGAAGACATCGCCAACTACATCGCTCATGACGATCCGCGGGCCGCACGCAGATGGGTCGGTTTGCTGAGGCAGGCAGCGGAAAGGGCCGCCCGCATGCCGCTGGCAGCGAGGGTCGTGCCCGAGATAGGCCGCGACGATGTGCGAGAGGTTTTTTTTCGCAGTTATCGGTTGGTGTTCGGCGTGAGGGACAATCACATCGTTGTGTTCACCGTCATTGGCGGCGGGAGGCTCTTGGCCGATGATGCGGTCACCGAGGTAGAGCGGTAGCTCCCTGGTCGGGTCGAAGAGGCGGCGACTCTCGCTCTGGGGCGCGGTCCGTCAGGGGGTGCGGGAGCGCGAGAATCTTGCGGAGGCGCCGAGGACCCGGGGGAGGTGGCGGCGGAGGCGGTCGGCCACGTCGCGGGCTCGGCGCAGCCAGCCGGCGAAACCCTCGAGGGACTCGGGGATGCTGAGCGCGAAGAGGCCCCGGAGGGCGGCCTGGGCGAGCTCGGTCATGAGCAGGAGCACCTCCACTCGGCGCAGCTCGTAGCCGGCGCGGGGGCGGGCCTCGAGCTCGACGCGCAGGGCTTCGAGGGCGACGCGGGCGGTCTCGATCAGCATCCACTCCCGCTGGCGCAAGACCCCGGTGATGGTCGGCCACACGTCCATTCGGGCCTCGTACGGGGCATTTCGCTGGGGCCCTACTTGCCGCACGAGCGCGAGTTCGGTCAGCTCCGCCACGGCGAGGTGCACGAGGGATCGACTGACCTTCAGGCGCTCGGCCACCTCGCTTTGGGACAGGGGCCGGGACGACAGGGCGAGCAGGGTCCAGACCCGGCCGTGAATGGACCGAAAGCCCCAGCTCTCGATGAAGGCCCCGACCGCGACGCAGACCTCGACGACCCGAGCGTCGAGCCGGTCGTCGGATCGATCCACTGCCCCGCTCCTCATGACCGCCACCGTACCCCGAACAGCGACCGAGTTGGCTTGCTTTTGTTCAATGAATATTGAACAACCAGGGCACGCCCTCGGTGGGGGGTGCGAGACGCGGTGTCTCGGGGTTATCCGCCGGTCCAATCGAGGACAAACGGAATGCCCATTGTTCACTCTTCGTTGAACGAACAGCGGTGACGACCGACGCAGGTGAGACAGTGCAGATGGTGAATACAACGATGAAGCCCGTCCCCGAGGTGATGCGCCGGTTGGCCGGAGTGTCGGCGACGCACGGCCTACCGAACCTCGCCGATACGCTCGGGCTCATCGGCGCGTTCGTCGCGTCGGACCTCGAGGGCCTCGAGCGCGAGCTGGCCACGGTCCCCCACCGCGAGGACCTCGTCGGTCAGAGCGCTCGCCATCTGCTGTCGCTCGGCGGAAAGCGCATTCGGCCCCTGTGCGTCGCGCTCGCTGGCCGGGTCGGCCGCCCGGAGGCTTCGGTTATCCGCAAGCTGGCCGGCGCGGCGGAGCTCGTGCACTCGGCGACCCTGCTTCACGACGACGTGGTCGACCAGGGCGACCGGCGCCGGGGCCAGCCGACGGCCCGGGCCCTATACGGCAACGCGGCCAGCGTGTTCGCCGGGGACTGGCTGCTCGTCGAGGCGCTCAAGCGGGTGCGGCAGGCAGGCGTGCCCGGGCTGCTCGACCGGCTGCTCGACATCATCGACGAGATGATCCAGGCCGAAGCGGTGCAGCTCGAGCGGCGGGGCCGGATCGCCGCCGACGCCGCCACCTATTTTCGAGTGATCGAAGGCAAGACGGCGGCGTTGTTTCGGTGGGCGATGCTCGCCGGGGCTCGGGCCGGCGGCCTCGAAGAGGACCAGTGCGCCGCGCTCGAGCGCTACGGACACCACCTCGGGGTGGCGTTTCAGATCGTGGACGACGCGCTCGACCTCGACGGTGACGCCGCGCAGATGGGAAAGTCGCTCTTCACCGACCTGCGGGAGGGCAAGATGACCTACCCGATCATCCTCGGCATGGAGCGGGACCCGGCGCTGGTTGGCTTGCTCGAAGAGGCGGCGTTCGCCGATGAGGTCCCGCCGGCCACCGCGGAGCGGCTGCTCGGCGCGCTCCGGTCCACCGGGGCCATCGACGCCGCCCACGAGGAGGCCAGCCGCCACGCCCAGCTCGGGGCGGCCTGCCTAGAAGGTCTGGCCGACGGCAAGGCCCGGGCCGCGCTCGAGGCGGTGGCGCACGTCGCCGCCGCCCGCCGGGCGTGACCCGAAGAAAGGAGGCACGAACATGATCGTGACGGTTCGACCGGGAGCAGATCCCAAGGTGGTGGAGCGCGCGCTCGTCGGCATGGGGCTGTGGGTGGACAAGCACATCGCCCCCGAAGACGGGCGCGTGCAGCTCGGGATCGCCCCCCACTCGAAGCGGGTGGACGCGGGCCCGATCCGGGCCCTGCCCGGGGTGGAGCAGGTGGCGGAGCGGCCGTCGGCGACCCCGCGGCTCGACGCGATGCCCCGGGTGGTCGAGATCGCCGGCCACCGCATCGGCGTCGGGGAGCCGCCCGTGGTCATGGCCGGCCCGTGCTCCGTCGAGTCGGAGGCGCGCATCGACGCCATCGCGGCTCGGCTCGCGGCCCGCGGGGTCAAGTTCCTGCGCGGCGGCGCGTTCAAGCCCCGCACCTCGCCGTACAGCTTTCAAGGCCACGGGCAAGAAGCGTTGCGCTGGATGCGCCGGGCGGCCCAGCGCCACGGGATGGCGATGGTCACCGAGGCGATGGGGGCCGAGGAGCAGGAGATGGTGGCGGAGATGTCCGATCTCGTCCAGATCGGCTCCCGCAACATGCACAACTATTCGCTCCTCAAGAGCGTCGCCGGCTTCGGCAAGCCGATGCTGCTCAAGCGGGGCATGGCCGCCACCGTCGAGGAGTGGCTCGGTTCGGCCGAATACTGCCTGCTTCATGGGGCGGCGTCGGTCGTCTTGTGCGAGCGCGGGATCCGCAGCTTCGACCCCAGCACCCGAAACCTTCTCGACCTGTCCTCGGTCGCGCTGCTTTCGCAGGTCCACCGGCTGCCGGTGGTGGCGGATCCTTCGCACGCGGCCGGGCGCCGGGACCTCATCGGTCCCCTGGCCCGGGGCGCGATCGCGGTGGGCGCGGCCGGGGTGATGCTCGAGACCCACCCCGCGCCCGAGGAGGCGCTTTCCGACGGACCGCAGGCGCTCTTGCCTGACGAGCTCGACGCGATCTTGGAGATTCTATGACCACGACGACGCACGACGCCAGCCCGGCCGACGGCTCCGGCCGCATGTTCGACGGCATCGCCGGCCGGTACGATCTCTTGAACCGGATCAACTCGTTCGGGCTCGACCGCAGCTGGCGGCGGGCGGCGATCCGCGCCCTCGGCCTGCGCCCGAAGGACCGGGTGCTCGACCTCGCGACGGGCACGGCGGACCTCCCGGTCGAGCTGCTCGACGCCGAGCCCACTCTGTCGGTGGTGGGGCTCGATCCGTCCACCGGGATGCTCAGCCACGGCGAGCGCAAGGTGAAGCGGGCCGGGCTCGACGACCGGGTGGAGCTGGTGGTCGGCGATGCCCAAGAACTGCCGTTCGAGGCGGACAGCTTCGACGCCATCACCATGGCGTTCGGGATCCGAAACGTGCCCGACCGCCCCCGGGCCCTGCGCGAGGTCGCCCGGGTGCTGAGGCCGGGCCGGCGGGTCGCGATCCTCGAGCTGTCCGAGCCCCGAAGCGGGGCGCTCGCCCTGCTGGCCCGGCTCCACGTGCGGGTGATGGTGCCGATCGTGGGCGCGCTGTTGTCCGGGCGTCAGGAGTACGGCTACCTGCGATCGAGCATCGAGGCCTTTCCTCGGCCGGAGCGGTTCGAGGCGATGCTGGCCGAAGCCGGGCTGGTGCCCATCGAGCGCAAGTCGTTCGCGTTTGGGGCCTGCGTGCTCTACGTCGCCGCGCGGCCGGGGGCCGAGGGGTGAGGTCGGCGGGGGCGGTCCCCGGTCCGCCCCCGGGTTCGCGGGAGGCGATGCCCGCGAACGACCCGCTGGAGCTGCTCGCGTCGGCCCCGCTTCCCCCGTGCGTGTTCTGGCGGGACCAGGACGTGACCCAGATCGGGCTCGGGGTGGCGGTCGAGATCAGGACGCAAGGGTCAGCGCGGTTTCAGGAGGCGGACGCCGCGCTCGCCGGGTCGGATCACCCGCTCCCGTGGTTCGGCGGCTTCTCGTTCGAGCCACGAGTGCAGGACGGCTTCGGCCCGTTCGGGGCGCTCCGGTTCGTGCAGCCGCGCTTTCTGTGGACGCTCCGCGGCGGGAGGGCGTCGCTGTCCGCCGCCGGGCCCGATCCGGACTGGCCCATCGTTCAGGCATGGGCGGAGCGCCCGTCCTCGGGGCTGACTTCAGCGCTGGGAGCGGGCGGGATCCGGCTCCCGTCCGATCCAGAGTCCTGGGCCACCGCAGTTCGAGTTGCGCAAGAAGCCTTTCGAGAACGGCGCGCGAGGAAAGTCGTCTTGTCGCGGGAGCTTCGGGTCCGCAGGGAAGAGCGGATCGAGGTGGCGAGGCTGTTGGCCGGGCTCCGCCCGAACTCGCCGTCGGAGGCCAGCTTCGCGTTTTTCGCTGGTGAGGCCGCGTTCGTGGGGCTCACCCCGGAGCGGCTCGTCCGGGTGCGCGGGGACCGGGTCGACACCGAGGCCCTCGCCGGCTCGTCGGGGCCGGACGACGGCGCAGCCCTGCTTTCGAGCGCAAAGGACCGAGAAGAGCACGATCACGTCGTGGAGCACCTTATCGAGCGGCTCACCCCGTACGCGCATGTGGAGCGGACAGCCGAGCCGGTGCTGCGCTCGCTCGGGACCCTCTGCCACCTGCTCACCCCGGTGACCGGGCGGCTGCGGCGCCGGTGCTCGGTGCTCGAGCTGGCCGGGGCGCTCCACCCGACCCCGGCGGTGGGCGGGGCGCCGATGGCGACGGCGCTCGAGCTCATCCGGCTCGCCGAGGGCCGGCCCCGGGGCTGGTATTCGGGCGGGGTGGGCTACCTCGAGCGGGGTCCGGAAGGGGTGATGGGCGGCGACCTGCGGGTGGCCCTGCGCTCCGCCCTGGTCGAAGGGGCAGAGGCCCGGGTGTTCGTGGGCGCGGGCATCGTCCCCGCTTCCACCGCCGAGGGCGAGTGGCAGGAGACCGAGCTGAAGGCGGTGCGGCTGCTCGACGCGCTGGGGGCGCGGTGAGCGAGGGCATCCACGGCGGGGTGCTGCTCGAGGGGTGGTGCAGCCTCCTGCTCGACGGCTTCGTGGCCGGCGGGATGAGGGAGGTGGTGGTGAGCCCCGGGTCCCGCAGCACCCCGGTGGTGCTCGCCGCTGCGAGCCACCCGGAGCTCGAGCTCACGGTCATCGTGGACGAGCGCTCGGCCGCGTTTTTCGCCCTCGGACGGGCCCGGGCCACCGGGCGGCCATCGCTGTTGGTTCGAACCTCGGGCACGGCGGGATCCCACGACCTGCCCGCTGTGATCGAGGCCGCGGAGGCCAAGATCCCCCTGCTCGTCCTGACCGCGGACCGGCCGCCGGAGCTGGTCGGGGTCCGGGCCCCGCAGACGATCGACCAGACGAGGCTTTTTGGGACCTACGCCCGCTGCCTCGAGCTCGGGGTCCCCGATTCGGCGCCGCTGCCGCTGGCGTCGGTTCGCCGGGCGGGGGTGCAGGCGGCGGCGCTCGCCATGGACGGGGCCCCTGTGCAGGTGAACCTGCGAGCCCGAAAGCCGCTCGAGCCTCCGTCCGAGCTCTCGGCCGAGGACGAGGCGTTTTTGTCCGAGGTGTCGGCGCTTCGAGGCTCGCCCGGGCCTCGGATCCACCCGCCGGCCCCCGCGGTGCCGTCGGCCGAAGGTCTCGCCGCGCTGAAGAACGCGATCGCGCGGTCTCGGAGGCCGCTGGTGGTGGCGGGGCCCGCCGTGGCGTACCGGCCAGAGGACCGAACCGCGCTCGTCGAGTGGGCGGCTGGGCTCGGGGCGCCGCTGTGCCTCGAGGCCACGTCGCAGCTGCGGCTCGGGCCAGGCGGGCTCGGCGCCCCCGGGTTCGACGCGGCGCTGCGGGTCCCGAAGATCCGGGCCGGTCTCGCCCCCGACCTCATCCTGCAGCTCGGGAACCCGCCGATCGGGACCGGGCTCGAGGGGTTGGCCGGGCCCCGCATCTGCCTCGCGCCGGGCGGATTTCCGGACCCTCAGTCCCGGGCCGAGGTTGTGCAAGGCAGCCTGCCGTCTTTCGCCCGGGCGCTCCCTGGATCGCGATTTCGGCCGGAGCCGGGGTGGGTCGAGCGGTGGGCCGAGCTGTTTTCGGCGGTGTCGTCGCTGCCTCTGCCCGATTGGTCCGAGGCGCACGTGACCCGGGCGGCGCGGTCGGCGGTGCCGGAGGGCGGGTTCCTCATGGTCGGCAACAGCCTCCCGGTCCGTCACCTCGACCAGTTCGTGCCGTCCGGAGGTCCGGCGTGCACGGTGCTCCACCAGCGGGGCGCGAGCGGGATCGACGGGCTCATCGCCGGGGCGGTGGGGGCGGCGAGGAGCCGGCCCACGGTGCTGCTCATCGGCGACGTGAGCGCGAGGCACGACCTCGGCTCGCTCGCGCTGGGGCCGCTGGCCCCGGACTTGACCGTCGTCGTGATCCACAACGGCGGGGGCCGCATCTTCGAGCAGCTCCCCATTGCCCGGCGCCTCGGGCTCGACCATCCGGGGCTCGAGCCGTTCACGACCCCGGATCCGATCTCGCTCGTGCCGGTGGCGGCGGCGCTCGGGTGGCGCGCGGTCGCGGCCGCCGACCGCTTCGAGTTCGAGGAGGCCGTCGGTCGGCCGGCAGACGGCCGGCCCCGGTTCATCGAGGCCCGGGTGCCCCCCCACGAGGCCACGGAGACGCTCGGGGAATGGGTCGCAACGCTCGGTCGTTTTTGACTTCTGGACGGGGCCGGCGCTGTCTGTTCGCATGCGGGGCGGGCGATTCGCAGGTTTTTCCCCGGAGGCCTTCCGGTTTCTCGCCGAGCTCGAGGCAAACAACGATCGGGCTTGGTTTGCGGCGCACGAGGAGGCGTTCAACCGCCTCTGGAAAGCCCCGCTCGAGGCCCTGGTGCAGGACGCGGAGCCGGAGCTCGGCGCCGGCAAGCGGTTTCGCATCCACCGCGACGTGCGGTTCTCCGCCGACAAGTCGCCCTACAAGACCCACGCCTCGGCCGTCTTCGAGAACGACGGCCTCGTGTTCTACCTGCAGTTCGCCAAGGACCACGTCTTCTGCGCCACCGGGATGCACATGATGGCCAAAGACCAGCTGGCCCGGTTCTTGGCCGCGGTCGATGACGACGGATCGGGGACGGCGCTCGAGGCCGCGGTGCGAAACGCCGAGGCGGCCGAGCTCGAGATCGGGGGCGAGTCGCTGAAGACGGTGGCCCGGGGCTACCCGAAGGACCACCCGAGGGCCCGGTTCCTCCGCCACAAGGGCCTGACCGCGGCCCGCACCTGGCGATTCGAGGTGGGCGCGCCGCCGCGGTGGATGTCCACCGACGGCGCGGTCAAGGTGTTCTTCGAGGCGTGGGCGGAGGCGAGCGACATCAACCGCTGGCTGTCGGCCCATGTCGGTCCGAGCCGCGAAGGGGCTCGGTGGGTGAAGACCGCGCTCTGAGCGGTGTACGGTGCGCCCGGTGGAAGAACTCATCCCTCCCTGGCGGGAGCTCTCCCGCGAGCTGGCGTTTCGGAGCCCGGTGCTCGACGTCAGCCGCCGCCGCCGGGTCGAGCAGTCGCCGGAGCGGACCGAGGGCGAGTTCGTGGTCCTCGAGGCCCCCGATTGGGTGAACGTGGTGGCGAGGACCGCCGACGACCAGCTCGTGTTGGTCGAGCAGTGGCGCCACGGGGTCGAGCGGGTCACCCTCGAGATCCCGGGGGGCATGGTCGATCCGGGCGAAGACCCGGCCGACGCCGCCCGGCGAGAGCTGCTCGAGGAGACCGGGTACACGAGCGAGCGGTGGGAGCGGCTCGGTGCCATCGACCCGAACCCGGCGCTGCAAAAGAACCGCTGCTACACCTACCTCGCGCTCGACGCGGCGCGAACCGACCGGCCTCGGTTCGAGGGCAACGAGCGCTGCCGGCTCGTGCTGGTGCCCTACCGCGAGGCGGGAGCGCTGGTCACGTCCGGCCGCATCACCCACGCGCTGGTGGTCGTGGCGCTGTACCTCGCTCGACTCCAGGACGCCGCGGCGCCGCGCTGACCGTCTCGCCCCGGTCCGGGCGCGCTTTTTGGTCGGCATGGAGCCAACAAGTTTCGACCGGCGCCGCCGACAGTATCCGTCATGGGCCTTGCGTCTCAGCCTCCGCGAGAGACCCAGGATCTGCCGTCCGGGGCGGAGCTCCGGGTGCTCGTCGTGGACGAGGAGGCCCGCGCAGCCGCGCTCGAGGCGCTGATCGCGAGGGGGGATGGCATCTCCGGCTGGATAGTGGAGCGAAGGACCGACCTCGAGGGCGCGCTTCGGGCCCTGCGCGGCGGAGGGTTCCACGCCTGCCTTCTCGCCCACGACATCGGCGGAAAACCGGGGATCGAGCTCATCGTTGCGGCCAGGGAGGAGAGCTCTCCGGTGCCCTTCGTCTTGCTCGGCGGCGGCGGCCGGGCCTCGGACCTCGAGGCGATACAGGCTGGCGCCGACGACTTTCTCGATCGGGACGGCCTCGACGCCGGCGCGCTCGAGAAGGCGGTGCGGTATGCGGTCGAGCATGCCCGGGTGCGCGCGGACCTGTTTCGTCGGACCCGCCGGGACGGGCTGACCGGGCTTCACAACCGGGGGAGCATCGAGGAGCGGATCGAGTGCGCCATCGCGCGGGCCGAGCGCAGCGCCCGGCTCGTCGGGGTCTGCGTCATCGACCTCGATGGGTTCAAGGCGGTGAACGATCGGTGCGGGCACGCGGCCGGGGACGAGCTGCTGCGGAGCTTCGCCGCCCGGCTCAAGGAGGTCGTGCGCGCCTACGACGCGGTCGGCAGGCTCGGCGGCGACGAGTTCGCGGTCGTGCTCGAAGAGCTGGGTTCAGAGGCGGAGGCGCGCCGGACCATCGCCCGCATCGAGCACGTCACGGCCCGGGCGGACCTTCGTCCGGCCGGGCTTCCGCCGGTGTCGGCGTCGGTGGGGCTCGCGATGTATCCGCAGGGGGGCACGACGTCGGCCGACCTGCTCCGGGTTGCCGACGAGGCGATGTACCGGGCGAAGAAGGCGTCGAAGCAGCGAACGAGCCTCGAGCTGGCGGAGGGCTTTCCCCGCCGCCCGGAGGAGTTTCGGGCCGCCGCCAGCTCCGGGGCGCTGCAGCTCGCGTTTCAACCCCAGGTGGACCTCGGGACCGGAGCGACGGTCGGCTTCGAGGCCCTCGCCCGATGGAATCCGTCCGGTCAGCCGATCCGGCCCATCGCCGAGGTGGTCGGCTGGCTCGAGCGCATCGGCGCGGTGGCCGAGCTCGATCTGTGGGTGCTCGAGCAGGCGATAGCGCGGATCGCGCAGGAGAGCTTGCCGCGGGTCGCGGTGAACCTGTCGCCGGCGTCCCTCATCCGCCCCGACTTCCTCAGCCGGGCCGCTGCGCTCCTTCCGGTGGCGCCGGGCCGAATCGAGCTCGAGCTCACCGAATCGGCGGTGCTCTTTGCGCTCGACCCGGGCTCGATGGTCAGCAACAGCCTGCACGTTCTTCGCGCCCTGGGTCTGCGAATCGCGCTCGACGACTTCGGGGTGGGGCAGTCTTCCTTGCTCCGTTTTCGCGACCTTCCGATCGACGTCGTGAAGGTGGACCGGGCGTTCACCCCTGGGTTCGCTGGCGACGAGCGGAGCCGGGCCATTCTCGAGGCGGTCGTCGCCTTGGGGCGCCGGCTCTCGGTCGAAGTGGTGGCGGAGGGCATCGAGACCTCGGCCGAAGCGGAGGAGATCCGGGCCCTCGGGGTGGCGCGAGGCCAGGGCTTCTTCTTCTCGAAACCGCTGCTCGACGAGGAGCTGACGCAGTGGCTCGCCCGGTCGGCCTCCGGTTGACCCGCGCGATGCTCGCGCTTAACGCGCGCACGGACATGGAAATCTCGGTGCTTCGATCGACTTGGCCCGCCGAGGCTCGGCCGCAGGGGCGCCGATGACGGTGCAGGCGGCCCTCGACCGCATCGTCGCCGCGGAGCATGGGCGCGGACACTGCCATGAGGTGGCGGTGGGTGTTCTCGAAGGCGAGCGGTTCACCCACGCCTGCGCCGGAGACTGGCGCGACCGCCCGGTCGGGCCGGACACGCCGTTTCTCATCGCCTCCACTTCGAAACTGTTCATCACGGCGATGATCTTTCAGCTGGTTGCCGAAGAGCGGCTCGGGCTCGACGATCCGGTGGCTCGCTTCTTTCCGGGAGAGCTCGATCGGTTGCATGTATTTCGGGGGGAAGACCACAGCGGCAAAATCACCCTTCGGCACCTGCTCACCCACTCGTCGGGCCTCCCTGACTATTTCGAAGGCCGGCGCCGCGACGGAACCTCCTTGATGGAAGAGCTCTTGGCCGGGCGCGACCGCAGCTATGGGCTGCCCGAGGTGCTCGGCTGGGCGCGCGATGAGATGCGCCCCGCTTTCGCCCCCGGCACCGGGACGAGGGCGCTCTACTCGGATACGAACTTCTACCTTCTGACCGAGGTCATCGTACGGGTGACTGGGCTGTCGATCGGGGAGGTGCTCGATCGACGAGTCACCGGGCCGCTCGGGCTCGAGCGCACCGAATTCTATCGGCCCGGGATGGATGTCCTGCCCCTCCGATTCGGAGGCGAGGCGCTCGACATCCCTCTGGCCCTGAGTTCGATGCCCGGTGACGGCGGCGCGGTGTCGTCGATTGGGGATCTCGCCCGGTTCGTCGGCGCGTTCTTCGACGGGACCCTGTTTCCTTCACCGCTGCTCGATGGGCCCTTTCGGCGGGTCTTCTTTCCGCTGAAGGCAGGAACCGGGGTCCTGCGGTTCGCCATGCCCCGCTGGCTTCCTCCCTTTCGCCCGGACATGGAGTTCGTCGGCCACTCCGGGATCAGCGGGACGATCGCGTTTCGCTGCCCGGCTCGAGGCCGGATCGTGGTCGGAACGGTCAACCAGCTGAAGGGCCGCTCCCGCCCCTACAAGATGATGATCAAAGCGGCGCTCGCTTGACCTCGGCCGACCCGAGCTCAATGGGGCGTGGGCTTGGCCCGGCCGATCCACCGGAGCGTCGTTCGGTCCACGCGAGCGTCGAGGCCGTGCCTTCCCGCTTCGTCGAGCACCGCCTGCACGGTGGGGCGGTCGAGGTAGCGGGGCCGGGACCGGCGGGGCAGGTTGGCGAGCCCGCGGTCGAGCTCGACCAGCGCCGAGCGCATCGCGAGGTGCACTTCGGCTCCCGACGCCCCGGCGGCGGCGAGCAGGCGGGCCCGGGTCCAGTCGAACGCGAGCCGCTCGTCGCCGAACAGCCCGTCCCGGTCGGCTACGCTCCGGTGGGCCCGCTCCATTCGCTCCGCTGCCTCCGTGGGGGCCCCGAGCAGCCACTCGGCCAGCGCGAGCCCGGACGCGATCGCCGGCCGGAGCGCGGGCCACACCGCCCCTGATCGGTCGAAGGCGGCCTCGAGGGCGGCGACGAGCGCCTCGAGCCTCGCTTCGTCGAGCGCGAGCCGCTCGGGGTGCCGCAGGCATCGGCCTCGGACGGCGCCGAGCCACAGCCGGACGTCCTCCGGCTCCCCATCGTGGTCCTGCCCGTCGAGCCGGAAGAGGGCGTCGTCGTAGCGCTCCTCCTCGGGCAGAAGACTGGTGGCGAGCACCCGCACCCAGCTCGTCTGCGCCGGACCCGTGGCCCGCCGCTCGGCCTCGGTGATCGCGGCTCGAGCCTGCGGGAGGTCCCCGAGCCGCCGGTGGACTTCGACCTGCCCAAGCAGCGCCGCGGTGAGGATCGCCGGATCGCGGGGCACGCCTTCGGCCGCGGCGTGAAAGTCCCGCTGCGCCCCGGCGAGGTCCCCGGCGGCCACCGCGAGCCGGCCCAAACCGAGCGCGAGCCTCGGGCTCCGATCCACCTCGGCGTAGGCCCTGCGGGCCCGGGCCAAGTCCCCGAGGCGCTCGGCCGCTCGCCCGGCCGCGAACTGCGCTTCGGAGCGGAGCGCCTCAGCGCCTGGACCATCGAGGGCATCGAGGGCATCGAGGGCCCGCTCGGCCGCCGCGAGCGCCGCTGCCGGTCGCCGCTTTGCCCGCTCGAGCCGGCTGGCAGCGACCTCCACCGCCGGCCCGGCAGCGCCGGCTCGCCACCGCTCGAGCGCCTCGGCGGCGCCGTTGAGGTCCCGCTCCATGCACGCCGCCTCGAACAGGACTTCGGCCAGCTTCGCTTCGAGTTCGGGTTTGGGCGACCGGTCCAGCCCGTCGGCGGCGAGCGCGCGGGCCGCCGCCGTGTCCGCGTACCGGAGGCTCTCCGTCGCCGCTTCGAACAGCTTCGCCGCCGCGTCCCCATCGGCCCCGGCCCGGCCGAGGTGCCGGGCCACCACCGCCGCCTTTGCTCCGAGCGAATCGAGCAGGCGGGCCGCGCTCGCCTCGTTCGAGCGGCGCTCGGTCCTAGGGACCCGGGACAAGGCCACCGTCCGCACCACCGGGTGGGTCAGCTCGAAGCCGTCCTCGGCCGCAGAGAGCCATCCGCCCCGGGCGAGCTCCGCGACCGCGTCGGCGCCGCCCGGACCGAGCATGGGCTCGACGGCCTCGGCCGGGCACACCGACTCGAACACGGCCACCGCGGTGAGCGCGCCGCGGAGCCGCGACGGCAGGGCCGCGATCCGGTCGCTCACGGCGGCGGCCACCGTCGACGGGCCAGCGAGCGGCGCCGCCCAGCGCAGGAACAGAGGATTGCACCGGTTTTCTCGATGTATAGAGACGATTTTTTCGAATGTTTGGCCGGAGACGAGAATTTGTACCGACTCGTCTTCGAGCGGCGGCACCTCGAAGAGCTGGGCCGGCTCGGGGAGGTTCCGGCGCAGATCCCGGTCGAGCACGGCCTTGGGACCGAGGCCCACGAAGACGAGCGGGAGCTCGGGGCCGTGGCGGAGCAGGTTCCCGAGCACCGAGGCCGATACCGGGTCGAGCTGCTGGGCCTCGTCCGCGACCACCACCAAGCCTTGGGGCTCGGCGAGGCCGCGCAGCACCACCTCGAGGGCGCGCTCGAGCTCCGCGCGAAGAGAGCCCGGCCGCCAGGGCGAGGCCGCCTCCCCAAGGCCCAGCCATTCGGCGAGCAGGGCCAAAACCGAGTCCCGCTTGGGTTCGGCGTCGCCGATCCGCGCGAGCGGCTCGAAAAACGGCGCCGCGCCGAAGCTCTCTTGGCGGTACCCACCCGGGGTCGTGTCGGTCCAGAGCCGGCCAAAATGGGGTCCGGAAGGGACGAGGCGCTCGAGCGCCGCCATCGAGGGGGAGCGGTCCAGCGCCCCCAGGCCGCGCAGAGCGCGTGCCAGAAACGCGCCGGTTACGAGCGCCTCCTCGGCGCGGGCCGCTGCACGCCACACCCGCGGCCCGCCGGGCAGGCAGAGCGCCGCCTCGAGCTGGCGACCGAGCGCGCTCTTCCCGATCCCGGCCGGGCCCACCACGAGCAGCGCCGCTCGGCGACGGGCAGCGAGGGCCGCTCGGACGGCGGCCTCGACGTCCTCCCGCAGCGCCTCTCGGACAAACGGGGCGTCGCGCTCCGGGAGCGACAATCGACCGGCCAGGGTCTCGACGTCCGTCTCGAAGGCGGCGGCGGCGACGGGCGGGCTCGCCGGCTCACGGTTTCGAGGGAGGGCGGCGCGCAGGGTCGCCTCGACCTCGGCCATCGGCGGCCGGCCGGCCGGGTCCCGGTCGAGCATGCGGCCGACGAGCGCCGACACCGGGGCCGGCACATCGCGGTTCACTTCGGTCAGGGGGCGGACGTCCTCGACGAGGATGCGGGCGAGCCGAGCGAGATCGCTGGTCGCTCGCCACGGCGAGGCCCCCCCGAGCAGCTCGAACAGGACGACGCCCAGGCTGAACACGTCCGCCCGGGCATCGACCTCGCTCGCCCCCTGCGCCTGCTCCGGCGCCATGTAGCTCGGGGTGCCGAGGATCGCCCCGGCGTGCGTCAGCCCGCCGAGCCCGGACCGGGGCTTCGCGACGCCGAAATCGAGGATCCGCAGGTCCACACCCGGTCCCTCGACCAAAAACAGGTTCTCCGGCTTCACGTCGCGGTGGACCACCCCGAGCCGATGGACCGCCCCGAGGCCCTCTGCCGCCTGGGCGCCGATCTCGCACGCCCGCCGCAGCGGTTCCTTGGCGCTGGCGACGCGAGCCTCGGCGTCGGCGGCGAGGTCGCGGCCTTCGAGCCACTCGAACACGAGGTAGAACGCGCCATCGTCCTCCCCGTGGTCGAGCAAGCGGACGACCCGCGGGTGGTCGATGCCGGCGAGGATTCTCGCCTCCCGCTCGACCCGCCGCCTCAGCCCTCGGTCGGGTCCCAAGAGGCGGACTTGCTTGACCGCAACGATCGCGCCCCGCTCGCGGTCGATCGCCCGGTACACCGCCCCAGCGGCGCCCAGACCGACCGTCCGCTCCAGGTGGTAGCGGCCACGGAGAATGTCGCCGCCGGGCACGGTAACGCTCTACTCGCCGTGGTCTCGGTTGGGCACCCCCTTCGCATGGGGGCGCGGCCGGGCGCCGAGCCTTGACTCGCTCGTCCGGCGGCTCCCAGACTCCCGCCCGTGGAGCCCCGAGCTCTGGAGGAGAGCGCCGAGCGCGGTCGGCCCAAGCTGGAGGCGCTGCTCCGGCTGGCCGCCGGCCGAAGCAGCCTGCTCACCCAGACCCATGATTACCCGGACCCGGACACCATCGCGTCCGCGCTCGGGCTCGGGTGGCTGCTTGGCCACCTGACTGGCCTCGAGACGACCATCGGGTACGGCGGCGTGATCGAGCGGGCCGAGAACAAGACGATGATCAAGCAGCTCGGGATCCGGATGCGCCGGACCCCGAGGGCCGACTTCAAGAAGTACGACCTCGTCGCCCTGCTCGACACCCAGCCCGAGGTGGGCAACCACGGGGTCCCGGCCGACCGGCCGCCGGATGTCGTGTTCGACCACCATTTCCCGCGGGCGCTCGAGGGCCCCGAGCCGGCGGTCTTCGACGTGGGCGGGGCGTACGGCGCGACCTCGACCAAGATCGTCGAGCTGTTCGTGGCCGCGGACGTCCCTCCGCCCACCGACGTGGCCACCGCGCTGTTCTACGGGATCAAGACCGATACCCAGAATCTGGCCCGGGACGCCTCGCCGGCCGACGTCTCCGCCTACCTCTATTTGGTGGACAAAGTGGACAATCGGATTCTGGCCGAGATCGAGAACCCGCAGGTCCCGCTCGATTATTTCCGGGTGTTCCACAAGGCGATCACCGGCTCGAACATCCACGGGCGCATGATCGTGAGCGACCTTGGCGAGGTGTACACCCCAGATCTGTGCGCCGAAGTGGCCGACCGCATGCTGCAGATCGAGGGGGTCCGCCACGCGCTGGCCACCGGCTGGTACGAGGGCTCGTTGTTCATGTCCCTGCGCACCCGGTCGAGGGCCAAGAACGCGGGCAAGATCCTCCACGGGATCGTGTGCAAAGGGGGGCTCGGCACCGCCGGCGGTCACGGACCGATGGCGGGCGCTCGGCTCCCGCTCGAGGGAAAGAGCCAGCCTTCGCAACGAAAGTTGCGCAAGGATGTCGTCGCCTCGGTGGTTCAGGCGTTCGGCGAGGACGAAGCCCAGTACTCTCGGCTCATGGCCAAACCGGACCGGGCCGAGCCTCGGCGGGCCGCCCCGAACCGCGGCGCGAAGAAGGCGCTCTCCGCCACCTCCTCGTCCAGTTGGTGATGGACCGGGTCTACCTCGATCACAACGCGACCTCGCCGGTGCGGCCCGAGGTCCGGGCCGCGGTCGAGCCGCTGCTGTTCGGCCCGAGCGACGCCGGCGGGTTCGGAAACGCGTCTTCGGTGCACTGGGCGGGGCAGGCCGCGCGCCGCCACCTCGAGGGAGCGCGGACGAGGGTGGCGGCGGTGCTCGGTCGCCGACCTGGCGAGGTCGTGTTCACGAGCGGCGGTACCGAAGCGGACAACCTCGCCCTCGACGGCGTGCTCGGCCGCCGGGCCGGCCAGCTCGTGCTGTCGGCGGTGGAGCACCCGGCCGTCCGGGCGGCGGCGGATCGGTGGTCGAAGCAGGGGCGCGAGGTGGTCGAGATCCCAGCCGGGCCCGACGGCTCGCTCGACCTCGACGCATTGGCCCGGCATCTCGACCGTCCGACCGCGCTGGTGTCGGTCATGGCCGTCAACAACGAGACCGGCTACGTGCACGACCTCGGCGCGGTACGGGCTTGCGTCGCCGGCCGAGCGCCGCTGCACGTGGACGCGGTCCAGGCGGCGGGGCGGCTCGACCCGGCCGCTTTCGACGCCGACCTCGTCGTCGTGTCCGGACACAAGATCGGGGGATTGCCCGGAGCCGGCGCGCTCATCGTCCGGGATGGGCTCGGGCTCGACCCTTCGGTGGTCGGCGGGCCGCAGGAGCGGGGGCGCCGGGCGGGGACCGAGTCGGTGGCGGCGGCGGTCGGGCTCGCGGTGGCGCTCGAGCGGGCGGAAGCGGAGCGAGAGGTCCAGGGGAGCAGGCTCGGCGCCCTCCGGGACGAGCTCGAGCGCGCGCTGCGGGCTCTGCCGGGGGCCACCGTGCTCGATCGCGGGCCCCGGGTGGCGGCGGTGAGCTGCACGGTGTTCGAGGGGATCGATGGGGAGGCGCTGCTTCAGGCCCTCGACCTCGAGGGGGTCGCGGCGTCTTCGGGCAGTGCGTGCTCGAGCGGCAGCCTCGAGCCGTCGCCGGTCCTGCTCGCCCTCGGGTATTCACCCCCGCTGGCCCGCTCCGCGGTTCGCTTCTCGCTCGGGCCGAGCACCACCGCCGCCGACATTCGCCGGGTCACGGCGATCCTCCCTGCGCTGCACGCTCGCGCCGTCGAAGCGGGCTGACGCCACCGCAGCTCTTCCTATGGCGCGCGAAGGAGCGCCCTGGCAGCTTGGGTCCGTCCCCATGCGTCGCTGGCTTCTGGCTTCTCTGTTCCTGCTGAGTCCGCTCGGGTCGTGCTCGTGCGAGGACGACGTCCTCCAAGAGATCCGACCGGGCTCGTGCGAGCCCACGTTCGACTGCTCCCAAGGGTTCGCCTACCGCCTCGGCGAGTGCCGGGTGGCCCGCTGCCAGGACGACGGCGACTGCTGTCCCGGGCAGCGGTGCAGCGTGGCCGCCGGTTTGTGCGCCAACCAGTGGGTGGCTTGCACCGATGACCGGGCGTGCGCCGAGATCCCGGGAAGGCGATGCATCGACTTTCGCGGGGGGCGGTTCTGCGGGTTCCCGAACGCGACCGGGACTTCGGGGCCGGCCGGCACCCAGGGCTGCGCGGTCACCGCCGATTGCCCCGCCGGGGCTTCGTGCGTGGGCCAGCGCTGCCTGGTGGCGGCGCCGTGCGGCGGGGGCTGCCGAGACAGACAGGTTTGCGACCTCGACAGCCAGACCTGCGCCGCCGTCCCCGGGTGCTCGCTGAGCTGCGGGGAGGGTGAATTGCTCGTGCTCGCCGACCCGGACTCGATGAGCGGCGACGCCTGCTGCGCGGTCGAGTGCGCCTGCGCGGTGCTCCCCCCGGTGCCGGAAGGCCAGTACGGGTGGCACGCGAGCCTCGCCGCCGCGGCCGATGGCGCCTTTGTGAGCGCCTACGACGCGTTCTACGGCGACTTGGTGGTGGCGAGCTTCGACGCCGCCGGGCGCTTCGTGGACGTCGAGTACGTGGACGGCTTCCCGGCCGACGGCCCGGTGGTCGCGAACCCCCGAGGCCGTCGCGGCGGCAGGGAGGGCTCCGGACCGGACGTCGGCGAGTACGGATCGATCGCCCGGGACGCGGCGGGGAACCTCCACGTCGCCTACTACGACCGCACCCAGGGGGACCTGAAGTACGCGCGAAGGGCCGGGGGCGCGTGGACCACCCACATCGTCGATGCCGACGGGGACGTCGGTCGATTCACCTCGATCGCGATCGGCGAAGACGGCCGGCCGCGCATCTCCTACATGGCGCTCGATGCCCCCGGCGACGTCCCTTCCACCGCGCTGCTCTACGCCGAAGCGAGCGGCCCGAGCCCCTCTGGCCCTGCCGACTGGCGGCGGGTCGAGGTCGAGCGGCGGGCCCGCCCCGAGCCGCCGTGCGGCGGAGGCTGCATGCGGGGGCAAGGGTGCGTGGACCTCGGAGAAGGGCCGCAGTGTTTGCCCGAGGCCAGTGGCTGCGAGCCGTGCGGGGCGGGGCGGATCTGCGGGGCACCGTTTGGAGCGCCCGAGTGCTTCGCCGAGATCTCCACCCTCGACCTCGACGACCTCCCGCCGGGGACCGGGCTGTTCTCGAGCCTCGCCGTCACCGAATCCGGGGCGCCGATCATCGCGTTCTATGATCGCCTCGATGGAGCGCTGCGGCTCGCGACCGGGGACGGCGCCGGCGGTTTTGCGGTCGAGACCGTCGATGGCGAGTCCCCCGAGCTCGACGCGGGCGCCCACGTCAGCCTCGCGATCGCGCCCGGAGGCCGGGTGACGCTGGCCTACATGGACTTCACGAACGACGACCTCGTCTACCTCGAGCCGGAAACCGGGCTTCGGGAGGTCGTGGACGACGGGGTGAGCCCGCCGGACCTCCGCATGGTCGGGGCCGACGCCTCGCTCCTGTTCACGCCCACCGGCGACCCCGCGATCGCGTACCAGGACGGGACGCGCCTCACCTTGATGTACGCTCGGAGGAGCGGCAGCCCGGCTCGATGGCGCACCGAGCCGATTCGGGGGGCGGCGCCGGCCAGCGGAGGGAGCGGCACCGCGGCCGGGTTCTATGCGACCCAGGCCCGGACCGGGGCCCAGGCTTTCGTGGGCAGCGTCGCGGTGGCGTTCGACGAGCGCTCGAACCTCAGGCTCGAGCTGACCGTGGACGTTCAGCCCCTTCAGTAGCGGTCATCGCTCGTAGACGAGCAGCGAGACCGACAGCGCGCCGTTCTTCATCGGCTTGTCGAGCCGCGGACGGTCCCCGAAGTGGGCCATGAGCGGCCGGCGCGGGCCGAGCAGCGCGATCCTCCACCCCTCGCCGAGGTCCATCCACCACTGGTGGAGGTCGGCGTACAGCCCATCGAGCTCCGGGTCGTGCCCTCGGCCCTGCTCGAGCCGCTCCCCGTACGGCGGGTTGACGACCACGAGGCCCCGGTCGGCGCCGAGCCGCGCCGGCAGCTCGTTGGGCGGCACGTCCCGAAAGTCGGCGTGCAGCGCAAGCACCCGCTCGTCGAGCCCAGCTTCGGCCAGGTTCTCGCGGAGGGCCCGGTGCACCGGCGTGTGCACCTCGATCGCCGCGAGCGCCGGCTCCGTCCCCGGGAACAGGTCCGGGGTGTCGGTCGGCCGGCCGCAGAAAGGGGGAAACCGAGCTGCGATCGGCCGATCCGGGGCACGCCAGACCGACGCCCCCACCGCCGATCCGGCCGCCTCGAGCACGAAGGTGCCGGTGCCGGCCATCGGGTCCACGATCGCCTCCGTCCGAGGGTCCCAGCGAGAAAGCAGGAGGACTTGCGCGGCCAGCGTCTCCTTGAGGCTCGCTTCGCTGACCCGGCGCCGGAATCCCCGCCGATGCAGGCTCCGCCCGGCGAGGTCGAGCGACACGGTCGCCCCGGCCTCATCCGCCTCCACCCGAAACAGGAGGTCGGGGTCGTCCGGATCGAGTTCGAGCCGGCCCCAGGCCGCCGAGGCGTCGATGAGCGCGTTCTTGACCGCGCCGCGGATCTGCAGCGGACCGGCGGGAAAGCCGTCCGAGCGGACCACATCCACCGCGAACCGCGCCCCGGGGGCGGCCCAGGCTGGAGCGCTCGAGAGGTGGCCCACCACCGCGGCGTACAGCGGCTCGAGCCGCGCCGCCTCCGCCCGGACCAGGTCCCACAGCACCCGAGAGGCGCACCGGGAGTACCTCACCGCGAGCCACGCCAGCTCCGGATCGAACGGATAGACCAAGGTCTGCGGGCTCGGCCGTGCGGGCCGAGGCAATCGACCGCCCAGCGACCGCGACGCGAGCCGCTTCAGCTCCGCCTCCATGGCCCGGTTGGCGCCGGACGAACCAAGCAGGCGGAGCACGTCTGGCATCGGGCCGAATTCAGCCGGCGGGGCTCTCGTCGAGCAGCGCCCGCTTGTTGTCGACGTCCTTGAACTCCTCGGCGGTGTCGAGCGGCTCCTTCTTCGAGCTGATGGTCGGCCACTCCTTCGAGAGCCGGGCGTTGAGCTGCACGTAGTCCTGCCACTTATCGGGCACGTCCTCTTCCGCGAAGATCGCCGAGGTCGGGCACTCTGGCTCGCAGGCGCCACAGTCGATGCACTCGTCGGGATCGATCGACAGAAAGTTCGCGCCCTCGTGGAAACAGTCCACCGGGCAGACGTCGACGCAGTCGGTGAACTTGCACTTGATGCAGGGCTCGGTGACGACGAAAGCCATTTCGAAGCCCCTTTTAGCACCGAATCGGGTCCGAGCGTAAACGTCGAGCGACCGACATCGATTCTTCGCTTTCGATGCCGGTCGCCCCGCATCTCGAAACCGATGGTGAGAGCGCGGGACGGTCCCGTCGGACAGGTGAGCACCGTTTTGGGAGGCAGCGGCGGATTGCGGGCCCCTTGGCGGCTGCGTAAGGTCCCGCCCGGCGCTGATTCCACATGACCTCGATGCTCGAAGCCCTGCGGGAATACCGCCACTTGTCCGAGCGAAAGCGCGCCGACGGCTGCCTTCCTGCGCCCATGCAACAGCGCCTCGAGGAGCTCGAGCAGGCGCTGCGCGCCGCGCGGTCCAGCGCGAGCCTCCCCGCCGCGTCCCCCCGAACCGGCGCCGAGCCCGGTCCGAGCCGCGTGCACGGGGACCGGAGCCGCGTGCACGGGGACCGTGTCGCCGAGCGGCGGGCACCGCCCGGTCAGGAGCCGGCCCGCCGGGCTCGAACGGGCTCGGTCGAGCGCGGGCCCGAGGCCCTCCCCCGGAGCGCCTCGAGGATCGTCGCCGAACCCGGCCATCAATCCGCCCGCGGCTCGACCCGGGTCGCGGAACGGGAACCGTCTCTCGTCCGACCCGTCGAGCCCAACCGGGAGTGGGGGCGGCGCTCCGACGACGGCAAGCCCCCGGCCTCGGTCATCGATCCTGCCTTGGCCCATTTCGAGCGCAGGCTGCCCGATCCGGTTCACCGGATGTGGGTGCTGGCGGGGGCGATGCTGCTGATCGCGCTCCTGGCGGTGGCGCTCCCCCTGATGCTCGGTCTGCCGTTGCGGCGCCTGGCCCTCGAGGTCGCCCCGCGGAGCCTCGTGG
The DNA here is from genome assembly GCA_036788295.1 of Myxococcota bacterium. Taxonomy (GTDB): domain Bacteria; phylum Myxococcota; class Kuafuiibacteriia; order Kuafuiibacteriales; family Kuafuiibacteriaceae; genus JAHQVK01. Next base: position 26,019 of record DAIQNR010000025.1, read on the forward strand.
TGGGGGCTTTCGTCTGGGTCGTGCTCTACCCGGCGATCTTTGCCAGCTGGGAGTACCGAAGCCGGCGGGACAGCGCCCATCTGAGCGAGCCGGACTTCGAGGTGCAGCTTCCGTTGCCCGAGCCCTATGTGCTGGTACTGGCGCTTCTGCTTGGGACTTTGGGGGTGCTGACTTCGGGGGTCGCGACCGAGGGTCCGGCGGCCGCCGTCGGCGCGGTGGTGTCCACCGCGCTGCTCATCGCCGACGTCGGCGCCGTGGCCGCGTCTCTCGTTCGACCGCTCGCCGCCCGGGTCGCCCGGGTCCGCGCCTACGGCCAGTACGTCCAGGGGAGCGACGCGAGCCTGGCCAAGAACAACCCCCGCCGGGCCCGCCGGCTGCTGGAGCGGGCCATGTCGATAGCGGTCGTGCCCGAGCGACGCTCGGACCTCGCAGAGCGGCTCGAAAAAGCGGTGCTCGCCGAGGCGGAGCAGCTTCGGCATCGAGGGCTCGACGACCAGGCCGACGCCCTCTTGGCTCGGTTCTTGGCTCCCCGGGCCGAGCCGGCGCCGGCCCCGGAGGCGAAGCGCACCCCTCCTCGCTTGCTACCGATCGAGGGGCTGCGGGTGGGCTCGGCGCCGCCCCCCCGGGACCCCGCGCTCCGGGTCGTGCACGACCGAGCGGCAGCGCTCGCCGCTCGAGGCCGGGCCCGGGAAGCGGCGGAGTCGCTCGCCGAGTTTGGCCTCCCGGTGCCAAGAGAGCTCGCGAAGGAGGCGGCGGAAGCCTACGTCGCGCAAGGCCTCCTGCGGTCCGCCTTCCTCCTGTACGAGCAGCTCGGGACGGAGGCCATCCCCGAGTTCTACCGAGCGGTCGCGATCGAGTGGGCCAGAAACCTGGACGACAGCGCCGAGACCGGGCGCTTGGGGGACCGGATCCTCGACGCGCTCGAGGCGAGATCCGCCCACGAGGTCGCCGCCCGGGTCGCCGGGCAGGTCGCCCGGGACGACCGGCGCAACCCGGAGAGCCGGGCCCACTTCGCCGCTCGGGCGCTCGCCCTGCACGAAGCGGTCGGGGAGGTGGCGCCCCCGCAAGTGCTCGAAGCGGCCGGCCAGCTCGACGCAGCAGCCTCAGCCTACGAAGCGGCTGGCCGCCTCGACGACGCCAAGAGATGCCTGGCCGGCTGGGCCGATCGGATGCTCGCGTCCGCGTCCCGTCCGAAACCGCTGATCCCCGCCCTCTCCCGCTTGTTTCGGCTCGATCCGCAGCTGTCCGACGAGCACCTGTCGCCGCTCGTGGATCACGTGGTCGAGCGCCACGCGAGCACCACGCTCGCCCAGCAGATCTTGGCTGCTTGGCGGACCCGCCACCCGGAGGACACCAGGGCGGCCCACCGGCTGTTTCAACTGCTCGTCTCCGCGCAGCGGCCCGATGACGCGCTCGCCGAGCTGAACCGCATCGTCGCTCGCTCGGACAGCCAGCCGGCAGCGGTGGTCGAGGACCACCGGCGCCTGGTCGAGAGCTTCCCCGAGCACGCCGGCGCGCGCGAGGCCCTCGCTCGGGTGTTGGTCCGGTCCGGCCGGGCGAGCGAGGCAGCGGAGCAGCTCGCCGTGCTCGCCGACTGGGGGGTCGAGGACCGGCCGCTGGCCCGGAGGCAGGCTCTTCGCGAGCTCGTGAAGAGCCTGCGAGAGTGGGGACCGCTCGACCCCGAACTCGAACGCCTCGACGGAACGCTCGCTCGCACCCTCGACGATGAGGAAGGGGCGATCGCCGGGTTCGAGCGGTACGTCCGGGCGGGGGGCCGCGACCCCCACATCATCGCCGAGGTGACCGCGGCCCTCGACGCGCGCCGGGTCCGACCGGATGGCAGGCCCGACTACGACGGCCACGCCCGGCTCGCCCATTTCCTGCTCGCCGCCGGCGACTTCCAGGCCGCGCTCTCGGTGCTCGACGTGCTCCGCGCCGCGCCGGCCCACGCCGAGGAGGCGCTCATCCTCGCCGCCCGGGTCGAGCTGCTCGGACCGGAGCCGAGCCGAGGCCTCAGGCGGCTCGCTGCCGCGCTCGACGGTCGCCGGCCGAGCGACGCTCCCCGGTTGTTCTTCGAGATTGCGGCCGCCTACGCGGCCACCGGGGACTCCGATCGGGCGAGGCGGGTGGAGCAGATGCTCGAGCAGGCCGTTCCCGGCTTTGCGGCCGAATACGCCCCGTCCCGGGCGGTTCTCGACCCCGCTCCTCCGACCAGCCCATTGGCCTCGGGTCCCCCGACCGGGTTCTTCGAGGACCGAACCGTGGACGAGGGCGCGCTCGGGCTCCAGGACGCGCTCGCGAGCCCGATCGAGCCGCCGATGGTCACGACGGTGGAGCAGGGCAGCCTTTCGGAAGCGCTCGCGCCCCGGTACCGGCTCATCCGCCGGCTCGGCTCCGGCGGAATGGGGGAGGTCCACCTCGCCGAGGATCTCGCCCTCGGCCGGGAAGTCGCGGTGAAGGTGCTGCGGCGCACCCTCGCCACCGACCTGTTCATCAGCAAGTTCCGGGACGAAGCCCGCATCGTCGCCCAGCTCTCCCACCCTGGGATCGTCGGGGTCTTCGACATCGGCCAGCAGGGCGCCTGGTCCTACATCGTGATGGAGTACGTTCGCGGCCCGAACCTCGCCACGCTCGTGTCCTCGAGCGTCCCGCCGCCGCCGGCCGAGCTGATCTCCATCATCGCCTCCGTCGCCGACGCGATGGCGTACGCCCACCGCCGCGGGGTCGTGCATCGAGACCTCAAGCCGGCGAACATCTTGGTGGGGGTGGACGGAGCGGTGAAAGTCACCGACTTCGGGATCGCGCGGGTGTTGGCCGGCGAAGGTTCCGACCAGACCGCGTTCTCTGCGGCGGGGCTCCAGGTTGGCACCATCAACTACATGGCCCCAGAGCAGCTCCTTCAGGACCACGCCGACGCCCGGACCGACATCTATTTGCTCGGGACGACGCTCTACTTCTGCCTCGGGCGCCGGTACCCGTTTCGGGGCGAGGGCGCCGCGCAGGAGAAAACCCTCCGGGAGGCGCCCCGGCTGTCCACTTGGCTCAAGACCATCTCGGCGCCGCTCGATGACCTGTTGGCGTGCGCTCTGGCCCGCGACCCGGCCCGCCGGCCCCCGAGCATGGAGAGCTTCGCTCGCGCCCTCCGTGCGGTGCCCGACCGGGGTGAAGACGGTCCGTTCGAGGACTTGACGGGCGCCGCGACGTCACCCTGACCGGCTCTATGCCCGGAGGGCGCCCGGTTGTTCGAGCCGCCGGCAAGGCAGCCGCAAGCGCACCGTCGTCCCTCCCCCCGGCGCGCTCGATAGGTCCACGTCTCCACCGAGGTCATGGACGACCCGGCGGACCATGGTCAGACCGAGCCCGGTGCCGTGTCCGGCGCTCTTGGTGGTGAAGAACGGGTCGAACACTCGGACCCGGTCGGATTCTGGGATGCCCGCTCCGTCGTCCCGGACCTCGATGATCGCTCGAGGGCCGGCGAGCGAGGTCGAAATCACGATCTCGGCGCCGCCCGCGTCGCGGGCGTTCTGCACCAGGTTCAGGAGCGCCTGCTGAAGCGCGCCCGGGTCTCCGAGCAGCCGCGCGCGCTCTGCACCGAGCGACCATCGCAGCGTCGCGTCGCGTCCGGCGGTCTGGGACAACAGGGCTTTGCTCGCCTCGAGCGCCTCATCGAGCAGGAACGGTGCAACGGCTCGGGGCCGGGCGAATCCCAGCAACTGGCGGGACAAGCGGGTGGCTTGCTCGAGGGCGCTGCGCATCGCTTGAAGGTCCGGGGCGGCGTCCTTGGGTACATCGGGGTGGGTCTCGATCAGCTGGAGGCTGCACTTCAGGACCGCCAGCGCGTTGTGAAAGTCATGGGCAACTCCAGCCGCGAGCGTGCCCACCGCCTCGAATTTGTGTTTCGCGGTGATTTGTCGCTCGAGCTCGACCGTCTCGCGCAGGTCGAGCGCGATGAGCCCCCGGCGGGGTCCTTCAGGGGTGTCGAGCGGAAACGAGGTCAGGTACACCGGGATCTCGATCCCACCCGGACCGGGGAGATGGTGCCGTCCGGACCAGGCGGCGGTCGGCCCTGCGACCCATGCCTCGAAGCGGGGGAGCGGACCGTTCTCCACCCCGAGCATGCGCCGGCCCGATGGGTTCAAGTATTCGAAGCGCCCGTCCAAAGTCAGCACCGCCGCCAACTCGGCGCTGCTCTCCGCCAAGCGGGCGAGCCGGTCCCGTTCGGCGGCGAGGCGCTGGCGAAGGGTCACGTCGCGCAGGGAAAGGAGCACGTGGCCGTCCGGCTCGGGCACGATTCGCACGTCGTAGGCGGTGGCCCCGAACATCACCTCCAGCTCCACCATGCGCGGGGTCAAGACCGCCTCCGCAACCGCTCGGCGCAAGGCGTCCGGCATCCACCCCCCTTCGGATGGGACTGGCCACCGGTGGTGCGCGGCCACCTCGCCATCCGGTCCGAGCCGGATCATCGGATCGGGAGCCGCGTGCAAGACGGCCAGCCGGTGCCGCTCCGCCGCCGCGACTTCGTCGAAGCACCACAGCAGCTGGGACACGAGCCAGGTCGTCACCGCGGCCGCGCCGAGGGCAAAACCCAGACCGGCCACCGCGAGGGCGGAGACGGTCGGCTCCGGCCTTCGAACGAGCAGGGTGAAGCCTTGACCGCGAAGGAGTACCGGGACGGCGACCTCGCCGGAGCACCGGGCGGACGCGTCCCCGACCAGCGCCGAGTCGGTTCCGCCGGTCCTTCGCAAACCAACCCCCTTGGCGGAGGAACCGACCCCCTTCCGGGCTCTCGGGGCGCTCCGCTTGCTCGTGACGACCAGCCGCCCCTCGAGCCCCGGGGGGGACGCGTCGGCCCAGATCCCCGACCACCGAAACCCGACCCTCAGCTCGGTCGATGGCGGGATGCTCGCTCCGAGCACCAGATCGTCTCCCGCCAGCGCCGGCGTTGCCTCCAGGGCCTGGGGTGCGGGTGCATTCTCGTCGAGCAGCGCGATGCTTCGGACGTCGTCCCCGACGTGGACGGATGTCCACGCCGCGTCGGGGCAAGCCCCCACCACCGCCCGCAGCCACAGCTCCGCCGGCCTCGGGCTCGGCCAGGCGTTCGCCGCCGCTTCCACCAGCTGCGCTCGGGTCTCGATCGCCCGCTCGACCGCTCGAGCGGCGCGCTCGGCGTCGAGCAGGAGCGCGGTTCGATCCCGGCTCGCCTCGAGCTCGGCGCCTCGCTGGGTCAGACCGGTCAGGGCAGCCCCGATCAGCGCCCCGGCCGCGATCGCCCAGAGCAGGCGCCTCCTCGATGCTGATCTTTTGCCCATCCCGGGGCCATGTTGAACAACTGGAGGGTCTTGCTCTCAAACCCCGTGCAGATGATCGCTTCGACGCAAGCCGGGCGAAACGCATGCGTGGACGCCGCAGCCCGAGCGGTTGATGCGCCCCGGCCTCAACGACCGGTCAGGCGGCGCACTTCCTCGAGCACCGCGGCTCCGTCGAGGTTCTCGTTGCCGGCAGGGGTCCCAAAGGGGCTCACCCACCGGACCCGCATCGATGCCCGCTCGACCAGCAGGTCGAAGCCGCGGCCCACCGCGAACGGGGAGCGGGCCCAGACGCCCGGCGTCGGCTCGGTCTCGCCGTCCCCCACGCACAAGCCCTCCGAGCTGCCCATCGCGTCCATGAAGCTGCGGCAGTCGGCGGCGGTCGCCGGCTGAAAGCCCCGGGTCGTCGTGAGCACCCAAACGATCTGGGCCCCCGCGGCGAGAATGTTCGATTCGACCTGGGCCACCGACCTGGCGTGCCTCACGCAGTCTGGTCACCAAGGGGGGATGGAGACGAAGAGGACGGCCTCGAACGGGCGCCACGCCAGCTCAGGGTCGTCATCGCAGGGGGCCCGGGCGAGATCGAGCCGCAGGGAGCCGCCTTCGCCGTCGAGCGCCGGCCAGGCATAGGGGGCGAGCACTTCGCCCTCGGCCATCGGCTCGACGAAGCCGGGCGGGTAGCTGCATGCCACCGAGCCGTCGCTCGTCCCCGCGTCGCCGGGGACGGAGGCGTCGACGCCGGAGTCCGAGGCCGAGACGTCCACGGCCTCGGCGTCGGCCGCGGTGCGGTCGTCCGCTGGGGGCTCGGAGCAGCCGGCCCAAGCGGTCAGGGCAGCCAGCGCGCCCAAGGGGGCAAGCGCAGCGCCGGAGCGACATCGTTCCCCCATGGTGCGGAGCGGACCACGAACGGTCTGCGCGCACAAGCCGCCGGTCGCGCCCTGGGCCGCCGGGATCGCCCCGGTCCCCTGTCGAGCGTGCCCGGGAGGTTCGGGAACAGCGCCGGGCTCTTTTGGACTACAACCGGGGAGAATGAAGACCATCGAGAGCGCTCTCGAGGCGATGATGCCGGTGTTTTTGCCGCTCGGGCGGGAGCGGGTCGCGCTGCCCGATGGGCTCGGCCGGGTCCTCGCCGCGCCGGTTCGGACCCGATTCGACCTCCCGCCGATGTCGAATTCGGCCATGGACGGCTACGCGGTGCGGACGAAGGACCTCGAAGCGGCGCCGGCCGAGTTCTCGGTCGCGTTCACGGTGAGGGCCGGATCGGTCCCGGAGCCGCTGCCGCCAGGGGCGGTGGCCCGGATCTTCACTGGAGCGACGCTTCCGCCCGGGGCCGATGCGGTCCTCGAGCAGGAGGCCACCGAAGCTCTGGCCGAGGGTCTCGTTCGGCTGCTCGAGCTCCCGGTCGCCGGCCGCCACGTCCGGGCCCAGGCCAGCGACGCCGCCACCGGCGCGGTGCTGCTCGAGGCGGGGACCAAGCTCGGTCCGGGGGAATTGGGCCTCGCCGCCGGATGCGGGGTGGCGGTCGTCACCGTGGCCCGGCGCCCCCGGGTCGCCATCTTGGGGACCGGCGACGAGCTTCGCGATCTCGGTGAGCCGGCGCGCCCCGGCTCGGTGGTGGACACCAACGCCTACACGCTCGCCGCCCAGGTGTTGGAGGCGGGCGGGCTCCCCGAGATCCTACCCGTCGTGCCGGACCGGCTCGATGCGGCCGAGCAGGCTCTGCGGGAGGCGGCGTCGGCCGATCTCATCCTCACTTCGGGCGGAGTGTCGGTCGGCGAGGCCGACGTGATGAAGAGCGCCTTTGCGGCGGTTGGTGTGGACGTGGGGTTTTGGAAAGTATGGATGAAACCGGGCAAGCCCCTATGTTTCGGCCGGCTCGGTACGACGCCGGTCGTGGGGCTGCCCGGAAACCCAGTCAGCGCGATGGTGGGCTTCGAGCTGTTCGTGCGGCCGGGGATCCGGAGAATGCTCGGTGATGATCGACCGTTTCGGCTCGAGCACGAGGTGTCGCTCGAGACCGAGCACCGGCGCCGGGCCGGGAGGCCCGAGCTGGCCCGGGCCCGAATCACGAGCGAGCGGGGACGGCTATGGGCCCGGCTCGGCGCCCAGCAGGGCTCCGGTTCGCTGCCGTCGCTCGGGGGCGCCGACGCCCTGGTCCTGCTCCCCGAGAAGGAAACGGTCCTCGATGTGGGCGCCCGTTTGCCCGCGATCCTGCTTCGCGACGGGACCGGCTCCGAGCGCGCGCCGTTTGCCGGGAGGACCGGTCGGGCTTGACGGCAGCGGCCTCGGGCCGTTCTTCTACGACGGGGGGCTCAGACATTGGATTCTTTCACTCTCGCCTGGCTCGTCTTCGGCGGCCTCCTGATGCTGCTCGAGTTCGTGGTCCCCGGCCTCGTCATCGTCTTCTTCGGGGTCTCCGCGGTGCTCGTTGGGCTCGCCGCGTGGGCGGGCCTCGTGGCGAGCTTGCCGGCCAGCCTGCTGCTGTGGGGCGTCACGTCCTGCGGATTCGTGTTCGGCGTTCGGCGAAGCTTGCGCCGCCTGAGCCCAGGGAGAACCGAGCGAGGCTCCATCGACGAGGACCTCGACGCGTTCGGTGCGCTGGTGGAGGTCCTCGAGCCGATCGGCCCCGACATCGTCGGCCGGATCCGGTTTCGGGGGACGACCTGGCTGGCCCGTACGGTGGAGGAGCAGCTCGGGGCCGGGGCCAGAGCCCGCATCGTCACCAGGGAAGAGCTCGTATGGCTGGTCGAGCGGGACAACGAGACGCCGGCCCTGCCCCCCGGGTAGAGTTCACCCCTTCTCGGCCCGGCCTCCTCGACCCGCCGCAGGCGAGAGCGGGAAGAACCGGGTTGACGGTCTTTGCCTCGTGCCGACGGCCGTCAGGCCGCCCTTTTTCACCCCTCACCCTCTAGGAGAAGCGAACCGTGTTCACATTCCTCACCTTCACGGCGATCATCGCGCTCGTCTTCATCTGGAAGACGGTCATCGTCGTTCCCGAGCGAGAGGCCATCGCGGTCGAGCGCCTTGGCAAGTTTCACGCGGTGCTTCGGCCGGGCTGGCACGTCGTCATCCCGTTCATCGATCGCATCGCCTACCGGCACGAGACCAGAGAACAGGTCTTCGACGTGCCCGCTCAGGTATGCATCACCCGGGACAACATGCAGGTGCTGGTCGATGGCATCCTCTATTTGAAAGTCATGAACCCGGAGCGCTCGAGCTATGGGATCGAAGACTATGAGACCGCCAGCGTCAACCTCGCCCAGACCACCATGCGGTCCGAGATCGGGAAGCTCGCCCTGAACGAGGCGTTCTCGGAGCGAGACAAGCTCAACGACGCCATCGTGCGAGAGGTCGACAAGGCGTCGGATCCGTGGGGCATCAAGGTTCTTCGCTACGAGCTGAAGAACATCACCCCGAGCGCCCAGGTCATCCACACCCTCGAGCGGCAGATGGAGGCCGAGCGGGAGAAGCGTTCGGAGGTCACCCGGGCCACCGCTGAGAAAGAAGCGATGATCCACCGCTCCGAGGGGTCTCGCCAGGAGGCGATCAACATCTCGATGGGGGAGAGATCCCGGCGCATCAACGAGGCAGAGGGCCGGGCCAAGCAGATCGAGATCGTCGCCACCGCCACCGCGCAGGGCCTCGGCATGGTCGCGAACGCGCTCAACCGCCCCGGCGGCAAGGCGGCGCTCGAGATGCGGGTGGTGGAGCAATACATCCGGGAGCTGGGCCAGATCGCGGAGCACGCGAAGGTCTCGGTGGTCCCATCTCGCCTCGCCGAGGTGCAGGGCGTCATCGCCGGGCTCTCGCAGGTCGGTGAGAAGATGGGCGGCGGAGCCGCCCCGGGGAGGTCCCGCTGATGAATGGCTTCGAAATGGATCCCTTTGACATCATCAACTACGGCTTCTGGTCGCTCGTTGCCCTTCGCATCGCGCTCGAAGGGCTTCGGTCCATTCGCCTGGTCCCAAACCAGTGGGCGTTCATCGTGGAGCGGCTCGGCAAGTACCACACCACGCTGCGGGCCGGCTTTCACCTCCAAATTCCGTTCTTCGACCGGGTCGTGGCCAAGCTCGACCTCCGGGAGGACACCATCGACGTTCCCCCGCAGGAGTGCTTCACCAGGGACGAGGTGAAGGTCGAGGTGGACGGCGTGATGTACATCAGCGTCGTAGATGCCCAGAAGGCGACCTATGGCATCACCGACTATCGGTTCGCTGCGACCCAGCTCGCGCAGACGACCACCCGTGAGGTCATCGGCAAGCTCGAGCTCGACCAGACCTTCGAGGAGCGGGAGCTCATCAGCCGCCGGGTCGTGGACGTGCTCGAGGAGGTCGGAGCGGCTTGGGGCGTCCGCGTCCACCGCTACGAGATCAAGAACATCACCCCGCCGGCCACCGTTCAGGACGCGATGGAGAAGCAGGTCACGGCGGAGCGCAACCGGCGGGCCCTCCTCCACCGGGCGGAGGGAGAGAAGCAGGGGCTCATCAACCGGTCCGAAGGCTTGAAGCAGGAGATGATCAACCGCTCGGAGGGCGAGAAGCAGCGGCAGATCAACGAGGCCGAGGGCCAGGCCGCCGAGATCCTCGCCATCGCCCGGGCGACGGCCGACTCGCTCGCCAAGATCGGCGGCGCGGTGGAGCAGCCGGGCGGCGCGGCCGCGCTGAAGCTGCAGCTGGTGGAGCAGTACCTCACCCAGCTCCGGAGCTTGGCCCGGCCGAGCGCAGAGGTCCTGCTGCCGATGGACCTCGCCCACCTCGACTCGATGCTGAAGGGGCTCGACGTCAACGGAGGGCTCGAGCTCGGCTCCATTCCCGCCTCGGCGGTGCGCAGCCACGCGCCGGTGGCGCAGGCGAGCCCCTCGCTCGCTCCCCCGGCGGCGAGGAGTTTCGCGCGCACTACAGGGGAAGACCTGACCATGCCTTCCGCTCCGGCCCGTCCGGCCGAGTGACCACCCCGCGCCTTCGAAGCCTCATCCCTTCGAACCTCTCATCGCTTTCCTCCCCGGGGGCCGTTGACCGTTCCCAGGGATGACCGTAGTTTGCCCTCCGCGGGTTCGAACCCGCGGAGGTGATGGGATGAAGCGTGTCGTGCGGTGGGTTCGGGCCTTCTCGGTCCCGGTGTTGCTGATCTCTCCTTTGGCGTGTCAGGAGGCGACACCGCCTCCGACCGAATCGAGCCCGGCTCCGGCTGCGCCCCCGCCGGCTCCGGTGAAGGGGGCTCCGCTTCGGGCCCTGGGGGAGGGCGAGGGGAAGGTCTCCATCGTCGCTTGGGCCGGCTACATCGAGCGCGGCGACACCGACAAGAAGTTCGACTGGGTGACGAAGTTCGAGGCGGAGACCGGCTGCAAGGTCGAGGTCAAGACGGCGGCCACGTCCGACGAGATGGTCGCGCTCATGAACGAGGGCGGCTTCGACTTGGTGACCGCGTCCGGCGACGCCAGCCTCCGGCTCATTCGGGGCAAACGGGTGCAGGAGATCAACCTCTCGCTCGTCCCGAGCTTCGAGAAGGTGGACGACCGTCTGAAGAAGGCGCCCTGGCACTTCGTGGACGGAAAGCACTGGGGGGTCCCCTACCAGTGGGGCTCGAACGTGCTCGCCTACAACACCAAGGTGTTCAAGAAGGCGCCGGAGAGCTGGAACGTGGTCTTCGAGCCGGCGAAGCTCCCCGACGGCAAGCCAAACAAGGGCCGAGTCCAGGCGTTCGACGGACCGATCTATGTCGCCGACGCGGCGCTCTACTTGAAGACCCACAAGCCCGACCTCGGCATCGAAGACCCCTATGAGTTGAGCCGGGACCAGTTCAACGCCGCGCTCGACCTGCTCAGGCAGCAGCGAAAGCTGGTGGGCAAATATTGGCACGACGCGTTCACCCAGATCGACGACTTCAAGAACGAGGGCGTGGTCGCATCCTCGACCTGGCCGTTTCAAGTGAACCTCTTGAGGAAAGGCGGGGCGCCGATCGCGAGCGTCGTGCCGAAGGAAGGGGCCACGGGCTGGGCGGACACGACGATGCTGCACATCGACGCCGCCCACCCGAACTGCGCTTACATGTGGATGGAGCATTCTCTGTCGAAATCCACCCAGGGTGACCTCGCCGCGTGGTTCGGCTCGGTGCCGGCGGTGCTCTCCGCCTGCGAAGACAACGAGCTGCTCGGCCCGGACGGCTGCGAGGTCAACGGGCGAGACAACTTCGAGCGGATCGCGTTTTGGCGGACGCCGGAGCGCCGCTGCAAGAGCCACGGCGAGTGCGTGCCCTACCACGAGTGGGTGACCAACTACATCGCGGTCATCGGGGGCCGGTGATGGACGGGACGCTGTGCATCGACGGGGCGTTCGTTCCTAGCGCCGGGGCTCCGCGGTCGATCGTGAACCCGGTGGACGGCTCGACGATCGCAGAGGTCCCGGACGCGACCCCAAAAGAAGTGGCCACCGCGGTGGACGCGGCCCGGCGCGCGTTCTACGACGGTCGCTGGTCGAAGAAGACCCCGGCGGAGCGCAGCCTGATCCTGTGGCGGCTCGCCGATCTCCTCGAGCGGGACATGGTTTCGCTCGCTCGCCTCGAGAGCGAAAACACGGGCAAGCCTTACAAGATGGTGAGCCTCGGGGCGGACCTTCCGTTCGCGGTGGACAACCTGCGCTTCTTTGCCGCGGCGGCGAGGGACAACCACGGTCTTCGCGCCGGCGAGTACCAGCCCGGCTACACCTCGATCTTTCGCCGCGACCCGGTGGGGGTGGTGGGCCAGATCGCCCCTTGGAACTATCCCCTGATGATGGCAGCGTGGAAGCTCGGCCCCGCGCTCGCCGCCGGCTGCACGGTGGTGCTGAAGCCAGCGCCCAGCACGCCGCTGACGACCCTGCGGCTCGCCGCGCTGTGCCTCGAGGCGGGCGTGCCGCCCGGCGTCGTCAACGTCGTCCCCGGCGGCAACGACGCCGGAGAGGCGCTCGTGACCCACCCGGACGTGCGCCTCGTCAGCCTCACCGGCTCCACCGCCACCGGCAAGCGGGTGATGCAGACGGCGGCGGAGACGTTGAAGCGGGTCCACCTCGAGCTCGGCGGCAAGGCGCCGATCCTGTGCTTCGAGGACGCCGACCTCGACCGGCTGGCGGAGAAGGTGACGCTCGGCGCCACGATGAACTCCGGCCAGGACTGCACCGCGGCGACCCGGCTCTATGTCGCCCGATCCCAGCTCGCGGCTGCGACCGAGGCGGTGGTGGAGGCGATGCGGTCGGTGAAGGTCGGCGCGCCCGACGAAGAAGGGGTGCAGATGGGGCCGCTCGTGTCGGCGGCGCAGCTCGAGAAGGTTCGTGGCTTCATCGAGCGGGCGCGGGCCGGCGGGGCTTCCGTGCTCACCGGCGGCGCGGTGCCGGACGGCCGCGACGCCGGCTTCTGGTTCTCGCCGACGGTGCTCTCCGAGGTCGAACAAGGGTCGGAGATCGTTCAGGGCGAAGTGTTCGGTCCGGTCGTCACCGTGCAGGCCTTCGACGACCCCGAGCAGGCGGTGGCGCTCGGAAACGACGTGCCCTACGGACTCGCCGCTTCGGTGTTCACGAAGGACGTCGGCCGGGCCATGCGGGTCGCGAAAGACCTCGAGTTCGGGACGGTGTGGATCAACGACCACCTGCCGCTGGCCTCCGAGGGGCCGCACGGCGGCTTCAAGCAGTCCGGATTCGGCAAGGATCTCTCGATCGAGGCGGTGGGTGACTATCTCGTCACCAAGCACGTCATGGTGGGGATCTAGCCGAACATGGGGCAGCCAGCGGTCGAGCTCGACCAGCTCGAGCGCCACTTCGGCTCGGTGCGGGCGGTGGACGGGGTGAGCCTCTCCGTCGAAGACGGAGAGTTCTTCTCCATGCTCGGCCCCTCCGGCTCCGGCAAGACGACCTGTCTTCGCCTGGTGGCCGGCTTCGACCGGCCGACGTCGGGCCGGATCTCCTTGTTTGGCGCTTCGGTGGAAAACGTGCCGCCCTACAACCGGGCGGTGAACACCGTCTTTCAGGACTACGCGCTGTTTCCGCACATGACGGTGGCCCAGAACGTGGGCTACGGGCTCAAGATCCAGGGTCGGCCCAAGCGGGAGATCGCTCAGCGGGTCGAGGCGATGCTCGGGCTGGTGCAGCTGCCGCACGTCGGGGACCGCCGCCCCCACCAACTGTCGGGCGGGCAGAAGCAGCGGGTCTCGCTCGCTCGGGCCCTCGTCAACGAGCCGAAGGTGCTGCTGCTCGACGAGCCGCCCGGCGCGCTCGATCTCAAGCTCCGGCAGGCCATGCAGGTGGAGCTGAAGGCGCTCCAGAAGAAGCTCGGCATCACCTTTCTCTATGTCACCCACGACCAGGAGGAGGCGCTCGGCATGAGCGACCGGCTCGCCATCTTTCGGGCGGGCAAGGTCGAGCAGGTAGGCACCCCGCAGGAGGTCTACGACCAGCCGGCCACCGCCTTCGTCGCCGAGTTCGTTGGATTGTCCAACCGGCTCGAGGGGGCGATCGCCGAACGAACGCTCGGGAGCCCGGGGCCGTTCGTTCTTCGCCCCGAGAAGATCCGCGTGGGCAAAGACGCGCCGCCCGAGGGCCAGCGGGCGCTCTCGGGCGAGATCCGGCAGGTGCTGTTTCTCGGGAGCATCGAAAAGCTGCTCGTCGACGTGGACGGAGGCAGCCTCCAAGTGGTGGTGCCGGCGGGCTCGGCTCTGGACCTTCAGCCCGGAGAGCGGGTGCAGCTCGGCTTTCGGCCCGAAGACGCCCGCTTGGTGCGCGGCTGATGCTCGAGAGGGTCTCGACCTTCTTGTACCGCCGCCCGCTCGCGCTGGGGGGGTTGCTGCTTTCGCCAGCGATGTTGTGGGTGGGGGTCGTGTATTTCGGCTCGCTGCTCGCGCTCGTGGTCCAGAGCTTCTTCACCCTCGATGACTTCACCGGGCAGGTGGTTCGCGATTTCACGCTCGATAACTATCTGGCGCTCTTTTCGCCGTCGAACGTGGACATCATCGTGCGCACGGTCGCGATGGCGGCGGCGGTGACCCTGGCGGCGGCGACGCTCGCCCTGCCGCTATCCTACTACATGGCCATCGAGGCCGGGCCTCGCCTGAAGGCGCTTCTTTATCTCGGGGTGATGCTCCCGCTGTGGTCGAGCTACATCGTGCGGGTGTACGCCTGGAAGACGCTGCTCGCGAGGGAGGGCATCGTCACCTGGGTGCTCTCCCGTCTCGGCCTCGGCGGCGCGCTCGAGGCGGTGCTCGGGCTGCCGGTCATCGGCGGTCCTTCCCTGTCGTTTTCGTACATCGGGACGTTCCTGGTCTTTCTCTACGTCTGGCTCCCCTACATGATCCTCCCGGTGGTGGCCGCGCTCGAACGCCTCCCCCGCTCGCTGCTCGAGGCCTCGGCCGACCTCGGGGCGAACCCGGGCCGGACTTTCCTCCGGGTGACCTTGCCGCTCGCGCTCCCCGGGATCGTGGCCGGCTCGATCTTCACGTTCTCGCTCACGATGGGGGATTTCATCATCCCGGGGACGATCGGCAATTCGAGCTATTTTCTCGGCCAGGCGGTGCTCGCCCACCAGGGGACGGCGGGCAACATCCCCATGGCGGCGGCGATGACGGTCGTGCCGATGGTGGTCATGGGTTTGTATCTGTATGGCGCCAAACGCGCCGGCGCGTTCGAGGCGATGGGATGACCGGTCTTCGCTCGAGGCTGCTCGGGGCAGCGGCCGCCTTCGTGCTGCTCTTTCTGCACGTCCCGTTTCTCGTGGTGCTCCTGTACGCCTTCACCCCCGAAGACGCGGCCTTTACCTTTCCTCCGCCCGGATTCACCACCCGGTGGTTCGCGGTGGCGTGGGGTCGAAGCGACGTCTGGGAGGCGCTCGGGCTGTCGCTCAGGGTGGCCTCGGTCTCGACCGGGATCGCGCTTTTGCTCGGGACCATGGCGGCGGCGGCGATGAGCCAATCCCGGTTCTTCGGCCGAGAGTGGGTGTCCTTCGTTCTGCTCCTCCCCATCGCGCTGCCCGGGATCGTGACCGGGATCGCGCTTCGATCGGCGATGAGCACGCTCGAGATCCCGTTTTCGTTTTGGACGATCGTCCTTGGCCACGCCACGTTCTGCGTGGTGCTCGTCTACAACAACGCGCTCGCTCGGTTTCGGCGGACGTCGGGCTCGATGGTCGAAGCCTCCATGGATCTTGGAGCCAATGGGTTTCAGACATTTTGGAACATCGTGCTGCCAAACCTGGGCTCGGCGCTGGTCGCCGGGGGCTTGCTCGCGTTTGCGCTGTCGCTCGACGAGGTGGTCGTCACGACCTTCACCGCCGGTCAGCAGTCGACCTTGCCGATCTGGATCTTCCAACAACTCAACCGCCCTCGAAATCGGCCGGTGACGAACGTCATCGCGGTCTTCGTGGTGGGGCTCACGCTCGTCCCCCTGCTCGCGGCCTACTGGCTCGGGCAAAGAGGCGGTGAGCCCGGCGCCGGAAACAAGGGATGATGCCATGTCCACCGAACCCACGAACGAAAGCAAGACCCACGGCACGACGAACCAGGAGCTCGCCGAGCGGCGGGCCCGGGCCGTCCCTCGTGGGATCGCGAGCGCGTTTCCCATCGCTCTCGCCCGGGGGGAAAACGCCGAAGTCTGGGACGTCGAGGGGCGGCGCTACCTCGATTTCGCCGGCGGGATCGGGACGCTGAACCTCGGGCATCGGCACCCTCGGGTGCTCGCCGCCGCCCACGCCCAGCTCGACCGGGTGATGCACACCGCCTTTCAGGTGGCGGCGTACGAACCCTACATCGCGCTCGCCGAGCGGCTCAGCGCGCTCGCGCCCATCGACGGTCCGGCAAAGGCGATCTTTCTGTCCACGGGGGCCGAGGCGCTCGAAAACGCGGTCAAGATCGCCCGGGTCGCCACCGGCCGCCGGGGCATCATCTCGTTCACCGGCGGCTTCCACGGCCGCTCGCTGCTCGCTTTGGCGCTCACCGGCAAGGTGCTCCCCTACAAACAAGGGTTTGGGCCGCTGCCCGGCGATGTCTTTCACGCGCCGTTTCCGGTGGCGCTTCACGGAGTCAGCGAGGCGGACAGCCTCGCCGGCATTCGCCGGATCTTCGAGTCGAGCTTGCCTCCGTCAGAAGTGGCGGCGATCGCGTTCGAGCCGGTGCAAGGGGAGGGCGGCTTCTACGTCGCCCCGCCGAGCTGGATTCTGGCCCTCCGCGCGCTCTGCGACGAGCACGGCATCCTCCTGCTCGCCGATGAGGTGCAATCGGGCTTCACCCGGACCGGAAGATACTTTGCCATCGAGCACAGCGGGGTGAAGCCGGACATGATCACCGTCGCGAAGAGCCTCGGCGGGGGGCTCCCGCTGAGCGGCGTCGTCGGCCGGGCCGACGTCATGGACGCGGTGCCGCCCGGCGGTCTCGGAGGAACCTACGCTGGTAACCCGGTGGCGTGCGCGGCGGCGATCGCGGTGCTCGACGCCATCGAGCAAGAAGACCTGCTCGGCCGGGCCGAGCGGCTCGGCCTTCGCCTCCGGGCTCTGCTCGAACCGCTGGTCCACCGCCACCCGAAGATCGCGGAGCTTCGGGGCTTGGGCCCGATGCTCGCCCTCGAATACCAACGGGACGGGGTGCCGGCCCCCGACCTGGCGTCGGCGGTCAGCGCCGCTTGCCTTCGCCGCGGCCTGCTCCTTCTCACCTGCGGGGTCTACAAAAACGTGTCCCGGATCTTGGTTCCGGTCACCGTGCCCGACCCCCACCTCGAGGAAGGCGTCGAGATCCTGTCCGGCGCGCTCGCCGAGGTGCTCGGCTGAGCCTCACTCGACCGAGAATCCCCCGGGGCCGCGGACCAGCACCAGTGGCCGGAGCTGGTCGCCTCGCGCCGCCGGCTCCACCGGCCGGTTGCTGAGCACGTTGCCGTTGGCGCGCACCGTCAACGTGCCTGGCGCCGACCGCCGGCGCACGCAAGCCTGCTCGATGGCGGCGGCGAGCGCGCCCGGCGGGAGCCGGGTGTCTTCTTCGGTCAGCGCATCGACGAGCTCGTCCACGCCGATCCCGAGCAGGGCGGCGGTGAGCGCGGTGGGCAGGCTCGAGCAATCCTCTTCGTAGGACAGCAAAACAGGGTAACGCCCGTCCCTGATGACATCGCTGAGCACGATCCGCTCCGGGTTCTCGAAGGGTCCGCTTCCCGTCCACCGGCACGCTCCGAGCTCGCCCCAGCTCCCCGCCGAGCCTTTGCCGCACAGCCTGCCGTCGGGGCTCTCGAGCCGCAAGCTGACTTTCCGGAGGTCTCGGTCGAGCGGCGAATCCGGACCGCGGGCGTAGCTGAGCTCGAGGCTGAGCACCTCGACCGGCTCCGGGCTCGAGCTTCCCGACACCATGAGCGTCGCTTCTCGGTTGTCGGGGTCGTTCGAACGAAGGCGAAGGGCGGCGGACAGGGCGCCGGGCGCGGTGGGGGAGAAGCGCAGGACAACCGGCCGCACCGCCCCGGGGGCAAGCGGGGTGTCGAGCGCGTCGGCGAGGTCGAGGTCCGGGCCCGCGCCGTCGATTTCGGCCTTCACCTCGAGCGGCGAGAGCCCCGTGTTCTGCACCGCGAGCTCGCGGCGGGCCTCGCGGCCGAGCCGAACCATCCCGAAATCGACGCGCTGCTCGGAGAGCGCCATCCGGGGCGGCGACTCCGCCCCCTGAAGGGGGATGAGGAGCGGCTCCCCGACCGCCGCCGTGACCCGGAGCCCGGCGGAGTGGGCGGCGCGCGCGGTGGGCGAAAAGCGCACGGTCAGGGCCAGTCTGGCCGACGCATCCTGGCGCACGGGGCCGAACGCGGCCGGCAACGCCGGCTCCGCGGTCACCGAAAACGGGGAGCCCGGCGGCTCGACGGCCGCCTGAAGTACCTGGAGAAGGGCGGCGCCGGCGCCGGAGTTGACCACCTGCACCACGAGAGATTTCGCCTCGCCTTCGGGCACGAAGCCGAAGTTGAGGCCGGCGGGGCTCGCCGAAGCCACCGGGATGCCGGGGGAGGACCCCATCACCGGGACTTGGACTTCGCCCGCGTTCGAGCGAAAGATGAGCGCGCTGCTACCGGAGCCTCCCGCGTCCGGAGTCACGGAGACCATGACGTCGAGCGACCGTCCAGGCAGGATCGATTGCGGAAACCGATCGCAGTCCTCGCAAGAGAGCGGGCCGTCGCCTTCCACGAACGCGGAGGCCACCACGAGCGTGCACGACCCGGTGCTCTGTACCTGGATGGACCGGCGGGACGTCGCGATGGTCGCCACCCTTCCGATCGCCTCCGGCTGCACCCGGATCCCCGGCCGCTCCTGAGCTCCGGGGACGCAATCGAGCCGGGCCGGCGCCACGCAGCTTCCCTCGTGGCACACCGCGCCGGCGCTGCACGCCCCGTCGTCGGTGCAGCCATCGAGCGGCGGCGCTTCTTCGCAGCCAAGGAGCAGCGTCCCCAGGAGGCAGACAACGGTCGAGCGCATGGGCGCGAAGGTAGCAGGACCCGCGGCCCCGGGCCAGAGCACCGGTGGCCAACGGATGTGCTGGGCGCAGCTCAGTGGGTTTGCGCAATCAGCCGAGGCCGAGCATGCCCTTCGGTCGCCATACCGAGAAGAAGGTGATCACCACCGAGGCGGCGATCGCGGACCACAGCGGCGGGCCGAGCCGGTCCGTGGCCATGAACGCGATGTCGGGGTGGGTGGCCAGGGTGGCGTAGGTTGGGGGAACGGTCAAAAAGACCTTGAGCCACACCCATCCTTTCGAGAAGAAGGTAGGACGCACCCCCATTGCGAGCAGGCCGCTGCCGATCACCGCGAGGAGCGACGGCGCGAGCACCCACTTCGCGATGAGCTCGACCGGCAACGGAGCCGGCCCCGCCGAGCCGAGCAACACGAGCTGCACCGCAAATCCCCCGACCAGCCCGAACGATCCGAGCTCATGGAGGATCTTCACCACGCGTCCCACATCCGTTCGCTTCACCATGGCTGCGCGGAACTGACGCTGCCACAGGGCCAGTCGCCGGTCGACGCCCGAGGCTCGACCTTCGATGGTCCTCGGCTTCCGAGCCGGCCATGCGCGATCAGGGGGAGGGCGCCCGGACTCGGGACTGGGCGTGCGCCACCGTTTTCGGAGCGTCATGGCGGTCGAGCCAGGCCTCGAGCGCGGCTCCGCCGGCGTCGAGCAGGGCCTCGATCCGAGCCGGGCTCATGTGGAACTCGACCACGCCGTACCCCATGACCGGGAGGTGGCAGACCAGGTCCGGGTGCTGGCTCACCTCGGCCCGGTCGTTGCCATCGAGCACGGTGTTCGCGAGCCGCTCCACCCGGCCCAGGAGCTGGTCGTGAAGCTTCGAAGTCCCCACGTGCTCGGTAATCGGACGCGCGCTCGTCCCTCCGGGCACGGGGAGGCGATCGTCGAGGGAGAGCCCGAGCACGATCTGATCCGGGTCCGCCGGTTCGCCCATGATGGCCTCGATCCAGGGTTCGGGAGAGACGATCAGCCGGAGAGGAAAGTTCGAGACGACGCCGCCATCGACGATCGCGTGGTCGGTGAGGCTCTCGCCCAGATAGGTGCCCCACTCGGCCCGCCACCGGACCTCGGGCCAGAAGAAGGGGATGCTCATCGACATGCGAACAGCCCACAGAACGGGGCAGTGGGGCGTGGTCAAGTGGTTCAGCACCCGCATCGTGCCCGCGTGGGTGTCGCTGACCACCACGGAGAGATGCCTGCCGGTACGCGCGAAGAGCTCGGCGAGGCTGAGGCGGCTCATGTCCCGCCCCCCCGCGTCGAGCTTCTCCGTGAGCCACGCCAAGAACCCATCCGCCGAGAAGTATCCTCCGCGTTCCACCAGCGAAAACAAACTCGCAAAGGGCCGGACCGCGAGCAGGCGCCGAAGCAGCCAGAGCTCGGCCCGGTGCTCGAAGGCTTCGGGCACGAGCGGGATCTCGACCTCGGAGAGCAGCCCGGCGAGGCTGCTGCCGAGCAGCTCGCTGTCGTCGAAGCCTTGGGGGTGGCC
Source organism: Myxococcota bacterium (assembly GCA_036788295.1). Taxonomy (GTDB): domain Bacteria; phylum Myxococcota; class Kuafuiibacteriia; order Kuafuiibacteriales; family Kuafuiibacteriaceae; genus JAHQVK01. Next base: position 46,300 of record DAIQNR010000025.1, read on the forward strand.
GATGAACTCCGTCATCCGCGAGGCGCCGGTCGGCCCGAGCTCGAGGCTCGTGGCCCAAAGCTCTTCTCCGCTGTACCCCGAGGCGACGAGGGCGGCCGTGATGGCCCCCGCAGACGTCCCCACCACGCGGCCGGGTGCGTGGCCCGACCGCTCGAGAGCGGCCAGCGCGCCGTTCAGGGCGAGGCCTCGGGCTCCGCCCCCCTGAAACACGATGTCGAGCGTCTTCATGGCGTCAGATCGCGATGCTGGAGGCGACGTTTTCGGGCAGCAGGTAGGGATAGGGGTCGAGCCCCTCTGCGACCAGGGCCTCGTTTCTCGCTCGAATCTTCGCCGAGATGTCCTTCAGCGCGGCCTGGAAGCGGTGGTGCGCTTCGGGATGGATCTCGGCCATCGCGTCCACCGCGGTCAAGGGGTGATCGCTGGGCAGACCGAGCAGCCAGGCGAAGCTGATTTGGAAGTGGCTCACCTTCGGGCCGGGCAGCGCGTCGGCGATGACCTTCGGGTCGATCTCGTCCATGCCCTCGGGCATGGCGGCAAACAGCGAGTCGGGCCGGTTCGGGACGTACGAGAGGAAGTGGTACTGCGAGAAGTTCACCGCCGAGTGCTGCGCGCTCACCGCCCATATGAGGGCTTGAAGGGTGTCCACCAGCAAGGCGCGCGTCGGGAAGCTCTTTGGGAACCCGGGGATGTCGGCCTTGTCGGGGTGGGTGGACTCCGCTGCCCAGGCGGCGAGCGCGGTGTCGGCAGCGACGGCGCCGTCGTCCGGGTAGGCCGAAGTCACGACGTCACGCACGTAGTCACCGAGCGCGTTCCAGACCAAGAACCCATCGTCCCGGTAGAAGTATCCCTCGAGGCCGTCGCTTCGGGCCTCGTCGAAGCCCCGCCGAGCGAGCTCCTTTGGGAAGCTCTGCTCAAAGAAGTCAAAGCTCTTCCACGCTCCGAGAAACATCTGGAGAGCTTGAGCGGTCCCGGTCGAGAACGTCCGGTCGGTGAACGGAGCGATCTCCGACACCAAGGTCTGCCGAGCCAAGAAGTTGATCCCGATCGTATCGCGAAAGTGGGGGGCGAGCAGCCTCGAGACGACGTGATCCGAAGGCAGGGCGTCGTGCCACGCGACCACGAAGGGCTCCATGGCGAGGTGGGCGTAGCCAAGGTGGAACAGCCACTGGTGGTATTGGTTGTCGGCGCACGCGACGTGCATCTTCGCGAAGGCCCACCGGTTTTTCGGCGTGCTGTCGGGGGTGTACACCGGGTTCGGGCCGGCGCTGCGGGTGAGCTGGATCGCGGCCAGGTTCAATCGGGGCCGGGCTCCCGGGGGCTGCTCGACGTACACGAGCACGTACGGCGCATAGAAAACCATGTCACGGTAGGGCTTCAGATCCGCGAGCGCGGCGTAGTCGAGCAGGTAGAGCCGACGGTTGGCGGCGAGCGCCTCGAGGGACTGCCCGCCCGGCTGGAGCGACCTCATGCCGGCGGGGACCACGGCGATGTCGGTCACCCTCGTGAGGACCATCGGGCCGACCCCCTGGATGAACTGCCGGGCGAGCTCCGCGTCGTCTCTCCAGTGATCGACGATGTGCTTCGGGGGCTCGACCCACCCGCCGAAGTACGCGAGATACGGATCTTGGGTGTCCGCCTCGGCGCGCTTCAGGAAGGAGGCCTGGCTGTACAGGTACTCGACCCCCCGCTGCACGAGGCGGCCGATCTTCTCCGGCGACAAGGCGGCCTCCGGGGGAAGCCCCGCGACCATGCGCGGGAGATCCTCGAGCGGGACGTCCGGGAGGGCCTTGGTCCGGTCGTAGCGGGCGTAGCCCCATTTTGGCTGCGGCCCCTGCGCCACCTGCTGCGCGATCTGGAGGGCCTGCTTCGTGAGCTTCTCGAGCATGGTCTGGAGCACGGCGAGGTGCTCGAGGCGCTGCTCTACGTCGGTTTCGGGGAGCGAATCCCCCTGCTTCAGCCGCAGCGTGAGCTCCAGCGCGACCGTCCCGTTCGAGGGGCCGGCCGAGCCGTGGAGGTTGACCGTCACCGACTTCTTTTCGCCCGACGGGAGGCCGTGGATTTCCACCTCGGACGCCCCGAGCGGGAGGTCGCGCCCCAGGTGCGCATCCCACGCCGACATGCGCAGACGGCCTTGGTTCGAGAGGACCTCGAGCGAAAAACTCTCCCCGAACACTGGCGACTCCGTGAGGTGCCGAACCCGCGTCCGCACGGGGACTCCGCCATCGAGATCCACGACCACATAGGCCTCGGTGGGGAGCAGGGACCCGTTCTTCAAGCCTTGCGCCCGGCCCACGCGCACCTCGAGTGTCCCGAGCGAGGGGTTGAAGTGGCGATCGAGGGACGCGAGCGCGCCCTGGTACACCTCCGTTTGCGTGGACCGGATTTGACCGAGAAGGATGGCGTTCGCCTTGCTCCAGGACCGCCAGACCACGAGCGTGGTTCCCTGTCCCCCGTCCGACATCTGAACCCGGGTGACCGCCCCCTCGAAGGTGGGCACGCTCGGCTCCACCGACAGCATGTCGTAGCGCTCGGTGTAGGCCTCGTCGTTCCGCTCGACGAGGCGCTCGCGGTACGTGCGCCCGCTCTTGGTGAGAAACGTCCGCACGCACCCCACCACGTCTTGCCCGGGGTCTTCGAGACGAACCCACTCGTAGATCGGCCACCACTGCATGATCTCGGGGCCGAAAGGTCGAAAGGCCGCCCATACTTGGGCGAGCGGGGCTCGGATGACTCCCGTCACTTCGACGGTCGGGGGCGCGGTGAGGTCGATGGGCATGCGGATTCCTTTTCGGGTTCAGGTTTCGCGGACGAGCCGAATGGTCATGCGGGCCACCCGGGGGAGGAGCCCGCCGTAGTCTACGACTTCCCAATCGTGGAGGGAGCGGACGAGGAAGGGCTGGTCGGTCACCGTGAGCCCTGGTCCTCGGATGTGGGTCACGGACCGCCACCGGCCGCCAGCCGCTCGCGAGATGTCCACCGACTCCACGATATGGACGTCCTGCTTCACCATCTGGGGGAAGCGGGCAAACCAGACGCGCACGGCTTCGATCGTCGTGAGCGTCTGCTTCTCCTCGAGCAGCTCGATCGTGAACCCCTCGGGCGAGAGCAGGTCGAGCAGAGGCGCTGCGTCCCCTCGATTGGCATCCCACACCGACATCCAGAGATGCACCAGAGCGAGGATGCGATTGCGGGCGGCTTCGAGCTCGAAGTCCACCGCCGGGGCGGTCCCGAGAAGAGGCGTGTTTGCGGTGGTAGATGTAGGTGCGGCCATGGTGGGTCTTCTTTTCGGCTCGATGCGAGCCAGGACATTCGGCCCTGTGTCGCCCGAGCAGAGACAACCGGAAACGAGAGCGCCGTCAAGACCGCCCCAGACCACCCCGATGTGCCGTGCAAAACTTGCCCCCTGTTTTCGTACTTCGAAGGCGGTGCACATCGCGAGCGAGTCGTGTCGGAAGAACTATCGAGTCGGACAGGGCGTGCCAGCGCCGATGGAGCGGACCGCCATCGCTCCTCATCGGCACGCTCGAGTCCGCGTAGGGGCCTTGCTGAGGGCATCGAGCCCCCCCGCCATCACGACACCCCGTCCATCGCCCCCTGCGGCCTCGCGCTCTACGACGGCCCCATGTTTCCCGGGTGGAAGAAGAACCCATTGCTCGGCGCCCTCGCCGGGCGCCATCTGAACCGCGTCGTCCTCGACGACAATGGCCAGTTCGTGAAGGAGGAGCGCATCGGCAACGCGTGGGGCCTCCGCATCCGAGCTCCGCCCGGAAAGATCGGGCCTTGTTCGTTGCCGGCCGCCCCAAACGATGGCCTCGATGCCTGTCAACGCCCCCGAACGGCCCATCAACCGTCGCCGATGACCGTTTTGCCGCGCCGGACGCCTGCCTGTGCGGCGCCTGGCCGGATTGCTTTGCCTTCGGCGTCAGGGCAGGGCGTCGGCGCGGAACACGCGCAGTTCGCCGTTGAACGGACCGGTGGAGGCGGCGACCCAAGTCGGACCGGTGGGTTGCGCGCGGGCGGTGTCGGAGATGTTGCCCGCCTGGTTCAAGACGGTCACGGGGTCGCTCCATGCGTCGAGCGTGCCGTCGTATCGCTGGGTGAACACCGGGGAAGTCAGGGCCCCGCGGTAGGTCACTCTGGGTTCCGAGCCACCGAACACGATGGACGGCTGCGTGGCGCCCACCCCGGCGGTCAGCGGTCCGCCCAGCGGAACCCATGAACCGTCGAACCGGAACACCCGCATCTCGCTGAAGGTCAATGGCAGCGCCACGACGGCGCGGCCAAAGCCGTCCATCTCCAGGGCGGGGAATAGGTCAGATACGTTCCCGGTGGCGATGAGCGGGCCGAGCGGCTCGGCGACGCCGTTGTCGAGCCGTGAGACAAAATGGTCGATCGGACCGCCCCGGCTTTCGCTCACGAGCACCAAGGGCAGGTTGTCCTGCAGAGCCAGGGAGAGGCCCACCACGCTGGCTGTGGCGGATGGAGATCGCGGCAGAATCACCCCGAGCAGCTCCCAAGCACTTCCGCCGAAGCGCTGGACCCGCAGGGTGCGGCTGCCCGCGCCTTCGGACGCTACGAGCACGGGGCGGCCGGCGAGATCCCGGGCGAGTCGAGGGCGCCGTGGCTGCGAACAAGGGTCGGCATTGAGATCGCCGTCGCCGAGCCGGTCCCACGTGCTTCCGTTGAAGCGGGCGACGAACAGTTGAATGGCGATGATGCTCGTGCACGCGGTCAGGGGCGTGTTCGGGGTGTTCTGGGTCCACGCCACGATGGGCTGGCCGGCCGGGTCCAGAACCATGGAAAGGTTGGGGTCGAGGGGAGCGGTCACGATCAGCGGCGGCAGACTGACCCAAAGGGGCCCCACCAGGCGCCGCACCTGGATGCGCGCCTCGTTGTCGACCGCGCTGGTCCAGGCCACCACGGGTTGGTCGCTGCCATCGAGCGCCAGAGCAGGACGACCGACCACAATCGCCTTGGTCACGTCATCGAGCACCGTGAGGTCAGGCCCCGCGACGGCAAACAGCGGCACCGAAAAGCCCCACGCATCGGGCGCCATGGTGTTTCCTGCACGATCCCTCAGCCCGGCGATGAATACCCCGTAGCTCGCGCCGGTGGTCAGCGACTCGAGCGGTGTGAGCGACAGTCTTCGTCCATCCTCGCTGAGCGCCACCGCGGCGGGGACCAACGGGTCGGTTGGCAACCCGCCTCGACGCAGCTCGGTCCGAAGCTCGGCGGGATCTTCCGGAGTGGCCAGACTGGCTGGGTCGATCGGCTCGTTGAACGTGGCCACCACGACGACATCAGGGGTCGTCTGGAGGAAATCGGGTTCGGGCGCTCGGCCCACCACCTGCGGCTGCGTTCGGTCGACCACCACGGTGCGTGGACCGCTGATGAGGACCGACTCGCCGCGCGTCACGCGGACGTCGATTTCGTACTCGCCTTCCACCAAGTCCGTCGTGTCCCAATCGAAGGCGTAGCCGTTCTCCTGCGAGCCGACCATTGGGCCCACGATCTGGCCAAAGACCCGCAGTTCGACGAGATCGGGTTCATCTCCGCTGACGCTGACCAACACGGTCTGCGTGTCCCGGGTGTAGGCGGTCACGCCGGCTTCGGGCGACGTGATGATCGGGTTGGGCGTGTCCGGATCGGGGGTCAGCGTGATGGTCAGATCGAAGGGCGAGTCGCCTTCGGGTACGAGCACGTCGAGGACGCCGCCGAACAGCGGCCCCTGCTCGCTCAGGCCCAGGGCGGTAAAGATGTAGAGCGACGGGGTGTCCACGACCACCGTGCCGCCGCCGATCGGCAACGTGGTGGATGCGATGCCGGATGGACCGTCGAAACCGGGAGTGGTCAATCCTTCGACGTCGCAGCACGCCGTGGGGATCACGCCGTCCTCGACGACGAAGCTGATCCTCACCTGCCTCGCGTTCCTGAAGTGGTCGGGGTTCCACCACGAAAAATGGGTCACGGTGGCGCGGAGCGCAAGGCCGGTGGCGCTCGCCGACGCGACGACGGTGCCTTCCCCCTCCTGCCGCCAGATGCCCGTGGTTTCGTCGAGCGACCACACCGGCATCGTCTCGCCCACTTCGAGCGGTGTGCCGTCCACGTCCAGCGTGGCGTGCAGCGGCATCTCGATCTCGGCGGTCTTGCCCGGCGCAAGTTGCAGGCGGCGTCCATCCCGGGTGAAGATGTATTCCACGGGGCCGTAGGTCACGAGCTGTCCCTCCGTGTCGCCCGAGATGGCGCGCATGCTGCCGGGAAAGGCGCCCGCTTCGTGCGAGCTCGTGTTGACCGGCGTCATCTCCACCTGAACCGCGCCCGACACCGCCGCGCCCGTGACCGCATCGACCAGCGCGCCTTCAGGCAGGGTCAGGCGGGCCGCGTTCTTGCCCACGAGCGTGCCCCCGGCTGCGGCATCGGGAAGGGTCAGCGCAGGCGCCCGTTGAAGCAACGTCGCCTTCAAGTAGGCCGTGCTGCCCGCCGCCACCCGCAGCGGGCGAAACTGCCGGGTATGACCCGTAAGGTTGACTTGGAGCAGGACGTTCCGGTCGGCAGGGAGTTCGACGAGGGTTTGCCCGTCGGGCCCGGTGGTGCCGGTGGACCCGGTCCCGTCGGCCAGGGATACCGCAGCCCCGGTCTTCGCGAAACCCAGAGCATCGACGACCTTCACTGTGACGAATGCCCGCTCCGATCCGGGGGGAACCGGGTCGGGAGCAGCCCCGTCCCCTCCGCCGCAGGAGGTCGATGCGACGAGCAAGAGGACGATTCCCTTGTTCAGCCAGGTGCGGGTGCAATGCGAGCAGGCAATCGGGTGGGCGCTCATGGGGATTCTCCGAACCAACTTAGAACCCTCTTGTCATGCCATAGCGATAAAGGAACCGCCATGCCCATTTTGGGATTCGAGTCCGGCGAGCCATCGAAATCGACTGCGCCCATAGGCCACAACGCTGATCTTTGGTGTAAACCCTGCATGGGGAACGGGAGAGGCCAGGTCGTGGAATGAAGAGTTGGAACGGATGGAGTCTCCTTGGGATACCATGAGTCGCCTCCTCCATCTGCGTCGTGTGGCCGACGAGAGCGAAGCGGCGACACCGCCAGCGCGTAGAGGCCGGCGAGATGGTGCGGTTTCCCACCGGCCCAGAGCACGAAATGGCCGTTTTCGCCACCTGTGCCGGCGATCACATGAGCCTTCTTCGAGGCGGAAGCCGTCGACTTTGGACGAGCAGGGGTTAGGTGGTTTCGCGCGCGGGGCGTCGAGCGGCGACGGCGAACATCAGCGGGACCTTCGCGGTCCCTTCAGGCCAAGTCCAGCGCCGCTGGTCGTCCATCACCAGGCTCGGGTTCAGCTTGCAGCCGTTGGCGTACGGATACTCGCGAAGAGTTTCGAGATGGAGGCCGGCGCGAAGCAGCGCCGAGACGACGTCGGCCAGGGTGTGCTGCCACGAGGGCGCGGGCACGGTGTTCGGCTCGGTGGCGCCTTTGGTCACCACGCCGAGGCCCTCGCCGGACTCCGCCACGTAGTCCCCCACCGGCTCCACGAAGGGGGTCTTTGCGAAGTAGTCGTCGCCCGTGAGTCGGAGATCGGGGCCGAGGCTCCACACCAAGGGGTGAAACTCTACGTACACGAAGCGACCACCGGGCGTGAGCACGCGGTAGATGCCGCTCGCCCAGGCGTCGAGACCCGGCAGCCACCCCGCGGCCCCGTAGCTCGAGAAGGCGAGCTCGAAGCGCGCCGATGTTTCGCGCATCCAAGTCGCCACATCGCCTTCGACGAACGAGGCTTCTATGCCCGTGTCCGCCGAGAGCCGCCGTGCGAACCGAACCGCTTCGTCACTGAGATCCACCCCGGTGGCGCGCGCACCCCGCCGCGCCAGGCAGAGCGTATCTTGCCCGGCGTTGCACTGAAGGTGGACGAGCCGCCTCCCCTCGAGCGGTCCGAGCAGCTCGAGCTCCTCCTGAAACAGCGTGTCTTTCCCGCTCCTGATGAAAGCCGCCTGATCGCCCTTGTGAGCGTTGTGATTCTTGGTGGCGATGTTCCAGCTCTGGCGGGTGTCGTCGAGGTCGCTCATGGCCCGCCGACCCTGTCATTGGACTGCCAGGAGGGACAAGGCTCGATCGGAACCCTCTCGGCCTTCCGCCAGCGTTCCCGCCCCAGCGGGACATCCGAGGCACCGATCGTTTACCCTATGTGTGACCTCGGGCTCGAGAATCCCGTCGTTTGGGCTGGACCAAGGCTGGAGGCGCCGTCCAAGGTCGCGCCGCGGCCCATGTGGCCGAGCCGAGAGGACGAGCCCGAGATGCGCCTGCCCGACAGCCTCGCCGCCCTGTCCGACGAGGGCATCATCGAGGAGGTCGTGCGCCCGCTGATGAGCGGCAAGGAGGCGCAGGTCTACCTGGTGGTGGCCGGGGGCGAAGAGCGGGTCGCCAAGATCTACAAGGACGCCCAAAACCGCAGCTTCAAGAACCGTTCGGAGTACACCGAGGGCCGGCGGGTCCGAAACTCACGCGACGAGCGCGCGATGAGCAAGCGGACGCGGTACGGGCGCGGAAAAGACGAGGACGCGTGGCGGTCGGCCGAGGTCGACGTCATCTACAGGCTCCGCGACGCCGGCGTGCGGGTGCCGGAGCCGTTTCACTTCGTGGACGGAGTTCTCATCATGGAGCTCGTCAAGGACGCCGATGGTGATCCTGCGCCCCGACTGGCCGAGGTCGAGCTGAGCCGCGACGAAGCCCGCAGCGTGTTCGAGCAGCTCCTGCGGGAAGTCGTACGCATGCTCTGCGCCGGGATCGTCCACGGCGACCTCTCGGACTTCAACGTGCTGATGGGGGCCGACGGCCCGGTGGTGATCGACTTTCCCCAGTCGATCGACGCCACGCGAAACCAAAACGCCAAAGAGATCCTGCTCCGCGACGTGAACAACCTCATCACCTTCATGAGCCCCTACGATCCCAGCGTGCGCGGGCTGCGCTACGGGCAGGAGATCTGGCACGCCTACGAGCGCATGGAGCTGACGCCCGACACCCCGCTCACCGGTCGGCACCAGGTCGCCCAAACGAAGACCGACACGGGCTCCGTCCTCGCGGAGATCGCGGCGGCGGCCAGGGAGGAGGAGCGCCGGCGGGCCGCGCGAGGCCAGGCTCCGGACCGGAGGGGGAAGGGCAAGAATCGACCCTCCGCGGTCCAGCAACCCTCGGAATCCGCCGCCGCTCGAGGCCATGCGAACCGGCAGCCGGGGGCCGTGGACCGTGGACGCCCCAAGGAGAACGTGGACCCGCACGGCTCTTCGAATGCAAAGCCCGATGCCCGTCCAAAGCATCCGAAATCGGGGCGCCGGCGGCCTTCACCCCGCGGCCCAAAGGCGACGACCGGCCGCTGAAGAAGCGGAGGACCTCTCGCCTCGCTTTAGGGCCCGGGCGGAAATCATCGGCACAATCTCGCCGGCCCCCGCCACCGCTGGCGTCGTCGCCGCTTCGCTCTCGTCGGTCACAGACGCTCGGTATGCTCCTCCTCGCGCCACCACCAGCGACGACGACGGCTCGACGAACTTGCATCGCCTATGTCCGCCCGGGCCCTCATCGAGCGCCAACTCGCGGCCCAAACCCTCTGGCGAGATACGGCTCGGGTTCGTTGGCTCGAGCTCACCCAGGACCAGGCCCGACCTCGTGTCGCCCAAGTTGCGAACGCGAGACTTGATCGACGCTATTCGGTCGAAGAGGTCGGTGAAGCTGGATGGGTTGCGCATCCTCCCGCCGGTCGCTGGGCTCGAGCTCCTCCCCGATGCGCTGGACCCGAGCCTCCGCCCGAACCTCGGAACCATCCTCGCCATGAGCTACCAGGGTGAAGATGGTGGGTTCGGTGATGCGCAGCCGATGGCAGGAGGCGCGCTCTGCAGGGAACCCCGTCTTCTCCCTGGACCAAGAGCCAGAGCCGGCCGGTGGCCCGCCCCACGAGCCCCACCCCGAAGCCATCCCCGGAGAAGGTCTCGGGCGTCGCTTCAAGGCGATCTATGCGGGCGGGCGCTCGACGCTGACGGTCACGTCGGCCCCGGCGCCGGCGTCGTTTTCCGCCCGGAGGGAGAAGCGGGTGACTTCGGTGAGCGGGGGCGAAATCAGCGACCCGGAGGCTTCGACGAACACTTCGACGTCTGTCGGGGCCGAGATCGTGACCGTCGCCGCCCGGGCGACCTCCCAGGTGAGGTCCACCGGCCCGCCGAGCGCGACCGTCGCCGACGAAGCGGAAAACCGCACCACTTCGGGGGGGGCACCGGCACCGGCGGGGAGGGATCCGTCGGTTCGGGGCCGGGACCGCAGGCGACCGCCCCCGAACCGAGGAGGCGCCGCAATCGGGCGAGCAAGCTCTGGCGCGTCATGTCCGCCTCCGCTCGCAGCGGGGCCGGTAGCGAATCACCACTTCGGATCCGTAGGCGGGCACGCTGTTCGGCTCGAATGCCACCGCGTTCGAGGTTTGAAGATAGGTCCAGCGGGTGCGGCCCAAGGTCGTGGACGGAACCGGAACCCCGTCCACCTCGATCTCGATGCTCCCCGAGAACACCGGGCGGCGAAGCATGAAGCGCTCACGCTGGCCCAAGACGGCGCGAGCCACCCGCCCCATGCCCCCAATGATCCCTTGGCCGGTGTCGTCGAACTGCCCGATGACGCCGCTCGTCGCGCAGACCGCGGCCGCATAGCGGCCCACCCAGGGCCGAGCGTCATCCGGGCATGCTTCCGGCAACAGACCGCTCACGGCGTGGCGGTCGCGGTCGAACTGTCCGACGATCGACGCGAACAGCGCCTGGTATCGGCGAACCTCCCGCGCCGATTGCTCGCGCTTGTCGCTCACGAAGAGGATGGAGAAGAGCGGGTGGTCTCGCTCGAGCAAGCCCCGGTTGTGGCCGAGCAGCCGGCGGGGCTCGAGCGCCAGCTCCGCGGCACCAAACCCCCTGGCGAAGCGGGATCCATCGGTACCGAGGTTGGAAGTATGGCCGAAAGCGGTCTCCAGGCTGGGCACCGTGCCGCTCGAAAGCACCCGCCACGCGGGGGCCCGTCGCTGTTCATCCCCCTCGGAGAAGAAGCCGCAATCCCCCTGACGGGCCCCTTGGCGCGGCACTTCCCACACCCGGCGGCACGCACCATCCCCGTCCATATTCACGACGGCGATGCGGAGGTCCACGCCCCAGTGTCGCGCCGTCTCGAGGAGCTCGGGGAGCCCGGCCCGGACCGCCTCCTGGTACGGGCGCATCGAGCCCGAGCTGTCGATCACGAACAGCAGGTCCACCTCGGAGCGGCCCCCCTGCCGAAACCGCTCCTCGACCCGCGCCCGCTCGACCGGACGAGCGAGCAGGGTGACATGTCCCGCCGGAGCGTCGCCGAAGTCGAGGGACATGCGTCCGACCTCGGGCTCGGTGTCTCCTTCGCGCGGCTCGTAGAAGACCGGGACCTCCCCGAAGTCATGGGGCTCGATTCTCAGATCGGGGGGCGGCCTCTCGAAGCCGAAGCCCGGGCCGGTGGCCTCGAGGCGGACGTCGCGCAGCGTGATCGCCTCCTCCGTGGTGTTGTGGACGCGGACGGTCTGGCGGGCGGCGCAGCCCGCGCTGACTTCCCCGAAGTCGATCGCGTCCGGATCCATCAGCGGCACATCGAGCGCCCCGCGTCCGCTCGCGGAGAGGCGGCGCCGCGGGTCGCGGCGCCGGGACGTGAGAATCTCGAACTCCCCGGGGTCATCGAGCAGATCCTTGGGCGCGAAGCGGAGCACGTACACCGCCACCTCGCCGGGAAGCAGCAGCCGCTCCTCGTCCCCCCTCGCGAGGTCGTAACCGGTGCCGGTCACGCGGGGCTCCCGGAGCAGGCACGGCTCCATCCCTTGGTTTTGGACCGCGACGCCGACCACCGTGGCTCGAAACGCGGCCACGCTCCCGAAGTCGGCGGGCCCGGACAAGAACCCGAGCTCGCACTCCGACAGTTCGAGGGCGCGCCCGCGAAGCTCGACCTGAACCGCCGGACGCTCGGGATCGTCGCTGCGAAAGCGAAGCGCGCCCCGCGCCTCGCCCGCCGCCGTGGAGCTGAACGCGAGCACCAGGTTCTCGGTCGCTCGCGGCCCGACGGCGAGAACGCCGGAGGCTTCGACGAAGAACGGTCCGTCCGTCTCGAAGTCCCGGACGGTCAGCAGCTGGTCCCCGATGTTCGCGATCTCGACCGTCGCCCTCGCGGTGATCCCTAACGCCGCCCGACCGAAATCGACGCCCGGCGGCCGGACCCGCAGCACCGGACCACCGGCGTGACCATGCAACGCGACCCTCACCGGCCTCAGCCGGACGCCCGAATCGGTCTCCGAGACCCGGAGCGTCCAGGTGCCCCGCGCAGGCCCAGGCTCGGCCCCGCGCGGCGGAAAGAAGCGAAGAAGAACGTCCTTCGAGGCGCCGGGGTGAAGGACGGAGGCTTCGAACTCGATTTCCGAAAAGCCCGAATCGGCGCCCTCGGTGACCTCCGAAGACGGCAGTTCGACCTCGTTTTCGCTGATGTTTCGGCACCTGACGACGGCGGCAGAGAGCGCACCCGGAGCGACCGCGCCGAAGTCTACCGGGTCGGGCTCGCACTCCACCGGCTCGGTGATCGCCATCCCGGTCAGCGGGACCTCCACCCGGCACCGGGGTTCGGGGCAGGTGGAGAAGACCGCGACCGCGTCGTCCCGTCCCGGGGGACCTTCGGAGGCCGGAGCGTAGCGAAACCGCACCGAGACCCGATCGCCGGGGCGGAGGGTCACAGGAGCGGTCGCGAAGTGCTCCGCCGGCTCGATGGCGAGCACGAGCGTGATGTCTTCGAACGACAGCGAGCGCAGCTCGAGTTGCCGGGTCGATGTGAAGCCCCGGAGCACGCGGCCGAAGTCGAGGGCCCGGGGCTCGGCGGCGAGACCCTCGCGGACGCCCTCCGCCGTGACCGCGACCGGGAGCTCGCCCAGCTCCGCGGTGACCAAGAACAGGTCGAACGAGAGCGGCCCGGTGGGAGCATCGGGGGCGAACCGAACTTGGAGCGGGACCTCGAGCTGCGGGGCGACGGCGACCGATTCGGGCCGGATTTGGAAGCGCGCGAAGGGAGGCGCTTCGCTCCGAACCCGGTCGACCCGAACCGGGATCTCCCCGTTGTTTCTCAGGACGAGAGGCAGAGTCCGCGCCGTGCCGACCGGAACGACCCCGAAGTCGAGCCGGTCGGGATGCTCGAAGGAGAGCTGCAGTGCCGTCAGCCGGTCCTCGCTGCAGGCGAGGGAAAGGGCCGCCCAGTGGGCAACGAGCGCGACGCGAAGGGCGGATGTCATCGGGTATCGACCTCCAGACGGTACACGCCGACCGGCGGGAAGGAGCGCGCGACGAGCTCCAGGTAGTAGCGCCCTTCCCTCAGCCATCGGTCACGCTCGCGAAACGAGAGCCTGCAGAAGACCTCCTCACGGAGCACCCTTCCCCGCGCGTCGCGCCAGCGGATGCGCGTGTCCCCGCAGAGAGGAGAGTCTTCGTAGCGGAGCCGAACCTCGAGCGGCATCTCGGAGTCCGGCGCGATGTCGATCGCGAAGACATCCCGGTCGCCGACGGGCAATCGGCCGACCAGGCTCCGGTCCGTGAACGGGTGTAGGGGCTCGGCTCGGCGCGGGTCGTCGTTGGGCTCCCGCTCGCGGCGCATCCCTCCTTGAAGCGTGCAGTCGGACCGGCAGCCGGCCCCGCCGTCGCACTCTTCGCCCACGTCGACGATGCCGTCTCCGCAGCGACCCGGGGGGAAATTCAGGAGCAGCTCGGACGACGACGCGGCGGGCGCGGCGTCGAGGTTCTCGATGAGGACGTAGTGGGTTCCGGCCGGGAGCTGTCGGGTCAACGAGGGACAGGGCCTCTCGGTCTGCTGCAGGAGCCGCCTACCCTCTTCGTCGTAGAGGGCGGCCCGAAGCCGGGGGCCCCGGTCGCAGTTCGAGTTGGTGATGGGCGGCCGCAGGGATTCCGGATGCAGAAGCATGAACATGCGTCCGGCTGCGGTCGCCGTGACCGCCAGGAACCGGGCCTCGTTCGCGGCCAGCACGAATGGGAGGTACGCGACCTCGCTGGACGCAGGCTGCGTTGCCGCGACGGAAAACCGGCAGTCGGCGGTGCAGGGGACGCTCGAGAGGGACGGCTCGCACTGTTCGCCGATCCGGTGCTGGATGCGTCCGTCCCCGCAGGCCGGGGGCACGACGTCCACGAGCACCCGCGCGGTGCCGACCGGTCCGGTCCGGGTCACCGCGACGAAAACGTCCTCCGCGGGGCGGTCGTATAGTTCCTCCGCCCCAGAGAGCGGCTCGCCGGGCGAGGCCTCGGTGAGAAAGTAGAAGCCATCGTCGGCGAGGCCGAGCCGAAAGCAGGCTGGGTCCGACAGCACCCGCGCCTGGATGGATGACCCCGCCACCGAAACCGGGACCCGCACGTAGCGGGTAGCGCCCGGCGGGATCGAGAGCTCGACCGCGACCCCGGGCTCGGCGACGGCTGCCGCCCGAAGCCGGCAGTCCGGGCCGCAGCCCTCCGTCGGGTCGCCTTCGTCGCACTCTTCCCCCACGTCGAGCACGGCATCCCCGCAGCCCCGGGCCCGCGCCGAGAGCGTCAGGGCGAGGGACGCCGGACCTTCGGCATCGACGAGGTACCGCCCGGCGGGCAGCGGCTCAGCGATGAGCTCGCACCGGGTCGAGGTCCCGACAGGCAAGAGGGTCCTTCCCCCCGTGCGGTCGAGGTCGAAGCGGCCGATCTGGGCCCCCGACGGGCATTCGCCGCCCTCGCCCGCCACCCGGCCGAAGATCGTGCCCGCCGCTTCGAGGCGAATCTCCACCGGGACCGCGGGCCGAAGCTCGAGCACGAGCGGCGGTCCGGTGTATCTGCGCAGCCCTTCGACCCGGCAATCGGCGGAGCAACGCTGGCCCGGGGGGTCGCACTGCTCGCCCTGGCGGGGCTCGACCAGCCCATTGCCGCAGCCGGGGGCCACGAGGTCCACCGAGAGCTGGTAGGCTCCGACGCTCGAGCGGTCGAAGCCCCGAACCGCGAGGAAGTGGAGGCCCTCCACCCGCTCCACCGCCGCAGGCACGGCGGCTGGGTCGATGCCCGCGCAGTCCGCCTCGGGGTGCGGTCCATGGTTTTCCGCGAGGAACCGGGGCTCGAGCGGTGTCTCCGCCGCTGGGCCCCACAGCTCGAGCAGGCTGTCGAAGCCGCAGTCGGGGTCGAGCGACGCCGAGACCGAAAACCCCTCCGGGACCCACACCGCATACCAGTCCACGTCGCCCTGGGTGATCGTCCCCCGGATCGGGGTCCCCGGCTCGATGGCCTGCGCTTCCTCCCGCCGGTCGTTGGGCTCGATCTCCTCGCCGACCCGCTGCACCCGGGCCTCGGCTCGAACCACGGAACCGTCCTCCCCGGTGGCGACCAGGGCAAAGACGGTGGGTTCGGCGATGCGGAGGCGGTACAGAGAAGCGGCCTGTCCGGGGAAGCCTCCATCCTCGACACCCTGAACAAAGAGCTGGAGCCGTCCGGTCGCTTGCCAGAAGAGGGAAACCTCCTGGCTCCCCCCCGAGAATGTCTCCGGGGTCGCGAGAAAACGATCGATGCGGGCTGCCTCGGGTGGTGGCTGCACGGCGACCGTGGCATCGGCCCAAACGACGCCCGCCGCGTTCTCCGCCCGGAGGGAGAAGCGGGTGGCTTCGGTCAGCCGGGGCGAAATCAGCGTCCCGGAGGCCTCGACGAAAACTTCGAAGTCCGGGGGCGCGGAGATCGACACCGTCGCCGCCCGGGAGACCTCCCAGGTGAGATCCACCTGCCCGCCGAGCGAGATGGTCGCCGACGAAGCGGACAAGCGCACCACCTCCGGCAGGTCGACGACCGGCTCGGGTGGGTCGATGGACGCCGGGGGGGTCTCGGTCCCGCACGCAGCCGCCGCGAGCACCAGGCCACCCAGGAAGACCCGGCGCGCTCGCCAGGAGACTTCGGACGCAAGTGCCACGCGACCAGGTTCGCCTGCGTTCGCCATGGGCCTGCTCAGGAGAGTGACCGGTCCGGCTGCGTTCCGTCACGCAAAAGAGCAAAAACTCCATTCCACCGGCACAACCGCCCCCACTTGGTCAGAAGCGAGCGAGCTCGCTTTCAGATCGGCCAAGGAAGCGCTCCTCTCTGCTGCGGCGCATCGAGGTGCGCCCCACTCCTTGTCTTCCGTCCAGAGCTCCTCAGGGGGTCTTCCCCGAGTCGGTCCACCGGAGCGCCATTCGGCTCTTCCATCGCCTCACGAGGCTTCGATGACGAGCCGGTGCGAGCTCGACCTCGGTGCCGGTGTGGCGGAGCGTCGAGCGCGTTGATGGCGCGATCGTCGGTCGAAGCAACGGCCCATCCGTACTGGTTCAGGGTCGTCGTGAGGTCGGCGTGACCGAGGCGCTTCGACAGGTCGGGGAGGAGCGTCCGTTCGCGAGGGCTCTGGTCGGTCGCGAGCCACTCCTTCGCCCAGGCACGCAAGGTGGAACCTGGACCCGGCGGCGCGCCTGGGTCGGCGACTCGCCGAGCTTGGCCAGCCTCCCGTTTCGATCCTTGCGAGCCACCGCTGGCGTTTTCCCGTACGCGCTGATTGTCTCGCCGCCATGACGGAACCGAAGTTCCCACGTGCCGTCCTTGCGCCGCCGGAGCGAGCCCTCGCCGACCCGGGCCCGTCGGCCGCCACCCATTCCCGTACCCAAACTCTATTGGTTTTGTTTCGACACGATTGGACGTAGAAGCCCGTGAACCAGCCGAAAGCAAGCAATCCAGGTATCGACCCCACCTACTGGGAGTACATCCGGCTCGACCAGCTCCTGCAGCTGCAGGGCGGGGTGGACGGCGAGGCGGACGTCGGCTCGGTCGAGGAGATGCAGTTCATCGTGATTCACCAGGCCATCGAGCTGGTGTTCAAGCTCGTGCTGCGGGAGCTGCGGGCGGCCAGGGAGGCGCTCTCGCAACCTCGATTGTCCGAGTCGGCGGTCCCGGCGGTGGCGCAGCATCTATCCCGGGTGAACGAAGGGCTCGGGATCGCGACCGCCCACTTCGCGTTCATGGAGACGCTCGGGACTCAGGGGTTCTTGTCGTTTCGGCAGAAGCTCGGGAGCTCGAGCGGGGCGCAATCCCACCAGCTCCGTGAGCTCGAGGAGCTGCTCGGCTTGCCCCGGTCGGAGCGGGAGCGGGTGCTCGCGCGGCTGCGGGCGGAGCTGCCCGATCCCGAGGTGGCCCGCGGCTTCGAGGGGTTCATCCTCGAGCCGCTCACCACCATCGTGCGCCGCATCGACAACCAGATCGAAAAGAAGGCGGCGCTCGGGCTCGACGATCGGCCCGATGTCTTCGTGAAGGAGCGGGTGGAGGCGGCGCTCGAAGACGTGAAGAGCCGGGGCACCCTACGCTCGAACCTCGCCCGGTGGCTGTTTCGAACCCCGATCTGCGGGTCCGTGCCGCCCCGCGATCCCGGCGACCCAGGGGAGCAGGACAAGGCGGCGGTGCGCCATTTCGTCACCGACTATGTAGCCCGGGGCGAGGGGGCGGGCTGGACGAAGGCACAGGCCGAAGGGGCGAGAACGTTTCTCTTTGGGCCGGGACTCGATTGGCCCGAGGAGCGGGTGCGGGCCGCGCTCTTGTTCATCGAGGTGTACCTCGACCTCCCGCTGCTCGCGTGGCCCCGGCTCGTACTCGACCGGCTGGTCGAGCTCGAGGCTCGGCTCGTTGGGTTTCGAAACAGCCACGCCCGCCTGGTCGAGCGGGTGATCGGCGATCGACCGGGGACCGGAGGTTCGGCCGGCATTCGATACTTGGATCTCACCCGGGACGCGCGCATCTTCCCCGAGCTCGTCCAGGTGCGGGGGCTCATGATCCCGCGGCTCCACCGCGCCATTTTCCCCGGAATGGAAGGCTACGACTTCGAGGCGAGCCTGGGCCCCGATGAACCTTCGACCTGAGCTGTCCCTATCGGTCGCCGGGCGACCCGCCGCCGACGAGGATCGGCTACCGAGGATCGGCTATTGAGCGAAAGAGCCCAGCTGCGATAGCCAATCGGCGTGCGGCGCTTCGAGCTGGTCGAGGGGACCTCCAGCAAGTTCTGGGAGATCGAGCTGGAGGGCGCCGGCTTCACGGTGCGCTACGGCCGGCTCGGGACCTCCGGCCAGATCCAGACGAAGAGCTTCGAGAGCGACACCAAGGCCCAGATCGAGCACGACAAGCTCGTCCGGGAGAAGGTGAAGAAGGGCTACGCGGAGGTGGGCGGTGCCGCGGCTTCGCCGGAAAAGCCAGCGTCGAAAGCCGTTTGCCGATCCCGACACCGGCACCACGCTGGTGCTGGAAAAGAGCTTCGCG
>DAIQNR010000026.1:0-51071 GCA_036788295.1 Myxococcota bacterium
CGAGGCCACCCCGGGCCCCGAGCTCGGCGAAAACAGCTACTGGCTGTTCGTCGAAGTGAACCCGGAGCGAACCTTCACGGAGGTGGACTTCGACAACAACCTGATCCGCTCCGAGACCCGGATCCGTCTGCTTCCCCCGCGGCCCGACCTTCGGGTCGACCGCGTAGACTTCAGCCCCCGCCGAGTCACGGCCGGACAGACCGTCGAATTGGAAGTGACCGTGCGCAATGCAGGCTCTCTGCCCGCCACCGCCGTGCCCGTCGCGTTCCTCCTGTCCACCAACCCGGTCATCACCCCGACCGACCGGGAGCTGCGCCGACAGAACGTGAGCCTCGTCCCCGGCCAGAGTCGGACCCTCAGCCAGACCGTCACCATCCCCGAGGCCACGAACTCTGGCACCTACCATGTAGGCGCGTTCATCGACCCGGAGGCCACCGTAGCCGAGGTATCGAAGGCCAACAACGGCCTCGCCGGCTTCAACACGCTCGAGGTGCTCGGCGGCAGCGTCGGCGTGCTCACCCGAGTGCTCCCCGAAGCCCGCCTCGGGGAGACGTACGTCGCCCTGCTGGTGGGCGCCGGGGGAAGTGGCGCGTATCGATGGGAGATCACCCAAGGAATGCTCCCTCGAGGGCTCGGCATCGTCGCGGCCACCGGGGAGTTCTTCGGGCGACCGAGCGAGCTCGGGTGCGAGGCCATCACGGTGCGAATGACCGACCAGGAGGACGAGACCGAGACGGCGACCCAGCCCCTCGAGCTGTGCGTGTCCGAGCGAAGCCAGCCGCTCACCATCGTCACCCGCCAGGTCCCAGAGGCGGTCGCCGGCCGCGAGTACGGCTTTCAGCTCGTCGCCACCGGCGGAGCCGAGGCAGGCGAGCGAACCTGGACCGCAGAGGGCCTCCCCACCGGCCTCAACATGACCCCCGGCGGCCTGCTCTTCGGCGCGCCCGACGAGGCGAGCAGCGGCTCCTTCACCGCTGAGGTGGGTGATGGCGACGGCACCGCCACCCGCGAGCTGGAGTTCCGAATTCTGCCCGAAGGGGCGCTGCAGATTCGGCTTCGGCCCCTTCCCCTGGCCCGGGTGGGCGAGCGCTTTCAGCACCAGTTCGAGGTCGCAGGCGGCCTCGAGCCCATCACCTGGGACACCAACCTGGGCCGCCTGCGCGAGCTCGGCCTCGACCTGTCCGCCGACGGCGTCCTCTCCGGCGTGCCCACCCAGGTTGGCCGATTCCGCATCGCCATCGCCGCGACCGACGCCGGCCCGGCCGGACGGGAAGCCACGGACGAGAAGACGTTCGACCTCATCATCGGGGACGACGAGCGGCTGCAGTTCCTCACCGAGACCCTGCCCGCCGCGACCATCGACCAGGGCTTCGACCGTGCGATCGCCGCGGTGGGCGGCCTGCCCCCGTATACGTGGTCGCTCCTGAGCGGGCGCCTCCCTGAGGGTCTTTCGGGAGCCGAGAACCCGGCCACCTCCGAGTACCGGATCGTCGGCACCCCGACCCGAGTCGAGACCCAGAACCTCCTGTTCGAGGTCCGAGACCGAGAGGGCCGGGTCACCGAGCGGGCGTTCGTTCTCGATGTGGTCGAGGCGCCCCCAGCTCCGATCGTCGATGACGGCGGCTGCGCCAGCACCTCGGGCGCCCAGGCACCGACGTTCCTGCTCGCCGGCGCGCTCCTCTGGTTCGCCCGACGACGGCGCCGAAGCTAGAGTCCTACGTTGTTGGCCCTCGGCCCCCCGGGCTCAGCGCTCCGGGGGCCGGGCCAACCGCACCCGCCGCAAAAGCCGCAGATCGTGGGCAGCCAGCGCCCGTCGCTCCGCCCGACGGAGCCACGGTCCGTTCGGTTCGAGCCCGGACAAGCCGATGAGCGCGAGCACCTCGAGCTCGGCGCTCTTGTCCCGCTCGGCCGCCGAGAGCGCCGCTTCCAGGTGCTCCCGGGCGGCCGACCCGCCGACCGCGGCCGCGAGTGCGACCCGGGCAAAACCGGCGCAGGTGGCGTGCCCGAGCCGCTCCGACTGCGCGAGCGCCGACCGCAGCGTCTCGGTGGCCGATCCGATGTCGCCGAGGGCGAGCTCGAGCAGCCCGATCTCCACCTGCCACCGCGCCACCCCGGCCTCGTGACCGGCCTTCTGCGCGAGCGCGAGCGCCCGGCGAAGGCAGCGCTGCGCCCCCTCCCGATCCCCGAGGTCTGCGAGCTGCCTCCCCAGCTCTCCAGTCCACCGCTCGAGCTCCCATGCGTCGCCTCGGGCCTCGGCCCACTCGATCGCCGCCCGCAGCGACGCCCGAGCTTCGCTCCCGTTTCCGCGGCGAGACTGTAGGACCCCGATGTGCCCGAGCAGCTCGACGACGGTGCGGTCGTCGCCCCGGCGCCGGGCGAGCGCCATCGCCGCCTCGAGTCGCTCGAGCGCCGCTCCCGGGTCGGACCGCTCGACCCCGACCACGGCGAGCTTCGCCTCGATCCGCTCGGCGAGCCCCTCGAGCCCGGCCCGATCGGCCAGCCGCCTCGCCTCCTCGAGGGCGTACGTGGCCGCCGCCCCCTCCCCGAGGCCGAGCCGGGCCCTCCCCTCCAGCTCATGGGCCCGGGCCCCGAGCGCGGCGGTCGGGTACGGCTTCGGGAGGTCAGCCAGGCACGCGAGGCAGTCGGCGGCCCGCCCGAGCCCAAACAGAGCCGCGGCTCGGCGCACGCCCAGCATGGCGGAGGCCACCCGCGGGCGACGGGCGTCGGCGGCCAGCGCCGGATCGGCTCGGTCGAGCGCGGACTCGACCTGCCCAAAGTCGAGCAGCAGATCGATCTCGGCCGAGCGGATCCGAACCCGTCTTGTCCCCCGCGCCGGCGTCCTAGGGGCGGCCTCGAGCAAGCGCTCGGCCTCGCCGAGCCGGCGGGATGCCCCCTCGAGGTCGCCTCGGCGCTCCGCCTCGGCCGCCGCCAGCTCGAGGTAGCGAACCGCGCGCTCCGGGTGCGGTCCGGCTCGAAAGTGCCGAGAGAGCACGTGCGCCATCGCCCGCCGGCGGGAGCGAAAGTCGCGCTCGAGCCGCTCGCCGATCTCTCCGTGGAGCCGTCTTCGGCGCTCCGGGCCGAGGCTCGAGGCGACGGTCTCGCGAAAGCCCTCGTGCTCGAACCGGTACTGCACCCCCCCTTTGGCCACGTCCTCGACGAGCAGGCCCGCCCGCACCGCCTCGTCGACCGCGTCGAGGAACGCCTCCTCGGAGGCCCCCGACACCGCGGCGGCGAGCCGAGCGGGCACGAGGCGACCGAGCAGCGCCACCCTCTCGACGAACGATCGGGTCGGGGCGAGCAGCGTCCGAAGCCGGACCAAGCCCGCCTCGTCCCCCCGGACCGGCCGAGGCCGGCGAGGCCGATGCAGGCCGACCGCCTCGCCGAGCGCCACCCCGCGAAACCACCACTGGCCGTGGCTGCGGTGGAGAACCCCGTCCCGGGTCCACGCCTCGACGGTCTCGCGGACGAGCAGGGGCCGGCCCAGGGTGACCCGGAACAACTCGTCGATGATGGCCTCGGGCGGCTGTGCGGCGCCGCTCATCGACTCGAGGAGCTGGCCCACGGACCTGCGGTCGAGCGGGCCGAGGCGGAGCCGCTCGATGCGCCCCTTTCGCTCGAGCCGACGCACCAACGCCTCGGCCGCATCGACGCCGTCGGCGAGCGAGCACCGGGTCAGCACTACGAGCAACGGGCACACCGTCTCCCCTGCAGACCCACCGGGCCGCGGCGCAAACAAGGTGCGGGAGAGATCGCGAAGAAACTCGAGCGTGGCCAGGTCGGCCCACTGCATGTCCTCGAGCACGACCACGAGCGGCCGGGCGAGGGCGAGGCGGCCGAGCACCCCGACCATTGCCTTTTTGAGGGCGACCTTTCTCTCGTGGGGCTCCGAAGGCGATGGCGGGGCCCCGGCGATGGGGGCGAGCTGGGCGAGCTGGGCGCTGACCGGCAGCAGCAGCCCCGCGTCGTCCCCGAGGATGCGCCGCGCGACCGCGGGCGCCGACTGATCGAGGATCGAGGCCACTTCGTCGAAGAGCCCCTCGAGCACCCCGAACGCCGGTCCGAGCTCCGAGGTGCACTGCGCCCGCAGCGCCGGGCGGTCGAGCCCAGCGACGAAGCCGTCGATGAGCCAGGTCTTGCCAATCCCGGTCGGACCCTCGACCAGCACCATGCGGCCAAGGCCGTCCTGCGCCTCCTCCGCCCATCTTCGCAGCTGAGAGAGCTCCACCTGCCGCCCCACCGGGCGGGGGTGGAACAAGGCGGGGCTGGTGGTCGGGGCTGGCGCCCCGAGCAGCGCCGCCGCCTCCGCGGCGGAGGGGACCCGCAGAAGCGGCTCCTTCTCGAGCAGCCGGCGCGCGAGCTCGGCGAGACGGACGTCTACGTTCGGGACGTGGTCCTCGATCCGGTCGGGCACGGAGTGGACGTGGTGGTGCAGCGCCGCCGCCGGGGGCTCGACCGGAAACGGGTATTTGCCCACCAGCAGCTCATAGATGAGCACCCCGACCGCATAGAGATCGGCGCGCCCGTCGAGGTGCTCGCCCCTCACCTGCTCGGGTGACATGTAGGCGAAGGTGCCGAGCAAGCCGTCCTTCGCTTCGGTGCGGACGACCTGCG
The DNA here is from genome assembly GCA_036788295.1 of Myxococcota bacterium. Classification (GTDB taxonomy): domain Bacteria; phylum Myxococcota; class Kuafuiibacteriia; order Kuafuiibacteriales; family Kuafuiibacteriaceae; genus JAHQVK01. The sequence goes on from DAIQNR010000026.1 coordinate 4,612, forward strand.
CGACCCCGAAGTCCATCAGCTTCACCCGGCCGTCCTCGCCGACCATGATGTTTTCGGGCTTGAGGTCCCGGTGGACGATCATTCGGGCGTGAATGTGTCCGAGGGCGCCGAGCAGCTCGCGAACGCAGCGCACCAACTCCCGCTCGCGCACCGGCCCCGCCGGCAGGTGTCCGATGTAGCGGCGGATGTCCTTTCCGACCACGAACTCCATCGCGATGAACGGGATGTCATCCTCGATCCCGGCGTCGAGGACCTCCACCACGTGCGGGTGCCGAAGCCGGGCCAGCGCCCGAAACTCCCTCTTGAACCGGAGCAGGCCCTCCTTCGACTCTGCTGCGTGGGGCATGAGGACCTTCAGGGCGACCCGGGCCCCGCTGTCTTCGTCGACCGCCTCGTAGACGACCCCCATGCCGCCCGCGCCCACCCTCCGCAGCACGCGGTAGCGGCCGATCGCTTCGGGGACCACCGGGCTCTTTCTGCGCCCTAATCCTTGTCCGGGACCGGGGCGCGCAGCCGGTCCAGGATTTTGGCGCGGGACGTCTCTCGAACCCGCTCCGCTTCTTCCTCCTGCTCGAGCTCCGCCTCCAGCTCGGCGAGGCGGCCCGCCTTCTCGAAGGCGGCCACCTCGATCGCCCGGAGGCGGGCCCGAAGCGCCTCCGGGAGACCGTCGTCTTTTTGAGGGAGAGCGGCCTCGTCGGGCACGGTCAGGCCCTGCCGGGACCGAATCACCCGGTCCTCGAGGGGGTCTAGACCAGCCGAGCCTGGCCCCTCCACTTGGGTGGTCGCCGCTCGTGGCGCCCGCTTGGGCTTGCGCTCGGGCATCTGCGGAGGAGCGTAGCCAGCCCCTGGCAGCAGGTCAATTTCGGGTCATCGGGGTCGACCCGCGTCCACCGACGCGGGGTCGATCGCCTCGAGCTCACCCGGCGCGGCCTCGACCTCGTCGGCCATCCACTGCTCGCCTTCCCCGAGCTGCCAGTCCCGGGGCACCGGCATCTTCTCCCACACGAGCTCGCTCCTCCCCTCGGCGCCGCCTTTGCGCACGATGTAGTCGTATCGGAAGTCCATCACCTTGGCCTCCCTGGGGATCTGCGGCAGCAGGAGGGTCCCGATGGCGACGTGGCTCGGGAACTGGGGGATGGTGCGGCCCGGGTCGGGGTCCATCACCGCCGGCGTGGCGTCGCCGGAGGCCCGGCCGAGCAGCCGCAGGACCGGAGCGTCGGGGTCGAGTCCCTCCCGCCGCCGCTTCCGTTTGGTCTTCGCGTCGGGCTCCTCCTCGACGAAGTACTCGAGCTCGAGCTGACCGAAGGCGATGCGGGTGTTGGGCTCGATCCCCCACAAGAAGAACCGAGCCTCGAGGCGAGGGTTGCCTGAGGAGTCTCGGACCCGGCGCACCTCGTAGATGTCGAGGCGGGTGTCGGCCTTTCCGACCTGGCTCAGCACCGGCCTCCACTTTTTGCCTACGAGGACGTCGTGGGCGGACCGGACCAGCTCGTAGCGCTCCATCATGCCCCGGTGGCGCTCCTCGGTGATCTCGCGCTCGGAGAGGCGCTCGTCCATGTCCTTCTTGACCTCTTCGAGGTCGAACCACTCCGGTCGCTCGGCGTAGACGACCTTCTTCAGCTCGTCTTCGTACGCACCGACCGCCTGCTTGATCGCGCCTTGGTACCTCTCCACGTCCGGCTCGACCGCGGCGGCGCGCGCCCGCTCTGCGAAGCTCCTGCGAGCGTTGCTGAGCTTCTTTGCGATGCTCTCCTTCGCCTCCTGCTCGGCCTTCACGTTGTACAGGTACGCCCCCCCGCCGATGACGATGGCAAGGATGACGAAGACGCTGAAGTACCGCTGCATGGCCCGGTGCCTAGTACGTCTGGGCCCGACCGGCAATCGGAGCGGTCACCGCGGGCACAAGGGCAGGAACAGGTCGAGCGGCCACCGGGAGAACACCCGCTCGGCGGAGCTCGCTGGCCAGCGCCCCGAGGCATACCTCCAGGCCCGCAGCCCGGCCGACAGCGCCCCCTCGACGTCGGCGTCCTCCCGGTCCCCGACGTGCACGATGTCCCCTGGCGGCAGCCCGAGCGCTTCGGCGACCCGGTGAAAACCAGCCGGATGGGGCTTCAGGGCTCCGAGCGCCTCCGCGCCGACGTGCACCGCCCAGGGAAGGTCGGAAAGACCGAGAAACCGCAGCTTCGGGGCCGGATCGAAGTCCGATAGGGTCGCGAGCGCGAGGCCGCGGGCGTGGGCGAGCTCGACCGCAGCCCGAAGCCCCGGATGGGGCCGCATGCCCCGGGTGAGGGCCTCGGGCAGGCGGGCCCGGAGCCTCCGGATCCGGCGCAGCGCCTCGGCGGACGTCAGCCCGAAGGAGGGCGCGACCAGCTCGGCCTCGCGCCGCTCGAGCGCCGCGCGATCCAGAAGCGGCGGCTCGTGGCGGATCCGCTCCCGAGCGGCCACCAGGGCCACGACGAGCCCCCGGTCCTTGCGAAGGCGCCAAGCGACGTGGATCCGGCGCACCCGGTACAAGGTCCCGTCCACGTCGAACGAGAGCCCCCGGGCTGGCGAGACCGTCGTCACCCTGCCCGCTCGACGACGCCGCCCACGATCGCTTCGAGGTCGGCTTTGGCCGCCATCGCCGCCTCCTGGACCTCGTCGTGGGACAGCGGCCCGTCCCCGAGCCCCGCGGCCAGGTTGGTGATGCAGGAGATCCCGAGGACCCGGGCCCCGGCGTGCACCGCGGCGATGACCTCGTGCACCGTGGACATCCCGACCGCATCGGCGCCGAGCATCCGGAGCATTCGCACCTCCGCCGGGGTCTCGTAGGCCGGCCCGGAAACCCCGGCGTAGACCCCTTCGGTGAGGGCCACTCCGGCCGCTTTTCCCGCCGCCTCCGCGATGGAGCCGAGCTTTCGGTCGTACGCGGTGCTCATGTCCGGGAAGCGGGGCCCCACCTCCGGATCGTTCGGGCCGGTGAGCGGGCTCGCGCCGGTGAGGTTCAAGTGGTCGCGAATCAGCATCAGGGTCCCGGGCCGAAACGAGGGGTTCAGCCCGCCGGCGGCATTGGTCACCACGAGGACCGATGGGCCGAGGGCGAGCATCGCCCGCACCGGCAGCACGACCTCGTCCGGCCGATACCCCTCGTAGCCGTGCACCCGGCCCTGCATCGCCACCACCTGCCGGCCGCGGAGGCGCCCGAACGCGAGTCGGCCGCCGTGGCCGGCCACGGTCGAGGCAGGAAACCCCGGGATCTCCGCGTAGGGCACGAACCGAGCTTGCTCGAAGGTCTCGGCGAGCCCACCGAGGCCGGATCCGAGCACGAGCGCGACCTCCGGCCGGGCCTCGGGCACCTCCGCCCGAAGAAAATCGACAGCTGCCGTCCACGTCGTCATGCGCGCGCCTCCACCCGGTCGATCACGAGCGACCGGCGAAACATCGGTCCGGGCCCGATCCGGTGGGCCCGCCGAAGCAGGTCGAGCGCTGGCTCGAGCCCGCGCCCGTCCCGGTGGGCGAGCCGCACCATCGGCTCTCCGCTCTCCACCCGGTCTCCTGGCCCGACCAGCACTTCGAGCCCCACGCCGAGGTCGATGGGGTCGAGCGCCCGGGCTCGCCCGGCGCCGAGCAGCATCGCCGCCCGCCCGACCGCCTCGACGTCCACCGCCTCGATCACCCCATCCCGGTCGGCCGCGAGCACCGCGAGGCCAGGGGCGCAAGGAAGCCGGTCCCGACTCGACAAGGCCCTGGGATCCCCGCCTTGGGCGTGGACCACCGCCTCCAGCTTCTCAAAACCGTAGCCTCCGGTGAGCGCCGCCTCGAGCCGGGCGCGACCGGCCGCTCGGTCCCGCTCGACGCCGCCGAGGGCCAGCATCTCCGCCCCGAGGTCCAAGGTCAGCGCCCGAACGTCGTCCGGGCCTGTTCCTCGGAGGACCTCGATCGCCTCCCACGCCTCGTTCGCGTTGCCGACCGCTCGCCCGAGGACCCGGTCCATGTCGGTGAGCAGCGCCACGGTGGGCTTTCCCGCCTTCGTCCCGATGCCCACCAGGGCCTCGGCGAGCTGGCGGGCGCTGCTCTCGTCCTTCATGAACGCGCCCGATCCCAGCTTCACGTCGAGCACCAAGGCGTCGATCCCGGCGGCGAGCTTCTTCGACATGATGCTGGCCGCGATGAGCGGCACGCTCTCGACCGTCGCGGTCACGTCCCTGAGCGCGTACAGCCGGCGGTCGGCGGGCGCGAGGCGCTCGGTCGGCCCAGCGAGCGCGAGCTGGTGCCGGGCGACCAGCCGCCGGATCGCCTCCCCGTCGAGGTCGGTGCGAAACCCCGGGATCGCGGACAGCTTGTCGATCGTGCCCCCGGTGTGGCCGAGCCCCCGGCCGGAGACCATCGGCACCGGCACCCCGCACGCCGCGACCAGCGGGGCGAGGCACAGCGAGACCTTGTCGCCCACGCCGCCGGTCGAATGCTTGTCCACCTTCGTACCCGGGATGTCGTCGAGCCGAAGGACGTCCCCGGACCGGAGCATCGCCTCGACGAGGGCGCCGGCTTCGCCGGCCTCCATCCCCCGAAACACGACAGCCATGCAGAAGGCGGCCATCTGCTCGTCCCCGACCTCGCCGGTCCCGTAGGCCTCGATGAGCCAGCGCACCTCGCTCGGCTCGAGCGCTTCGCCGTCCCGCTTTCGACGAATGAGATCGACCGCCCGCACTCCCGGATCGGACCACGAGCCCACGCCGAGGGCAATCTCCGCCCCGGCCGAGGGCGAGCGAGGCGACCCGAGCGGCTGCTTGCCGCAGGGGAACCCTCCGATACATCCAGAGTCTCGTCGTTCGAGGGCGCTTCAGACCCCGATGGCTGGCCGGGCGGACGATGGCTCGCCGAGCAAACGAGGACTGGCCGAGCGAACCGAAGGCTGTACCCTCGGGCCGCCATGCGGGCCAAGACTCCGCTGCTCCTCGCGCTCGTCGTCGCTGGCCCTGCCCGCGCGCAGGAAGCGCCGTCCTACGTCGAACGAGCGCTGGCCGGGCGAAATCCCCCGACCTCTCTTTCGTCCGAGCTGCTCGATCCCACCGGTCGGACCCGCTTTCACGTGACCGCGCAGGCGAGCTTCATCGAAGACGGGGAGACCTTCGGAGACGCGGGCTCGTCCTGGGCGTTCGAGCCGTTTGGCGCCGTCCGCCTCGCCGAAGGCATCACCGTGGGGGGCAGCCTGCCGTTTGGCGTCTTCTCTCGTCCTGGCACGACCGAAGCGGTGCTCGGCAACCTTCGGCTCGCCGGATCGGCCGGCGCCTCGATCCCGATCGACAGCGCCGACACGAGCCTCGAGGGCTTGCGTCTGCACCTCGCCGGAGGGCTGGACCTGCATTTTCCCACCCACTCCGAGCCAGGAGAGGCCTGCAACGACCAGAGATCGCTGTGCCCTGGCTCGGCCCTGATCGCCGGCCTGCGGGCCTACGACCCGGTCGCGTTTCGACCCCACACCACCGCCGCCCGGGTCCGCGCGCAGGTCGGGATCAACTGGCGCGGGCTCCGCCTCGCAACCGAGGGCGCCGTCATCCCCGGAGTCCAGGTGTCCGGACCGGACGAGGGCACCGCCTTTCTCGAGTTCGCGTGGGCGGTCCGCGCCTCTGCGGTCATCGAGCAGCTGGTCGAACCGTTCGCCGAGCTGCTCAGCAGCGGGACGAGCCTCGTCCCGGACCAGAGCGCCTTGCAGCGCCGGCACCTCGCGCTCGGGGTCCGGCTCCACTTCGTCGAGCTGCGCCCGGCGGTGCAGGTCACGATCGACCTCGAGCAGGGGGCAGCGTTTTTCGGCATCGATATCGCCACCGTGCTCCGTCCGGTTCTCCGCAGCGGCGCCTCCGTGCCGAACCTCGACGAGTGGCGCGACTGAGGGCTGGGCGCTTCGAACCGAACGGCCGGCGGGAAGGCGCGCCGATCGCCCACCGAGCCCAACCGCCCGGGGCCAGTCGGAGCTTGGCGGTGCCTGCGCCCGCGGGCTAGTTCGCCGGAGTGTCCGGGGACGACGAACTTCCGCCCCACCTCCGTTCGCGCCTCGGCGCGGCCCGTTCCGGCCCCGCCGCCCGCGCCATCGATCGGGCGATGAACCGAACGCTCGAGAAGCTCGGCACCGGCCGCTTCGGGCGGGCAGCGAAGCTCGGGAAGCTGGCGGTCAGCGGCGGAGCCCGGGCCCTGATCGAGCGCGCGAGCGGGGCCCGAGGGGAGGGCCGGGGGGTTGCCGTCGCAGCGGAGATGCTCGAGACCTTCTCCGAGCTGCGCGGCGTGAGCATGAAGCTCGGACAGATGCTCTCCTACCTCGACGATGCGCTGCCCCCAGAAGCGCGCAAGGTGCTGTCGGTCCTTCAGCGGGACGTGGCGCCGATGCCGTGGTCGGCCATGCGCTCCGTCTTCGAGGAAGGGGTGAAGAAGTCACCCGAGCAGGTGTTCGAGGACTTCGACGAGACCCCGATCGCCGCCGCCTCCATCGGCCAGGTCCACCGCGCGGTGCTGCCGGGCGGGCGCGAGGTCGCGGTGAAGCTCCAGTACCCCGGCATGGCGCGCGCGATGCGCTCCGACCTCAAGAACGCGCGGATCTTGGGCCTCATGCAGCGCCTCTTGTCATTCAGCACCGACACCGAGGCGATCATGAAGGAGCTCGAGGAGCGCTTCGTGGACGAGTGCGACTACCGAAAGGAAGCGGCATACCAAAAGGCGTACCGCACGCGCTTCCGTGGCCATCCCCAGGTCGTCGTCCCCGAGGTGCACGAAGAGCTCTGCTCCGAGCAGGTCCTGGTGACCGACTTCTATCGAGGCCGTGGGTTCTACGAGTGGCTTCAAGACGGCCCGGACCACGACGCCCGGCAGCGAGCCGTCCGCTCGTTCTACCGATTCTATCTGGGCTCGTTCTACCTCGACGGGCTCTTCAACTGCGACCCCCACCCCGGCAACTATCTCTTCCTCGACGACGGCCGGATCGTGTTTCTCGACTATGGCTGCTGCCGCCGCTACCCGGCCGAGCGGATCGAGCAGTGGGTGGAGCTGTGCCGGGTGGTCTGCGCCGACGACGGCGACCGGCTGGAGCGGGTCGCCACCGAGCTCGGGTTCATCCGCGGTCCAGGCGCCTACGACCGCGCCGCGTTTCGCGACCTCATGCGCTACCTCTACCTGCCGTATCTCTCCGACGCGCCCTTCGCCTTCGCCGACCACCGACCGCAAGACACCTTTCGGCAGATGTTCGTGGAGAACGCGAACCTCTTCAAGCTGAACATGCCCGCGGACGCCGTCTTCCTGAACCGGATCGGGTTTGGGCTCGTGTCCCTGATGGCCGAGATGGGGGGCGTGCTCAACGTCCGCCACTACGTCGATTCGTACTTCGAAGGCGTCGATCCCGACTGGCCCGAGGACGAGTGGAGGGGCCAGCGATTCGTGGTCTGAGCGCAGGAAGGTCCCCGCCGCCTTCGGTGGGAGGAGGAGGAGGAGGGACCAAAGGCGGCGGGGATGAGAGGCGCTTTCGTGACTCTCGATTGAGAGACTACGGGGGGTCGGCGGCGCGAGCAAGCGATTTGTTTTCGCAACGCGTCATTCGCGGCCCGGGACCGAAGCTTCGATGGACTTGAGCGCTATCGTCGCCGAGAAGCGGTCCGTGGCCCAGGTCCTCGCCCGGTGCCTCGGGGCGACAGCACCGGTCGAGAACGCCTTCATCGGTGGCGGCTTCGTCGTGACCTGGCTCAGCGGCCATGTCGCCGAGCTGAGCGAGCCCGGCGACGTCGACGCTCGATGGCGGCGGTGGACGGCGGAGGAGCTGCCGATGCTCCCCCGCCCGATACCGTGGCGGGTGACCGACCCGGTCCGCTTCGAGGCGGCCCGGCGCTGGCTTCGGGACCCGAGCGTAACGAGGGTCGTCGGCGCGACCGACGCCGGACGAGAAGGCGAGCTCATCTTTCGCGTTCTGCTCGAGCTGGTCGGGCTCGATCCGGTCGCCCGGGAACTCCCCATCGAGCGGCTGTGGCTGGTTTCGCTGACCCCGGAGGCGGTGGCCGAGGCCTTCGCTCGCCTGCGGCCGGCCGCCGCTTTCGAGGGCCTGTACGCCGCCGGCCTCGGGCGGGCCACGATCGATTGGTGGGTGGGCATGAATCTGTCTCGGGCGATGAGCCTCGCCGCTCACGCCCCTCGCGCCGCCGGTCGGGTTCAGACGCCCACCCTGGTCGAGGTGGCGAGGCGGGACGCGGACCGGGCCGCCCACGTCCCGAAGCGGCTCGAGCGGCTCACTGCCCGGATTGGCCCGGTCGCTGCAGCCCTCGTCGGCCCCGGCACCGAGCTGGCCTTGACCGGGCCCGTCGGCCACCTCTCGGGCTGGGCGGGGGCGCTGCAGGGAGCGGAGGTGGAGCTCTTCCATCGAGAGCGACGCGCCGAGCGGATTTGGCCGGCGCCGCTCTTCGACCTAGACGGGCTGCAGCAGCGAGCCCACGCGGTTCTCGGCCTGACCGCCAAAGCTACGCTCGACGCCGCCCAGCGGCTGTACGAGCGGGAGCTCATCACCTACCCCCGAACCGCGAGCCAAACCCTCCCCTCCTCGGTCGCGAGCGCGCTTCGTCCCGGCGCCTCTGCCGACCGGCTCGGGCTCCCGCTGCCGCCCACCCCGCTCGACCCGCGCCACGTCAGCGACGACAGCGGTCACGACCACCACGCGATCGTGCCCACCGGCGCTCCCTTGCCCGATGACCTCGACCCGGAGGCCCGCGCCGTGCTCGAGCTGGTGGACCGCCGGCTGCTCGCCGTCCTCGCCGGGCCAGCCGATACGAGCCTCGAGACGATGCGATTTCGCGTGTTGCAACTGGGCTTGCCGCTCACCGGCGCCGCTCCCGCTGGGCGCCTTCACCCTCGTCACCCCGACCCGGAGCTGCTCGCTGCCCGGCGCGAGGTGATGCACCCCGGGTGGTGGGGGATGGAGGGGGCGCCGCCCGGTGCCGGCGAGGAGGAGGCCCCCTGGCCGCCTCTCTCCGTCCCATCGCGGGCCAGGGTGACGGAGGTTCGGATCGAGACGTGGATTCAGCCCCCGCCGCCGGTTCATGACGACGCGAGCCTCATCGGGTGGATGCGCACCCACGGTCTCGGGACCCCAGCGACCCGCGCCGACACCCTGGAGGGGCTCATCGCGCGGGGGTACGTCGAGCGCCGCGGCGGCCTGGTCTGCACCGAGCTCGGGCGCTCGCTCGCGAACGCGGCCCCGGCCGCGCTCGCCGAGCCGGCGTGGACGGCGCGCCTGGAAGCCGAGCTCTCGGAGGTCCAGCGGGGAAGCCGGCCGCTGTCGGCGGTGCTCGACCGGGCCGCGTCCGATGTCGCCCGGCTCGTGGCCGACGTGCTGGCGGTCGCGCCCGATGCCCCGGAGCCGTCCGGCGCGGTGCGCATCGAGCCGGAGCAGCCGATGCCGCCGGCGGGCGGGTCTTGGGCCCGGTTCCTCGAAGTGCTCGGTGAGGGGGTCGATGCGGCGGCGGTCGCCGACGCCAAGAGGGCGATGGTCCAGGGGCAGCCGGTGGTGCTCGGCGTCTCGAGCCCGTGGCTCTTGTCCCGATATGCGCTTCACCTTGGCTCTCTCGTGTACACCGGCGCGCCCGCCCCGTTCGTGGACGACGAGGCGCAGCTTCTTTGCGGTCTCGGGGTGAGAGCAGCCCGCATCGACGACCCGAGGCGAGCCGAGGCCGAGCTCGCCGAGGGACGGCTCGACGTCGCGCTCGTGCCCCTCGATGGGCTCGAGGAGCGATCGGCGGTCCCCGGGGTGGTGGACGACCTCGACCATCCGCGGGCCGACGCGGTCGTGGCCACCGCCGCCCTCGCCTGCCCAAAGACCGGGGCCTCCCTCGCCGCCAGGGTGGACGGCACCTGCGCGTTCGAGGTCGCCCCGGCGAGCCCCAAAGCCCTCGCCGCCGCGCTCTCTGCCGCCGGCGGCCCGGCGCTGGTGGTGGTGCGGACGCCCGCCGACGCCGAGGCCCTCGCCCGCACCCACGGCGGCGAGGCGTTTCACGGGCACTTGCCACCAGCGGAGCGGGCCGCCCACCTCGAGCGCTTCGCCCGTGGTCGGTCGGCCGCGCTCTTCGCCACCGAAGCCCTGCCCGACCGGCTGGCCGCGCCCGGCCTCGCCGCGGTGATCTTCGCCGGCAGGCCGTCCGGTCTCTCCGCGCTGGCCCGGCGCGCGCTCGGTCCGGCGGCGCTCGACGACACCTATCGCGCCGTCGTGATCGACGACCGGGTGCAGCCCGACTCCGAGCCGGCCGCTGCGCTGCTTCGGTGGGTCGCGGACGCCGTCGCCGCCGGAGCCGACTCCGAGGCCGCGATCTCGCAAGCGTGCCGGCTCGAGCGCTCGGTGGTGGCCCGCTCGCTCACCGCGCTCGCCGCCTACGGGGGGGTTCGGGCCGAGGCCGACGGCCGCTACCGGCCCGCCGACCAGGGCTGGCCAGCGCGTCACGCCCGCCGCGTCGGCCGGCGCGAGGCCGACGGGCGCGCCCTCGCTTGGTGGCTTGCCGCCCACGGCTGCCGGCTTTGCGCGCTCGACCGGGCGCTCGAGCGGGTCCCCGGCCCGCCGTGCGGCGTGTGCGACCGCTGCGACCCCCAGGGCGCGTGGGTCCGGCGATTTCGAGCCCCTTCGCCCGAGGAGCGGGCGGCGATGACCGAGCTCATCGGGCAGCTTCAGGCTGGCGCCATGACGAGGGCGGCGGTTCGCGACGCGCTGTCACCGCGGGGCTTCGGCCGAGCGGAGGTCGACCGAATGCTCGGAGGGCTCGCCGCCGCCGGTGTGCTCGAAGTGGACGGGCAGGTGCGGCTCGGGCCCGAGGCTCTCACCCCGGACGCGCTGAGCTTCGTAGACCTCGACGCCTGATCAACCGAGGTTCTCGTTCACGAAGTCCCAGTTCACGAGCGCCCAGAACGCCTCGAGGTACTTCGGACGAGCGTTCCGATAGTCCACATAGTAGGCGTGCTCCCACACGTCGCAGGTCAGAAGTGGGGTGTGCCCATCGGTCATCGGGTTGCCGGCGTCGTGGGTGTCCACGATCTTCAGGCCTCCGGCGACGTCCTTCACGAGCCAGGCCCAGCCCGAGCCGAAGTGGGCTCCGGCCGCGGCGTCGAAAGCGGACTTGAACTGCTCGAACGATCCGAAGGCGGCGTCGATCGCCGCGGCGCTCTTCCCGGTCGGCGTGCCCCCGCCGTTCGGGGAGAGGCAGTTCCAGTAGAAGCTGTGGTTCCACACTTGCGCTGCCTGGTTGAACAGCTTGCCGGAGGTCGTCTTGACCAGCTCTTCGAGCGACTTGCTCGCATCTGGAGTGCCTTCGATGAGCTGGTTCAGCGTGTCCACGTACTTCTGGTGGTGCTTGCCGTGGTGGTACTCCAGCGTCTCCGCGGAGATGTGGGGAGCGAGCGCGGTCTTGTCGTAGGGGAGGGTCGGAAGAGTGAAAGCCATGGTTGGGAACTCCTTGGGGACGTGTTTTCACGGCCCCGAGGACGGAGTCAATGAAGCGCCGACGTCAGGCCGGGCTCGCCCCCTCCGTGTTCGGATCGTGGGGCAGGCTGCCCCGCACCGAGCGCAAGTACGCATGCGGTCCGTGAAAGAGGAAGTTCGACACCCGCGAGGTGTAGATGTCGGCGTAGCGCTCGACCTGCCTCGCGAGGTAGCTCTTGTCGTTGCCGGTCCGCATGAGCGGGCCCCAGCTCTCGCTCGACAACGTGGCCGCCGCCCGGGCCAGGGGGGCCACCCGAGCGTCGAGCGCCTCGAGCGCGGCCCGGAGGGTGCCGAGCTGCTGCCGCAGCTGCTCGGCGCCCAGCTCGTCCGCAGGCCCGTAGCCCTTGTCCACCCGCTGCAGCCGGACCTTCAGCTGCGCGCTCTGTTCCTCGAGCGCCGCCTTCTCGTCCATGAGGATCCGCAGCTCGTTCTGCTCCGGCTGAAACCGCTCCATGGCCTCCACCTCCGCCTCGAGCTCGCGCAGCACGAGCGCCGTGCGCCACCGCTGGATGCTCTTGGACACGTGCACGTCGCTGAAGATGTGGTCGCCGACATACAGGACCTGGTCGCCGGATACCCCGAGCCACTGCTCCACCAAGGTCGCGTCGCCTCCGCTGTAGATCCGGCCTCCCTGCAGCGCTCGGCCCACCGGCCGCAGCAGCCCGTCTTCGGTGGCCACCTCGTACAGCGGGTTCCTGTGGGTGAAGAACGCCGGTTTCCTGGCATCGACCATGACCACGTCGAACAGATCTCGCCAGCCGAGGCCGGGGGGCAGAAACCGGTCGAACGCGTAGGCCATCATCGCTCGGGTGTAGCTCCAATCCGAGTTGGTGATGAGCACGAGCCGCTTCTTGGCGTTCTTCAGGTCCAGCAGCGCCAGCGCGCAGTCGGGGTCCAGCACCACGAACCGCTCCGGCTCGGCGGCGATGTCCCCCTTCAGGTTTCCCTCGAGGTGGGCGAGGTCCACCGACGCCCTCACTTTGGCGTAGAGGTCGGCGTAGCCGCGGATCCCGGGCAGCGACACCCCCGCGTCGAGCAGGTCCACCAGCTCGGCGTACAGGCAGGCGTCGCTCATCGAGAACAGCGTGTTCATGAACTCCCAGCGGGGTTCGGCCAGGTCCACGATCACCCGGGCGTAGACCTCCCGCAGCCGCTCGAACGGGATCGGCTGGGATCCGTGAAACGCCTGGGTCACGAAGCCGAACCGGTTGGCCTTCACCACGTTGCCGAGCGCGGTGTCCACGACCAGACCCCGGATCATCATCCCGGGGTCGAAACGGAGCCGTTCAGTGGGAAAGCCCTCTTGCGTCAGCACCTGCAGCGCGTGGTGGAAGGCGTGCCGCTCCCAAGCCTCCACGTCGTAGTGGATGAGCGTGTAGTCCATGTCGAAGCCGATGGCTTCCATGGCGCGGAGGTTCAGGGTGCGGTTGGCAAAGATCCGGCGGGGACGGGGGATCGACATCGGGACCCAACCATCCCCCCACCCTCCCCTCGAGGGAAGCCATCGTTCACGGGCCGACGATCCGGTCGAGCTCCAAGCACTCGAGGAACGGGTAGACGTGATCGAGCTCCGGCCCGCCGCTGCCGGGGATCGCGGCCGCCCGCAGCGACCGGGTGAGCTCCGGGGCCCGCCGACGGTAGTGGTTCAGGAGAGCCGAGACCGACCATCGCCCGTTGCTCCGCCCGAGCAGGAGGACCTCGGCCGCCGGGTCCCGCTCCGAGATGACCAGGGCTCCCACGAGCACCGCCGGCGCCGATCCCCGGTCGAAGGGCTGCTCGATGATGTTGCCTCGGGGGTGTTCACTGAGCGCGATGGCCCACCACGGTCGGTCCTGCTCTCGAAGAGCGAGCACGATCCGCTCCTCCGGTACGAGGGACCGCGCTCGGTCGAGCAAGGACAGGAACCGGTCCTGGTCGTCCGCGACGTGGTAGGGGCGAAGAAAGGCCCAATCTATGAGGCACCAGAGGTTGGCTTCGGCGACGGAGTTCATCGGCTGGTGCTCATTCCGTAGGGCACGGAACGTGCCGCCGGCCTCACCCCGGAATTTCCACCCCGCCCCCTGGGGTTTTTTCCACTGTTCGAAACGCCTGAACCATCCATAGGTCGGCACGGTAACACCACCGTGCGGCGAGAGCGAGAGTTTCCGAAAAAAGAAAGAAAAAACGTGCACAAATCCGACAAGTACGACAAAACCCCTAGCCATTAGAGCAAAGTATTGAGGGCAAATCCGAGCTCGAACGCGGGCGGGGCCAGCGACAGACCGTTCGGGAGCGCCCCAGGGACACCACCGATGTCGAGGCCAAAGCGGAGCTCGCCTCGATCCCCGAGGTGCACGTTGACGTAGCTGCGCAGAGAGAGGAACCGAAACAGGCGAAGCGAGTGGTCCACCCGGGCGACGGCCGATCGATCGGAGAGGTTCGCGATCCCGGTGAGGCTCACCGTGTGGTCTTCGAATCCGAGCGGCGCGGGAAACAGGAAAAACGCGGCCAGGTAGTGCCGACCCAAGTACAACGGCTGAAACAGGGGGCCTGGGGGCTCGCGAAACCCAAACGGCGACAGATCCACTCCCAGGTCGGCGAGCTGCCTGGTCGCCGCCGGGGCGATGAGCAGCAGCGGGTAGAATTCGGCCCCGTCGTAGCCGATGTCGTTGAAGAAATACTCGAGGCCGAGGATCGCTTGGCTCCTGTCCCCGTAGCTGACGGTCACATCGCCTCCGGCCACCAGCTGGGGGATGAAGTCGCGGTCCCGGTACCGCACCTCGAGCTCCCCCAGCTCGAGCGGCTCCGCCGCCGACCATCGCCCCCCGAAGAACGGATCTTGGACCTGGTGAAGGAGGGCGCCCTCGACCCGCAGCTCGAACGGCCCCACCCCAGCCGAGAGGTCGGCCCCAAACCGCAGCGGCTCGCCTTGCCGCAGCGCCCCCGACAGGGCCCACTCGGTGGGCCCGAACACGATCTCCCCCCGGACGGCGCCGCCGACGCGATCGAGTCGCGCCGCCCCCTCGAAATTCGCGATGGCGTACAGGTTCACCCCTTGGGCCTCGAGCGGAAGATGGAGCTTGAGGAGGCCGACCCCGAGCCGGGGGTCGAACAGGGCCAGCGGGTCGAACCTCTGGGGGTTCAGAAAGTCGGTCGGGTTCCAGATCCGGCCGGTGCCCCACCGAATGCGCTGCTTTCCTGCGGTCACGAACACGCGCTGGTCGACGTCGAACTTGAGCCACAGCTGGTCGAGCAGCACCTGGGTCCGCGGGCGCCCGCCCCCGAGCGCGGCCGTCCCGGGGGCGTCGGCCGGGTTGGTCAGGTCCTGAGGGCCGAGCTCGGACGGCCCGGCGACGGTCATGTCGTGAAAGAGCCGGGCCCGGACGTAGGTTCGAACCCGGTCCACCGGGCGGGCGTCGAGGAACAGGTCGAGCGTGCTCGGCGAAACCAGCGTCGAGCGGCTGAGATCGTCGCCGGCGAGCGCCCGGTATTCGAGGCGCAAGAACAGGTCTCCCCCGATCTCGAGCCGGTCGGACGCGGCGTCGAGCGCCCGGGAGAGCACCCCGAGCGCCTGCCCGGGCGCCGCAGGAGGCTCGGCCCCGCTCGGCGCTTCTTCGCGCCAGTCGGTCCCCGGCCCTCCTCGCCCCGGGTCCGCCGGTTCGGCCGGCTCGCCGAACAGCTCCTCCTCGAGCTCGGACCGATCCGGCTCCCCGAACAGCTCCTCCTCGAGCTCGGACCGATCCGGCTCCGACGCTGCCGCCGATCCGGCGAGCGCGAGGAGGATCAGCGGCTGCGCGATTCGAGCCACGCCTTGGTGAAGATGTTCGGGTCGACGTCGGACAGGTCGAGGTCGGTGATCACGACCGTCGTCCGGTTTCCGGTCTCGACCTCGTCGAAGATGCGGGTCTCCTCCGGGAAGCTCAGCTCCTTGCCTTCCTTGGTGAGGGCCCGCCGCCATTTGGGGTAATAGGCGGTGCGCATCAGCCGCCCGGACAGGGCATAGTCCTGCCGCTTCAGGACGTTCTTCGAGGCCTGGTCCACCCACAGGTGGAGCTTCGGATAGGGGACGGAAGCGCCGTCCTTCGCCGACAGCTCGAGGTGGAGCACGTCGAATCGGCCGAGCTTCTCGTCGCCGAGGTGCACGCCCTCATATTGCTCCGACAGCCGCCACTCGTCGAGGTCGGCCCGGCGGGTGTCCGTCCCCATCAACCGCTCGCGCTCCGTCCGCCGCTCCCATTTCCCGACGGTCGGGTCGTAGAGAAACAGGTTCTCGTCCACCCTGAGGTATCCCTTTCCGGCTTCGGAGCGAGGCTTCACGAACAGGATGAGGAACCGGCCATCGGCGTCTCGCCGATAGATGGACGACTGGAACACGGCGTCGGACTCGCCTCCTCGCTTCTGCTCGATGAGGGCCACCGCGCGGTAGTCGCCGGTTGCGCGCTGGCGGGCGTCGATGTCCGAAAGCAGCGCCTGCACGTCGGCCGCACCGAGCGCGGCGGCCAGAGAGGACAAAAGAAGCATGGGGTTCAACATGGAGGGTTCTCGTTCATCCGACGTGGTGCATGGCCGTCACCGGCTCGAGCCGCGAGGCCGCGAGCGCCGGCCAGACGGAGGACAGCGCCGTGACCGCGGTGAAGGCGACGACCGCCACCGCGAGTCGGCCGGGCTCCACCACCAGGTGGAGGGTGTCGCTCATCAGAATGGCCCGGACAGCCTCCACCGGGATCGGGATCTGGGCGGCGTCGAGCCCCAGCGCCAGCAGCGCCCCGAGCACCGCGCCGGCGGCGGTCCCGATCACCGAGAGCAACAGCGCCTCGAGCAGGAACATGCCGAGCACCCGGCGCCTCGACATGCCGATAGCCCGAAGGGTCCCGATCTCCCTGGTCCGCTCCCGCACCGCGATGCGCATGGAGTTCATGATGCCCACCGCGATGATGGCGACCAGGATCGACACCAAGGTCACGGAGATCGCGTCCACCGCCGCCAGCACCCACCCGAGAAAGGACACCTCATCGGTCCAGACGGACGTGTCGAGGCGCTCTCCGGTCCAAGCCTCCCCCGACACCGTGCCGAACTTCGCGAAGAACGGGGTCGGCTCGTGCGGCATCAGCTCGTAGCCGGCTTCGCTGAGCCGGTCCCGGAGCTTTCCCATCACCGCTGGCGCCTGCCGGTGGTCTTGCAAGTAGATTTGCACCACCCCGCTCACGTCGGGGCCGAGCCGGTACAGCGTTCGGAGCGTGCTCTTGCCCACGAAGACGCTGAAGTTCGACAAAAACCCGATGTCCTTGGCCACCGCCGCCACCGTGACCTCGGCGCTGTTGGTCTGGCCTTGGAGGGTCTGCGCCACCAGGGTCAGCGGGTCGCCGACCCGAACCCCGAGCCGGCGGGCCTGGGCCGAAAACAGGATCGCTCCCCCCGACTCGAGCCGGCGGGGGTCGCCGATGATCTCGTCCCGGCCGCCGTCGAGGTACTCGGCCTCCGGAGCGAACCGGAGCATCTCGAACAGGCGACGCTCTTCGGCTACGTCGATTCCTGTCAACCCCGCTTGCAGGGCCCGGTCGGGGCCGACGATCCGGGCGAAACCCCGGCCCCGGTCCACGACGAGATCGAGCCCGTCCACGCTGCTCTGCACGAGCGCCCTAAGCGCGGTGACCTCCCGCACCACCGGCGCGGCGTCGCTCGCCCTAGCCTTGAAGAATCCGGCGACGTTGACGTGCCCCGTAGCGAGCGTCGTGGCCGAGCGGATGAGCGCGTCGGAGATCCCTGCGGACAAGGCGAGCAGCAGGGCGAAGAGCCCCGTGACCGCCGCCAGCGCCGCTCCGAGCAGGAGGGTGCGGCGCCGGGCTTGGGCGAGGTTTCGGATCGCGATGACGAAATAGGTCCCCATCACTCCTCCGTGCGCATCGCCACCACCGGCGGCACCGACGCCCCGAGCGCGGCGGGGTAGGCGGCCGAGATCCCGGCGACCGACAGCGCGGCGAAAACCGCCACCAAGGCGTGGCCTACAGAGACCTCGGGGTACAGGGCGGGCCCGCCGAACAGAAAGCGCAGCTCGCGGTTTGGCGCCGGCAGGCCGAAGGCGCCAAATGCGGCGACCACGGCGGCGCCGATGGCCGCCCCGAGGAGCCCAGCGGCGAGCCCGAGCATCAGCGCCTCCGCGAAGACCATGCCGAGCACGGTGCGGCGGTGGGCGCCGATCGCCCGCAGGGTCCCGATCTCGTTCACCCGCTCCATGGTCGCCATGACGAGGGCGTTGTTCACGATCACCGCCGCCACGAGAAAGATGACGACCAGCGCGACATACAAAACGAGGCGCACCACGATGACGAACTGCCCGATGAGACCGGAGACGTCCTGCCAAGTCGCGGTGCGCAGCTCGAGACCTTCCCGTTCGATGGCGGCCTCGATGGCGGCCCGGGTCCGCTCCGGGTCTGCCCCCGGAGAAAAGCGGATCGCCGCGCTGGTGACCAAGCCGCCGGTCAGCGCCGACGCGGGGTACTCGAGGGGCAGGCCCCGCGTGCTCGGACCAGAGAAGCGGGGCGCGGCGGCCACCGGCTCCGCCGTCTCGGGTCGGATCGGCTCGCTCACCACGAGCGGCCCCTCCCCCCCGAACAGCTTGTCCTCCGCCTCGTCCGGGTCGAGGTCGGACAGCCCGACCCTGGCCCTCAAGGCGGACAGCTCGGCCTGCTGCTCGGCGGACATCACCCCGTGCAGCTCCCGGAATGTCACCAGGTCGGTGACCTGGTAGACGCCGGCGAGATCCGAGGCCTCGAGGCCTCGAAGCTCGAAGGTCCCAACGAAAGGCACGTTGACCGCTCGAACGAACCCGCTCTTCGTGAAGCTGCGCAGCGTCAGCGTGTCGCCCGGCTCGAGCTCGAACAACCGGATCCGGGGGGCGATGAGCGCGTAGAACAGCGCGTGGCGCGGCTCGAGGGTCGAATCGTCCACGGTGAGGAACGCCTCGAGCAGCGCCGGTAGCTCGCGGTCGTCTTGGCCAAGGTGGGCCGCGAGCCCCTCGGTGACCTCCGCCGCCTCGGACGGGTCGAGGTCCTGGGCCACCCGGCGCCACTGCCGGGCCAGGCGCCGCACCCGCGCTTGTTGCCCCGGGTCGTCGGCGATCCGCATCCCCTGCTCCGCATTCTCCATCAGAACGTCCAGACCCCGGGCCACCGGGTGCTTGACCTGGCTCTCGTAGAACCGATGCGAGAACAAGAACCCCCGCTTTCCGCTCGGGATCGCTTGGCCCAGCACCACCCGGAAGCCGGGGAAGTGCTCGGCGTAGCGACCGGGGTCGGTCCCGAGGAAGCGAAAGATGAATTGCCGGCCTCCGTCATCGAGCGGACCGATCCGCATCTCGAGCGCGTCGAGACCTTCGCCCGGTGGATCGGCGAGCCGCTCGAGCGAGTCGCCAGCGAGCACGTCGGCCACGACGCGCAGCTTGTCGTCGATGCGCTGCGGGTCGTCCGCGATGCGTTTTTCGGCCTCGAGTTCCTCCCCGAGCTCCGCGAGCAGGCCGCGCAGCTCGGCGGCGAGCTGGGACAGGCGGTCCCGGTCGGCGCTCCCGCCGGCTTCGGCGCGCAGAGCTTCGAGCCGGCGGTCGATCGGGCCTTTGGTGGTGAGCGCGCCGAGCTCGGTCCCCATCGGGACCACCGCCTCCACCCCGGGGACCGCCGCGAGCACCGGTGAGACCCGCTCGAAGTGGTCGATTCGGCCCACGTCCGGGGCCCCGATGAAGCTCGAGCCGAGCAGGATGAGCTCGTCGGGCGCCCGGCGGTCGTAGACCTGCAGGTCGGCGGCGACGCTGCCGGTGATGCTGGCCCGCATGGCCGCCTCGACCCCTTCGAGCAGGGCGAGGCCGACCATGACCAGCGCGGCACCGGCGGCCAGGATCGACCCGACGAGCGCGGTCTTTCCTCGGTGGCTCGCGAGGCTGCCGAGCGCGAGGCGGAGGATCAGGCGCAAGCGACCGTCTCCTCGCGGACGACCCGCCCGTCCTTCATCTCCACCACCCGCGACGCCTGCTCGATGACCCGGGGATCGTGGGTGCTGAAGATGAAGGTGGTGTCCCGTTCCCGGTTCAGCGCCTTCATCAGCTCGATGATGGTGCCCCCGGTGACGGAGTCGAGGTTCGCCGTCGGTTCGTCGGCGAGCACGATCCGGGGCCGGGTCACCAGCGCCCGGGCCACCGCCACCCGCTGACGCTGCCCGCCGGACAGCTCGCTCGGCCGCTGCCGAAGCTGCGGCCCGAGCCCGACCTGCTCGATGATCTCGAGCACCCGCTCCCGCCGCTGCGCTCTTTGCGTCCCGCCCTGCAGGAGCAGCGGCAGCTCGACGTTCTGAAACACGTCGAGGACCGCGACCAGGTTGAAGCTCTGAAAGATGAACCCGAGCTGGCGGAGCCTGAGTTCGGTCAGGCCCCGCTCTCCGAGCGACCGGGTGTCGGAGCCAGCGACCAGCACGCTGCCCCGGGTGGCGACGTCCACGCAGCCGATGAGGTTCAAGAGCGTGGTCTTGCCGCTTCCCGACGGACCGGCCACCGTCGTGAACTCTCCCGGGCCAAACGAGAGGCTGACGTCCCGGAGCGCGGTCACGACCTGGTTTCCGAGCGGGTACTCCTTCGTGACCTCGCGCAGCTCCACGATCGCCGGCTCCATGGCCGGGCAAGAGCACCAAGCGCCGGCCCCCCGGCAACCGGAGAGCAACACTGGCGGCTCCCCGTCCGCCTGCGGCCGACCGCCTTCCAGCGGTGCGAAAGTTGACGTTTGCGGAGCGACCGCCGCGGCGGGAGCGGGGAAAACGAGGGCGTTACGGTCAAAAAACGATCGTTGGCAAGGCGACCGGGGGCCCGTATGTGACATTCGTCGGACGACGGGCTTCGGCCCATCGGGTAGCACGGTACCGCCGAGGGGGCACACGAGTTGACGAAGCATCCAGTTCGCAGAGCCGGGCCACTGGCCCTCCTTATCTCGATGACCGGTCTGGCGATGGCGGTGAGCCCCGCCTTCGCGCAGGACGACGACGGCGACGAGCCCCAGGCCGAGGCCGCCGACGCTCGGGCCGAAGAAGACCGGACCGAAGAGGAGGCGCCGAGCCCGACCCCGGTCGAAGCGCCCACCCCAGGTCCGGAGGAGGACGAAGAGCCCAGCTCGGAGGCGGAGGAGCGGCCGATCCGCTCCTCGGAGAACGCCGAGCGGCCTCGGCAGCGGCCGGCGCCCGCGGTCGAGTCCACCCAGCCCACGCCGGAGCCCAGCGGGGCCGAACCGGAGCTCGAAGTCGCCGAGGACGAAGAGGTGGAAGAGGTCGAGGTCGCTCCGGGCAAGAAGGTCAAAAAGAAGAAGAAGAAGCACAACGTCGACGAGGACGGAAAGGCGGCAGCCGCGCTCGGCGCCGCGAACCCGGTGGTGGCGCTCGAGACCGGCAAGCCGTGGCAGCTGATGGCGGAGGTGGGCACGACGCTCGGCTCGAGCACCTTCACCCGAAACCAGGCCACGGCGGCCGGCTACAGCGTCGCGCTGACCGGTCTGTACAAGCTCGCGCCGCTGTTCGAAGGCCGGCTCGACGCGGTCGTTCGAACCTCGTTCGACCAAACGATCGCCGAAGGGTACAACGCCGGTCTGTTCGCCGGCGCGACCTCGCCGAACCAAGCCTTCTTTCGCGACATCCGGGTGGGCGTTCTCGGGCGTGGGCTCTATCGGCTCGAGGCGCTCGGTCTCACCTTCGGCGCCAACGCGATCATCGACATCCCCACCTCGGAGAACGCCCAGTTCTGGGGCCGAATCTTCCGCTGGAACCTAGGCGTCAACGCGGTGGAGCTGCTCCAGAACGTCGGCCCGGGCAACTTGCTGATCACTCTGTTCGGCACCTTTCGCCAAGACGTGGGGCAGATGAACCCGGTGGTCCAACGGGAGCGCGAAAACCAGCAGATCGCGGTGTGCCGCAACGCAAACCAGGATGACCAGGGGAACTGTCTGACCGACGTCGCCCCGTTTGCCTTCGGCGTCGTCTACGGAGGCAGCCTCCGGTACTTGCTGGGCAGCTTCACGATGGGCTTCGGCGTGTCGCTCATCAGCAACTTCGGCCATCAGCTCCGAGACTCGGCTCTCGGTGGGACGCTGGAGGGTGGCATCCCCGCGAGCCAGGCCGGCAGCAGCAACAACGCCACCGACGCCCTCGATCACACCCTGTTCATGTTCACGAGCGCCGACGTCACCTACGTCGTGAGTCAGAACATGAACGTCAGCCTGGGGCTCAGCGCGTTCCAGCTCCCCATCCGCTACCAGGACGACGGCTGGGGGCTCGTTTGGCCGTTCTTCGACTCCCCTGAGAGGGGTTTCACGAACCTCGCGCTCAACTTCACCTTCATGTATTGACGTCAGAACCCGAGCTCCACGAGTCCTAGCCCGTACATCGCCAGCACCGTGAGAGCGGAACCCAAGGCGGCGGCCACCGCCAACGCCCTCAGGTCGATCTTTGGGTCGGCCCCGTTTCCCGGTTCCTCGGCCCGATACCTGCCGCTCGACTCCAGCGCCGGCTCGGGCGCCCGGTGCGAGCCGCCCTCCTCGCTCTCGGCTTGCCCGAGGTCTTCGGGACCCGGACCCGGCGCGAACGGCTTGGCTGCTTCCCCAGCACCGAAGTTCGGTCTGGCTTCGGGCGTCTCGTCGATTTCTAGGTCGAGGCTCTCCGACTCCTGCTTCCAAGACGGTTCGGCGATTCGAATCTGGTCGTCGAGCAGCGCGTCGGCCCTGGCCTCGGCCCTCGACATCACCTCGGCCACCGACCCGGCCCGCTGCTGCGACTCGAAGCCGAGCTGTTGGCCGAAATCGCCGGCGTCCAGCGGCTCCGCGCCCCGAGGTCGGGCCGGCACCGCCGGTCTGGGAGCGCTCTCCTGCCCGAGCAGATACGTCACCTCTTCGGCTGGCGTCGCCCCCGGCTCGGAGCCGCCCTGAAACAGCTTTCGCAGCAGCCCGCCTACGTCGTCCGACGTCACCGCAGGTCCGAGCGCACGGGCCGCCGTCCCGAGCGCCTGCGACATCTCGAGCGCGGTGGCGAACCTCGCCTCCGGCCGCGGGGCCAGCGCTCGCTCGAGCACGGCGGCGAGATCCGGCGCCCGAAACGGGAGCAGCTGGGTCACGGGCGCCCGGTCGTCGTTGAGGATGGCCATCAGCGTGGGCGCGACCGGCCCTCGGTCGAACAGCGGCCGGTCGGTGAGGACCTCCATCAGGACCGACGCGCAGGAGAAGAGATCGGAGCGCAAGG
The DNA here is from genome assembly GCA_036788295.1 of Myxococcota bacterium. Taxonomy (GTDB): domain Bacteria; phylum Myxococcota; class Kuafuiibacteriia; order Kuafuiibacteriales; family Kuafuiibacteriaceae; genus JAHQVK01. The sequence goes on from DAIQNR010000026.1 coordinate 27,314, forward strand.
TGATCTTCTCGCTGCGGATCTGCTCCGGCGAGAGGTAGCGGACCGTGCCCTTCACCACGCCCGCGGTGGTCAATCGATTCTGCATCGCCGACTTCGCGATCCCGAAGTCGGTGATCTTCACGTCCCCGGCGAACGAGACCAGCACGTTGCCGGGCTTGACGTCCCGGTGGACGAGCGAGAGCGGGCGGCCATCGGGCAGGCGGGCTTCGTGGGCCTCGTGAAGGCCGAGCAAGACCTTGCGGGCGATGTGCACCGCGAGGCTGGGCGGCATCATGCGCCCGAGCTTTCGAAGGCGGGAAAGAAGCTGCTGGAGGTTTCGACCCCGGACGAACTCCATGATCAGGCACTGCTTGCCTTCGATCACCGGGGTCCCCAGCACCTTGACGATGTTCGGGTGGTCGAGCTCCGACATCACCGCTGCTTCGGCGCGGAACATCTCGACGTAGCGCTCGTCGTCGGTGTGCACCTCCTGCAGCCGCTTGAGGACGACGCGAACCCGCTGCGGTGCCAGCTCGGCGAGGTAGATCTCACCCATGCCTCCGCGCTGGATGAGCGAGAGCACCCGGTACGGGCCAAAGGTCCGCCCTGCGAGGCCCGGCTCAGGCGGACGAGATGGAGGACGAACATGCATGCGCGGTCCTCGCTCTGCACCACTCGACCGGGACCGGACGGTGTTGAGGGGCGAGCACCCGGCGGAGGTGCTGACCCTCCGCGATCGCGCCGAAACGGCTCGACCGAGCCTCAGCGAAGCAGGGTGTCGAGCACGTTCGGCCAGCCCCCAGCCGCCTCGCCATCCCAGCCCAAGACCATCAGCCGGCCCGACTCGGCGGGGATGACCGCCACCACCGCCGCCCCGGCCGCGTCGAGGTAGAGGCCGTGGCCATCGCTTCCGAGCGACGCGCCCGATAGGCCCACGGCCGACGAAGGCAGCGGGAGCGACTCGGGGAGGCCGGACAAGCCCAGGCTCCGCTCCACCGACCGATCGACCCGGGCGGTGGCCCCCGACGCCGCGACCGGATCCGGTCCCGACTGCCCGAGCGCGTCCCGGGCCAGCCGGTAGCCGTCGGTGCGGCCGGCCGTGAGCAGCAAGGCGACGGTCCCCCCATCGTTCACGAACGCCCGAAGCCCCTTTCGGCTGCCGCGGATGGCCCGTACGAGCTGCCGCGAATCCACGTCGAGCGGCGGGACCACGAGCGCCGACAGACGGCCACGGTTTCTCCACGTCACCCGCCCGATGGCCGCGACCGGCATCGTCTCGAGCCGATAGCCCATCCGACCGAGCACGAAGTGGACCTCGGGGTGATCGGGGTCGGTCCGCCCCATGAGCGTGAATCGGCCGTCATCGACCACGCCGATCGCCGGCCTGGGCCCGGGGGGGATGGAGGGCGAAGCCGTAGCGGCGGGGACCGCGCTCGCACGGCGCGGAGCCTCGACCTCGGAGTCGATGATCGCCTTCACGTGGGCTAGCAACTTCTCTTTCACCTTCAGGGCCTCGCGATGGGCCACCCGTCCGTCCATCACGATCTCGAGGTTCTTTGCGCAGATGGGGAGCTTGTAGACCCCGGGGACTCCTCCCAGGCGTCGGCCATCGACGAACGCCTCTCCCTTCTTCGCGTTGCCGGCGCGGTCCACCGCGACCACGTCGATGGCGCCGAGCCGCGGCTTCATCTCGAACGACAGGTCGCGGACCTCGCCCGCCTTCACCGTCACCCGGCGACCCTGATCGTAGTAGCAGGGGTCGGTGACCAAGAGCTCCCTCTTGCCCGGGTCGAGCGCGAGATCTTGCACCGGCGTCTTTCCTACGGTCCGGCCATCGACCCGCAGCTCGAGGTCGGGCGGATCGCTCTTCACCGTCCAGCTCCCGAACGAGGGCGACAGTCGCCACTCGAGCTTCATCTCCTTCTCGACGACGAGCGCCTCGGACCGCTTCTGGTAGCGCTCTCGCTGCATCGTGACCGTGTGGCGGCCCTTCGGAACCGCCCGGCTGCACCCTTGGGCGGTGTCCTGGCACAGCAGCTCGCCGTCGAGCAGGACCACCGCGCCCGGAGGCATCGACGCGAAGCTCACGATCACCCGCTCGACCGCCTCGGCGGGATCCCAGGGTTCGTCGCGCTCCCCGAAGCTCGAGTCCATCGGGGCGACCGGTCGGGCAGAGAACGAGACCGCTCCCCCGCGAGGCATCTGCACCTCGGGCCGGAGCTTCTGAAACAGCTTGGCCGCGCCCTCTGCTGCGCTCAGCATCGGGTTGTCGCGATTCCAGTCCACGAGCGCGCTGGCCATGAGGCAGCCCCGCTCCACCGACAAGAGCGCCAGCCGGAGCCGCTGCTTGCTCCCGACCCCGAGCACGCTCGCCTCGAGCAGCGAGTTCGGCGACAGCTCCTTGCCGAGCGTGCAGCGGCTGTCGTCCTCGAACCGCGCCGACATCGCGGTCCGGCGCAGCTCGTCGAGGCGGGCCCGCTCGGCCTCGGTGGCGAGCACGGTCAGCTTCCCGCTTCGCGCCAACTCGACGCGGACCAGCTCGGCGAGCGCCCGTTCGTCCACTCCGGACCCCTTCGCCACCGAGGGGACACGGACGTCCACCCGCGGCGCGTCCCGGACCCAGCTGCGAATGGCCGCCTCGACGTCCTCTACGTGTCCACCGCGAACCAGCAAGTTCCCTTGCCAGGACCACAGAAAGGCGGCGGGGAGCCGGTCCCCCGCCCCCATGGCTTGGGCGAGGCGCCCGTCGTCGTCGCAGATGACCTCGTCTGGGTTCCAGCCTGGATTGGAGCAACCAGCCTCCGGGTCCTGGGTCGCCACGACCACCAGGCGCAGGCCGTCGTTCTTGTAGCGCTCGTGAAGCGCCTTCCATTTCGGGACCGCCTCCATGCACGGACGGCACCAAGTGGCGTAGAACTCGACGGCGAGCAGCTTCACCCCGGGGCGGTCCAGCCACGCCCGGACGTCGAGGCCGGCCGCCGACGCGGGGGCGGCGGCTCCGATGGCCCAGGCCGCGACGACCCACCGGGCTAAGCTCGACACAGCACGACCCATGGCGCCATCGTGAACCGCCGCGCCGGGGGCGGCAAGGCGTGGTCGCCGTCACGAGGGAATGCAGCGAAGTCGGGCCAAGGCGCGGGGACCGGCCGCGTTCGGCTCCGAGAGCGCCGACGCAGCTCCGCCCAAGCGAACGCTGGCTTTGGCGGCGCCGGCGTCGGATCCCGTTCGCGGGCGCGGTCAGCGAAGATCGTCGGCCGAGCGGCCGGACAGCGCGGCGCGAATGCTCTCGTTCATGCGGCGGCTGGCGAAGGGGGCGCTCGCTCGGTCGAGCTGCTCGACCCGCTCCTTGATGAGCGCGGCGCTCCCGCCGGCGGCCGCGGTCTCGAGCCGGGTGCGCGCCTCGTCGATCGCGGCCCGGTCTTCGGGCTCGAGCAACGCCTCATCGGCGCGGAGGGCCGAATCGAGCGCGCCGAGGATGCGCCTCGCCTCCACCCGGGCCTCGGTGAGCATCCTCTGGTCCACGTCGGTCTGGGCGTTCGCGAACGCGTCGAGGATCATCCGCTCCACCGTCTCGTCGTCGAGGCCGTAGGAGGGCTTCACCTCGACCGCAGCCCGGACCTTCGTCTCCGTCTCCTCCGCGCTCACGTCGAGGATCCCGTCGGCGTCGACCGAGAACGTGACCTGGACCCGGGCCATGCCCGCGGCCATCGGCGGGAGGCCCTTCAGCTCGAACCGGGCCAGGGACCGGCAGTCCGCGACCATCTCTCGCTCTCCCTGCACGACGTGCAGCTGCATCCCCGTCTGGCCGTCGGCGTAGGTCGTGAACTCCTGCGCGGCCTGGGCCGGAATGGTCTGGTTTCGATGGAGGATCTTCTCGACCACCCCGCCCATGGTCTCGATCCCGAGGGACAGCGGGAGCACGTCGAGCAGGAGCACTTCGTCGCTGGGACCGGATCCACCGAGCAGGTCGGCCTGCACCGCCGCCCCGAGCGCCACGACTTGGTCGGGGTCGAGGTCGAGCAGCGGCTCTTGGCCGAACATGGACTTCACGAAGGACCGCACGACCGGGGCCCGGGTCGAGCCGCCGACGAGCACGATCCCGTCGAGCTCCTCGCCGTCGAGGCCGCAGTCGGCGAGCACCCGCTCGACCGGCCGCCGGCATCGCTCGAGCACCGGGTGGGCGATCCGCGCGAAGAGTTCCCGGTCCACGGCGAGCCTGCGTCCTTCGAACTCGAACTCGGTGGCGTCCGCCTCGGTGAGCGCCTCCTTGGCTTGCCGCGCCGCCGAGAGGGCCCGGGACGACCGAGAAGGGTCCAGAGCGGCCGGGTCGAAGCCGAGCTGGGTAAGCCCATGCTCGGCGAGGGCGCGATCGAGGTCGTCTCCGCCGAGATGGGCGTCTCCTCCGGTGGCGAGCACTTGAAACACCCCGTCCTCGAGCCGAAGGACCGATATGTCGAAGGTGCCGCCGCCGAGATCGAACACCGCGAACATCCCTTCCCTTCGCCGGTCGAGCCCGTAGGCGAGCGCGGCGGCGGTCGGTTCGTTCAGCAGCCGAAGCACGGTGAGTCCGGCGAGCCGAGCCGCGTCCCTCGTGGCCTGCCGCTGGGCGTCGTCGAAGTAGGCCGGCACGGTGATGACGACCCCGTCGAGCGGGCCCTCGAGCGCCTGCTCGGCCCGCTTCACGAGCACCTTCAGGACCTCGGCGCCCACCTCCATCGGGGTGACGTCTCGGTCCTCGCCCACCCGGAAGTGGACGACCGGCGCCTCCGAGCCGTCGGCGAACCGATGGACCGAAAGAGAGAGGTCGGCGCGGGCCTCGACTTGGGAGCGCCCCATGAACCGTTTGGCGCTGGCGACGGTCGCACCGGGTCGATCCGCAGCCCGGTCACGGGCCTCGTGGCCGACCTCGACTTGGCCGCCCGGCCCAAACCACACCACGGAGGGCAAGGTCGGCTCGCCTCGGTCGTCGCCGAGCACCGCCGGGCCTCCGTCCCGCACCACCGCGACCAGCGAGTACGTGGTCCCGAGGTCGATCCCAGCCACTCGGCCTCCGCAGCGCGCCTTCTGTCCGCCTCCGATTTGCAGCAATCCCATCAGCCCAAGTCCTCTCTTCTCGCCGCGATGCTCTGCAGCAGGCGACCCATGTATCGCAGCTCGAGCACCGCTTCGCGGGCTTGTTCGAGCCCGCCCTCGCCCCGGTCGAGCACCGCCTCGAGCCGCTCGAGCAGGGCCCGGCGGCGCGCCTTCGCGCGAGCCTCGAGCTCGGCGAGCCGCTCCGAGTCCGGCGCGGCCGCGACCTCTTCCTGCCGCTCGAGCATCTCGAGCAGAAAGTCCGGGTCGGAGGTTCGCTCCATTTCCCCGACCGGGGCCTCGCCCCGCAGCTCGAGCAGGTGCTCGGCCCGGCGGGCCGGCTCCTTGATCTGCTGGTAGGCCGCGTTCACCCGCTCGGTGTGAGCGAGCGCGTACCTGCGCTCTTCCTTCGCCTCCCGGGGGAAGCGATCCGGGTGAACCTTCCTCGATATCTCACGAAACGCCCGGTCGAGCGCGCGGCGGTCGAGCGCCATGCGCCGCTCGAGCCCGAGCGTAGCAAAACCATCCGCCGACGGAGGGGGCTGGATGCGGCCGCACGCCGCGCAGAACGGCTCTGCCCCCCGCTCCGCCCCGCAAGACCAACAGCTCGACATCACCCCGGAGAGAAACTTTCGCCGCAGCCGCAGCCCTTGCCCGCCTTCGGATTCACGAACTTGAACCCGGACTCCATGAGCCCGCTCACGTAGTCCAGCGTGGAACCCTGCAGAAAGAGCATGCTCTTGGGGTCGATGAAGACCTTCACCCCGAGCGGCGCGTCGAGCGTGGCGTCGGTGTCCCGGGCGTGGCGCTCGACGTCGAGAAAATAGGAAAGTCCGCTGCATCCTCCGCCGCGGACCCCGATGCGCAGGCCTGCCCCCGCAGGGGCTCCGTGGTCGGAGAGGTACTTTTGAATGGCTCGCGCCGCCGCCTCGGAGACAGAGACCGTCCCGGTGGGCCGCGCCGCCTGCTGCAAGACGTCGAGCGCTCCCATTTCAGCCTCCGCTCGCTTCCGCGACCTCGGCCGGCGCGGTCTTCGCCTTCTTCTGACGCCAGTCCGCCACCGCGGCCTTGATCGCGTCCTCGGCGAGCACGCTGCAGTGCACCTTCACCGGGGGAAGCGACAGCTCCTCGACGATGGTCTGGTTCTTCAAGGACTCGGCGAAGTCCACCGACTTGCCCTTGACCCACTCGGTCACGAGCGACGAGGAGGCGATCGCCGAGCCGCAGCCGAAGGTCTTGAACTTCGCATCTTCGATGATGCCCTGCTCGTTGACGCGGATCTGCAGGCGCATGACGTCGCCGCACGCCGGCGCACCCACGAGCCCGGTCCCCACGCTGTCGTCTTCCTTGTCCAGGGTCCCGACGTTCCGGGGGTTTTCGTAATGGTCGATGACCTTGTCGTTGTATGCCATGTCTGTTCTTCCTATTCGTTCAGTGCGCTGCCCACTCGATGGTGGAGAGGTCGATGCCTTCCTTCACCATCTCGTACAGCGGAGACATCTCTCGAAGCCGCTTCACCGCTGAGATCACCAGATCGGCAACGAAATCCACCTCGGCCTCGGTGGTGAAGCGACCCACGCCAAACCGGATCGAGCTGTGGGCCAAGTCATCCCCGACCCCCAGGGCCCGCAGGACGTACGAGGGCTCGAGCGACGCGGACGTGCATGCGGAGCCCGAGGACACCGCCACGTCCTTGATCGCCATCATCATCGCCTCCCCTTCGACGTAGGCGAAGGAGACGTTGAGGTTGTTCGGCAGGCGGTGCTCGGGGTGTCCGTTCAGGAAAACCTCGTCGAGCTCCGACGAGAAGCGACTCCAGAGCCGATCCCGCAGGCCCGACACCCGTGAGGCCTCCTCCGCCATCTCCTTCGAGCACAGCTCCGCCGCCTTTCCGAGGCCGACGATGCCGGCCACGTTGAGCGTCCCGGAGCGCATCCCTCGCTCGTGACCGCCGCCGTCGAGTCCAGCCTCGAGCCGGACCCGGGGCCGGCGGCGCCGCACATACAGAGCACCCACCCCCTTGGGGCCATACATCTTGTGGGCCGAGATGCTCAGCAGGTCGATCTTCATCGCCTCCACGTCGATCGGGACCTTCCCGACCGCCTGCACCGCGTCGGTGTGAAAGAGCACGCCCTTCTGCCGGCACAGCGCCCCGATCTCGGCGACGGGCTGGATGACCCCGATCTCGTTGTTCGCAAACATCACCGAGACGAGCAGGGTTCGGTCGGTGAGCGCGTCCCGGAGCTTGTCGAGGTCTACGAGGCCGTTCTTTTCGACCGGAAGGTAGGTCACCCTCCAGCCCTCTTTTTCGAGCCGCTTCGCGCTGTCGAGGATCGCCTTGTGCTCGGTGGCCACGGTGATGATGTGGTCGCCCTTGTCGCGAAAGTATTCGAAGGCGCCGACCTGGGCGATGGCGTCGAGGTCGAGCCGTCCAAACCGCGCGGGCAGCTTGTCTTCGGCCCCAGGCAGCGTGCCGGCCGCGTGGCCCTTCGCGATCGTGTCCACGAGCAGCTTGTCGGCGTCGGTCATGCCGTACATGTGGGCCACGCCCTTGAGCGCGAGGTTGTCCGACTCGGTGGCGCCGGATGTGAAGATGATCTCCGCCGCAGTGGCCCCAATGAGCTTCGCGACCTGCTCCCGGGCGTACTCGACCGCCTCCTCCGCCACCCATCCGTATCGATGGGAGCGGGACGCGGCGTTTCCGTACTTCTCGGTGAGGTACGGGCGCATGGCCTCCATCACCCGCGGGTCCATCGGGGTGGTGGAGTTGTAGTCCATATAGATTGGGGTCTTGATGCTCACGTTGGCTTCCCTTCACCGCCATGGTGGAGGCCCTGCACGAGCGAGGGGGCTTCCACGGGATGGGGCTGTCCGCAGGTCTTGCACGCCGTCACCGCGGTGGTCGGCGCGCACGTGTTGCACGAGGTCAGGTAGGCGACGCCATGGGCCAGCTCCCGCTCGAGCCCGCGCAGCGCCTCGATCTGCGCCCTGACTTCGGCGAGCTTCGCTTCGAACATGGATCGCGCCGTCTCCATGGCCGCGGGGGCGGTGTCCGATGCCCCCAGGTCGTCCACGAAGGAGCGGATCTGCCCGAGCGACAGGCCGAGCAGCTGAAGCTTCTCGATCCAATCGAGACGGAGCAGGGCCTCGTGTCCGTAGAGGCGGTGACCGCCCTCGGTCCGAAGCGCCGGCCCGAGCAGCCCCTTCTCCTCGTAGAGCCGCACCGCGCGCGGGCTCTTGCCCGCCCGCCGCGCCAGATCGCCGATCCGGAGGCTTGGCTCCTCCCGGCGGGCAGCCGGGTAGCCGAGGATGGGGAGGGGGTGCGCCACGGGGTGTCTCCGATTCCTGACCTTTACGTTAAGGTCAAGTTCCCCCTGGTGTTCGCGGATCCTGACGTGCGCGTCAAGTTCAATCGGGACCGGAGCCGCTCGAGCACCCTCTCACAGCCGAATGACCGCGCTGCCCCACGTGAACCCTGCGCCGAAGGCGCTGCACAGAAAGACGTGGCCGGCCTTGGCCCGGCCGGACCGCATGCACTCGTCGAGCGCGATGGGGATCGACGCGGCGGTCGTGTTCCCGAAACGCTGGATGTTGTTGTAGACCTTCGAATCATCGAGGCCGAGCGCCTTCTGCACCGCCTCGGAGATGCGGAGGTTGGCCTGGTGGGGAATGAACAGGTCCACGTCCTCGATCGACATCCCGGCGGTGCCGAGCGCGCGGGCCACCGTCTCTGGCATTTTTCGGACCGCGTGCTTGAAGACCTCGCGTCCGTTCATCTGGGGGAAGTGGCGGCCCTCGGCCATCATCGCTTTGCTGAGTCGGGGCATCTCCCGAGACGCGGGCAACTCGACCCACAGCTCTTGGGCGTACCGTCCGTCCGCGCCGACGTCGGTCGCGAGCACCCCGCGGTCCCCTTCCGCGGCGACGAAGACCACCGCTGCCGCGCCGTCCCCGAAGATGACGCTCACGTCGCGGCCGCGGGTGGACAGGTCGAGCCCCGTGCTGTGCACCTCGGCGCCCACGAAGAGCACCGTGCGGTACAGGCCGCTGCGGATGTAGGCGTCGGCGAGCTGCGCCCCGTACGCGAAGCCGGAGCACTGGTTTCGAATGTCGATCGCCGGCGTCCCCGGGATCGCGAGCTTCGCGTTGAGCAGGCACGCCGAGCCGGGGAAGTTGTAGTCGGGGGATAGGGTCGCGAACACGATGGCGTCCACGTCCGATGGCTTCAGCTCGGCCATCTCGAGGGCGCGGAGCGCGGCCTCGACCCCGAGATCCGAAGCGCCGGTCGGCTCCGAGATCCATCGCCGCTCCTCGATGCCGGTTCTCTGCCGGATCCACTCGTCGCTCGTGTCCATCCACTGCTGGAGGTCCGCGTTGGTCACCACCCGGTCGGGGACGTGGTGGCCGGTTCCAACGATCTTTGCCCTGACGCTCATCGGTCTCTCCTCGCTTCCCCTGCCCGGGGCCATCGGCGCCCGGATCGGCCGGCTCCTGTGCCGAGCCAAGCGCCGCTTAGCTTCCAGAGCGACCGAACGCAAACCCGTCCCGGCCCACCCTTGCATCTCGCGTTGGCGTTTCCGTGACGAAGTGGCAGGGTCTCGCCGCTGCGCCGCTCGGCGCCGACGCCCGCCATGAGGACCCCGATCCACCACCCCCTCCCTCCGCGACGCTCTGCGATCGCCCTCGTCGCCGCGCTGGCGCTCGCCTGTGGCGATGACCCGGTCGACCCGACGCCCGACGCAGGAGGCCCGGACGCCGGTCGCCCGGACGCGAGCGGACCCACCGAGACCATGCTCGAAGCGGCCGCGGAGCGAGGACTGGGAACGCTCGGGACCGTGGTGGGCGCCGCTGGGCTCCGGGACCTGCTGTCCGGTCCGGGGACCTTCACCCTTTTTGCGCCCACGGACGCCGCTTTCGCCGCGATCGAGGCCCCCAGCCACCCGGGGCTGCTCGCGAACGTGCTCGCAAACCACCTCTTGCCGTTTCCGAACGACGCCCGAGCGGTGCTGGCGGCGGGCAGCCTGCGCAACTCCGCTGGCCTCCGCCTCCCGGTGGACCCTTCCGTGCCCTCGGTGGGCGGCGCCGCGCTCGGTGAGACGGACATCTTCGCGAGCAACGGGATCCTTCACGTCATCGAGCAGGTGATCTTGCCCCCGACGATCCCCGAGTTCGTGAGCGGCTCCACCGAGACCTCGACGCTCGCCGCCGTCCTCGCCGCCGCCGACCCATCGGTCGCGCAGGCTCTGGCGGTCGCGGGGCCGATCACGGTCTTCGCCCCCGTCAACGCGGCCTTCTCGCGGGTCGACGCCGCGGCCCTGCTCGCGGACCGGGCGTTCCTGACCGAAGTCCTCCGGTTCCACGTCGCATCCAGCCAGTTCCTCCGCGAAAACCTGGTCGACGGCCTCGAGATCACGATGGCGAACGGTCAAACCCTCCAGGTCAGCCAGGACCTCGGCGGGCGCCCCATCTTGACCGACGGGCAGTCGCGCACCATCCGGGTCGAGGGCCAGATCCGGCTTCGAAACGGCGTGGTCCACCTGGTGGACCGGGTGATGCTTCCGGCGCGGGACGCGGTCGACCTCGTCGCCACCCTCCGCCGCAGCAACCTGAACGCGCTCGCCAACGCGGTCGCTGCCGCCGACCTCACCGACACCCTGCAGGGGATGGGTCCGTTCACCGTCTTTGCCCCCAGCGACGCCGCGTTCGCCGCGCTCGGAGCGGCCGCGCCCACGCAAGCCGACCTGCTCGCCAACGTGCTCCTCAACCACCTCTCCGAAGGGGCCCGCACCACCCAAAGCCTAGCCCGGACGCCGGTGGTGCCGAGCCTCGGGGGCTTCGACCTTCTCGTCGATTTCCGCGGGGACCCCCCAACCGTCAACGGAGCTGGCTTCGGGGCGACGACCAACGAGCGGGCGACGAACGGGGTGGTCCACGTCGTGGACCGGGTTCTCGTGCCCCCGACGATTCTCGCTGCCGGTCGCACCACGGAGGCGCTCTCGACGCTGGTCCGACTGCTCGGGCAGGCCAGCGAGCCGGTCCAAAACGCCGTCGACGTGGCCGGCCCGATCACGGTGTTCGCGCCGGTCAACTCCGCTTTCGCCGGCTTCGACCTCGAGGCGCTCGAGCGCGACCAGGGTCGCCTCGACGAGCTCCTGACCTACCACGTGCTCGAAGGCCAACGGGTCGCGAACCAGCTCGCGAACGGACAAGTCCTGCGTATGGCGAACGGCCTCGATGTGACCGTTCGGATCGAAGGACGGGACGTGAGCCTCGTCGACGAGGCTGGAAACGTCGTGCCCGTGGTGCAAGCCGACCTGCGCTGCCGAAACGGCGTCGTCCACCTGCTCGGAGGGGTCCTGAGCCCCCAGCACCTGGTCGAAGTGGCGCAGATCAACGGGCTCACCGGGCTCCTCGGAGCGGTAGACCGGGCGCAGCTGTCCACCACGCTCCGGACCGGGGGCCCGTTCACTTTGTTTGCGCCTTCGAACGACGCCTTCGCCGCGCTCGGCTTGGACCTCTCGGTCATCCGACCGGAAGTGGTCGCCAACGTGCTGCTCAACCACCTGGTTCCGGGACGCCAGCTCGCGGCGGACGTGCTCGGGGTCTCGGCGCTGCGCACCGTGGGCAATTTGGAGCTGGCGGTGACCTCGACCCCTGGATTCGAGCGGATCGAGTCGGCGCAGTTCGAGGTGCTCGACGTCGACGCTTCCAACGGCGTCGCCCACGTGATCGACACGGTCCTGGTGCCCCCGACCGTGCTCGAGGTGGCCGGGGAGACCCCGACCCTGAGCGCGCTGGTGACGGCGGTCGGTCGGGCATCGCCGGCCGTGCAGCAAGCTCTGGCGCCTCGGGTGATCGGCGGGGGCGGGGTCCCGATCACGGTGTTCGCGCCGCTGGACTCCGCCTTTGCCGCCCAGATGCTCGACCCGAGCGCGCTCGACCAAGCGGTCCTCGACGACGTGCTGCGGCACCACGTGCTCCCGGGCCAGCTCGTGACCGAATCCCTCCCCGGCTCGCTTCGGATCCGGACGTTCAACCAGCAGTTCATCAACATCAACCGCCCGGCGAGCGGCCCGGTGACCGTCACCGACGCTCAGGGCAACGTAGCGACGGTGGTCGCGGCGGACATTCGCACCCTGAACGGGGTGGTGCATCTCATCGACCGTGTCCTCCTCCCCAACTGACATCCCCGACCAGCTCGAAGCGTTGGCGTTCGGCCAACCGCGGTGCTCGGCCGGACCCGTCGCCCGAGAGCCGAGGGTGGTCGGCCTCGGGCCCACCGACCGAGCCCCTCGCCGGCGAACTACCGACGACGGACCGGTGGAGGAGCGGCGCCTCGTGGAGGAGCGGCGCTTCAGGGCCGTCCACGCCACCTCGCTCGTGGTCCTGGCCGCTGCCCCCGGACTGGCCGGGGCGGCCGGCTCGCTCGCGTTCGGGCTCGGGGTCGGGTCCACCGAGGCGGTCGCGCTCGGGCTGACCACCTTGGCGGTGGGCTGGGGGTTTCTCGGCTCGATCGCCTGGACAACCGCTCGGAGCGTGGAGGTCGGGCGGGCCGCGCTCGACCGGGCCCGCGCCCGGCGCGCCCCGGACCCTGGGGCCGGACAGCTGTCGCTCGGCGCTCCCGTCGTTGAAGGCACGCTGTCCTTCGAGGAGCCGGCCAGACCGGGCTGCCTCGGCCCCCCCCGCTGATCTTCCCCCGTCGTCGCCCACCGAGATAGGCTCGACCGTTCGGTTCTCTAGCGCGGTTCGAGCCCAGCGAGGATCGGCACATGGTCGGACAGACCGTGCCACCGGCCGGTTCGGTCCCCGAACCGGTGGCTCCCGTCGAAGTTGGTCTCGACGAGGCCTGGTCCAACGAACAGGTGATCGAGGCGCATCCGAAAATGGAGAAACCCGCAGGTGGGCCACGCGAGCCGCAGGGCGCCGGCTTCGAGGCCCAAGCTCCGGGCGAAGGCGTCCTCCACCGGGAGCCGTTCGAGCAAGCGGGCGTAGGCCGGCGACGCAGGCAGGGAGTTCAGGTCCCCGACCACGACGAACCGGTCCCCGTCGGCGCGGTCGGCGACGAAGTCACAGAGCGCATCGACTTCCGCGAGCTGGTTGTCGCCGTAGCCCATGCGCCCATCCCCCCACCAGATGCGCTTCGAGAGAAACGACGGGAGGGACAGGTGGGTGTTGAAGACATCGATCGGCTGCCCATCTTTGTCCCGGATGCGAACATGGGCGCAGACCCGTGACTGCTTGAGCCGAGCGGTGAGCCGAAACCGGCGGTGGGTGATGTCTTGGGGTTCGTGACCGGGCCCGTCATCGACCTCGAGATCGGAGCGAACCAGGACGGCGAGACCGGTGGTGTAGATGCGCGCCGGTCCCACCCGGTAGGTGTGGGCCGGGAAGTACAGGCCCCGGTAGCGCTCCGGCCGCTCCTGCCGCTCGAGCGCACCGTCGAGGGCGAGCATGAACGCCTCGAGCTGGGTCTGGCCGTCGAGGGAACGGTCGTGAGAGGGCCGCGACCGAAGCGAGCGGGTCTCCACTTCCTGAAGGCAAATCACCGCCGGAAGCTCGGGAAGGGTCGCCACCCCATCCGCGATGAGCCGCATGCCCTTCCTGGTGGAGTGAAGCCCCTTCACCGCCGCAACATGCGCGAAATATCGCACATTGTAGGTCATGACCCGGAGGCCCATCGCCCCCGGACCACGCCCGACCCCCGTCCCCCGGTCAAGGCACTCCCTCCGTCGACCGCGAACGTCGCCGACGCCCCAACCGATGGACCTCGCCCTCTCGGGGATGCACCCTCGGAGCGCATGGCCGAGCTGCATCCGACCGAGATCCTGTTCGAGCTGGTCCTGCCGGGGTTCCTCGAGACCCGAGCCGCCGCGATGGAGGGCTTTCGGGGGACGGTTCGGCTCTCGGTGCGAGGGACGGAGAGGACGTGGACGCTCCGAGGAGGGGCTCGGCCGTGGCTGGTTCGAGGCGCCGACGCCGCGGCCGACCTCGAGATCACGGTCGAAGAGTCGCTCGTCCTCGACGTGCTCGCCGGCCGCGCCGACGATCCGGACCGCTGGTTCGAAGAGGACCTCCTGGGCCTCCGAGGCGACAGGACCGTGCTCGACCGCCTGGAGTTCGCCCTGTCCGGCGGCGGCCGCTCCCTCGACATTCGCGCCTCGGGCCGAACGCGCGGAACGGCCCGCACGCGCGGAGCGGGCCGAACGGGACGAACGGGCCGAACCTCCTGACGCCAGCGAAGAGGAGGAGGAGCGAGATGGTTCGGCGATTCTCGTCCGAGAGTCGCCGCAGGCGGCCGGCCAGGGACGCAGGAAACGAGCCTGGGGCGTTGGTCCAGCCCGAGCGGTGCTAGCCGGTTCGGTCGAGCGGGGGCCCGGCGCTGGCGAAGGTGCCCCGTTTCGCCGGCTGGCTGCCGCCGGGCGCGGCTCGGTCGAGCCAGGCTTTGGCGGTCTCGGCCTCGGCTTTCACCTCGGGCTCCTCGATGATGTCGCCGGGGACGAGGCGGCCCGATGGGTCGGTCACTCGCATGAGCGAGACCTCCGACCATGGCTGGCCGTCGGGCCCGGTGCCGAGCTCGATCACCCCGACGCCGCGGCTGCTCTGCCCCCACGTCCGTCCGGCCCGATCCCATCGCCCGCTCTGGTCCACCCAAGTATGGGTGTTCACGTACCGCACCCGCCGAGCATCTTTGGTCAGGTAGTTCTGATCCTTGGCGACGTGGGTGTGGCCGTGAAGGACCGTGTTCACGCCGAGCGACTGGTGCAGGGCTTCGAGCCGCTTCTCGTACCGAAGCGCCTTCGATCCGGCCCGGCCGGCCTGCCCCTTCAGGATGCCCGGGAGCCTCTGAAAGAACCCGGCGCCGGCCGAAAACGAGGAGAAGAACGGCTCCGCTGCCGTCTTCTCCACCCGCTCGAGGCCGCGGGCGACATCATCGGCCGACAGCTGATCGTCGGGGGAGCGAAACGCGTTGAGCTGCTCCACCAGCTCGGGGAACCGGGCCACGAGCCCCCGGGCGTCTTTGGCCCGAACCTCCGCGTCTCGTTCTGCCGAGTGCTCGTGCCCCTCCTTCAGGGCGGAGCGAAGGTAGGCGAGGAACATCTTGCCCGCGGTCCGCGGGGCGCCGATCGCCTCTTTGGCAAAGCCGACCGGGCTCGTGATCGCGTCGCCGATGTAGGGCCGCTTTCGCTCGAGCGCATCGAAGCCGTCCCGGACCCCGTAGTCCCCGAGCGCCATCGGCATCTCACGGTGAAGAGCCGTGGGTTCGTACAGCTCCCCGAACGGCCGCCGGGTGAGGTTGTAGCGGTCCTCGTGGTGGCCGTGATCCACGTACGCGTCGCCGTAGACCGCGAACGGGAGCCGGCGCAGGCGGCCGAGCGCGGCTTTGGCCTCCGCCTCGCTCGCGCCGAGCGCGAGCAGCTCTTCGCGGAGCAGGCCGGTCAGCCCGAACACCTTCTGAGAGCCCGAATCGAGCGAGCCCTGAAACACGTGCGGGTTCCACAGCTCTCGGTCGTGGTTGCCAGGGAGGAGGTGGATATCGTGACCGAGCCACAGGTGAAGGGCGAGGGCCCGGAACACCTCCGGGTGGCCCTGCCTCATCAAGTTGAGCTTCACGATGGCGTTCGCGGGGGTGTGGGGCACCGGGTGCCCGTCCGGAGGCCGGTCGGGGAACCGGAGGCCGGGCCGGTCCTGCGTGACCTGCAGGAACTCGAAAAAATCCCCGTTCAGGTTGAGGGTCAGGCGATGGGTCCGGTCACGCCCCCGCAGCGCGGAGACATCGACCGGAGGGTTGCCTCGCCACGGGATCTGCCCCACGCGGTCCACGAAGTCTTCGTGGGCCATGCCGATCCCGCGCCGCTCGGCCGGCTTGGCCGCCGCAAGCCACTCCCGGGCGAGCAGGCGCAAGAACTGTTGCGCCTTGTCCGGCTTGAAGTCGTCGACCGGGTCTAGCCGCCCCGTCAACGGGTTTTTGCCCGCGGCGATGTGCACGTCACTCAAGGACACGACGCGATGCTCGACCGCCGCCGGCTTCGACCGAGCCCCGGACGGCGCCGGGCGCTCGGGCAGGCGATCCCGGTCGATGGCGGACCGAGCGGCAGCCATAGACCCGAAATGCTGGGCGGCAGCATCGGCCACCGGCGCGGTCAGCGGGAGCAGCGCCATGGCCCGACGGTACGCGATCCCGGCCGGCGCCCAATCAACAAAGGTGTGACAATGTAGTCGAAGGTCGCTCTCCTGCCGAGACCGCACGGGATCACGTAGAGCCGGCCAAGCTCGGTTGCCGCCCCCAGGTGAAGCCGAAGCCCCGCGAATTCGCCCCCCGATCAGCCGGCGCGCGCCTCCGACCGGCGAAGCGACGGCGCGAGCGGCTCGTGCCGCCGGTAGAAGTTCGAGACGGGCTCCCACAGCTCCTCTTTGGCCCGCTTGCCGATGACCGCGCCGACGTGGCCGCCGGGCAGGACGAGGTCCACTTTGGCGGTCGATCCGACCAGCTCGAGCAGGCGGCGCGCGCTCGCCTCGGGGACGATGTGATCGTGACCAAAGCTCACCGCCATCACCGGACATGTGATCGACGACAGCCGCACCTCTCGCCCCCCGAGGGACAACCCACCCTCGACGAGGCGGTCGTGGCGGTATAGATCCTCGATGTACTCTCGCCAAGCCTGACCGGCGAAGGACACGTTGTCGCTTCCCCAGGTCTCGATGGCGGCGAAGACCCGGAGCCAGCCGTCGTCGCCCCCGCGCTCGAGCATCGAGCGAAACTTCGACAGCTGCATGGTAGGCTTCATCATGAGGAAGGCAGCCTGCATGAGCGGCCACGGGATGTTCCCGAAGCCCGCGGCGAGCTTGTCGACCGAGAGGGACTTCGCGTTCATCCAGGTGGCGAGCAGGCCGCCCTCGCGAAACGCGATGGGCGCCGCGAGCGCCACCATCGACGCCACCCGCTCCGGGAACAGAGCGGCGTGCATGGCGGTCAGCGTGCCCCCGAGGCAGTAGCCGAGCAGGTGGGCCCGGGGGGCGCCGGCGAGCCGGCAGGCCGTCCGGACCGCGCGGCCGATGTAGCGGTCCACGTAGTGCTCGAGGCCGAGGTACCGGTCTTCGGGGCCGGGAGTCCCCCAGTCGATGACGAACACGTCGTGGCCCCGGCCGACGAGATCGGCGGCGAAGCTCTGCTCGGGCAGAAGGTCGAGCACATACCACCGGTTGATGAGCGACGGGACGAGCAGCACCGGATGGCCCGTCGCCTCGGACGGGACCCCGTTGGGCGGGGGCCTCCAAAACCGGAGCAGCCGATACTTGTTCTCGGTCAGGACCACGTCGTGGGGGGTTCGGTCCATCGGTGGGTTCGAAAGCGCGCGCGCCACCCGCGGGAGACGGCTGAGATCCCAGGGCATCATTTGTACATCGCCTCGAAAGCCTCGTGGAAAGCCTCGTAGACCTTCTTTCGCTTCACCTTGAGGGTAGGCGTGAGCAGGCCTCCCTCCACGGTCAGCGCCGGGTCCATGATTCGGTATTTCTTGATCGTCTCGTGGTGGGCGAGCGTTTCGTTGATCTGCCCCACCCTCCGCTCGACCTCGGCCGCGATCCGCTCTGGGCTCTGCCCGGCCGCAGCCTCGGCGTTCAGCCAGATTCCAGCCACGAGGTACTTCTTCGCGTCACCGTACACGACGACATGATCGATGAGGTTGTCCCCGGCGAACCGAAGCTCGATGTTCGCTGGGGGGATGTTCTTTCCGCCGGCGGTCACCAGGATCTCTTTTTTCCGGCCGATGATCTGAAGAAAACCATCCTCCGTGAAGCGGCCGAGGTCCCCGGTCTTCAGGAACCCATCCTTGGTGAACGCCAAACGGGTCGCCTCTTCGTCCTTGTGGTAGCCGCCGAAGATGCTCGGGCCCCGGGCCAGAATCTCCCCATCCTCGGCGAGGCGAAGCTCGATCCGCGGAAACGGGAGCCCGACCGAGTCGAAGCGGTAGGCCGACGGCCGGTTCATGGTGAGCGTGGGCGAGGCCTCGGTCAGGCCGTAGCCCTCGATGATGAGCAGCCCGGCTTCTTCGAATTGCTCCTTCACCGCTCGGTCGAGCCCCGCCCCGCCGGACAGGCAAAACCGCAGGCGCCCCCCGGTGTCGCGAAGCAGGCGGGCCCGCCGGGCCTCGGGATCGGCCTCGTGCATCGCCCCCGCGGCGAGCTTCTCCCAGTAGGCGGGCACGCTCATGAACACGCTGGGCCGCACGTCGAGCACGTGCTCCATGACCTGCTTCGGGGTGCTGAGGTAGCTCGTGAAGCCGAGCTCGAAGCCGAGGCAAGCCTCGCCCCAGCCGAAGATGTGGCTCATCGGCAGCCAAAAGAGGTCGATCGGGTCCTCGGGGATGAGCGAGCCGAGCACCTCGATCCAGTCTTCGCTGCTCGAGTTCACGTTGTCGTACGTGAGCGGGACCGCCTTCGGGTGCCCGGTGGTGCCGCTCGTGTAGAGCATCAGGCACCGCCGATCCCGGTCGATGTTGGACAGGAGCGCCTCGTACCTCGACCCGCCGCCTTCGACCGACGATCGGGCCTCGTCGAGCGTGACGACCCGAGACCCGATGTCGGCCGGGACGTCGGCCCCGAGCGCCGACGCCCGCTGCCGGGCCCCTTCGACGTCGAGGCTGCCGTCGAACAAGACGATGCGCCGAACGGTCCCGAGCCCGCCGGACGCGAGCAGGCGGTCGAGCAGGGCCTGGCCATCCACGAACACGGCGAACGCCTCGGCGTGGGACAGCATGTATCCCACCTGCTCGGCGGTGCTCGAAGGGTAGATCGGCACCATCACGCCGCCGGCCGCCTGCGCGCCGAGCCCAGCGTAGAGCCACTCGATTCGGTTCGGTGCGTAGATGGCGACCGACGCCTCGCTCGGCAGGCCTTCGCCGTCGAGAAACAGGGCGATGTCCCGGACCGCCCGCTCGACCTCTCCCCAGCTCACCGGGGACCAGCCCCCTCTTTCCGTTGGCAGGTAGAAGCGGGGCCGGTCCGCCCACGCCGCCTGCGCCTCGTGCAGCGTCACCACCGTCGGCTTCATCGGTGGCTCTCCCGCAGCCGCTCCTCGAGATCCTCGAGCCGGGAAGCGAGCTCGTTCAGAGAATGCTGCGCCCGCTCCTGCTCCCGCCGGGTGGGCAATCCGAGCGCCCCCCACCACGCGTCGAGCGCCCGGCGCGACAGGCGCCTCGCCCGAGCGACCCCCGTCACGAGCGACCCGAGCGGAGCCACGGTCAGCGGGCTCGCGAGCAGGACGTCGAAGTACGCGCTGGCCGACCGCTCCCACCCGGCTTGCGCCGCCTTCACCCGCTCCGACAACGGGCTCGACGGAGCGGCCCCTGGCGAGGCTCGGTTCGGCGACGAGCTCGACGGGCCGGCCCCTGGCGAGGCTCGGTTCGGAGACGGTCCCGTGTCCGTCGAATGTCGGAGGTGCTCTGACGCCCGCTTGTGTTCCATCTCATCCTCCCCGCGCCGCGCGATGCTGCGCCGCACAAAAACCCACGCCCCGAACGTAGGCCTGCGCCATTTCGCCGGTCAAGGCTCGTTGTTCGCCGTGGCGCCAGATGTGCTACAAGCGAGGGCGATGACCGGGCAGCGGGGCGACGTGACCATCAAGAAGTACAGCAACCGCCGCCTGTACGACACGAGCGACAGCCACTACGTCACGCTCGAGGAGCTGGCCCAGAAGATCCGGAGCGGGGTCGACGTGCGGGTCGTCGACGCGAAGACCGGGGACGACCTCACGCAAGCCACGCTCGCGCAGATCATCCTCGAGAGCCGGCGGGCGGGTCGGCTGCTGCCGGTGCCGCTCCTCTTGCAGCTCATCCGCATGGGAGACGACGCCCTGAGCGAGTTTTTCTCGAGCTACATGTCCTGGGCGCTCGACGTGTACCTCCAGGCCCGCCAGGGGGCGGAGGCTTTCGCCCCGTTCAACCCGTTCGCGACCTTGCCCTTTTCGGGGGCGAGCGCCTTCGCCCGGCTGTTCACCCAAGCGCCGTGGGCCGACGGACGGCGCGACCCGAGCACGCTGTACGACAAGGTGAAGAGCGCCGTGCCTCCGCCTTCGCCCGAACCCGACCCCGACGACGTCCCCCCGGCCGAAGATCTGGCCGAGCTTCGCCGGGAGATCGAAGCCCTCAAGGCCGCGCTCGGCGCCCAGAGGTGATCCCTAGAGGTCGTTCTCTTCGGCCGAGAGTCTTCGGCCGAGAGCCGGCTGTCGGTTGGCGCCGGTCCAAACCGGCAGGCACGCTCCGGCCATGCGGAGCTTTGCTTTTCCCCTCGCCGCGCTGTCCTTCGCGTGCACCCAGTCCGAATTGGCCCCCCCCGCCCAAGATCCGCCGCCGGAGTCGGCGGCGTCGATGCCGGCCACCCGCCCCGCGGTCCCGGTGCCCGCGGCCCGGGCCCCGGTGCCAATCGGCGAAAACCGCAGCGGGATCGACTACGCGCCAGCGGACGGCCAGACCTGCGACGGGGAGGCCCCGTGCCCATGCCGAGCCCAGGAGCTGTTTCACGGGGTCAACGCGCTCGCTCGCATCGGCGTCGAGGCCTCGGCCCTCGAAGCGGGCACGCCGTGCCTGCTCGCCGATTTCGACGGCAACGGCCACACCGATGCGCTGTTCTTGGCCCCGCCCGGGCCCAGCGGGCTGTCCCTGGCGGTGGCGCTCCTGTTCGACGAGGTCGGCCTCAGCGCAACCGCCGACGTGCCGAAGCCGGTGGCCACGCTGGGGCTCGCCGAAGGGGTCCCCGGCCGAGCGGTGCTCGCCGGGCCCGATGGCGTGCGCTTCGTGTTTCTCGACGGCCGGTTTCGAGCGGCCCTGCCCGCGCCGCGAGCCCCTCCTTCGAGCGTCGATTGAACCGGATCGCCGCCGAGCGGTGAGGACGTAGCCGCGATCGACCTCGGCTCCAACGCCGACATGGAAGGCGACCCGACCCCGCGAATGCGTGCACCCCTCCGCTCCTTCGTTCGGGGCTGTCCTCCCGCTCGATGGCGTGCGATGCCGCTGTCGATGCAGAGGCGGGTCGCAATGGGCCTCGTCGGTGGCGTGGCCTCGGTCTTGACCGGAGGCCTGCTCGTGTTTTCGCAGGTGGGGCCCGTCGCCACCGGCTACGTGGCCAAGATCGCCTGCTCGGCCGTGTTCGTGTCCGGGCGCTCGATGGAGTCGGTGCGGGCCGAGGATGTCGCGGGCTACGACTATGTCTCCGCGTCGGTCGATATGGAGCTCGGCGGGGTCGTCGCCCACATCCTCGGCCTCGCTCGATCGAAGGCGGTCTTTCGACCCGGGCTCGGCTGCACGCTCGCCCACCAGCACGACGCGGCTTCGCTGCGGGCGCAGGTGATTCGCCCTCCGGTTCGATCTCGACCGGCTTCACCGCTGCCCGACTCGGTCGAGCCGAAAGAAGCCGCTGCGTTGGGCGTGGACCCCCGCCTGCTGGCCGACGCCCTTGACTTCGCGTTTCGGGAGCCGAACCCAATGCGGCCCCGGCGAACCCGGGCGGTGCTCGTTTTGTACAAAGGTCGGATGGTGGCCGAGGGGTACCGCGAAGGCTTGGGGCCCGACACCCCGCTGCTCGGTTGGTCGATGACCAAGAGCGTGCTCGCGACCCTCGTGGGCCGCGCGCTCGAGCTCGGGCTCATCGGCACCATCGACCAGCCCGTCCTCGCCCCGGAATGGAGCGACGAGCGAGCCGAGATCAGGTGGCGCCATCTGCTGCAGATGGCGAGCGGCCTCGAGTTCGAGGAGCGCTACGGCGCGTTCGCCGACGCCACCGACATGCTGTTTCGCTCCGCCGACACCGGCCGCTTCGGACTCAAGCAGCCGCTCCTCCATCCGCCGGGCGAGCACTTCTCGTACTCGAGCGGAACCACGAACGCGCTGTCGCTGATCCTTCGAAGGGCGCTCGGAGACGATCGCTACCATCGCCTGCCGGCCGAGGAGCTGTTTCACCGGCTGGGCCTCGAACGCGCCGTGCTCGAACCGGACGCGTCCGGGACCTTCGTGGGCAGCAGCTTCATGTACGCCACCGCGCGGGACTGGGCCCGGCTCGGACAGCTCTACCTGCTCGACGGGGTATGGTACGGCGAGCGGCTGTTGCCCGAAGGCTGGGTCTCGTTCGTCCGGTCCCCTGCGCCGGACTCCGGCGGAGCCTACGGGGGCCACTTTTGGCTGAACCAAGGGGGAGAGCTGCCCTCGGTGCCGAAAGATGCGTTCTCGATGCGGGGCTACGAGGGCCAGTCGG
This sequence comes from Myxococcota bacterium, assembly GCA_036788295.1. GTDB lineage: Bacteria > Myxococcota > Kuafuiibacteriia > Kuafuiibacteriales > Kuafuiibacteriaceae > JAHQVK01. The sequence goes on from DAIQNR010000026.1 coordinate 49,607, forward strand.
TGGTGATCGTGCCGTCCCGCGAAGCGGTGGTGGTGCGGCTCGGCCAGACCCCGCCTGGCGGAGACTGGGACCTCGATGGGTTCTTGGCCCGGGTGCTCGCCGCGCTTCCCGCCGGCGAAGGGCCAAGCGCCGCAAAAACCTCCCAACCCATTGAAACGTCGATGCAAGCGCGCCCCCCTCGCTGACTCGACGCCAGATCCTTTGAGAACGAACCTTCTTCCCTCGCTTCCCGACTGGACCAAGCGAGTGGGCCCGGCACGGGCGCGCCGATAGGGCCTCCCCTCACGCGACCCCCACGCCGAAGCAACGAGTTCCCGGTCAATTAACCGAATGGGGATTGATTCCGCGCGCCAGCCGACATACCACTCGTCTCTCTCTCTCTCGACATGCGTGTGGATAGCGCTAGCTGGCACGGCGCTTGCCGCCCCCGTCGTCCATCACGATGACGGGGCGATTCCTTGGATGCTCGCCTGGGAAGACTCGGACGGACCCCTTCGCTTGGAAACCGGGGATCCCGTGTCCGACAACCGAGCGATCCTTCAAGGGCTCATCGCGACGTACTGGGAATACTGGGCATTCACCTCCGCGGTTGATGTATTGGACATAGTGGAAGTCGCCGATCTGGGCCCAACGGCCGCGGACGGCGACGATATCGACGCTGACGACCCTGAGCCGGTGCCCGTCGTCGCTCCAGCCGACGCTCGGGTGGTCTTGTACGACCAGTTCTATCTTGGCGCCCGCATTAGGGGCGGTGAACTAAGTTTAGCCTTCAAGGACGGACGCGTCGTCGCGTTGGTGGGGTCACCATGTGCTCGAACGGAGGCCGCGCGGCGCTTTGACGAGCCTCTCGCGGACGTCGAAATCAGCTACGGCGATGCCGCGCAGATATTTCACGGTGCATGCACATCCACGGACACGCAAGCGGTTGACCCGGGGGTACTTCAACTCTCGTGGGCGCCGCCAGACGGCGAACCGACGAAACCGAGTTATTGGTTTCGCTGCAACGGCTCAGACGTCAGCATCGACGCCACGTCCGGACAATATTCCGTCCGAGGGGAAGCATCGGACGAAAGCCACCCGGTCCTGTGGACGGAGTTCTTGGCCTACCTGCCGATTAAACTCGACCTCTATTTCGACCAGGGTTCTGCCGCGGTGGTTCCACGCGACATCAAGGTCGATGCGAGTCCTTCGGCCACAAATGTCAGAATCATGTCCTACAAGCAGAGCTCGAATCGATCGCTCGCCCCCTACCCAACGTTTCGCGCAGGCAACGGACCTGGACCCTTGACCTCGTTTCGCGCCAACCAACACTTCTCCCATTTCGCACCAGATAGCGTGTTCGGTCTCGCCGCCCAAAGTTTTTGGACGCTCTACCAGGTGGGGAGCCAACTTCGAAACCATCTAGAGTTTCGAGGCTGGCGGTGGCTCCGGCCAAGAAACCAAAGCCGTTGGTCGACGAAGTTTT
>DAIQNR010000026.1:51171-64587 GCA_036788295.1 Myxococcota bacterium
CGAGGCTGGCGGTGGCTCCGGCCAAGAAACCAAAGCCGTTGGTCGACGAAGTTTTTCTGGAGCCAGCAAGCGTGTGGTGGGAACAACGGGGAGTACTTCTATCACAACAACGAGATGTGCATCCGGTTCGAGAACAACGATTTTCCGGTCCACACCGCCGTTCACGAAATGGGTCACCATATCGCCGACAGCTACGGGGTCGGCAAAAGCCTTTTCGATAGCTGCCGCCGTCGAGCTGTCAGAGAGGGCTACGCGGATGCCTTCGCCGTCCTCGCCGGCCACTATCTTCACTCGAGGGGCCGCAGCTATAGCACCACGGTTCGAGATGAACTCCTCCAGAAGGGGATTACTGTAAAGGACCGCTATATGGGTCCGCCTGGCGACCGCCAGGAGCTACGATTTTTCTTCCCGGACACCCGGCCCTCCCCCGCATGCGTCAACTGCAACAATGCTCCAGAGGGAGAGGCCTACGCCATCGGGGCCGACATCGGCGAGGTCCTCTGGCAGTTTCTCATCAACCGGCGTTGCGAGTGGCTCGGCGTTAACCAATGTCAACCCATGCCACTCCTGAACAACTCCGATCTCGCTGCGAGCATTGGCCGCGAATCCTTGACGTTCGCAATCATCGTCGGCCGCAACGACAGGCACGGCGTCCGACATTTCCTACAGACCATGCTTCTATGGGCCTGGGTGCGAACGACGGGTCCGGACCGGGTCTCGGTCGCAAAGCTATTCTCTCCCTACCTGTGAGGTTCATGTCATGCGCACTCTCGTTTCGAGCCTCTCTTTTCTCATCGTTGCCGGCTGCATGGTCGAGGATGAACGAGGTGGCGATTCCCCTGGGCTCAGCCTGACGCTGGCGCTGAACCGGGGGGTCGGTCCGGCGGGGGTCCCAGAGCCCCGCTTCCCCTCCTCGGACTTGGACCAACCAACCCAGGGCCCGCGCTCGTTGGTCTGGCACAACCCCGACGGGAGCCCAAGTCCAACGGAGATCGTGTGTATGTGGACGAACGAGGCGCTGAGCGGGGTCTTGGGCCGCCGCTCGGCGACTTGGGGCACCGAGACCTCATCGGTGGCGACCATCAACGTGCGAGCCTTGGTGCTCGCGCAAGCCACCGCCGAGCCCTTCGGCATCGCTTTCGCCGGCGGAAACGGAGCGACCGTTGGCCGCTTCATCGTGCCGCCCCCGGTTCCCACCTACCTCGATGCCTATTGCGAAGGCGGTCCGACCGATCGGTGCGAGCAGCAGTTCGCAGTCTACGAATGTCCCTACGATCCACCCTCCGGGCTCGCCCCCCGATGCATGAGCGCGACCATCTTCCCAAGCCTCGAGCTCGAGCTCACGGAGTTCGTCCCATTCGACGCCTGCGGTCCCTGAGTGGCGACGCGCGGGTGCACCGCACACCCCCCGGGGGGTCGACCGCCCAAGTCCCAAACCGGGCCAGAGAGGACTACGTCCAGGAGCGGGCGAGCCCGGTCGCGGTTCGGTGGGCGAGTCCATAGATGCTGAGCTGCGGGTTCACGCCGCAGCTCGTCGGGAACACCGAACCATCGATGACGTGGAGGTTCTCCACTTGGTGGTGGCGCAAGTCTTCGGGCCGCACCACGCCGAGCCTCGGGTCGTCGCTCATCGCGGCCCCGCCCATCTGGTGGGCGGAGTACACGCCTACCCGGTTTGGACCGTAGGGGGCGTCGTCGAGCCGGGAAAGGTCTTTTTCAGTCCGGATCTCGATGGGATCGGTGTGAAAACTCAGGACGCGGAGCGCTCCGGTGGCGAGCGCGACCCGGGCGAGCGCTTTTTGGGCCTCGCGAAACGCGGCCCAAGTCTTCTTTGAGACCACGTAGTCGAGCCTCGGGCGACCGGACGGCAGGATCTCGACCCTCCCCCCTTCTTCGCCGTCGTGGTGGCCGTCGATGGCGAGCGCGAGATGGGCGCCAAAGTGGGGCAGGCGCAGCATCGTCTCCCGGTGGTGAACGCCGAGGCCCGGAAAGGCGATGGCCATCAAGAGCGGATAGACCGGCGCGGCCTCGAGAAAGAAGCCCACCTCGTCGCCCCGGTCCGCGAAGTGGTGGCTTGCTACCCCCTGAGGCGCGCCGTAGTACCCGTCCACCGGGTCTTCGTATTCCGCCCCCGACGCGATCACCGGGTGCAGGAACGTGCGCCGGCCGAGCCGGTCGTGGGGGTCGGGCGCTGCGGAGCGAAGGAGAAGCGCCGGGGTCCCGATCGCGCCCGCCGAGACCACGAAGCGCTTCGCCTTGACGGTGAGCGTCGCTCGGGTGGGGGAGATCCCGAACCCGTCGAGGAAATGCGCGGTCAGCGAGCGCACCGAACCCCCGACGAGCTCGAGCCGGTCCACCGCGCACCGGGAGATCACCGTCGCCCCGGCTTCCATCGCGTCGGGCAGGTAGGTGAGCAGCATCGACTGCTTGAGGTCCACCGGGCATCCCATGCCGCAGTACCCGGTCATGGCGCAGCCGATGACATTTCGGTGGAGGGTGTCGACCTGCCAGCCCAGGGATTGGCATCCATCCCACAACAGCCGGTTGTTGCGGTTGACCTTCTCGAGCGGAATCTTCGCTATCGACAGCCGCTTCTCCACCGCCGAGAAGTGGGGGTCGAGCGTGTTGGCGTCGAGCCCCGACACCGCGTGGTGGGTTCTCCACCGCTCGAGCGTGGCCTCCGGGGTGCGAAAGCACGTCGTCCAGTTCACCACGGTGGTCCCGCCCACCGCTCGGCCCTGAAAGATCGCCACTGATAGATCCTTGGTGGTCCGCTGCGCCCCCTCCTGGTAGAGATTTGGGTAACAATCCGACTCCTTCATCGTGAAGCGCTCGGACGTGAAATACCCCCCCTCCTCGAGAACCAGCACCCGAAGGCCAGCCTGCGCAAACAGTGCCGCCGCCACCGCGCCGCCCGCCCCCGAGCCGACGACGCACACATCTACCTCTACCGATAGATCCCCGTCGAGGGTTTGCCCCTCGACGAGCCCCGGGCTCGACAGCGGGCTCACCGCGGCCTCCACGGCGCCGCGATTGCGCCCCGGGCGGTGATCGGCGCCGGCTCGGGCTTGTCGAGCGGCGGCCCCGGGTAGCCGGTGGCGAGCGCGTTCTGCAGCTCAGCGTAGTGAACGGCGAGGCACAGCTTTCGAAGCGCGTTGCTCGCCCCGCGGAGCTGGTTTTGATCCGAGTGACCCCAGCGCCGGATCGCCTCGTCTTTGGCGGTGTCCTCCAACTCGGAGAACAGGCGCCAGCTCCCCCGGGTCAAGAGCCCGCTGAGCCCGTTTTCGAGCAGGGCGAGCCCGAGCCGGAGGTCCGCGCGGGCCTCCGGGCTCACCCGGCGCAGGCTGCCGTCGGCAAGCCAAGCGGTGCGGATCGGGTCGGCCCCCGGAAAATCGAGCACCCGCCCGGCAAAGAGCGCGAGCACCCCGAAACCTACCCGATCGAGCGAGGCGAGCGCCCCGGGAGGCTCCGGGAGCGCGGTCCCGGACCGAAAGCCGAGCCACGCCCCTGCCCCGGCGGCGGCCGCCGCCCCCGCGGCGCCCCCCCACAGAAACCTCCTCCGAATCACTCGGGCACGGTGGCGAACTTCGGCGCCGGCGCCAAGCCCGCGGCGACACCGCGATTCGTTCAGGCCGAGGGTCAAGCGCGAGGTCAGGCGCGGAGGGTCGTGCGTAGGGCCGCCACCGCGCCGGCGAGGTCCACCTCATGGCCCAATGCAGCGAGCGCCTCCCCTACCGCGGTGACCGTGCGCTCGAGCATTTCGGGCTGCGTGGTGCAAAAGCCCATGTGGCCGACCCGAAAGTATTCGCCCTTCATCGCCGGGTGGAGGCCTCCGGCCACGACCACCCCGCGGCGGCCGATCTCGGCTACGAGCGACGGGCCGAGACCGGGCGGGTAGCGAAGCGCGCTCAGGGTGAAGGCCCGGTCGACGGCCGACCGGCACAGGTGCTCGAGCCGGAGCGCCTGCCACGCTCCCTCCATCGCGCAGGCGGCGTGGGCGTGGCGGGCCACCCGAGCGTCCACGCCCACTTGGCCCTCGAGCTCATCATCGACGATCTCCGAGAGCGCCACCGCAGCAGCCCGGACGAGGTTCGTGGGCGGGGTCGCAAAATAGCTCGGCTCTCGTCTCTCGTAGCTGTCCATGACCGGCTTCCAGGACGCGAAATCGAGGTACAGCGGCGGCGGGCTGCCCCGCTTGGCCCGGACCTCGAGCGCCCGTGGGCTCGCGACGAGAAAAGCGAGCCCGGCCGGCAGCCCGAGCGCCTTCTGCGAGCCGGTGAGATGCACGTCGACCGTGCCGTCGGCCATCGACAGGGCCTCCCCGGCGGTGGAGCAGACGCCATCCACGACGGTGAGCGCGCCGGCGGCGTGGGCGAGCGCGGCGACGCCGCCGGCGTCGAGCCGCACCCCGGTCGAAGTATCGACGTGGGTCACGAACACGACCTTGGGCGCCTCGGCGTCGATCGCCGCCGCGACCGCCGATAGGCCCACCGCCTCGCCCGGAGGCGCCCCCACTTCGGCGACGTCCGCACCCTGCCGGCGCAGGATCTCCGCCATTCGCCCGGAGAAGTATCCGCTGACGACCACCAGGACCCGGTCGCCGGGCTCGACCAGGTTCGCCGCCGCCATCTCCATGGCGAGCGTGCCCGAGCCGGCCACGAGGAACGGAGCCGCGTCGGCCGGCGCCTTCCAAATCGACCGCATGTGACCGAGCGTCGTGCCGAAGGCCTCCATCAGCGCCGGGGCGAGGTGCCCCGGCGGTGGACCGTCGTGGGCCATTCGAACCGCCGGGGACACCTCCACCGGGCCGGGGATCATGAGCAAGGGCCGCGTCTCCGCCATGGCCGGAGTCTGGCGCCGCTTGGCCCGACGGACAACCGGGCTCATCCTCCCCCGGTGCCCGCGTCGAACAGGCGAATTCGCCCGATCGGCGAGGCCTCCCTCATCCACGGGGTCGCCCGGAGCGGAGCGTCGCTCACCCAGCGGAGGGCCAGGCGGATGGGCCGGCGCGAGGAGGCGAGGCGAATGCGCTCGTAGACGGCGTCGAGCACCGCGCCGCGAAAGGGTTCGTAGAAGTAGAAGAAGGTGCCTCCCTCGTAGTCCACCTCGCGGGCGTCGGCGGCCCGGATTACGACATCGAGGCCGAGGGCGGCGCCCGCGGCCTCGGCGGCGGCAACGAGCGCAGGATCGTATTCGACCCCGATCGCCCTCGCTCCCGTGATCCACCGAACGAGGAAAAGAACCTTTCCCAGGCCGCATCCGAGGTCGAAGAACACGTCGCCCGGGCCGAGGAGGTCGAAGACCGGCCACAGCTCGTCGATGGGGGAGGCGTGATACGGTGACAGCTCCCGGTCCGGGACCTTCTCGGGGGCCGGAGGGTCGTGGATTCCGAGCAGCCGATCCACGAACGGATCCCGCTCGAGCACCGGCTTCGCAGCGACGTCGGCCCGAAAGGCCTGAGGGGTGTAGGTCCCGTCCGCGAGCTGGGCGCGGAGGGGAGCGAACGCTTCTTCCTCGGCCGCACGCAGCCGAAGAAGCCCGCGCCGGGCGCGGTCACGGAGGGCCTCGGGACCGGTCTCGGCCACCGCCCTCAACCCGAGCCGCGCCCGCTCTCGCTCGAGCAGCGCGCCCCCCATTTTCGCCTCCGCCGCCGCGAGCTCCCGCTCGAGGACCTCGAGAGGGACGGTCTCACCGGCGTGGTAGCGAAGCGGCCCCTCATGGGCGGCCAAGGACCGCGCCCGCGCTCGCCCCCGCCCGACCGCCTCGAGCAGCGACCGCTTCTCGTCCACCATGCAAACGAGCATGGCGCAGCCTCGAACCCACGCCTAGAGCACCGAACCGATGGATCGCTCCCCGAACCCCGCGGGTCACTCTCCGACGAACACGAAATCGCCCTCGACGAGGTCGAGCACCGGGCTGTCCGGCTCCCGGACGTCGGGAGCGACATACCGGACCCGAACCTGCGCCACCGACCACAGCCCGAGGCTGCCGAGCTCGTCCTCCGGGACTTGTCCGAAGTAGACCTCGACGTCGTTGTTCCCCGGGCCAAAGCCCCGATCGAGCGTCTCGACCAGGGAGATGTTCGAGACCCGAAGATCGTAACACGTACGCTGATCTCCGGTGACGCCGGAGGTGACGACGCGGGTGCGCTGGGCCAGCTCCGCCCGCACCCTGGCGTCGTTGGAGGTGACGTCGGTGTGGGCGGAGATCTCGATCCCATTGGGGACGCCGTCCTGGTCGAGGTCGTCGAGCACGTCGGCGACGAGCACGTTCGTGCCCCGGCGGACCTCGATCCCGTCCGGGATCCCGTCTCCGTCGGTGTCGAACAGGGTGGAATCGGAGCCGAGCAGCTGCTCCTCGCAGTCGGTCAGCCCGTCGCCGTCTCGATCGACCGTCGGGTCGTCGCAGCCGGGGGGGAGGTTCGGGATGAAGGGATCGAGCCCGACCGTGCGCAGCAGGTGCTCCACCCGATCGGAGAAGAAGTCCCCGTCGGTGTCGGCGCTCAGGGGATCGAGCGTCCTCCGTACGCCATCGGCATCGACGCCTTCGATTCGCAGCTCCGCTTCATCGGAGAGCCCGTCGCCGTCGCTGTCCACCCGCAGACCTTCTGCGGTGGGGATCGAGTTTCGGTTGTCCACGAGGAAGTTCTTGAGCGCGAACCGGCGCTGGGTGCTGCGGTAGTCGATCCGGCTGATGTCGAGCCGGTCCGCGGTACCGAAGCGCTCATAGCTGCCGGCCGCGGCGAGCGCCATGTCCACCCCGATGGCGGCCATGCGGCACTGCGACAGGCAATCGACCTCGCAGCCATCCTGCCCCTCGCAATCGAGCGGATAGTTCGGGTCGGAGCAATCCATGTCCTGGCCGTCGCCATCGTTGTCCACCCCATCGAAGCACGATGTCTCGGCCGGCCGACCGCAGTGGGCGACGACCACCCCGTTTGGGACCGGGACCTCGAGGCAGGCGGGGCGAGCCGGGTCACCGACGCAGGCCGGGGCGTCCGGATTGCACAGCTCGACGCAGCGGCCGGTGTCCACCCGGGCGCCCACCTGCACGCAAGTCTGCGCGCCGCAATCCCTGGCCCCGGCCCTCGGGTCGCACGGTCTACCCTCGACCGCCACCGGCTCGAGGTGGGCGGTGTGAAAGACGAGCTCACCAGCCCCGATCGCGAGCAGCTCGTCCCGGAGGTTTCGCACCGCCTGGGCCAAAAACGCGCGCTCGCAGTCCTCCGGGGGCGCGGCGAACAGGGCGTCGCAGCGGCTCGGCGGGATCGGCGGGCTCGGGGCGCCGGTCGTCAGATGGACGACGATGTATTTTGTCCTCGACAGCGGCCCCCGGTCGGCGAGGAACGCGTCCCCCGTGAGCACGCTCCGGGCCAGACCGAGCCCAGCGGCGAGGTCGCGGGCCCCGCCGGCCGTCCGAAGGTCGGTGAGCGCGGTGTCGAGCAGGCTCTCGTCCCTGGTGAAGCCGGTGTCGCCCCGGGCCTGGGTCTCGGTGACGAGGCTTCGGGCTCGATCCCCGTAGCGGACGACGCCGACGCTCAGGAAGCGGTTCGGGAGGTTCTGGGCGAGCACCGCCTCGATCGCCCGGACATGCTCCCCGAACGGGGCCGCCTCCTGCATCGCGCCCGAAGCATCGACCAGAAACAGGAGCTTCACCGGAAACGCCCGGGCGGCCGGGGTGTCGGTGCAGAGCAGCCCGGTCAGAGTGAGTTTGTCGGCGAGCCTGGGCTCCTGCCCTACCCGCCCGTACAACGACGCATCGGTGCAGCTGGCGGCGAGCAGGACGAGCGTCCAGGTCCACCGGGACATGCGGGGGAGGCTATCACCCCGTCGCTCCCAGCGCGACGGGCGAAGCCAGCGCCGCCTCGGTTGCGTCGATGATGAGCTTCGAGCGGTGCTCGAAGACCGCCTTCGACGTGTATTGGGCGCCATCCCGGGCGGCCCGGCGCTGCAGGTCGGCGAGCGCGGGGCGGTCCGCGGCGAGCTCGGCGAGCAGGGCTCCGAGCGCGGCCGGGTCCCGCATCGGCGCCATGCGTCCGCCCCCGTGCTTCGACACGAGGTGCCGGGCTCGGGCGATGTCGTAGCCGACGATCGGCGTCCCCAGATTCAAGGCTTCGAGCTGGATCCGCGCCGATTCGCGGGTGACGTGGGTGAACACCACGAGGTCGGCCCGGTGCAGGGCCTCGACGACCCGCTCCCGATCCTGGACGAACCCGGGCAGCGAAATCCGGTCCTCGAGGCCCAAGCTCGCGACGAGGGCCCTCGCCTGTCGCTCGAGCGGTCCGGAGCCGAGCCACTCGGCCCGAACGTCCGCGCCCGTTTGCACCGCGTGATGGACCGCCCGGATCCAGTCGAGAGGCGCCTTGTCCTCGGACAGCCGTCCGGCGTACGCGACGCGGAGGTCCCGGCGGCCGAGCACCCCCTGCGCCTTATCCTCCACCCGCGACGGGGAAAGCAGGTCGTGGGCCGGAAGGTGGATGTCCTCGACCTCATGGGAGTTCGGGTTGTAGCCGCGGTACGCCTCGAGCGTGTCCACGCCGTGGTTCAGCACCACCGCCGCCTTCGGGATGAGATAGCGGTCGGAGGCGATGCGCGGCACCGAATCGGCGAGAAACCGCAATTTCTCCTTCATTGTCCGGGCCCGGGTCCAGCCGACGTCCCCTTCGACGAGCTCGAGCCACAGCGTGAACGGACGGCCCCGCTTCGCCGCCACCTCGGCGGCGAGCCGCCCCCAGTCCCCGAGGTAGCCGGCGAAGCTGTGGCAGACGTAGCGATGCCCGGCGTCGAGCGCGGCCAGCGTCGCGCGGACTTTGGGCCGAGCACCGAGGTAGCTCCGCAGGGACCACGCGGCCGGGAGCGGGACGAAGCGGACCCGCTTGGAATCGACGGCCTCCTCCACCGGGATCCACTCTCCGGGGAGCGACCCTCCGAGCTCGGGCGGCTCGAGGACCGTCGCGACGGTGAGCCGCTCGAAGTGATCGAGCCACCGCTCGATTCCGTGGCACGCCTGGGACTCCAGGGTCAGACGTCGCTCGTCCCCCCGGAATCGAACCTGGACGGTCAGCAGCAAGCTGCGGTCGTCGGCCACCGAGACCATGACGCACGATACCAGGTCCGGTTCGTCGGTTTGGGGCAATGCACGACGGCCGCCCGTAGACGCTCCAAAGCCGAGATCGTCCGGGCCCTGGAGGACGCGCCTCGTAGACAGCCCGGATGTGCCGTAGGCTCTTCGCGTGCGTCGCTGGTTGCCGCTCGCCGCTGTCGCCCTCGCCTGTGGCGAAGACCTCGGTCCTGCCGACGTGGGGCCGGGGGACGCTTCGGTCCCGGTGTGGACGGTGATGCCGTCCCCGAGCGAAGGGCAGCTGCTCGGCGTTCATGGGCGGACATCGACCGAGGCCTTCGCCGTCGGGTGGGACGGGCTCGCGATCCGCTTCGACGGGCGGGCCTGGTCCCTCGAGACGACGACGGCGACGGTGCCGCTCACCGACGTCGCCGCCGCCCCAGAGCCGTCGGGGCCGGTGTTCGCGGTCGGCTGGGGAGGCACGGTGCTCATCCGGGACGATGGGCAGTGGATCCCGGCCCCCCGGACCTCGAGCACCACCGCCGACCTGTTCGGGGTGCACCTCGTCGCCGCCGACGATGGGCTCGCGGTCGGCGACCGGGGGACGGTGCTCGCCTGGGACGGGATGGCGTGGCGGGACGTCGATTTTCAGGTGGAGAGCGAGCTGAGCGGCGAGCTCGTGCGGCCGCGCACGACCTTGGCAGGCGTCTGGTCGGCCGACGGCCGCCGCTGGTACCTGACCGGCGCCGGGGGCGCGAGTTTTCGCAGCCAAAACCGGCTCGCCCGGTTCGAGGCCCTCGACACGAGGGAGAGCGTCCCGCTGCGCGGGGTGTGGGGCACCGGCGGCGCGGTGTACGCGGTCGGGCTCGAGGGCATCGTCCTGCGGTTCGACAACCGGTGGCGCCGCACCGAAAACCCGCTCCCCGACGCGTTTCTGTTCGGGATCGGGGGCCAGAGCGAAGCCGACCTCACCGTCGTCGGCTGGCGAGGCACGATCGGCCGCCGCGTCGGGGGCGAGTGGCGGCTCGAGTCGGCAGAGCGGCAGGTTGACCTGCGGGATCTCTGGGTGGACCCGGAGACCGGGGCCGCGTTCGCGGTCGGGGCGAGAGGCACGATCCTGACCCGCACCTCGACCTCCTCTTGAAGCTCGGCCACCGACGGACGGTCAGGTCTCGCCCTCCTGCCCGAGCCCGTGCTTTCGCAGGAGCTTGTGCAGGTATTTTCGGTCCATGCGGGCGGCGCGCGCGGCAGCGCTGACGTTGCTGCGGTGGGAGTCGAGCAGTCGGCGCAAGAAGGCTTGCTCCCGCTCCGCGAGCCACCGCTCCTTGGCCTCCCCGAAGGACAGGTGAGGGTCGAAGCGCGGCAGAGGCGGCTCGGTGCGCCCGGAGGACGGGGACGACTCTCCGAGCCGGTCGATGGCGAGCCGGGCCCCCGGACGCACCGCAGCGAGCAGGACCGCCCGTTCGATCGCGTTCTTGAGCTCGCGGACGTTCCCCGGCCAGTCGTGGCGCATGAGCCGCTGCATCATCGCGTCGTCGAGCCGGGGCGGCGCGAGGCCCCGTGACCGGGCCGTCGCCCCGATGAAGTGCTCGACGAGCTGCGGGATGTCCTCCCTGCGGTCCCGCAAGGGCGGGATCGTCATGGTGATGACCGAGAGCCGAAAGTAGAGGTCTTCGCGGAAGACCCCTCGCTCGACCTCCCGGGCGAGATCCCGGCGGGACGACGCCACGACCCGGATGTCCACCGGGCGGGACTGGCTCGCCCCGACCGCCCGGACCTCGCGGGCGTCGAGCACGCGCAGCAACTTCGGCTGCAGATCGAGCTCGAGCTCGCCGAGCTCGTCCACGAACACCGTCCCTCCGCTCGCCAGCTCGAAAGCGCCCTGGCGCCGGGCGTAGGCGCCAGAAAACGCCCCCTTCTCGTGGCCGAACAGCTCCGACTCGGCGAGCTGGCGCTGCACCGCGCCGCAGTCCACCACCACGAAGCCGCGATCCGCTCGGTGGCTCCGGTCGTGCAGCGCCCGGGCGATGAGGCCTTTGCCGGTCCCGGTCTCGCCCTGAAGCAGCACGGTCGCTTCGGTGGCGGCCACCCGGTCGATGAGGCCGAAGAGCCGCCGCATCGGCTCGGACGCCCCGACCAGCGGCCCGTAGCTCGGCTCCGGCCAGGGCTCGATCGGGACCTCCTGCCGCTCCGGCGCAAACGCGATCTCGACCTGTCCGGCACGAAACACCGACCCGGCGGTGAGGGGCGCCTCGTGCACCCGCGCCCCGGCCACGAAGGTGCCGTTGGTGGAGCCGAGGTCGTACAGCCGCCACTGATCCCCGCCGACCCGCGCGATGCGGAGGTGCCGGCGGGAGACGGTGGGATCGGTCAGCACGAGGTCGCAGTCGCCGAGCTTGCCGACCACCACGACGTCGCGAGCCACGATGCAGGACCGGCCGGCGTCGGCGCCCGTCCGGGCGGTGAGCACCATGCGGTACAGCGCGGGCCGTTCGGCCATGGGTGAGGGAGCATAGCGCAAGGCGACCCCGCCCGCAGCGGGGGCGTTCGGAAAACGGTTTGACGTCCCGGACAGGGGGGTTAGAAGGGGCGCGCTCGGCAGGCTCCCGCGCACACTCTGCAGGTGTCGGGCCAATCCAACCTGCCGATAGCGGAGGTTCAGCGCCCATGGCGATCATCGAGGTCGAGGGCCTCAAAAAACGGTACGGCCAGCTCGAAGCGCTCCGCGGGATCGACTTCTCCATCGAGAAGGGCGAGGTCATCGGCCTCCTCGGTCCCAACGGCGCCGGCAAGACGACGACCATGAAGATCCTCGCTGGCTACTTGCAGCCTACCGAGGGGACCGCACGGGTGGCCGGACGGGACGTGGTCGAAGACCCGCACGGCGTGCAGTCCGTGCTCGGCTACCTACCTGAAAACGCTCCCCTTTACCTCGACATGGCGGTGCAGGAATACCTGCTCATGGTCGCGGAGCTGCGGGGCGTTCCGAACGAGCGGCTGACTGGGCTGCTCTCCGAGGCGGTCTACTCCACTGGCCTGCAGGACCGGTTGACTCAACCGATCGGGGCCCTCTCGAAAGGGTTCCGTCAGCGGGTCGGGCTCGCGTCGGCGATCCTCCACGAGCCGCAGGTTCTGATTCTGGACGAGCCGACCAACGGCCTCGACCCGACCCAGATCGTCGAGATCCGAGCCCTCATCGCCCGGTTGGCCAAGACATCCACCGTGATCGTGTCCACCCACATCCTTTCGGAGGTGGAGGCGACATGCGACCGGGCGATCATCATCATCGATGGTCAGATCAAGGCCGACGCGCGGCTCGCCGAGCTGACCCAATCCTCGAGCGCGATCGTCGGCGTCGTCGGAGAAGGTGCCGGTCAGGTCGCCGGGGCCCTCGAAGAGATCGAAGGGGTGCACCAGGTCCGCGCCGAAGGCGAACTCAGGGGGGTCAGCCGCTACCGGGTGGTCGGCGACAAGGGGCTCGACCTGTGCCCGATGATCTTCGACCTCGCGAAGCATCGAGGTCTCCGCCTCGCCGAGCTGCGCCAAGAGACTCGAACCCTCGAGTCGGTGTTTCGCGAGCTGGCCGAGCGCCGAGGAGTCGCCGCGTGAACCACGTCATCGCCATCGCCAAGAAGGAGCTTCGAGGCTACTTTCGATCGCCGGTCGCGATCATCTTCCTCGGGGTCTACCTCGCCTTCTCTCTGTTCACGTTCTTTTGGGCGGAGCAGTTCTTCGCCCGAAACATCGCCGACCTTCGGCCGCTGTTCAGCTGGCTGCCCGTCCTGCTCGTGTTCCTGTGCTCGGCGCTGACCATGCGCCAGTGGTCGGAGGAGCAGAAGATGGGCACCCTCGAGGTGCTCTTGACCTTGCCGGTCAAGCTGCACCACCTCGTGCTCGGGAAGTTCTTCGCTTCCTTGGCCCTGGTGAGCCTCGCGCTGGCCCTGACCTTGCCCGTCCCGATCATGGTCGCGATGAACGGCGACCTCGACCTCGGGCCGGTGATCGGAGGCTACGTGGGCGCGGTGCTGCTCGCTGGGGCCTACCTCGCGGTGGGGCTCTACATCTCGGCGCTCACCGACAACCAGATCGTGGCCCTCATCGGCTCTGCGCTCGCCTGCGGCCTGTTGTGGCTCATCGGCTCCGAGCCGCTCCTCCGCTTCTTCGGCAACGAGTCGTCCGAGCTGCTCGGCCTCATCGGGACCGGGAGCCGGTTCGAGAGCGTTCGCCGGGGCGTGCTCGACATCCGGGACCTCGCCTACTACGGCAGCCTGGTCGCCGTGTTCTTGACCCTCAACACGCTCACGCTCGCCGCCAAGGGGTGGAGCGACGGCGAGCGAACCCGGTCCAAGCGCCGGG
>DAIQNR010000027.1:0-61733 GCA_036788295.1 Myxococcota bacterium
TTGTGGCTCAGCATCAGCGCGACCTCGCTCGGGGTCGTGCTCGCCACCCGCTGACGAACAGCGGCGAGCCTCCGCCGGCCCCGGCGTCACCCGCAACGGGTGACCGATTCCTTCGACAACGCAAACATCATACCGACAAAAATTTCGCGGCTGTTGGATTTGCTTGCAGAGCTCGAGGTCGGGCGTCACTGTGCACTTGTCTGAAGCTCATTCGGGATTCAGAGAACACTCTGATGCGACTGAGGGCGGAGAGCGACGTCAAGGTCACCCGTCGGGTGACAGTTGGCTTCAACCAGCGGAATCGAGGACCAAGACCCTGGGACAGTCCGGGGCTTGGACCCCAGGCGGAGACATGATGTTCGAAGAGAGTAGAGTCCTTCACCGAGTTGAGCAGCGCATGGTGCGAGTGGTCGTTCGCGCCGACCGATTGGTCGAGGCGATCGGGCGGGGTTGGGACTGGTTGTTCGACCGAGCCTGGGAGCGCGTCGAAGTTTGGCAGACCCACCGCCGGGCCCGTCGGACCGAAGCGAAGATCCCCGCTCGGGCGGCACTCGATCAAGAAGACGAAGGCTAGATGCGCAGGTTGGCCTGCAGGTAGCCGTAGAGCGGTTCGCGGGCTGGTTCGCCGGCGGCGAGCTCGCCGAGCCAGGCCCGGGCGACCCCGAGGTCGAGGTCGAAGTTGCCTGGGATGGCGGCCCAGCGGACCCCGGCTTCGAGCTGGTGGCCGATGAAGCGACCGGCGAGCTCGGCTCCGAGCCGGCGCTCCGCCGTCCGCCACCCGTCGCCGAGCTGATCCCGCCAGCCTGCGCGCCACGCGAAGAACGCTTCCCAGAGCCCGGCCTCTTGCAGCTCGAGGCGCACGCTGGGCGACCGGAGGTTGTTGCGGCCAAGAAAGGCCCAAAGGTTCGTGGGGCCGTATTCGAAGCGCTGCGCCCCAAACAGCTGATCGAAAGCGCCATTTCGACCGTCGTTCGGGTCTTGGTCGCCGGTCACGTGGTCGTAGAGAACGGCAACTCGAGGAGAAAACGGTAGTTCGGCCGTCACCCCGGCCCCGAGGTGCACGAAGCCGGCGAAGTGGTCGAGGTCGAGCAGGTCCTCTGGGTTCGCGGTGGCACGGGAGGTCCCCGCCTGCATCACCCCTTCGAGCTCGAAGTCCACCCGGCCCCGGGCCGGCGGCCGGAGCACGCGGGTGCCGATGGAGAGGAAATTGCGGTTGCGGGTAGGTAGCTCGGGGCGGTCGGACTCGTGGAGCCCGAACACGTACAGCTCCGTCCGGACATCGCCGATCAGCGGCCGGGCGCCTCCCCGGAGCCCCCAAAACAGCGTCCCCGTGGCCTCCCGGTCGAGCTCGACCCTGCCCCCGAGCAAGCCCTCCGCGTCTTGGGGGCGACGCGAGACGGGCATCACCGCAAACAAGCGCACCACGTCGCCAGCCCGACCGACGGCCCGCAGGTCGAGCCCGCTGAAACCGTTGATGGCGTTTCGAAAACGGTTTCGCGCCACCAGCCGCCGGCTGCCCACGTTCATCGTCATGCGCCCGGCCTTGAGCTCGAGCGTGCCGCCGGCAGGAAGGCCGTCGAGACGTAGGTGCAGGTGCGCTTGCAGAAGCTCGAGCGGGTTTGCGAGCCCGGTGAAGACCGGCGCGTCGTCATCGGCGAAGAACAGCCGGCTGTCCTGCAGCTCCATCACCACCCCGGCGTCGGGAAGGCCGGCCCTCACCCCGAGCAGGATTCGCGAGGACAGCGCTCGGTCGTCGTCTGCCGGAAACCCCCTTCGGAACTGGGCCCCGAGGTGCTCGTAGCGAAGCTGAGCCGAGAGCCCCACCTCGAGCCAATCCGGCGCCCCGAGCTCGACTCCCGCCCGCCACGGCGCCCCCGCAGCGAGGATCAGCAATCCGATCGACAGCGCCCCCATCACCTTATTCCGGTCCTAAGGTTCGGCCGGCCGCGCACCCACATGAGAGCCAGGGAGGGGGCCGGAGGGTTCGACCGAGCCGGCGGCGCGACCGGGACCTCAGCCGAAGAGGCGGCGCAGGGCGGAAGGGGCGGCGAGCAGGACGACGAGCGCGGCGAGGGCGGCGGCGGCGAGGGCCAAAGCGAGGGCCACGGCGAGCCCGAGGTCCGACTCGAGCGCGGTGAGGATCGCGAGCGGCAAGGTCTCGGTCACGCCGGGTCGGCTGCCCGCGAACAACAGCGTCGCCCCGAGCTCGCCGAGCGCTCGGGCCCAAGCCAGCGCCGCCGCGCCGATGAGCCCAGGGAGCGCGATGGGCAGCGCTACCCGCAGTTCGGCCGAAATCGGCGACGCGCCCAGCGAGCGGGCAGCCATCATCTGCTCCGGACGGACCTGCCGAAACGCGGACGCCGCCAGCTGGACATAGATGGGGGCCGAAACCACGATCTGGGCGATCACGACCGCTGCCGGGCTGAACGGGAGCCGAACCCCGATCGCAGCGAGCGGGCCGCCGAGAACGCCGTTTCGGCCGAGAGCGAGCAGGAGGGCGACGCCGGTCACCGCCGGAGGGGTCACGAGGCCGAGGTACAGGACGAGCTCGACCGGTCGGGTCCATACCGGCGGGGACCGGGAGAGCCAGGCGGCGAGCGGCGTGCCGGCAGCCACGACGATGGCGAGCGCCGCCGCCGAGGTCCGGGCGCTGACCGACAGCGCGGGCCAAAACCGCGGGTGGCGCAGCCCCGCGGCGATCGACTCGGGGTCGCTCGCCAAGACCAGGGCGACGAAAGGCAGCGCGAGCAGGCAGAGCAGCGGCGCTCCGAGCCAAAACCCCTTCACGGCGTCACGGTGGAGGCCGGCTCGAAGCCGTGGGTCGCGAGCAACCTGGCGCCGGCCGGACCGAGGACAAAACCGGCAAAGTCGTCGGCCCGGACGTGCAGCACCGCGAGCTCCGACCGACCCGCGACCCGCCAGCGCGCGGGCAAGGGTGAAAACCGGAGCCCGGCCGGCAGATCGGCCCGGTAGGCGAGCGCGCCATCCGCCTCCCCCATCGCGACCTTCGTGAGGAGCAGCCGCGCGTTGGGCTCGAAGGACACGACCCGCGAGAGGACCGTCTCGGCGAACCCGGGCCCGAGCTCCGTCTCGGCCTTGGCCAAGGCCTCTCGGGCATAGCGGCCCACCGGGACCGAGTCGCTGCCGAGCACGAGCCGGCCGGTGCCGAGCGTTTGGGCCGCCGGGCGCCGAGGGGCCTCGCTCGGCTCGACCAGCCCGAGCTCGGTGGTGGCGAGCGGAAAGCGGGCCCTCACCGCCAGCCCGTCGATGTCCGCCGGGTCGGCCGAGACGAACAGGTGCGCCGGCGCCCCGGCGTCGATCTGAAGCCGAAGCGCGCGGCTGCCCCCGGCCACCACCACCACCGGCTCCGCCCCTCCGGCCGTCTCCGCCCACTCCGCCGCCGCCGCCTCGAAGACCCCGGTGAGGGACGACGCGACGTAGACCACGAGCCCCCGATCCCTATCGGCGCAACCCAGGCTGCAGACCAGCGCGAACCCAAACCAGCCGATTCTGCAAGGGAGCTGGCGACGGGGAGCCCCCGGCCGTCGCCGTTCGCAACGATGAAGAAAGAGCCACACGGTGGGAGTATGCACCACTCGCCGAGGCTTCGCCCGACCGGCCGCCGGTTGCAATCGCGCCTGTCCACTCGTACATTGAGGCTGTGGTCGGGCTGAGTTTGAAGACGCAGTTGTGGATCGGGCTCGCGGCGATGCTGACGACCGCTTGCCCTCCGAAAAGCAGCGGCCCGATTCTCGTCGCCGATGATGAAGTCCCGGACGAGGCGCGGCCGTTCGCGCTCGGCTCCATCGGGGCCGTGTACCGGGTGCCGAACGACCACCGTGGTGAGCTCCGGATCTCGGCCGCGAACGAGGCCGTCGAGCGATTGCTCCCGGACACGGTCCGCATGTTCCGGTACGAGCCAGAGGCGGGCTGGAGGGAGATCGAAGGTTCGAAGTTCGATGCGAATCGCCGGGAGCTGGTGGCGCCTACGGCCAAACCGGGCCTCGTCACCGGCTTTGGGTGGTCGGTGGATCCAGCGCTCAACCTCGTGCAGCGCTTCGCGCTCGACGCCCAACGTCTCGAAGGAGAAGCGGGGCCGGCCAGCATCGACGCGTTCATCGACGGGCTCAGGCAAGGCCAATCCTTCCACCTCCAGGCAGCCGCCGGCATCCGGCTTCTCGCTCGAACCTGTACGATCAAGACCTGGCAAAGCGAATGCACCAGCTGCCCGCAGCCAGAAGCGGGGGCCGTGTGTCCGACGAGTCCCTGCCCGGCTGAAGGCCCGTGCCCATGCCCAGAAGGGTGCTGCTTCTGTCGGCCCAGTTGGCTCGTAATCCCCGAGAGAGGGCTGATTGTCCCCCCGCTCGCCGGACGGATCCGTTTCCCCGACGTGTGTCCGCGCGGGCTGAGCTGCCCAAACCGGTTCGAGCAGAACCTGATCCGGCCCACGACCTCTCTGCAGAATGATGTCGTCCGGGCGCAGCTCGACAGCCTCGGCCTGGTTCGACTCACCGAACCGGACTTGCTCGAGAAGCTGCGAGCTCCGTTTTCGGGCGACCCCAGCCCGCAGCCTTCTTTGGGTGACCCCACGCGGCCGAATTGACCGCCCGACGGGGTGGATCGCGCTACTCGGCGGCGGATCAACTGGAATCGGCGCCGTGCGCGCTCGCTCGTTCTGCCTTGCCCCCGACCGAGACCCTCGCTTTTGTCGCTCGGTGCGACCGGCGGAGTTGGCGGGGCTCTACTATCCGGCGGACGGGGCGACCTGCCTCGGCCAGCTCGATGGGTGGCCGGCGCTCGAGGGCCCGAGCGGGCCCGCGCTCGGGGCTCTGGTGCCTCACGGGGGATGGCGGTACGCCGGGCGGATCGCCGCTGGGACCCTGAAGGCGCTCGCGGCGAGGGCGCCGAATCCGCCGGCGATCGCCGTGTTCGGGGGCCACTATCCGCCGGAAGGGGGGCGAATTCGGGTGTTCCTCGATGGGGATTGGGCCACTCCGCTCGGCTCGGTGCCGACCCCGACCGCCGCCGCCGAACGGGTGGCGATGGCGCTCGACGCCGAGCCGGAGACCGAGGACGAGTTCTGGGACGACAACGCGGTGGAGGTGCTGATGCCGTTTTTTGCTGCGCTGTGGCCAGGGACCCCGGTGCTGGTGGTGGGCGTGCCGGCGGACGCGGCCCCTGGGCCGATCGCCCGCGAGGTGCGGGATGCGCTTTTTGCCCCGCTCGCGATCGCGTCCTCGGACCTCACCCACTACGGGCCGGACCATCGGTTTCGGCCCCGGGGAGGGGGCGAAGCGGCGCGGCGCTGGGCCCTCGGCGAAAACGACGCCGGCTTTCTTCGCACGGTCGAAACGCTCGACGCCCACCGGGCGGCATGGAAGGGCCCCCGAGACCGAAGCGCCTGCTCGCCGGGGGCGGTGGCGGCGGCGATGGCGCTCGCCAAAGCGCTCGGCGCGACGCGGGGAGCGGTGCTCGCCCACCACGCGAGCGACGAAGAAAGCGGGGCATCGCCAGCGCCGAGCTTCGTCGGCTACGCCGGCGCTCTGTTCCTATAGATGAGCTCAGCTCCCGGCGGTCACGCGAAGGGTGATGGGATCGGTGCGCCCGTCGTCATGATCGTCGTGCCACAGCAAAAACCGCAGATCCACCGTCCCGGCCTCGTTCGGATAGATGTGGATGTGGTCGCAGTGGAAGATTCCGGCCAGACCTTCGCCGTCGGGCCGGTCCACGAACTGCCGGGAGCCGGTCTGGCTCATCGGGTGGGCCTGCGGAGGCCAAGCGATGACGTTCGTCTGGTTGCCGACCACCGTGTAGCGGCCTTCGTACTCGCCGCAGGTCCGCTCGTTGCCGGCGTTCTCGTCACGCGACGCGGTCATGAACCCAACCGCGTCGCCGTCCTCCTCGAACATGCGCACAGACACGGAGGCCCGGCGGCCCCGAGCCGTGAACGGCTCGAGCGCGCCTTCGTTGTCCACGATCGCGGGCAGCTCGGTCACAGGGTTGCCCTCCCCGTCGGTCCAGCCCCCGTCATCGGTCCAAATCGCCCGGAGCATCCGCTCCATCCCCCGGGTCTCGATCTCGACCCGAGCCAGCCCCTCGTGGACATGGTCGTGGTCGTGGTCGTGGTCGTGATCGTGGTCGTCGCCATCGCCGCAGCCGGCGGCGAACGCGAAGGCCACGGCGGTCAGGGCCGCGGCAAAACGTGAGCGGTGGAGCAAAGAAGTGGGGTAGGCCATCGGGGTCCTCCTAGAGCAAAGGTGCGGATGCACCTCAAATGCGAACCAGTTGCGATAAGCGCTAAAGAGGTCCTATGGCCCTGTCAACCGATCGTTCAGGCCTGAAGTCGCTCCGCGAGCAGCTCCCGGACGAGAACCGGGTCGGCCCGCCCCCCGGTCTTTCGCATGACCTGCCCCACGAAGAACCCGGCCAGCTTCTCTTCGCCGGCGGCGAGGCGGGCCGCCTCCTTCGGGTGGGAGGAGATGAGCTCGTCGAGGATCGGCCCCAGCACCTCAGGGTCGGCGACCGCCGAGCCCTCCGAAGCGAGCAGCGCGTCGAGCCGCTCCCCGCCGAGCAAACGCTGAAAGACGCGCTTCACCTGCGCCGACGTGATCCGGGCCTCGAGCCGAGCCTCGATGAGTCCACGCACCTCGGCTGCAAGAAGCGCCGGGGGTTCGGTGTGGCGCAAGAGCTCGGTCTTGAACAGGTGGGCCACCGGCTCGAACAGCTCCGCTCGGCCGTCTACGACCGCGTCGAACAGGTCGGCCACCCACCGCTCCTCGGTGAAGGCCCGGGCGTGCTCCTCCGGGACCCCGGCCTGTAGCCACCGGGCCCGCCGGGCCGCGGGGAGTTCGGGCAGCTCGGCCGCGATCTTCGCCACCAGCGCGTCCGAGACGACGAGCGGAGGCAGGTCCGGCTCGGGCAGGTACCGGTAGTCCTCGGCCTCCTCCTTGCTTCGCATGCGCCGGGTCAGCTTTCGCTCCGGATCGTAGGTCCGGGTCTCCTGCGCGACCGTCCTCCCGGCGTCGAGCAGCTCGGCGTGGCGCACGATCTCGACCTCGATCGCCTGCTCCACGAACCGAAACGAGTTGATGTTCTTGAGCTCCACCCGGCGGCCGAGCGCCGGATCTCCCCACCGGCGAAGCGACACGTTCGCGTCGCAGCGAAAGCTGCCTTCCTCCATGTTGCCGTCCGACACGTCGAGCGCCCGAAGCAGCGCCCGCAGCTCCCGGAGGTATTCGGCGGCTTCGCCCGCCGAGCGCAGATCCGGGGCGGACACGATCTCGATGAGCGGGACCCCGGCCCGCTGGTCATCGACGAGCGAGTGGGCCGCGCCGGGGACGTGCACGAGCTTGCCCGCGTCCTCCTCGAGGTGGATGCGCTCGAGCCGGACCGTTCGCGTCGAGCCGTCGAAGGCCGGGATGGACAGGGATCCGCCCACGCAAATCGGCTGGTCGTACTGGGAGATCTGGTAGCCCTTCGCGAGGTCCGGGTAAAAGTATTGCTTTCGGGCCCACGTGCTGCTGCGCCGAATCTCGGCCCCGAGCGCGAGCCCGGCCCGCACCGCGAGCTCGATGGCGCGGGCGTTCGGGACCGGGAGCTGGCCGGGTAAGCCGAGGCAATAGGGGGTCACGGCACGGTTCGGTCCCCCCGGGTCGAATCGGTTCGGCGCCGCGGAGAACAGCTTCGTGGCCGTCTTGAGCTGGGCATGGACCTCGAGCCCGATCACCGGCTCGTAGCGCTCTAGCGCCTCACTGAGCGTCATGACCCCATGGTAGCACCGAGGCGCCCGGCTCGTTCCCGGTGGACGAAGAGGACTCGTTGACGCGCCACCTCTTGTCTGACAGTCTGTATGACATGAAGGCCCGGCTGAATGCGCGCATCGACGACGAGCTCGCCCGGAAGATCGAGGTGCTCCGCCGCCGGCTCGACGTGACGACGACGGAGGTCGTCCGCCGGTCGGTCGAACGGTTCTACCAGCTCACTGTCGAGGAAGCCGGCGGGGCGGCGGCGATCATCGAGCGATCCGGCCTGATCGGCTGCGCCGAAGGCCCAGCCGACCTCTCGGCACGCTACAAGGATGAGCTGTCCTCGTCTCTCGAAGCCAAGGTTCGCCGCCGTTGATCATCGCGGACACCGGATTCTGGCTCGCGTTGGCGAACATCCGCGACCGCCACCACGTTCGAGCCAAGGCGGCGCTCGCGAACTTGAAGGAGCCGCTCATCACGACCTCGCCCGTCGTCACCGAGACGTGTCATCTGCTTGTCGCTCGCTTTGGGGTGACCGCGGAGCTGGCGTTCGTCCGGAGCTGGGTAGACGGCGCCTTTGACGTACACGACATCGCTGAAGCGCAGGCCGGCCGCTGCCACGCGCTCATGACGAAATACCAGGACCTCCCCATGGATTTCGCAGATGCGTCGCTGGTGCTGCTCGCCGAAGCGCTAGGGTCCGGGCGCATCCTATCCACCGACGAGCGCGACTTCCGAACGTATCGGTGGAAGCATCGAGAACCATTCTGCAACCTTCTGATCGAATGAACTCCGCCGAACGCTGCCTCGGCGGAGTTTGGGGCGGGGCCGGATTTGCCGGTTCGCCCCTTGGTCGATCAGTCGTCGTATTCGACGCGGCCGTCGATCGCGTTGACCTTCACATCCTCTCCGTAGCGGAAGTCGAGCTCGTAGACGAGCGCGCCGTCGTCTCGCTCGAACTCCCAATCCTCGAGGTCATCGAAGGTCCGTCCGGCCGCGGCGAGCGCGTCCGAGAGCGAGAGCAGGCCCGGTGGGGTCAGATCGTCGCCCATCGGTCCTTCTTCGTGCTCCGCCTCCACGAGCCGGCCGAGCCAGGTGAACTCGAGCTCGACCCGCGCTCCTCTTCGGGTCTCGACCTCGACCTCGACCTCGCCATCCTCCATCTCGAGCTCGACGATGACCGCCCCGCGCAGGACGGTCTGCACGGCCGCGTCGATGGTCTCGAGCACTCGCCCGACCCGCTCCTGCTCGCTCCTCGGCCGGCGGCGATCCCATTCGTCGCGCTCGAAGTCATCGTCGTCCACCTCCGCTTCACCGGTGCGGGCGTCGACCTCGACCTCGTGCTCGCCACTGCGCGACTCGATCTCGAACTCCCAAACCCATCGAAACCCATCGTCGAGCTCGAGCTCCCACCGGGTCACCCGACCGGGGCGCAGGTCCAGCGCGATGCGGCGGGCCTCAGCCAGCGACAAGAACCCGGGCTCCACCTCGAGGTCGTCGTCGGCCGGGTGGTCGCACTCGATCTCGACGACGCTGCCGTCCGCGACCGCGAGGTCGATCTCCACGAGCGCCCCCGAGGCGCGCCGGACGTCGACCTCGAACACCGGCAGGCCCCGCTCCTCGCTCCGCTCGGCCGCGAGCACCGTGCCGCCGAGCAGCTCGAGCGCCCGGCGCTCCGCCCCCCTCCGGTCGAGCGGACCGGCGCCGCTGGGCAGAGGTCCATCGCGCAGCTGCTGGGCGCTGAGGTTGGTGCCTGGTTCGTCGCCGCAGGCAACACTGCCGAGAGCGAGCAGCGCGAGCATCAGTTCCGTTTTCTTCACGTTCATGTCTCCTTTTCGAAGCGGTCTCGGGGAGAGTTCCCCGGCTTCATGAAGAGATACGAGGCGAGCTCTCGCCAGAGCGACGCGGCGTGAGCGTGGCCGCGATCACCAGACGAGCGTCAGGGCGCCCGCGCCGGCGAGGAGCCCGGCGGAAAGAAACAGCACGTGGGCGATCGTCGCCCGCTCGTCGGCCAGGGAGCGAAGCCCCTGCACTTCGGCGCGGGTCCCGATCGCCGTGCGATGGTCGCTCGCCGCCTGCTCGGCCTCGAGGCCAAAAACCATCCCCGCGATCGCCGCCCCGGCGCCGAGGACGAGGAGGCTGACCCCGACCGCGGGCCGCACCGAGCTGGGCTCGCTCGGCCTCGACATCTTCAGCCCGAGCCGGTCCGGCCGGCGCGACGCAGCGAAGCCCTCGTACCAGGCCCGGCCGAACGGGACCGCGAAGAGATCCCGCTGAAACGCGAGCAGGGTGCTGCCCCGGGCGACGACCTCGGTCGGGACCCGGGCGAAGGCCCCAGCGTCGGCGGTCCTCACCACGTCGAGGGGAAGCACGATGCGGGAGGCTCCGTCCTGAAGGACGTAGGCGGATTGGGGGACGAGCAAGAGCTCGACCGACTCACCCGGGCTGGCGTGGAGGTCGGCGTACCGGACGCCTCGATCGTCTTCGAGCCACCACCGGCCGGCCAGCTTGGGAGGAATGCGAACCGTGGGGGCTTCGGGCGCCCATTCCCTCGACAAGAGAACGGCATCCTCTCGCATGCGCGGCGGGCGCACGAAGATCTCGAGCTTCGCCTCGGGGTGGGTGACGCGGGCGTTGGCCGCGGCCACGAACGCCTCGGCCTCGGCGTACCCGACCGAGCCGTCACCGTCGACGTCGGCCGCCCCGGCGAGCGCCGACCGGAGCTGGTGGCTGAAGATGCCCGCGCGGTAGCGGGACCACTCGTGGACCTCCTTGGACCTCGACGTGGAGAGCAGCACCCCCGTGTTCGGGTAGGCGTCGAGATCTTCCCGCTCGAGCAGCCCGGCAATGGCCCGGTCGAGCGCAGGGGAGCCGCCGCGCCGAGCGACCATGAGATAGGCGTGGCAGGCGTCGATGAGGACATGGTTCATCGTAGCCGGCGACGGAGCGAGGATCTTGGCGAACAGCTCTGAGCGCAGAAAGCGCCGGTCGTGAAGGTGCATCGCCCCCTCTCCGCTCGGCGCGATCGAGCCGTGACCGACATAGATGAAATAGAACTCGGTCCTTCGACCGTCCTCGCGGGCGCGCCCGATCGCGGCGAATGTCCGCTTCAGCGCCACGCCGAGCTCCGAAGAGCTGGGCAGCCGGGACTCGGACGCCGCGCGCGGGTGAAGCGCCTGCGTCTCGGCGTCGAGCACCGACAGCAGGGTGACATTCACGCCGGCGGTCGTCAGCAGCTCGTACCACCGGGCCCCGTCGTCGTCGGCGTAGGCCAGCGGCTCGAACTCCCCGTCGACGGCGTCGTTGTGGGCGACGACGATCGCGTGGCGCTCCACCGGCGTCGGGCCCGGCGCCGGGCCAAGCTGGGCCAGCGGGCCGAGCTGGGCCACGGCCAGGAGCATCGGGACCCAGCTCATGGACCGACCCGGATCTCGACCCTCCGGGTGGCGAGCACCCGGCCGCCCTCGTCGAGAAACCGCGCCTCGACGGGCACCGACCGCCCCTCCCAGGCCGCCGGGACCTCGAGCGGCGCCCCGACCCGGGTGTCCGCGCCCTCCCCCACCCTCGCCGACAGCAGCCTTTGCTCGTCGCCGAAGACCTCGAGCAGCGCCGCTCGGTCGGCGGTCACGAGAAACACGAGCCGCGCGTTCGGGTCCACCGCCTCGAGCGCGTCGAGCGGCTCCACCCGCACCTGCCCGGCCGGCGCCTCCACCACCGACAGCACCCGGAGTCCATACACCGGCTCCGAGGCCCCCCGGGCCCGGAACTCGGAGGGCGGCGGCTCGGCCGAGGGAACGAGCAGGAGCCCAGCCGGAACCGCTCCCGCGAGCGCGAGCGCCGCGACCCACCTCGGGGCAGACGGGCGCCGACCTCGAGACCCCATGAGCCGCCGCTCGACCCGCTCGAGCGCCGCGGGGTTCAAGCCGTCCGCGCGCGGGTAGAGGGCGCGCTCGGCCGCTTCGTATCGCCGGTGCCGTTCGGCGCAAGCGGCGCAGACCCGGACGTGCTCCTGAAGCCACGTCGAGTCTGCGGCCGAGATCGCCGCCTCGAACTTCGATCGCACCAGGCGTTCGGCCCGCGCATGGCCATCCTTCATCTTCCCTCTCCTTTGCGCGCAAAGCGCCACCGGAGCCAACCGCGGGGCTCTTCTTCGTAGCCCGCGAAATATCCGTTCGCCGAGAGCCTCGAGTAGAACGCCGACCGGATCCGGCGTTCGCTCGTCTTGACCTGAGAGATCGAAAAACCGGTCCGGTCCGCGACCTCCGTGTGCTCGAGTTCCTCCACGAAGCGTAGGCGGTACACCACCCGCTCCCGCTCGGGGAGACTCTCCACGATCCGCGACACCTCACGTCCGAGCTCGGCTCGCTCGATGTCCATCTCTGGATCCCCGGACGGCTCGAAGGCCCCGACGAGCGGCTCGCTGCCGCCTCCCGCTTCCTGCGGCGGCGGCTCCGGAGGCTCCCAGTAGAAGTCGAGGACCTGGGCGCTCTTCTTGCGGAACTCGTCGATCACGAGATTCTTCGTGATCCGGGCCAGGTAGGCCCCATAGGGGGTGAGACCGTCGTAGCCGTGCCGGGCGGAGTCCGAAAAGGCGCGGAGAAACGCCTCGTGCACACGATCCTCGCGGTCGGCGGGGCTTCGGGCGCCGCGGTACCAGCAAGCCTTGCCGTCGCTGCGAAACTGAAAGCCCGCCGCCAGCATGCGGGCGAGGCCAGGGGCATACGCCCGGTACACGGCGGTCAGCGCCGCCGGCTCCCCTCGGCGGAACCGTTCGAGCAGCTCTCGGTTCCCCTCCAGCATCACCGCCATGAAACACCGCACCGGGAAGAGCCGCTCGCCGCAGCGCGGGCCAGGCTCGTATGCTCCCGTTGATGGGCACTACGACTGCGCACCCGGCGGCGGCGATTCACCTCCTCCTTTTTGGTTCCGCTTGCCTCGCCGGGATAGGCTGTTTCCCTGATTTGTCCAGGGAGGATGGCTCCTTGGTCCTCAACATCGAGGGCATTCCAGAGGTCGCGACCGCAATCCGGGTTCGAGTCGCCGCGCCGGGCGGCCCGCCGTGGGCGTTCGAGGCCCAGCCCGAGCCAGACCTCAGCTTCCGGGTCGACGTGGTCCCGGCGGGGCTCGTCATCGCCACCGCGGAGGCCCTGGTCGCGGGCACGGTCTTCTCCGCGGCGACCGGCAGCGCGACGGTACAGCCCGAAACGACCGATTCCATCCGCCTCGACCTCTCCCGCCGGGGCCGCTCGTACGAGTTCACCGCGCGCGCATCGGTCCTCGCTCGGCTCGCCGACGCGACACGGGACCGGCTCGAGGTCTCGCTGCCGCTGTCGACCGCGACCCACTTCGCGGACGCCGAGGCTGCGCTCGGCGGCCCTCCCAACGCCGCGGAGGTGCGCAGCTTCACCGTTTCCCTCGCTCTCGATCGCTCGACCGAGGTGCAGGCGCTCGATGACGTCTGGGCCGGCGAGGTCCTCGCCCTCGTGGGCGGCGCCGAGGTGGGTCGGGCGACCCCGGAGGACGACGCGCTCGAGCTCGAATGGGTCTCGGCCCGCGTCTTGCTCCCCGAGGCGTCCGCCGCCAACCTGCGGCAGGGGACCATCGTGCGCCTCGAAGGGACGGCGGCCGACGATGACCCAGACGACGTGGGAGCCCTCGAGATCGCCATCCGGCTCGCGCTGTCGCGCTGACCTGAGGGCCTGGCCTCCTCCTTGGGCTCGCCGAATCATGACTGGCCTGATCACTTGACCTATCCTTCGCCGCCGCTTAGCCTCAGGCGATGGTACCCCTAAGCGACCCGAAGAGCCCAGGAACTCCGGTCGAAATCGCTCGTTACTTTCTCGCCCTGCCCAGCGGGCGCATCCTGGTCACGATGACTGGTTTGGCCGCGGCGGCGCGACTCTCCCAAGGAGGGTTCGGGCCCTCCGATCTCCTGATCGCCGCGGTGGTCATCATGGCCTGGCCGTTCATGGAGTGGGTTGTACATATATTTTGGCTGCACGGCGCGCCCATCGAGATCCCTGGCGGACGGATAGGTCCATTGAAATGGCCTGCTCGGCGCGTGCATGGATTGGTTGCCAAGAAGCACCGGATCCACCACCAGGACCCTTGGCGGCTCGACGAAGTGATGCTGCCGCTGCAAACCTATCTTTATACCATCCCCGCGCTCCTCCTGTTTTGGTTTGGGCTGTTCCCGGCCGTCGAGGCCCTCACCGGCCTCACCGTCATCAGCGCGCTCGGGCTGCACTACGAGCTCGTTCATTTGATGGCGCACTGCCGCTACCGGCCCCGTTCCGGATACTATCTTCGATTGTGGCGAAACCATCGCCTGCATCATTGCAAGAGCGAGCGACATTGGCTCGGAGTGACGATGTTGCTCGGGGATCGGCTTTTGGGCACCGGCGGCGACCCGGACCGAGTCGATACCTCGCCCACCTGCCGGACCCTGGGCCAGGACACCGTGTGGGCCGATGACCGGCCGTAGCCCCGGCGAAGGAGCGTCAGCGCCGCTCGAGGTAGCCCCGCTCGAGCAGGGTGAGCAGCGCGGTTGCCGTCTCGTAGTCCGTCGCCGGAGACTGGTCGAACACGTGCTGCATCTGTCCATGGTTGAACGCGAGCTGAAACACGTCGAGCTCGAGCGGCCCGAGCCCGGACAGGCCCGGCCCCAGGGGAATGGGGACGCGAAGAGCGTCGGTAGGAGACGGGAGGTCGGGCGCGATCCGGCGAAACTCGTCGAGCTGGCGGATCGCCTCCATCAGGAGGGCCTCGGTAGGGTCATCGAGCTCGATGAGGAACTCGGCGCTCGGGTCTGGAGGTCCGAACTCGAACGCCCCTTGCTCCCACCCCACGATTCGGCAGAAAGACTTCATGGGCCCGAGCTCGTGGTCGTCGTCGATGCTCGCGTAGAACACGTTTCCGCCGCGAAGATAGATTTTCCCGAAACCAAGCTCCGAGCGGATGACCAGCACCCCGGTTCTCTTCGATGTGGAGAACAACTGGAGGAGGTCCGGCACCGGGACCTCCTCCAGGGTTCCGCTCATGGTCGAAGTCTGCCCATCCCGCCGTTCCGACACCGCAGCGAGGTGCTGGCGGGCCTCCGACGGGGAAATCGTCGCTTTGGTCGCGGCGACCACCTTGAGGATCGACGTCCCGATGAGGATCCGGTCTCCCTCCTTGAGCCGCGTCTTCCTGATCTTCTCTCCGTTGACGAAGGTCCCGTTCGTCGAGTCCATGTCGGCGATCGTCACCTGGCCCGAGCGGGTCGAGATCGTCGCGTGTTTTCTCGACACCATGTCCTCGACCAGAACCATGTCGAGGTCCGAGGCCCGGCCGACGATGAATTCGCGGTCCTCGGCGAGCGGGAACTCGCCCCCCTGGTACTTCCCGGAGATGAACCGTAGGGCGTAGTTCGTGCCCACCGAGGGCACGCTATTCGATCGACTTCGGTCCATCAATACGCCCTCGGACGGCTCACGCTCCGGGCTCAGCCGGTCTGGCGCTTGCCCCCATGACCAGACTCGTCGGCGTCGGTGTCGATCGGGTAGACGTCCGTGTGGAGCGGGGCCGCCTCCTCGGGGAGGGGCTGCGGTCCGGGGACGATGCCGGCGATGTCCGGGTCCTCTCCGTCGTCCCCCGCGCCGGCCGGGCGGGTCGACTGCCGCTGGGCCTTCTTCTCCGCCTTTCGCTGCTTGGCTTCCTGTCTCTGCTTCTCGCGTTGCCGCTTGTTGAACGTGGCTCGGTTGGTTGCCATCGAACTCCTCTCTACGCCCGCAATCGGGCGCGCCCCGGGCCGCTGGGCACTCTGCCCGCCGCGACCCGGGCGAGGAGCCTAGCAGCTCATGGCAAAGCCGGTGAGCTTCGAGCGCGGGAGGGTGTGTAGGGTTAGGCCTTAGTCTGGACGCCCGATGGGAGGCAGCCCCGCGAACGGGCGCGCCGACTCCGCGGCCCGGAGGTGCTCCGGCACCAGGCGACGGTCGATGAGGGCGTCGTCGAGCCGCTGCCCCGGCGTGCCCAAAGCGAGCACCACCGGCGGCAGCGATCGGCCGAGCTCGGCGGCGGCGCCAGTCAAGAGCGACTCGAGCGCGCGCTCGAGCGACCGGTCGGGCGGCTCGGACTGGTTCCATTGGGCGACCGCGGCCTCGTGCACCGCCCACCACCGCCTCGCGAGCGCCGCGTCCGCCTCGACTTGGGCCTCGACCGAGGGCGTCACCGCGAACGGCGCCGGGCACAGGACCGCTTGGGGGCCGCCTCCGCCGTGCTCGTCCTCCCAGGACACCGGATACAGACGGCAGTTCATGGGCCTCGCATCGTACACGCCGCACCGAGCGTAGCCGCCGACGTCGATGAGCCCAGCGCAGCCGCCGCCAGGGGCCCGCCGCAGCCGCAGGGCCGCCCATCCGGGCCACCCGTCGTCGGGGTCGTGAAAACGAGGGTCCGGGTCCAGCTTGAAGCCCCGCCGCTCGTCGAGGGTCTGCTCCACCGTGAACCCGGCGAAGATCGGCACCTCGAGGGTCTCGCAGTACCGGATCACGTCGGGCAGCGACGCCTTGATGCTCGTATGGCAGCACCGGGCCGGGCAGAGCCGACACGGGTTGAGGAGCGGCCGGTACGGCTGGATTGGGCTGCCACTCGTGCCGTCCTCGTCGGTGCGTAGGACGTAAGGGGTCGAGATCACACGAAGTCGGCCGCGGGACATGCCGCATGGTGGGCGGGCGCGGCCCCCGCGGCAACCACGGTCAGGCCCGGCGGTCCCGCAGAGTGACCAACTCCTCGGCAGCCGTCGGGTGAATGCCGACCGTGCCGTCGAGCGCCCTCTTCGTCAGCCCGGCCTTCATCGCCGCCGCGAAGCCCTGCAGAATCTCGGGGGCATCATCGCCGACCATGTGGATGCCGCGGACGCGGTCGGTCTCCCGCTCGACGATGACCTTCATGTAGCTTTTCTGGTCTCGGCCACCGATGACGTGCTTCAGGGGCCGAAATCGGGTCTCGTACACGTCGATCGGCGCGCACAGAACGGCCGCCTCGTGCTCCGCGAGCCCGACGGTGCCGACGGGAGGCTGGCTGAACACCGCGCTCGGGATGGCCTGGTAGTCGACGGTCTGGGGGACGCCGCCGAACAAGGTGCTGGTGAGCGCCATCGCCTCGTAGATGGCGACCGGGGTGAGCGTCATGCGGTTGATGACGTCGCCGATCGCGTAGACGCTCGGGCAGGTGGTTCGAAATCCGTCGTCCACCTTGATCGCGCCGATGCCGTCCACCTCCACCCCGGCTCTCTCGAGACCGAGCCCGCTGGTCTCGGGCATGCGCCCGACCGCGAGCAGCGCGAGTCCGGACTCGATGGTGTCGCCGGTCGATGTGCGCGAGACGAGCCGGTCGCCGCGGCGCTCGGTGGCGTCCACGGTCTGCGACAGGCGAAGGTCGATCCCGCTCTTCCTCATCTCCTCGGTGAGGTGGGAGCGCACGTCCTCGTCGAATCCGCCGAGCACCTTCGGGCCCCGGTGGACCAGGGTCGTTCGAAGCCCGAGCCCGTGGAAGATCCCGGCGAACTCGACCGCGATGTAGCCGCCGCCCACGACGAGCGCGCTGTCCGGGAGGCGGTCGAGGTGAAAGATGTCGTCGGAGGTCAGGCAGTGCTCCACCCCGGGGCCCACCGGCCGCACCGGTCGACCGCCCACCGCGACGAGGATCCGCTCGCCCCGGATCCGCCGGCCGGCGACCTCGACCTCGTTCGGGCCGAGCAAGGTGGCCCGGCCATCGACGATCTCGACCCCGGCACCGACGAGCAGGCGCTCGTACACGCCGTTGAGCCTCGAGATCTCCTCGTCCTTGTGGGTGCGAAGGGTAGTCCAGTCGAAGCGGGGGGCGCCGCTGTCCCAACCGAAGCGGCGGGCGTCGCCGAAGTCGTGGGCAAAGTGCGCGGCGTAGCTGAAGATCTTCTTCGGTATGCACCCGAGGTTCACGCACGTCCCTCCGAGCCTTCGGTGCTCGGCGAGCCCGACCCGGGCCCCATGGCGGGCCGCCATTCGGGCCGCCCGGACCCCGCCGGAGCCGGCGCCGATGACGAAGAGGTCGAAGTCGAAGCGCATGGGGGGAAGCTAGCCGACGCCGAAAGGCACGGATGGAAAAACCGACCCGCGCCGCTTGCGCTGGCGCGAAAGCGCCCATCGAAGCCGCGGGCTCGGCTCGCCCCGGCCCAGTCGGGGGATCGACGCGGCTTTTTCCCCGCATGGTGTTTTCGCTGCGGACTGCGCTGCAGCAAACGAGGTAGCCTTTCGGGCGGGCCAAAGGATCGTGACACACCGCGTCCAAGAGACCGACGCCCTCCCGCGCCCCTTCGGCCGATTCGTGCTGTTGGAGCGGATCGGGACCGGCGGCATGGCGGAGGTGTACCGGGCGAAGCTGCCCGGCTTGGCCGGCTTCGAGAAGACCGTGGTGGTCAAGCGGCTCCGCCCGAAGCTTCTGGGCGACGAGACGATCCGCTCCCTCTTCGTCGAAGAGGCGAAGCTCGGGGCCCGGATCTGCCACCGCAACGTCGTGCAAGTCTTCGACCTCGACGCGATCGATGGGGGTGAACCCTTCATCTGCATGGAGTACGTCCCGGGCCGCGACCTCCGCCAGGTGCTCGAGCACGCCGGGCGAGCCGAGCGACCGGTGCCGGTGTGGCTCGCGGCTTATCTCGTTGCAGAGTTGCTTGATGCTCTTGCTTTCGTGCACAGCATGGAGGACGACGGTCGGCCCCTGGGGCTGGTCCACTGCGACGTCACCCCCGAGAACGTGCTCGTGTCGTCGGCTGGCGACGTGAAGCTCGGAGACTTCGGCGTCGCCACCTTCTGCGCCCGGTCCAAGGAACTTCCCGAGCCGGTTCGAGGCAAGCTGCCCTACATGTCTCCGGAGCAGGTGATGGAGCAGCCGGTGGACGCGCGCACGGACGTGCACGCCGCCGGCGTGCTGTTGTGGGAGACGCTCACCGGTCGCCGGCTGTTCCCCGGCCGCACCCCTTCCGAGGTGATGGCGCAGATCTGCGCCAGTCCGCGTCCCGCTCCGTCGCGGTACGCCGCGGGCATCCCGGAGTCGCTCGACCAAACGGTGCTCGAGGCGCTCGACCCGCAGGCCGAGCGCCGCATCGGCTCCGCCCTGGAGTTTCGCGCGCGCCTGCTCGAGGTGATCGCGCACCTTCGTCCCCGGATGACCGTCGAAGACGTGCGCGAGGCGCTCTCGTCCCTGCTGTCCGCGCCCGCGGTGCGGGAGGACCCCGGCTTCGAGGGAACGCAGGAGGACGACGACGACGAGCTCGACGCCCTCGACCGGTGGGCTGAAGCCAGGCACGCCTCGGCGGCCGAAGCCCCAAGGCAAGCGCCCATCCCTCGCGCGCCTTCGAACCAGAGCACCCCGCCGCCCGGTGGGGTCCGCCGTCCTCTCGACCCCCGGTCGCTGACCCCCACCCACCCTCGGCTCCCCCAAGCGGCGAGCGAGACCGACGCCCTCTTCGCCGCGTACCTCTCCGAGGAGGCCACGAGCGCGGCGGTTCGGCCCGGAGCAGCCCCGGCGTGGCTGCGGACGAGCACCGGGGCGGTAGAGGGCCCAAAATCGGTCGGCGACGCCCTGGACTGGCTGGCGCAGGACCACCGAGCAGGCTGCCTCTCGACCGAGATCAGCGTGGACCGGTCCGAGTGGCGGGACCCGAGCGCGGTGGCCCGATTGCTCGGTGAGGCTCCGCTGTCGCTTCAACCCAAGCGGTCGGCGTGGAGCGGCCGACTCGAGGACACCGGGTTCGTCGGTGTGATCGGGAGCCTCGGCCGGGCCGCTCGGGGCGGGGTGCTGTCGGTGTGGCGGGATGGACCAGGCGAAAAGGAGCACCTCGAGGTCCACTTGGTCGCTGGAACCCTGACCCACGTTCGTTGGAGCGGCGGCCCCTTCGACGTCTGGGCGACGATGCTGCGGGAAGGAGCGGCGGTCGGCGGGATCCCGGAGGCGGTGGCGAAGGCGCTCGCGACCGGAGGCAGCGCGGCGCTCCTGCTCTCTCCAGGCGAGCTCGAGCGGCTCGCCAGCACCCGCCAGCAGCTGTCACGGCGCCGATTCGAAGCGGCGGTCCGCTGGACCCGGGGCGGTTTCGCGTTCGACCCGTCGGCCCCTGCGCAGGTG
This sequence comes from Myxococcota bacterium, assembly GCA_036788295.1. Taxonomy (GTDB): domain Bacteria; phylum Myxococcota; class Kuafuiibacteriia; order Kuafuiibacteriales; family Kuafuiibacteriaceae; genus JAHQVK01. The sequence continues at coordinate 19,887 of DAIQNR010000027.1, forward strand.
ACCGAGAGATCGCAACCTGTCCTGCGCCTCCTGCCTGGCATGGTCTATTGCGCGCTTCGAACCGAGGAGATCGAGCGCCACCTGGCCGGTCGCCTCAACCGCCGGCACCGCCTGCACCCCGACTTCGCTGGGCTGTTCGAGAGCCTGGGGCTCACCGAGGAAGAGGCGGGGAACCTGGCCGCGCTCGGCAGCGGCGCGCCGCTCGGAGCGGCGGTTCGAGGCTGCCCAGGGGTCGCCGACCGAAAGTTCGTTTGGGCCGTCGCCTATACGCTCGTGGCCCTCGGTCTGCTCACCGAGGCCACCGTAGAGTCCCGCCGCTGAGCCGCTCTTCGAGCGGTCTTCCGTCAGCGGTCGCCCCCTCGCGGCGTCAGCAGCTCCGGCCCCGACCGCTCCGGCTCGACCCGGCGCAAGGCGGACAGCAGCGCCGGCTCGGTGGAGCGCTCCGACATCGCGTCCAGCAGCTTCTTGTGGGTCTCGATCACCGCCCGCAAGCCAGCTTCGAACTGAGCCCGCTGCCGCCGCAGCTCGTCGAGGTCCTCGAGCACCCGGGACAGCCGGGTGTGCGCGTTTTCGACGATCTGCTCCCCGCGGGCTTCGGCCCGGGCGACGATGAGCTCCGCCTCCTTGTGCGCGTTCGTTCGGATGTCCTCGGCGATGCGAGTGGCGGTCACCATCGTCTCCTTGAGGGTCTCCTCCCGTCGGCGGTGCCCGTCGAGCTCGTCGTCCCTGGCTCGCAGCTGGTCTTCGAGCCGGTGGTTCTCGCGAACGAGCCGCTCGACCTCGGCCGCGACCAGCTCGAGAAACGCGTCCACTTCCCGCGGGTCGAAACCCCACAGGCCGCTGCGAAACTGCTGCTGCTGGATGTCGAGCGGGGTGAGCCTCATCGCGCCCGGACGCTAGCCCAGCTCGCGGTCCCTGTCAGGGAAGCCGCGGCCCGAACAGCGCCGTTCCCACCCGGACCAGGGTCGCTCCCTCGAGGACCGCGTCCTCGAAATCCGCGCTCATTCCCATCGAGAGCTCCGGGAGCGGAGAACCGAGACGCGCCCGCAGCTCCTCCGCGAGCCGAGCGAGCGCCGCGAACCATCGCCGTCCGTCCCCTTCTGGCGGGATGCAGGTCAGCCCCCGAGGGTCGAGCTCGGGAAAGCCCGCGACCGCGATCAGCAGCGCCTCCGCTTGCTCCGGCTGCACCCCGGCCTTCTGGGGCTCGGCGGCGAGGTTCACCTGGACGAGCACCCCGAGCCGCCGGCCCGGCTCGACCCCGGCCGCGAGGCCGCGGGCGACCCGCTCGGAGTCGAGGCCATGAACGAGCGCCGCCGTCGCCGCCTTCTTCGCCTTGTTGGACTGAAGTGATCCGATGAGATGAACCCGCGCCTCTGGAAAGTCGGCTTGCCGGCGCAACATCTCCTGCACATAGTTCTCGCCGATGTCGAGCTGGCCAGCGGCGAGCACCTCGGCGACCGCGGCGTCGGGCTGGCGCTTCGAGACCGCGACGAGCCGGACGGCGGCTGGATCCCGCCCCGCCGTCCGGGCCGCGGCGTCGATGCGGCCGCGCACCTCGGCGAGCCGCTCTTGGACCGTCACCCGAGCCCCTCCGCTTCGAGCAGGGCCAAGGTCTCCTCGAGCGGCAGACCCACGACGTTCGTGTAGCTACCGCTCAGCCTGGCCACGAGCGCCCCGCCCGCCCCCTGGATCCCGTACGCGCCCGCCTTGTCCGACCAATCCCCGGTCGCGAGGTAGGCGTCGATGTCCGACGGCCGCAGGCGCCGAAACCACACCTCGGTGGTGACGAGCAAGGCCCGCTCTCGCTCGCCCGAGCGGTAGTGCACGGCGGTGTGGACCTCGTGCCGGGCGCCGGAGAGGAGGCCGAGCGCCCGGCGGGCGGCGTCGGCGTCGGCCGGCTTGTCGATGATGTCGCCGCCGAGGGCGACGACGGTGTCGGCGGCGAGCACCGGGAGCCCGGAGGGCAAGGCGCGGGCCTTGTCGGCCGCGACCCGGGCCGCGTATCGATCCGCGCGCTCGCCGGGCAGCGCCCGCTCGTCTACGTCGCTCGGCCGGACCTCGAATCGGCACCCGGCCTGCTCGAGCAAGGACCGCCGCCGTTCGGACGCAGAGGCGAGGACGAACCGGGGCTCCACGGGAGCGGGCGTAGCAAAACCGGGCCCTCCATCCAACGAGGACCCGCTTCCGGGGTCCGCCCCGGTTGTGTATGAGCGGCCGATGTCCACGCTCGGGGACCGGCGCCTCGCCATCGTCGGCTGCGGAAATCTGGGGCGGGCGCTGCTCGCCGGGCTGCTCGACGGCGCGGCGACGCCGGCGCAGGTCGCGGTGTCCACCCGGCGCCCGGAACGGGCGGAGGTGCTCGCCCTTGCCCACGGGGTCCGAGCCGCATCGAGCAACCTCGACGCGATCCGGGACGCGGACGTGGTCCTGCTCGCGGTGAAGCCCCAGATCTTCCCCGAGGTGCTCGCCGAGTTGCAGCCGGAGATCGGGCAGCGGCTCGTGATCAGCGTCGCCGCAGGGGTGAGCATCCACCAAATCCGGGCCGGTCTCGGCGATGGGCCGCGGATCGTGAGGGCCATGCCGAACACGCCGGCGGTCATCAAGGAGAGCGCCACCGCGGTGGCGGCTGGGCCCCGGGCCAGCCCGGAGGACCTCGCGCTCGCCCAGGCGATCTTCTCCGCCGTCGGGCGGGTGGTGGTGGTGGACGAGTCCCACCTCGACGCGGTGACCGGCCTGTCCGGGAGCGGGCCCGCCTACGTCTTTCTCATGATCGAGGCGTTCTCCGACGCCGGGGTGAAGGTCGGCCTGTCAAGGGAGGTTGCGCTCGAGCTCGCGGTTCAGACGATCCAGGGCGCAGCGAGGCTGGTGCAGCAGACGAAGGAGCACCCGGGGCGACTGAAGGACCAGGTCACCTCTCCGGGCGGCACCGCCATCGCGGGGCTTCACACCCTGGAGGCGGGGGGGCTGCGCACGACGATCATGAACGCGGTCGAGGCGGCCACCCGCCGCGCTGCCGAGCTCGCCGGCCCGAAGAAGTGAGCCCAAAGGTCTCCGAGAGGCGCGCTCAGCCGGGGGGGTAGGCCACCGGATCATCGACGACCGGGGGGTGGACCCGCTCTCCGCCGACCTCGACGAACAAACCCTGCTCGTCTTCGCCCACCTGCTCGGCGAGGTCGAGCACGGCCGCCCGCCGCAGCTCGACGGCGAGGTCCCGGGTCGTCGCGTACAGCCGGCCATCCGGGCCTTGGCGGAGGGTGGACGGATCGAGCGGGGCGGTGTCGCCGCCCGACAACTGCATCTGCGCCGCTTCGGCTTCGAACCGGATTCGATCCGCGAACAGCGGAGCCCCTTCGACGGTGACGTAGGCCCAGTTGACCGCGTTTCGGAGTCGCAGGCGCCCGTCTTCGGCCCGCTCGAGCCATCGGTGGAACGCGCGGATCACCGCGGGGTGACTGACCGGCTCCCCGTCGTGAAACCACCGGCCGCTCGCATCCCGATGCAGGGTGGTCTCGCGGGAGAGCCCAGGGGGAACGGCCTCGCTCATGGATCCAGGATTCCCCTGAGGGCCTGGCGATGCAAGGCGCCGACGCCGGCGTGTCGGCGAAGGCTTTCCGAATCAGGGTTTTCACGAAACGCTCGCCCCGTCCATCGGTGTAGGGTTCGGGGGGTGAGGCTTCTCCTCATGGGTCTTGTTGCCCTGGCCACGGTCGGCTGCGACCTGGTGGCCCCGTTCTCCGAGCCGGTGCCGGTGGAAGAGAGCGCCGAGCACTGCGCCGACGGCGTGGACAACGACCTCGACGGGCTCGCCGACTGCGCCGACCCGAGCTGCCGCTGCGACGCTTGCGGGGACAAGCGCGAACCCCGGGTGGACCGCCTCGGCACCGCCTGCTCCGAGGACTGCGCGTGCCGCCGGGCCGCGCTGTCACCGCTCGAGCCGGCGCAGGCCAACCTGCGGGTATGCAACCTCGCTGCCCTGGTAGGGGACGGCCGGAGCGAGGGCCGGTGTCTCGACGTCGAGTCGCTCGACGAGCGGGGCGCGCCGAGCGTGGAGGAGGGCCGATTCTGGGTCCGCTTCGCGGCCGAGACCGGCCCCGAACCGGCGGTCCAGAGCGTGGTGGGCCTGGCCCGATTCGGAGGCCAGCTCTTCCCGCTGGCCCGCATCGCCTCGCTCGACGGGGGTCGGCGCCTGCTGTTCGGGCAGGGGAGCGGCGTGCTCGAGGCGGTGCTCTTCGAGCGGCCGCGGGGGAGGATCCCGGTGGGAGACGGGGTGGGGAGCGAGCCGAACGAGGCGGTGCGGGCGCAGCTCGGGCCGGCGGACGCGGACGGGCTCGGCGGGGTCAACCAGGTCGCCGTGGTCGAGACCAGCGAGCTCGAGGTGGAGGAGGAGGATGGGGTGATCCGAGGGCAATGGAGCGGCCGGCTTCGGGCCGCCGGCGCCATCGACCGGGCCCGCGGAGGCCGATGCGGCGGGATCGCCGTCTTTCATCCGGAGCCGCAACGCTGCTTTCCATCGGAGACCGACGCCGACCGCGCGTTCTTCGCGTTTGGTTGCCCGCTCGAGCCGGATGCCCCCACCGGGGCCGGGCGGATGGCGCTGTGGTGGTGGCCGACGTACCTCAACAGCCCGCAAGTGGACTTCGAAGGGGACTGCGCCGCCCGGGTGGTCGGCGACCGGCTCGAGCTGCGTCTGTCCCCGAGCCGCCGCATCGGCCCCCCCTTCGTCGCCCGGATCGAAGCCCCCATCGCCTCGGTCGCCGCCTCCACCTCCCTCTCGCTCGGCCCCGGCCTGACCGCAGAGGTGCACCGGGTGACCCCGAGCGGCCCCCCGTTCACGGTCGGTCTCGGCACGCCGGCCGTCGTCTTCGAGCGCGGCCGACTCTTCATCGAGCGAATCGGCTTCGAGGCCGCTCCGCGGGTGTTCGGCTGGCTCGAAGCCGACCTCCCCTGAGCGCGAAGCGGCCTCGGCCCCGGGCGGGGCCCTTTACGCCCCGGCCGTTCTCTGTCACCGCGAAGACCATGCACGACTGGGTGATTCGGGGAGGGGCGATCGTCGACGGCACCGGCCGGGCGGCGCGCACGGCGGACGTCGCCATCGACGGGGAGCGCATCACCGCGGTGGGCCGCGTGGGCCCCGGCCGCAAGGAAGTCGACGCCGACGGGCTGCTGGTGACCCCGGGCTTCGTCGATGTCCACACCCACTACGACGCGCAGGTGACCTGGGACGCCCGGTTGAGCCCGTCGAGCCACCACGGGGTCACCACCGTGGTCATGGGCAACTGTGGGGTGGGTTTCGCGCCGGCCAAACCGGACAAGCACGACTGGCTCATCGGGCTCATGGAGGGGGTCGAGGACATCCCCGGCGCCGCGATGCACGAGGGGATCGAGTGGCAGTGGGAGACCTTCGAGGCGTACCTTACCGCCATCGAGAGCAAGGCCCGCGCCATCGACTTCGGCGCCTATCTACCCCACGCGCCGCTTCGGGCCTATGTCATGGGAGAGCGGAGCCTGGACGGCGAAGCCACCCCGGAGGACATCGAGGCCATGGTCGGGCACGTCCGCCGGGCCCTGGCCGCCGGGGCGATGGGCTTTTCGACCTCCCGGACCCTGCTTCACAAGTCGATCGACGGCGAGCCGGTGCCCGGGACCTTCGCCGGTCGGGCGGAGCTGTTCGGGATTGGAGGGGCCCTCGCCGAGGCTGGACACGGCGTGTTCCAGATGGCGATCCAGCACCAGGACCTCCTCGGAGAACTGGGGTGGGCGGAGGAGCTCGCCAGGGCGACGAAGCGGCCGGTGATGTTCAACCTCTCGCAGGTGGACGACGCCCCGGAATTGTGGCGGGACGCGGCGGCGGTGCTCGACCGGGCGGGGGCCGAAGGCACGCCGCTGTTTGCCCAGGTCGCGGGGCGAGCCATCGGCATCGTCATGGGTTTTCATCTCACCGCGCACCCGTTCGCGCTCAAGCCGTCTTTTCTTCAGATCATGCACGAGAGCCCGAAGGACAAGCAGCGAGCCCTGAGCTCCCCTGGTTTCCTCGAGCGCCTGCTCGCCGAAGACCCCCTCGAGCTCGGGGCGTTCGAGACGTTCGTCACCACCGCGTTCGAAAAGATGTACCCGATGGGTCCGGACTTCGACTACGAGCCCTACCCGAGCGAGAGCATCGCCGCCATCGCCGCTTCGCGTGGGCGGTCCCCGGCCGAGCTGGCGCTCGAGGTGCTGATGTCCGACGACGGCAACGGGCAGCTCTACTTTCCCCTCTTCAACTATTCGAGCGGTCACCTCGACCACCTGCACGCCCTTCACCGGCACGAGCGAACGGTCATGGGTCTGTCCGACGCCGGCGCCCACTGCGGCGCCATCTGCGACGGAGGCATGCCCACCTTCATGCTCGCCCACTGGACCCGCGACCGGCGCCGGGGCCCGAAGCTCTCGCTCGAGCACGTCGTGCACCGCCAAACCCAGAGCACCGCCTGGCACTTCGGGCTGACCGACCGCGGGGTCTTGGCCGAGGGCAAGCTCGCCGACGTCAATGTCATCGACTACGGAGAGCTCGGCTTTGGCCGCCCCCAAGTCGTCTACGACCTGCCCGCCGGCGGGCGCCGGCTGCTCCAGCACGCGAAGGGTTATCGAGCCACGTTCAAGCGGGGCGAGCCGATCATCGTGGACGACCGGCCCACGGACCACCTCCCGGGCCGGCTCCTCCGCGGCGGCCGGTCCCGCTGAGGCGCATGCGGTTCGGCCGAGGGCGGCGACCGGCCCGGGCTCGGTCGTTCGGCCGACCGGCGCCGGAGCCGGAGCCGGGCATACTGAAAGAGGATGCGGCGTCGAGAACTGCTCGGGGGGCTGTGCGCCGGGGTGCTGTCGGGCCTCGTCCCTCGTCCGGCGCGGGCCGAGGCGCGGGCCCGGCGCCTCGTCGTCTTCTTCTCCCCGAACGGCACCATTCACCGGCACTGGCGGCCGGTGGGCGCGGGTCGCAACTTTGCTTTCGCCGCGGGGAGCATCCTCGAGCCGCTCGAGGCGGTGCGAAGCGAGATCACGGTCCTCGACGGGATCGACTTTCTCAACGGCACCAACCACGAAGGCGGGATGCGCGTGATGCTGACCGGAGGCGGGGGGGAGAGCACCGGCACCGGCGGCGCTTCGCTCGATCAGGTCGTTGCCCGGGGGCTCGACACCTCCACCGCCCTGCCCTCGCTCGACCTCGGGGTTCAAACCAGCGCCTGGGGCGGCAACGTCCAGACCCGCATGGCCTACGCCGGCGCCGGGCGCTTCGTCGCCCCCGAGGATCGGCCGCTCGACGTGTACCGGCGCCTGTTCGGCGAAGCCGACGGTCCGGCCGACGCGCGGCTCGCGGCCCGACGGAGCGTGCTCGACGTGGTCCGGGGGGAGCTTCGGGCGTTCTCGAGGACCCTGCCCGGGCCGGAGCGGGCGCGGCTCGATGCCCACCTCGAAGCGCTACGCGACGTGGAGCGCGGCCTCAGCGCCGGTCCGCCGGCAGCAGGCAGCTGCGCGCCGCCCGAGCGGCCCGGCTTCGACCCCCTGGCCAACGACAACTTCCCTTTCGTTGGTGCAGCGCAATCCGACCTGCTCGTCGCCGCGCTCGCCTGTGACCTCACGAGGGTGGCGAGCCTTCAGTGGTCCCATACCGTGAGCCCGACCGTCTTCAGCTGGCTCGGGATCGGCGAAGGCCACCATGCGCTGTCGCACTCGGGGGACGGCAACGCCGCTGGCGTGGCCCAGTTCGTGTCCGCCGAGCGGTGGTACGCCGGGCGTTTCGCTGCGCTCATCGAGCGGCTCGCCGCGCTGCCCGAGCCGGCGGGCGACGGTCGATTGCTGGACCACACCCTCGTGGTGTGGGCCAAAGAGCTCGGCGACAGCCGGCTTCACGACACCCGCTCGGTGCCGTTCGTGCTCGCCGGCGGCCCAGCCCGGGGCGGGCGCTACCTCGACCTCGGCGGGGTGCCCCACCAGCGGCTGCTCGTCACCCTGTGCCACGCCATGGGTCTCGATTTGCCCACCTTCGGCGACCCTGCCTACGGCGCCGGCCCTCTCGACGGGGTGTTCGCGTGAGCCGGTCGATCACGGCGTGGACCGGGGCTTCGGCGCCCACGCAGTCCCTCCTCGAGCCCCTTCGTTGGGTTCGGGGGCGTCGATGGTCCTTGGTCCTGCTGTTCGGCGCGGCCTGCGCCGGCGCAGGCGAAAAGGAGGGGGGGCTGCCGCCCGCGGAGGAGGCGGCGCCGCCGGCGTGCGAGGCCGAGCTCGCCGCGTTCGAGTCGGGGGTGTGGCGCTCGGTCTTCGCCACCGAGTGCGCCGGCTGCCACAGCCCCGGGGCCCCCGCCTCCGGCACCCGCTTCGTCCTGCCCGCCGAGGCCGACCGCGACCGCCGGTACGCCGCCGCCGCCCGGGCCGCCGTGCTCGACCATGGCGATCTCCCCCTGATGCTGGCCAAGCCGAGCGGCGCCCACCCGGACGGGCACGGGGGCGGGGTCCGGCTCCCCGTGGGCTCGGAGGGGTACGAGCGGCTCGCCGCCTTCGTCGCCTCCGCCCGCAGCCCCGCTTGCGATCCGCCCCAGGACGAGACGGTGTGCGACGGACCGAGTCCCGGCCCACGCACCCTTCGACGGCTCACCGGGGGCGAGTTCGACCGCACCATCTCCACCAGCCTCGGCGTAGACTCCGACTTTGGCGCCCGCTTCCCCGCCGACCCGGTGGTCCACGGATTCGAGGGCCACGCCCCGTCGCTGCTCGTGACCCCCGCGCTCGCCCGCCACCTGGTCGAGGCGACCGAGGCCATCGCCGCCCGGATCGACCTCGCGGAACTGTCCGACTGCTCGCTGTCGAGCGGAGGCTGCCCCGCCCGCGTGGTCGAGACGCTCGGCTTCCGCTTGTTCCGGCGGCCGCTGAGCCCCGAAGAGCGGTCCCTGTGGATCGAATTCTCCGAAACGCAGGGCAACTTGCTCTCAGACACGGAGGCTGGCTTGCGACTCGCCGCGCAGGCCATGCTGCAATCTCCGTCCTTTCTGTACCGCCCCGAGCTCGGGGTCGAGGCGGAGCCTGGCCGGTATCGGCTCGATCCGTACGAAGTCGCCAGCCAGCTCGCGTTCGTCTTGACCGGCGCCGGTCCGGACGCGGCGCTGCTCGAGGCGGCCGGGGCCGGGTTGCTCGACGACCGGTCGGGGCTCCTCGAGCAAGCCGAGCGGCTGGCCCGAAGCCCGGCCGGGCGGGCCCAGCAGGTCCGGTTCTTCGAGCGCTGGCTCGACTTCGGGCAGGTCGACGTGGTCCCGAAGGACAGGGCGACCTACCCGGAGTTTTCGGCCGAACTGAGGCTGTCGATGCGTCGCGAGACCGAGCAATTCGTCGAGGCCGCGCTCGAGCGTGGCGCTGGCCTGTCCGAGCTGCTGCTCGGCACCGTGTCGAGGTTGGAGCCGGCGCTCGCCGCGTTCTACGCGGTCTCGGGCGAGCCCGGACCGGACGGGCTGGTGGAGGTGGACGATCCGCGGCGGCCGGGATTGCTCGGGCAGGGCAGCGTGCTCGCCGCCCACGCGAGGCCGAACGACGCCTCCCCGGTGCACCGAGGCCGCCTGGTCCGAGAGCGGCTCTTGTGCCAGGACCTGCCTCCTCCCCCGCCCGGACTCGCGACCGATCCGCCGCCGCCCCGGCCGGGAGAGTCGAGCCGGGAGCGCTACGAGAGCCACTCGGCCGACCCGGCCTGCAGGGGCTGCCATCGCCTCATCGACCCCATCGGATTCGGGTTCTCCGGATTCGACGGGGTGGGGAGGATCCGCGACCGCGACGGCGCGCATCCGGTGGACCCGAGCGGCGCGATCTTCGAGACCCCCGCCAGCGACGGTTCGTTCGCGAACCTCCCCGAGCTCGCGGCTCGGCTCGCGGGGAGCCCCGACGTCGCCGCCTGCTTCGTGCGGCAGTGGCTCCGATTCACCACCGGGCTCGATGACGACCCCCGACTCGCGTGCCTGCGCCGCTCGCTCGTGGACGGCTTCGACCCGAGCGCGCCGGTGGAGGCGCTGGTCATCGCCATCGCGACGTCGATCCACACCACCGAGCGCATCGGAGAGCCCACGCCGGGCGGGGAGCCGCCGGCCCCTCCGGAGGAGCCCACCGAGCCTCGGGAGCCGCCGCCACCCCAGACCCTCGACGTGGAGCGCGTCACCGACAGCGCATGGGGCACTGGCTCCTGCGACCGGGTCCGGGTCACCGCCATGGGCGACAGCCCCGTCACCTGGGAGGTGGAGCTCGAGCTCGAGGGGACCCTCACCTCGCTGTGGAACGCCGAATCCGACGGCGATCGGGGCCGGGTCTCGTTTCGGGGCGTGCCCTTCAACCGAAGGCTCGACCCCGGGGCCACGGCTGAATTCGGGTTTTGCCTCGCTCGCTGACCGGCGCCCCGAGGAGACCGGAGCTCCGGAGTCGGCCTCGATGGGGTCGGAGGCGGCGATTCTCGGGTTCGGCCGACGGCGGTTTTGACCGGATCGCCCCGGGAGGGGATGCTCGGTCTGGCGACGCATGGCGACCCGCAAGGCCACACCCTCCGCACCCGCGCCCGCCCCTGAGCTCCCGGCGGCGAGGCCGTCCCGCGCGCTCGAGGCGGTAGGCGTCCTGATGGTGCTCTCGGCGCTCGGGCTGTGCTTTGCGCTGTGGACCTTCGACCCGGCCGACCGAACCGGAGAGCGAAACCTCGTCGGGCAGCTCGGCCGGCAGCTCGCCGACGCGGTCATCGGCTGGGTGGGCGTCATCGGGTACCTGGGCGGCTTGTTCTCGCTGGCGGTCGCGGGCGCGGTGCTGTTCGGGCGGCTTCGCTGGCCGTCGCTCGTGACGCTGGTCGCCGGCGTCGGGCTCGTGCTCGGAGCGGCGATCTCGGCCCACCTCGGGGGCGGGGACATCTACGGCCGGCCGGCCGGCGGCGCGCTCGGCGCCGTGCTCGGAACCCTGCTCGAGGAGGCAGCGGGACCGGGCGGGACCGGGCTCGCCGCCGCCGGTCTGCTCGTGCTCGGGCTCATGGGGCTCGCCGACGTGTCGCCCGCCACCTTGCTGCTCGGGTTGGGTCGCGCCGCTCGGTCCGGGGTCCAGCAGCTCAAAGACCGCATCGGCGACCGGCTCGCGGCCCGGCGGGCCGCCCGGCGCCGGGCCCAGGAGGTCGCAGCCGCCGCCCGCGCCGTCGCCGCCGAGCGGCACCGAGCGGCGAGACTCGCCGACGAGCACGACGCGGCGGAGCGGGCGAGAGCGGCGGCGGAGCGGGCCGAGCGGCGGCGGATCGCGATCCTCAAGGCGGAGGAGAGAGCCGAGAGCCGAGCCCTGGCCCGGGTCGCCGGCTCCCCGTCGAGCGCGCCCACCTCGCGGCCCCCGGGGCCGGCCGACTCGGCGCCCCCTTTCGCGCCGGCGCCGGCCCATGCGGACGGGGCCGGGCTTCGGTCGCCCGCTCCGCTCGACTCGCCGGAAGATCTGCCCACGGAGCTGCCGGTCCGGCTCGGCCCCGGCCGCTCGGGCTGGGCCGAGATCGCAGACCTCTCGCCGCTCGACGACGCCGCCGCGGTGCTCGCGGCCATCGACGCCGCCCGGTCGAGTCCGCCAAAGACGTCGAACGGCTTCGCTTCGGACGTGGCCCAGCGGACCGCCCCCGACTCCGGCCGAGCCAGCGCGAGCTCGGACCGATCCACCCCCGCCCTCCCCGAGGAACAGAAGACGGAGGAACAGAAGACGGAGGAGCCGTCCGCGGCGGGGCGCTCCGCCTCGGATCGGCCGGCTGGGGCTGAAGAGGATGAAGCGAAAAGCGCTGAGGTCTGTGCAGCAGCCAGGGATTCGGAAGGGACCGACGCCTCGGAGCCGCCGAAGCCGGGCGGCCCGCTCATTCACGCCCGAAAGGTCGCCGAGGTGAACTTTGACGAGGATGTCGTCGAAGCCCAAAGAAAGAGAGAAAAGAAGGTCTATCGGCTGCCGCCGCTCAACCTTCTCGACCACGAGGGGGAAGTCCCGGAGCCGGTCGACCAGATCGCGCTTCGGGACAACGCCGCCCGGCTCGAGCACAAGCTCGAGACGTATGGGGTTCGGGGCCGGGTGACGGCCATCCGCCCTGGCCCGGTCGTGACCACCTACGAGTACCAGCCGGCGCCCGGGGTGAAGGTGGCGAAGATCGCGAGCCTCCAGGATGACATCGCCATGTCGATGGAGGCGATCCGGGTGCGCATCGTGGCCCCGATCCCGGGCCGAGGGGTCGTGGGGATCGAGCTGCCCAACGACAGCAGAGAGAACGTCTATTTGAAGGAGATCGTCGCCCACGACCGCTTCCGGCGATCGAAGTCTCTTCTCACCCTGGCTCTCGGAAAGGACGTCGAGGGGGATCCCCAAGTCAGGGACCTCCAGAAGATGCCCCACCTCCTGGTGGCCGGGACCACCGGCTCCGGCAAGTCGGTCAGCATCAACACCATGATCTTGTCCATGCTCTACAAGGCGACCCCGGACGAGGTGAAGTTCATCATGGTGGATCCGAAGATGCTGGAGCTGTCGCTGTACAACGACATCCCCCACCTCCTGCTTCCGGTCGTCACCGACCCTCGGCAAGCGTCGCTCGCGCTGCAGTGGGCGGTGGACGAGATGGAGCGGCGCTACCGGCTGCTGTCCGACTTCAAGGTCCGCGACCTCGAGACGTTCAACAAGAAGCTCGAGCGCCTCCGGGCCCAGCGGACCGCCGACGGCGACCGCGAGGCGCGGGAGGCAGAGGGTGAGCCCGAACCCATCGACGAGGAAAAGAAGGGGCGGGTCGTCGACCCATGGCGGGGAAGCGAAGTCCCGGACCCCCTCCCCTACATCGTGGTGCTCATCGACGAGTTCGCCGACCTCATGACCGTGGCCCCCCGGGACGTCGAGACCTCCGTGCAGCGGCTCGCCCAAAAGGCCCGGGCCGCGGGGCTGCACGTGCTGCTCGCCACCCAGCGCCCGTCCACCGACGTCATCACCGGGGTCATCAAGAACAACTTCCCGTGCCGCGTCGCGTTTCGCGTCGCCTCCCGCCACGACTCGGCCACCATCATCAACATGCCCGGCGCCGAGGCGCTGCTGGGCCGCGGCGACAGCCTGATGATGGACACCAGTTCGCCCACGCCGGCCCGCATCCACGGCAGCTTCGTCTCCGAAGAGGAGGTGGAGCGGGTCGTGGAGTTCTGGAAGGCCCAAGGGCGGCCGGTGTACGACGAGAGCATCCTCCGACCCCGCAACGACGACGGCGAGGGAGGCGGCATCGAGCCAGAGGAGATGGACGAGCACTACGAGCTCGCGGTGCGGATCGTGCTCGAGACGAAGCGGGCCTCGATCTCGGCCCTGCAGCGCCGGCTGCGGGTCGGCTACAACCGGGCCGCCCGCATGATCGAGATGATGGAGATGCAGGGCATCGTCGGACAAGCGACCGGTCCGAAGGGCGAGCGCGAAGTATTCGTCCGGGGCGCGGACCACGACGGCGCCTGAGGAAACCCGGCTGCATGGGCAATTCCCCGACGGAGCCGGCATCGATGGCGCCTCCGGTGCGGTGGATCGACCCGGAACACCGAGCCCCGAGCGACTAGGGCTTGCCCTCCACCTGCCGGCTGGGGAGGGTCCCGGCCATGAAGCTGCATCGACGCCCGAGCGGCCTGCTCCTCGCGGCCGCCACGCTTCTCCTCGCCCCGGCGTGCCAGCCGCCGAAGGGGGGCAAAGCCTCCGGCAGAGCCGGCTCCGCCGATTCGCCTCGGTCGGCGAAGGTCGAAGGCACAGCCACGGTCTACCCCCGCCGGGAGGCGGGGAACCTGGTGTTCGAGGGCGTGCCCGAGACGCCGGCCGAAGTGAAGGAGAGCCTGCGCCGCTACCAGAACGTGCGCTCGGCGAGCTTCGCCGGCTGGTCCACCAGCGGCGTGCTCATCCAGACCCGCTTCGGGGAGACCGCGCAGGTCCACGAGGTGAAGAAGCCCGGCGGCGCGCGCTCCCAGCTCACGTTCTTCGACGAGCCGGTGGCCTGGGTGTCGGTGAGCCCCCGCGGCGACCGCTTCGCGTTCGGTCAGGACACCGGAGGCGACGAGGACTACCAAGGCTACTTGTACGACGTTCAATCCCACGAGGTCGTCCAGTACACGGAGCCGGGAACGAAAAACGGACCGGCGGTGTGGAGCAGCGATGGAAGCCTCATCGCCTGGCACCGGACCACCGCTACCAGCCCGAACTGGGACATCCTGACCGCGGTGGTCGGCAGCCCGGCCGAGACCAGGAAGGTCGCCCTCGAGGGGGAAGGGGCGATGGATCCGCTGTCTTTCTCCCCGAAGAAGAAGGTGCTCCTGGTAGGCCGCTACACCTCGATCGTGAAGTCGGAGCGGTTCCTGCTCGACCTCGAAAAGGGCGCGCTCACCAAGGTCGACGTGGGCGGCGACGCCGGCTGGAGCGGCGGACACATGCTCGACGAGCGGCGCTTCATCGCGATCACCGACAAGGACGAGGAATACAAGCGGCTCGTCCGGGTGGACGGGACCACCGGAAAGATCGAGATCCTCGACCCGGACACGAAGTGGGACGTCGAGACCTTCGATGTCTCCCCGAACCGCCGCTTCGTCGCCTACGCCCTGAACGCCGGCGGCGCCTCCGAAGTCTACGTGCTCGACATGAGGACCCGCCGGGTCATCCCCGGGCCCCGCATCGGCATGGGCGTCGTCGTGGGCAACCTCGGGTTCTCTCCAGACGGCGGTCGGGTTGGGTTTGGGTTCACTGGGGCGCAGGCCCCGGGCGACGTGTGGAGCTTCTCGATCCGCGGGCCCCAAGTGGACCGGTGGACCGAGGGCGAGGTCGGCGGGCTCGACCGCGACGGCTTCATCGAGCCCGAGCTGGTGCAGGTGCAAAGCGGCACCGTCTCGGTGCCCCTGTTCGTGTACCGGCCCGAAGGCGCCGGCCCCCATCCGGTGGTGGTCAGCATTCACGGCGGGCCCGAGGCCCAAGAGCGCCCGTATTTCAACGCGACCAGGCAGCACTGGGTCAAGGAGCTCGGGCTCGCGGTGGTCGCGCCCAACGTGCGCGGATCCTCCGGGCACGGCCGTACCTACGTGCGCATGGACGACGGTCTGAACCGGATGAAATCGGTGGAAGACATCGGCGCGGTGCTCGACTGGATCGCGTCCGAGCCCGCGCTCGACGAAAACCGGGTCGTCGTCTATGGGGGCAGCTACGGCGGCTTCATGGTGCTCGCGTCGATGATCGCGTACGGCGACCGGCTCGCCGGCGGCGTGGACATCGTCGGGATCTCCGACTTCAAGTCGTTCCTCGAGAACACCAAAGGCTACCGACGAGAGCTGCGGCGGGTGGAGTACGGCGACGAGCGGGACCCGAAGGTTCAGGCGTTCTTCGCCGAGATCTCGCCCCTGAAGAACGTAAGGCAGATCACCAAACCTCTGTTCGTCATCCAGGGCCTCAACGACCCCCGGGTCCCGGCGAGCGAGGCCGAGCAGATCGTGGCCGCCGTCCGCGAGCGGGGCGGCGACGCCTGGTACATGCTCGCAAAGGATGAGGGTCACGGCTTTCAGAAGAAGAGCAACCTCAACGCCCTGCGCGAGTCGGTCGCCGTCTTCCTGAAGGACGTCCTGAAGATTTGAACCCCCGCCCCGCATCTGAACCCCCGCCCGCACCGTGGCCCCGCCCCGGTCGGTTTCCCCACCCGGCCCGCCGCGTGCTACCCTCCCACCATGGCGACGCGAAAACGGGAGCCCGAACCCGACGAGCGGCGAATCGTGCTCGAGCGCATCCCGTGGGCGACCTACGTCCACCTTCGGGACAGCCTGCCCGGCGCGGGCGTCCGCATGACCTACCTGAAAGGGCGGCTCGAGATCATGAGCCCATCGAAACTGCACGAAGTTGGGAAGACGCAAGTCGCTCGCTTTCTCGAGCTGTTCTGTCTCGAATCCGACATACCGCTGTTTGGCTACGGCTCGATGACGATCAGGGACGAAGGCGCCGAGCGGGGTCTCGAGCCCGACGAATGCTACGCGAGAGGCACCGATCGGGATCGGCCCCAGCTTGCGATCGAGGTGGTGGTGACCACCGACCTCATCGACAAGCTCGAGGTGTACCGAGGGCTGGGGATCGGAGAGCTGTGGCGGTTTGAGGCTGGCGCGTTCACCGTGCTCGAGCTGACCTCTTCCGGGTACACTCCGATCCCCCAGTCGCGGGTGTTCCCGGAAGTGGACCTCGAAGAGATCGCGCGCCATGTGGCCATGCCCGACCAACATGCCGCATTGAAGGCCTACCGGACGGCCATCCGGTCCCGGCTCGGCACCTGAACCCTCGCCCCCTCGAGGCCCGTTCCGCTCAAAAGAGTCGGTCGAGCGGCTCGAGCGGGCGGTCCAGAATGAGGGATTGGGGGCAGGGGCGGCCGTCGAGCAGGGCGAGCGCGGCGGCGAGCAGGTTTTCGCTGGGGTGACCGAGCGCGCCGGTCACCTGGTCGGTGGCCAGGCAATCGGGGGGGATTCCGGTCTCGGGCACGGACTGCCCGGCGGCGTTCTCCCGGCGGTAGTGCACGGCGCGCAGCACCTTCCCGCAGAACTGGTTTGGGTAGGTCCCGTACGGCTTTCCAAAGCTCGGGCTGCCCACCACCCGCACAGGGACCTGGGCCCGAAGCCCATTCCAGACGAGCTCGCTCGCGGAGGCGGTCCCCGGGGACACGATGACCACCACCTCTTCGACCCCTTCGAGCCCCTGGTCGACCTGGCCAAAATGAAACTCCTCGGTGCAGTCCTCGTACTGAGGGTTGTACCGCATGCGGTAGGACAGCTCGCCGTCCCGGGCCCGGCCCACGATGAGGTTCATCAAATGCCGGCTGATCGTGCCTCGGCCGCCGCCGTTGAACCGCAGGTCGAGCACGAGCCGGCGGGTGCCGGCCTGCCGCAGCTGCCGAAACGCCTCGTCGAGCTCCTCCTCCGACTTCTCGAGGAACGCTTCGAACAGCACGTAGCCGATGCCGCCGCCAAAGACCCGGCTCACCGGCACGGTGTGGAGGAAAAAGGCGCGCTTTTCGAGCTCGACCTCGAATCGACTTCCATCGGGGCGGCGGACGGTCAGGGTTCGCCGGACCCCGTCTTCATCCGGTCCCAGGGCCGCGAGCGCCGGACCGAATTCGAGCGCAGCGAGCGGCTGACCATCGACGGCGACGATGACGTCACCCCGGCGGAGCCGCCCCTCCGAGGCCGGGGTGCTCGGCTCGGGGGGATGGGTCCCGAACACGCGGACCAGCAGCCAACCCTCCCCCGGCCAAAACGAGAGGCGGACCCCGAAACCGCCGAATTGGCCGGCCGCGGCCTGGTCGGAGCGAGCGCGGGGCTCGAGAAAGCTGTAGCGGTCGGGCGGCGAGACCACCCCGATCGCGGCCGAAAACAGCGACTCCGCGCTGTCGAAGCCGGCCGGATCGAGCGCAGGGACCTGATCCGCGAACAGGTAGCGGTCCCGAAGGTGGTCGAGGACGAAGGCCTTCTCTTCCTCGACCGAGCACGTCGCGTCCGGGTCGTCCGAGCGCCCGAACTGGCACCGGATGAGGTCGCACCCCCACAGCGCGAGGCTGAACACGACCGCCGAGATCCCGTGAACGAGCCGCTTCGAACCCATGTCGGACACCTTGCCTACGCTCGGCCCTCGCCGTCCACCGGCCTTGCGCGCCGGGCGCGGCTCGCGTGGACTGTCCGGGTGAGCGAAGCCCACGTCCACGAAGTGCAGATCTACTACGAGGATACCGACCTCACCGGGGCGGTGTACCACGCCAACTACCTCGCCTACTTCGAACGAGCACGGGAGCACTGCCTCGGGGTCGAGGAGCTGGTGCGCATGTTCAGAGAGGATGGGCTTGGATTCGTCGTCCACCGGGCCGACCTCACGTTCAAGGCCCCCTGCCACCACGGGGACCGGCTCGAAGTGCTGAGCACCGCCCGCTGCGAGAGCGAGTACCGGGTCGTGTTCGACCACCGAATTCGCGCCCAGGGAGAGACGGTGGAGCGGGTGGTCGGAAAGGTCACCCTGGTGTGCGTGCAGAACAACAACCAGCTCGTCCCCGTACCGGGTCCGGTCCGCGCCGCCATCGCGGCCCGGTTCCCCGCCTGAAACCGGTCAGGGGTTGGCGCTGCCCTCGCTGACTTGGGTCAGCGTGTCGAGCGCGGAGGCCACCGCTTCGAGCACCGAGGCGGTCGCCGGGGGCGCCGCCACCGGCTCCACCGGCTCCGTCGATTCGGTGGACTGGGAGACGATGGCGGTTGCGGCCTCGATGACCTTCGCCGCCACGCCCACCAGCTCCTCTTCGGTGAGAATGCCCACGATGTGCGGGCCCTGCACCACCGGCAGCGAGCCGATGCGGTGGCGGAGCATCAAACCCACCGCGTCGCGGGTGGGGGTGTCGGGGCTCACCGTGACCGGGTTTGCGCGCATGATCGCCGACACCGGCACCTCGAACGCTCCTTCGCCCGCGCCCCGGGCGGCCTGGGTGAGATGACGGAGCACCGCCCGGTAGGACACGAGCCCAACCAGCTCCCCGCGGTCGTCCTCGACCGGGACATACCGAACCTTCACCCAGGCCATCAGCTCCGAGACCAGCTCCACCGGGTCATCGGGGCCGACCGTATAGATGTCGCTCACCATGAGCTGCGACACCTTTTGGAAGTCCCCTTCGGCGGTGGCGTGCTCGTCCATCTCGGCGAACGCCCACTCGCTCACCGGCTGGCCGATGCGCTGGCGGGCCACCATGGCCGCCGTCAGCGCCGCCGCCCGCTTGCCGGGGCTGCCCCGCTTCTTCATCTGCGCGAGCGACATCCAAGTCCACTGCGCGCCGGTGCGAAGGGCCCGGACCCGGCGATCCACGATGCCGAGGTAGCGATCGATGTCCTCTTTTGCCACGCCGCCCCGGTGGAGCCCCGACTCCGCGAGCGGAAGCAGCCGATCGAGCAGAAACGGCTGCGCGAGGACCTCCTCCCCGTCCATCCAGGTCAGCCGGGCCCGCACCCCGTCCCGAGCGGCGGCGTACAGGTTCGACCGGGCATCGTCGTGGTTCATGCGGTCGGCGATGTCTTCCATCGTCTCGCCGAGCTCCCGCATGAGCCCGAGCCACAGGGCGGCTCCCGCCACCTCGTCGGCGATCGTCGGCCCCGACGGCAGCACCCTCAGCTCGATGCGCAGGTGGGGCAGACCGTTTTCGGAGATGCCGTAGCAGGGCCGGTTCCATCGATAGATGGTCCCGTTGTGAAGACGCACCGCCCTCAGCTCCGGGATCTGCCCGGCGGCGAGCGCTTCCGTCCCGTCCACCCCGCCGATCGCGGCTCGGACCAGGGGCCGAAACCGGCACACGTTCTCCCGGTACAGATCGACGACGCTCCCGCGCAGCCAGTCTAGACCAAAAGAGACCCGTCCCGGCGCGTCCCGCTGCATGTGTCCCGGGGTCCGCACGTCGCAGGACTGCTCGAACAGCGCGATGCGCGTCTCGGCCCACAGCCGCCGCCCGAACAGCACCGGAGAGTTGGTGCTGACCGCGAGCACCGGGCCGAGCAGAGCCTGGGAGAGATTGTACAAGGCCGCGAACCGCTCCGGCTCGGCGAGCTGGAGGTGGACCTGAAAGCTCGCGTTGCACGCCTCGACCATCACCGAGTCGTGCTTCAGGGTCAGGTCGTCGATGCCGCGGATCGAGAAATCGAAGGCCTCCCCCCTCACCGCCATCATGACCTGGTTCAAGGCTTGGTACCGGGGGCTCGGTACCATGTTGTGAAGACCGAGGTCCGATTTCTCGATGGTCGGGAGGATGCCCGCGAGCACCGGGAGCACCCCGAGGCCCTCCCCGGCCCCCCGCACCTTCTCGAGGAGCTCCGACAGCTGGCTCTCCATCGCGGACAGGCCGGTCCCGTCGAACGGCTGCGGATCCCCGTTCATCTCCAAGTTGAACAGGCCGAGCTCGGTGGTGAAGCGGGGGTCCTCCATCCGGTCGAGCAGGCTGAGCGCCGCTGGTGCCGGGTGGTAGGCCCGGTCCACGAGGAATATCTCCTGTTCGCAGCCGATCCGGTGCACCCCGCGCTCGAACATTCCCGCCTCGAGCATCTGCTCGAGCGCGGCGATCTGGTCGAGCAGCGCCCGAAAGTAGGCCCGCCGCTCCTCGCCGTGAAGTTCACCCTCGACCCGCTTGTGATCCCGCGTCGTCTGCACCGAGGCCCCCTTTCTCGGCGGGTCTTGCCCGCCCACGTCCATCTTCAGCCCTCAGGAGGGCTCGCCGTCCATTCCGCCAAATACTTCGGCAGCATCGCCCGCCAAGTCACCCAGTCGTGGTGCCAATCGGGGCCCCACGAATCGACGTAGTTTGGGATCTGCATCGCGCCGAGCGCGCGGGCCAACTTCCAGCTCTCTTCGATCGATTCCCACCGCCCCTCACCGGTGACGATGTGGATGTAGCGCGTCCGCAGGATCTCGAGGTGGCGGGCCGAAAGCGTGGGCAGAAAGTACAGCGGGGAGGCTCTCTTGAAGTCCTCGCTCGGGGTCCCGACCTCGATGAAACGCATCAAGTCGTAGGTCCCGCTCATCGACAGCGCCCGGACGAAGACGTCCGGGAAGCGGCAGACGAGCGCCGCCGCGAAGAAGGCGCCGATCGAAGCCCCCGCGGTCCAGATCGGGATGTCCGGGCTGCGGCAGTCCATGCGGATGGCCGGAGCGACCTCATCGCGGAGGAAGTGCTCGAACCGATCCTGCAGCGCCATGCGCCACCCGGGGGTTCCGGTCTTCCCGAACCAGGCCTGACCGGCGACGCTGTCGCATGAATAGACCTTGATCCGCCCGGCGGCGAGCAGCGGCTCGAGGGCCGCGATCATCTGCCAACGCTCGATCTCCTCCGCGTCGCCGCCTGCGGTGGGAAGCACCAGCACCGGCTGGCCGACCAGCCCCCATCGGGCGAGCGTGACCGAGGTCTCGAGTCGGGGGGAGTACCAACGGGATTTGAGAAACATGGGGCGATCGTTCATCGGGTTCTCGGAGGCCATGGGCTCTCAGGCGGTGAGTCGGGTCGCGGGTGGGTCCGCGGGGCGCTCGGCCGGCGGCTCGTCGCTTCTCCACGCTTGGATGCGCCGCCAGAAGAGCTCGGTGAACAGCTCGACCTCGTGCGGCGGATACAGCGCGGCCACTTTTTGCCGGACCGCATCTTCGGCCTCCTTCGTGGCGAAGAAGGCGTGGACCTCTTCGTCGAGGCCACCGAGGTGCTCGGCGCAGAAGGCCTCGAAGCGCTCGGTGTCGAAGTGCGCCTCGGCGAGCGCCGCGTAGCGGTCGAGCTTCTCTTCGTAGCTCGAACCCTCCGCTGCCACCGCGAGGTACGGCTCCCAGTCCAAAGTCTTGCGCATCGGCCGGCGGGTGGTCGCGCAGAACAAGGTCCACTTCAGGTACGCCTTCACCAGCCACGGAAAGTGGTAGTGAAGCGAGGTCACCTGTGAATCGGGGCAGGGGTTCGCGAAGTCGATCGGGTGCCAGACGCCAGCCCGGTGCAGCGCTTCGCACGAGTTGAAGTCCCAGCCGAAGAACGCGTTGATCGTCAGCGTGACCTTGCGCAGGTGGGCCTGCTCCTCTTTGCTGAGGAAGTCGCTCTTCATCGTGTACCGGCCGTGCAGCGGGGCCGACGGATCGTAGAGAATGGCCTTCGTCTGCGGGCCAAACCCAATGCACCGGACGAAGCGGTCGTAGCCGGTCACGGCGGCCTGAGCGTGCAGGGTCGAGCGATCGCTCTCGTCGTAGGCCGCCCAGGCGTCGGCGGCGGTCTTCGCCATGCTGACCCCGCGCCAGCCTCCTCCATCGTAGGGCTTCATGAACAGGGGCCAGCCGAGCCGGTCCCCCACATGCCGCAGGTCGAACAGCCGGGCGTAGCGCTGCAGGGTGACCTTCAGGTCGGCGCTCGGCTCGTAGCTCTTCGCCGGAACCATCCAGGTCTCCGGGATCGGCATCCCGAGCTGCATCATCGCGCAGTAGGTGGTGTGCTTCTCGTTGGCCTGGACGCTCCACGGGTTGTTGAACACGTAGAGGCCGTCCATGAGGATCCCCTTCTTGATCCACTCCCGCCGGGCGTGAAGCCAGTGGGTGAGGCGATCGATGACGAGGTCGTAGCCCACGCGAGCCCGCAAGTCGTAGGGCTCGAGCTGCACCCGTTCGACCTCGAAGCGCACCGTCTCACCGTCGTGAGGGATGCGGAGGTCGAGACGGCGCATCAGCGCCTCGAAGCAGAGCGGCCAACAGAGGTCGGCGCCAAGGGACAATCCGATTCGGCGGATGGATTCTGACATACATCTCACTCGTAGACGAACAGCAGCGGGCCGGGGAAGAGCCATGACAGGCCCTCTCGCAGGCGGTCCCGCCAGTTTTGCCAGTTGTGGCCGTCGCGGGCCTCGACGAGGCGGACCTGCATTCCGGTGGCGTCGAGCAGCGGGAGCAGGGAGCGGTTCTCGTAGATGAGGGACTCGTAGACCCCGCAGCTGAGGAACACCCGCTGGCTCACCGGCCGGGGGTTTTGGCGGTAGTCGTTCACGAACCCGACGACCCGGTCGAACAGCGGACCCCGGCGGTTGCGGCGACCGATGTCGGTGAAGGCGAAGCTCCCCGACTGCAGAAGCAGCTTGCCCCAGAACCCAGGGTACCGACAGGCGGCGGAGAAGGACGCGACGGCGCCGAAGCTCGCCCCCATCAGGCACCGGGTGTGAGGCTGGTCCTGAAGCCCGTAGTGGGCGGCGAGCTGGGGCCACAGCTCCTCGGTGAGGAACTGGGCGTGGGCCTCCATGTCGGCGTACTCCTGCAGCCGGTCGGGCGAATCGGTGAACGCGACCACGACCTCCGACAACTCCTGCCGGTGGATGAGGTTGTCGAGAACAATTTTCATACCGGTGTATTTCAGGTAGTCCCCTCCATCGTGCACCACCACCCCCGGGAACGGCCGACCGGGCCGGTACCGGGCGGGAAGGTAGACGACGACCGGCCGCGCCCCGCCGAACGCCTCGCTGTTGATCCAGAACGTCTCGAGCCGCCCCTGCCTCGCCGAGGGATCGAAGTGCACCCACTCCGGGGTGACGTACCCATGGCCCTGAAGGACGGAGTTGGCCCCGAACGGGTCCCGTGCCCGGTGGGGGTTTCGAGGGTCCTCGATCCACTCGGTCATCCCGGACCGGGTGATGGCGAACTTGTACTCGACGCGCGAGCAGGGCGGGATCTCCAGGCTGAGGTGCCACAGGTCGGTGTTCGGAGCCCGGGTGAGGTCGGTCGAGGACTCGAGCCCATAGATCCAGTGCCTCAGCGCGACTTCGTCGGCGTGGCCGATCCACACGAAGTCCACCCTCGAACCTTCGACGAAGGGCAGCTCATGTTCGGACAGGATCCGCCGCATCGCCGGCGCATCGCCCCACGCCTCGATCAGCGCCTCGAGCCGGCTCACGCCGCCACCTCCGCCGAGAGGCTCACCCGCCGTCCGGTGGCGTCGAGCCGCTCGACGCCCACGCTCTTGTTCAGGGTCTCGCCGGACCACGCGACGAACGAGCCGGCAGGCAGAATGAGGCATTCGGCCGGCGCAAACCGGCGGGCCATCAGCGCGGCCCGATCGGTCGCGTCGAGCGACAGGCGCCGCTCCGGCTCCGGAAGCGCGACGACCTTCTTTGCCCGGCCGAGCCCTGGCCCGAGCAGCTCCCGGGCGACCCGGCCTTGCGGGGCGTCGTCGTGAAAGAGCACCACCCGCTCGGTGAGCGCCATCGCGCCGGCCGACCAGCCGACCGCCGCCCGGCCAGCGAGCACCGAGGACAAATCGAACAGCGCGAGCCGGTTCAGCAGGAGCGCGACGTGGCCCCCGGCGACGAGGACCACCGCGCAGCGCTCGAGCTGCTCGAGGACCTGCGCCCGGTGCTCGACCACCGCCGGCCTGGTGCCAGGGCAATAGCGGTCCTCGAACCCTTCCCCGATCGCCTGGCACTGGGTGAGATGGGCCCGGTCGAGGCCCTGAATGGCCTCGATGGATGCGCTCTCCACCTCGGCCCGGACCGCCTCGGGGGCAAGGTAGGTGCGTACGTCCCGCTCAGCCGCGAAGGCGTGCTCGAGGCGAATTCGATAGACGTCCTGCATGTGCCGCAAGAGCTCCTGCTTCTCTCGATGGGCGGCTGAGAACTCCGGGTCGGCCCGAAAGACCGCTTGCGCTCTGGCGTTGAGCGCCAGGTTCTCGACCGGGGCCCCCACGTGGGCCCGCAGCTCTTCGTCCTCCGGCTCCCGCTCCTGCCACCCGGCGCTGACCAGAGCGTAGGGGCCCTCGAGTCCGAACTCGGACAGCACCGAGGCGAGCGTGGGGCGGGGGCTCTGGGCGCCGAGAAGGACGGTGACGCCCGAAGGGTTCGCCATTGAGGACACGATAGCGGGGATTCGAGCCCGGCTCCACCCGACGGACGTCGGGCCCGCACAGGACCGCCACGAAAACCGGCGAGCCACCCCGGGGGGCGAGCCTCGGCGGCCAGCCTCCGGCGGCGAGCCTCCCGGGCGAGCGATCAGCTGGCTCGGACCCGAACGGTGCGCCCCACCTCGTCGAGCATCGCCCGCAGCACGTCGCAATCGGGGTGGCGCATTCGCACCCACGCGTTGGCCATGAACCCGGCGTCCACCGGCTGCGTCGGGGTGCCGGGCGGGGGCAGGTGGGCATCGAGCACATGGGGGCCGAAGCGCCGCTCGATCAGCTCGACCCCCTCGTAGCCAGCGATCCGCCCGTCCCGGTCCGGCCGGAGCGCGATGAGCCCGGCCGAGAAGCGCCGGGACGGGGGCCGCATCGGTCGACCGCGCACGACCGCGCTCGCCCACTCGACGTACAGGTCGAAGTCGTTGGCGGCCGAATAGAGGTCCCAGGTCCGGACTCCGGGAGGACGGCACCCGATCTCGCTGAACTTGAGCCCCTTCGGTCCAAAGAACCACTCCATGTGGGTGGCGGTGGTCTCGAGCCCGAGCGCTTCGATGACCCGCTGGCCCATCTTCTTCAGCTCGGCGTAGCCATCGGCTCGGTCGATGCGGTTCGTGGTGAGGAGCTGCGGGCTGATCCACCGGGCCCGCATCCCCTCGAGCACGTTTGGGTAGTAGTGGGAGGCGAAGTCGTGCACCACCCGGCCGCCGATGGTGAGCGTATCGTAGAAGCCTTCGTGGCCCTCGATGAACTCCTCCACCGCCACGCTCCGCCCTTGGTGCAGGCCGAACTGCGCCAGCGCCGCCGTCAGCTCCAGCTCGTCGTTCACCTTGGCGGTGCCCGAGGCTCCGGCCGCGTCTCGGGGTTTCACGATCAGTGGAAACCCGATACTTCGGGCGAAATCCGTGATCTCCTTTTCGTCGCCCGAACCCAAGGACTGGGCGCAGGGGATCCCGGCCGCCCGCAGGGCGTCCTTCATCGCCGGCTTGTCCCGGCACAACCAGGTGCTGCGGTAGCTGGTCCCGGGGATGCCGAACTTCTCCCGGACGGTGGCGGCAGCGAGCACGTGGGCCTCTACGGTGGCCTCGAGCCGATCCACCCGGACTCTGCTCACCAAGGCGCGGACCTTCGCCTCGAGCTGCCCCGGGTCGGTGACGTTGCCGACCTGCTCGTAGTGAAACAGCCAGGTCTTCAGCTCGGGATCGAGCGACTCCTTGGGTCGCTCCCCGATCCCGGTGACCCGGGCCCCGGCCGCGTGCAGGGCCCGGGCGAACTCCCGTTGATTGTGAGGGAAGCAGGGCTCGATTAGGATCACGTCGATGGGCACAGCCCCACCCTACTTCAGCTCCCGCCGCCCCGCCACGCGCCATGGAGGTCCTGCGTGCCCGGTCCTCTGAGGATCCTGTTCATCTCCCCCGAGGTCGCGCCGTTCGTGAAGACCGGCGGGCTCGGGGACGTCGCCGCCGCCCTCCCCCGGGAGCTCCACGGGCTGGGGCACGAGGTCCGGGTGGTCATGCCGCTGCTGCCCCGGGTCCACGAGCAGGGGCAACGGCTGACGACCATCCTTCCCGAGCTCGGCTTCGATCTCGGACCCCGGCGAATCCGCTGCTCGGTGCACGAAGGGGCGCTGCCCGGCGGCTGCCCGGTTTGGTTCGTCCGCTGTCCGCCGCTGTTCGACCGAAAGGATCTCTACGGGAGCGCCCCCGACGAGCATCTGCGGTTCGCCGCGCTGGCCTGGGCGAGCCTGCTTGCGGCGAGCCGGCTCGGCTTTTCACCCCACATCGCGCACGCCAACGACTGGACCGGAGGCCTCATCCCCCTCCTCCTCCGGACCCGCTTCTCGGCCGACCCGCTGCTTCAGCGCACCCGAACGGTGTTCACGATCCACAACCTGGGGCACCAAGGGACGTTCGATGCGCGGGTGCTGCCCGAGACCGGGCTCGGCGGATCCGCCCATCTCTTTCACCAGGACGAGCTTCGGGCCGGTCGGCTCGGCTACCTGCTCACCGGTCTGTTGTACGCGCACGCCATCACGACCGTGAGCCCCACCTACGCGAGGCAGATCCAGACTCCGCAGCACGGGGTGCGGCTCGACTCGGTCCTGCGGGCCCGGCGGGACGTCCTGTTCGGCATCCTGAACGGGATCGACGAGGAAGAGTGGGATCCGCGGACCGACCGGCATCTGCCCCATAACTTCGGTCCGGAAGATTTGGATGCAAAGGAGCAGGTGAAGCAGGTCCTGCTCCACCGCAGCCGGCTGCCGTACCGCCCCGACGTCCCGGTGGTGGGCTTGTGCAGCCGGCTCGTGTGGCAAAAGGGCATCGACCTGTGCATGGAGGTGCTGCCCGCGCTGCTGAACCGGCGCCGTTTTCAGCTCGTGGTGCTCGGCCGGGGCGAGCCTCGGTACGAGCAGTTCTTTCGGGCTCTCGCCGCCGCCCACCCCCGGCAGGTCTCGTACGACTCCGGCTTCACCGAGCCGAAGGCCCACCTGCTCGAGGGCGGCTGCGACCTGTTCCTGATGCCGTCCCGCTACGAGCCGTGCGGGCTGAACCAGATGTATTCTCTGCGCTACGGGACGGTGCCGATCGTCCACCGCACCGGGGGGCTCGCCGATACGGTCTGGCCCTACGACCGCTCCACCGGGCGAGGGACCGGGTTCGCGTTCGAACACTTCGACGCGACCGGGCTGGCGTGGGCGCTCACCACCGCCATCTCGACGTTCGGTTCGGGGACGGGCCACGACCGGGCCCGGTGGCGGAGCCTGCAGCAGGCAGGGATGCGCCTGCCGCTCGGATGGCGCCACCGGGTGGGCCGCTACGTCGAGCTGTACGAGAAGATGAGCCCCGAGCTCGGTCAGGCGTAGTGCACGCGGATGGTTCGGACGATGTCGGCGAGAAGGCCCCGGATCTCCTGGGTGTCGTCCCCGGCCACCACCAGGTAGCCGTCGCCCTCGTACCCCTCCCGCTTTCGGACCCCGATGGTGGGCAGGCGGGCCTCCACCACCCGGCCCGCCGCCCGCTCGCTCGCCTCTCGGACCCCGCGGAGGGCAGCGACCCGCCCTTGGCCCACCCCGCGCAGGAACGCGGAGCCGACCGCCCGGACGCGCTCGTAGGGGCCATCGAAGGCGCCGTCCACCACGAGCCGCGCCCAAGCCCGGTACAGATCCATCCCGTGGGCCACCCCGGTCATCAGGCTGATGTTGGCGCCGGGCGGCCGCTGAGCGATCTCACCGATGGCGAGGCGCCCGTCGGGCCGGCGAAACCACTCCATGTGGGTCATGCCGTCACCGAGCCCGAGCGCGGCGATCGCGCGCTCTCCCATGCGACGGGCGCCCTCGAAGTCGGGGCCGGCGATCTCCTTCGGCAGCAGGCAGCACCACTGGATCCAGGGATTCTCGACCGCTTCGAGGCACGGAGGGAGGTATTCGGAGAACGAGTGCAGCTTGACCTCGCCCCTAAGGGTGAGGGTCTCGAAGCTGAACTCCCGCCCGACCAAGAACTCCTCGGCGAGCATCGGCGACTTCGGCCCCACCCCGAACCCGGCCACCGCGCGGCGAAGATCGGCATGGTCCCGAACCCGCACCGTGGATTTCGCTCCCATCCCCGAAGGCGGCTTGAGGACGAGCGGGTACCCCACGGCCCGGGCGAAATCGGCGGCCTCACCCTCGGAGCGGACCAGCGCGCTTCGCGCCACCGGCAGCCCAGCCTGCGCGAGCACCGCCTTCATCTTCGCCTTGTCCCGAAACCGATGGGCGACCTCGGGCGAGGTCCCGGGGAGCCCGAAATGGGCCCGGAGCTGGGCGATTTGCACCTGCTGGGCCTCGAGGATGCCCACGATGCGGTGAAAGGGCCCGTGCCGCCGCGCGAGCGCTTCGGCCCCGGCGAGCAAGGACTCGGTCCGGAGAGGATCCTCCACCCGCTCGACGTCATGGTACGGGCTCGGCTCGGGCGGAGTGTGAACCAGCCCGAGCAGGCGGACCCCTTCGAGCGCGCCGACCGCTCGGGCGAAGCGCAGGCTGACCTCTGCGGGAAACGGAGCCACGAACACGACGTTTCGGGTCACCGGCGGACACTGCTCCGGTGCCCCGGTTTCGTCAATCCCGGCTGCATCGGGGAACGGGCCGTGCTACGGGGCTCGTGGTGCGAGTCCTGTTCCTAGCCCCCGTCTATCCCCCCGAGATGATCCAGTACGCCCGGGGTCTCGCCCAGGTTGGAGCCGAAATCTACGGCGTCGGGGACACACCGGCCGCGATGCTTCCCCGCGAGCTGAAACCGGCCCTCTTCGATTACCTCGCGGTGCCTCGCCTGCTCGACGAGGGCGACGTCGCGGCGCGGGTCTCGACGTGGCTCAGGGGCCGCTCCGTGGACCGGGTCCTCGCCAACTGGGAGCCTCTCGTCTTGCTGGCGGCCCGGCTCCGGGAGCGCTGGGGCGTCCCGGGCATGAGCGAAGACGCGGTGCGAGGGTTTCGGGACAAGCAGATCATGAAGGAGCGGGTCGCGGCGGCGGGGCTCCGGGTGCCTCGGTCCTTTCGGGTCCGGAGCGAACGAGAGATCTGGGAGGCGGTCGAGCGCATCGGGTTTCCGGTGGTCCTGAAGCCCATCGCCGGCGCCGGCAGCGCCGACACCTATCGGGTGGACGACCGGACCGGGCTCGAGCGGGTGCTGCCCGCGCTGCGCCACGTCACCGAGGCGAGCTGCGAGGAGTACGTCACCGGCGAAGAGTTCACCTACGACACCCTGTGCGTGGGCGGACGGCCGGTCTACGAGAACGTCGCCGCCTACCTGCCGAAGCCGATCGAGGCCCGGTCCCAGGAGTGGATAAGTCCGGTCATCATCACCGTGCGGGAGCAGGGGCAGCCTAGGTTGCGCCCTGGGATCGAGCTCGGCCGAAACGTGCTGACCGCCCTGGGCATGGGCGATGGGTTCACCCACATGGAGTGGTTTCTCACCCCCAGCGGGGAGGCGGTGCTCGGGGAGATCGGGTGCCGCCCGGGCGGAGCCCACCTCGTCGATCAGATGAACTATACGTCGGACATCGACCTGTTCACCGAGTGGGCCCGGGTCGTGTGCCACCGGCGCTTCGAGGCCGAGAGCTCGCGAAAGTACAATTGCGCCATCGTCTTCAAGCGGGCGACCGGCCAGGGCCGCATCCATCGCATCGACGGGCTCGATGCGTTTCGCCGGGAGGCCGGGCCGCATCTCGTGGAGGACAAGCTCCTTCGCCCCCCGAGCCGCAGGCGGGACTGGAAGCAGACCCTGCTGTCCGACGGCCACCTCATGATCCGGCACCCGGACTGGTCCGAAGCCCACCGGCTCGCGTTCGCCGCCGCCACCGGCGTGCACATGTATGCCGGACAATGACGGCAGCGTAGGGGAAGGTTCAGATGTCTCGGTCGCCGGTAGCGCCGTAGAGACGGACCGCGTAGATGTCTTTTCGGCGGTCGGCGAGGTTTCGGAACGTCCCGAGCTCACGGTGGCGCCGCAGCAGCTCGAGGTCGAGATCCTGCACCAGAACCGCCTCGATGTTCGGGGTGGTCTCGGCGGCGATGCCGTCCCGGGAGAAGGCGACGTCCGATGGCGTATAGATGCCGGACACCGCGTAGTGCACGTCGGCGTTGTCCACGAAGGGGAGGTTCCCGACGACCCCGGACATGGCCACGTAGACGTGGTTCTCCATCGCCCTCGCCTGCGCGCAGACCCTCAGGGCATAGTATTCGTTTCGGTCGGTCGCGGTGAACGGGACGAACACGATTCGGGCTCCGCTGTCGGCGACGATGCGGCCGAGCTCCGGAAACTGCACGTCGTAGCCGACCAGGATCGCGACCGGACCTCGGTCGGTGGTGAAGCTCCGGACTTCGGTGCCGCCCCGAACGCCCCACCAGCGCCGCTCGTCGGCGGTGATGTGGAGCTTGTACTGCTTCTCGAGGGTCCCATCCCGGCGAAAGAGATAGGCGACGTTGTGGAGCCGATCGTCCTCGACCGTGAACTGCGAACCACCGACGATGTGGATGTCGTATTTGACGGCGAGCCCGGTCATCAGCTCGAGGAAGCGCTCGGTGTACGCGGCCACCATCCGAGCCCCCTCCTCGGCCCGCTGGCTCGGGGCCACCGACAACAGCTGCGAGGTGTAGAGTTCGGGAAACAGCACGAAGTCGCTTCCCTTGTCGGCGGCGACGTCCACGAAGAACTCGGTTTGGCGAGCAAACCGGCTGAAATCGTCGATCGGCCGGACCTCGTACTGCACGACGGCGAGCCGAACCGGCTCCACCGCCCGCGCTACCCGGCGCTTGCTCTCCGGTTGAAAGTCGAGGTTGGGCCACTCGAGAAACGTGGCGTACCCGCGGGACGCTTCGTCGCCGGGGAGATAGTTCGGTATGAGGCGCTTGAGGACGAAGCCATTGGCGAGCTGCGTGGTCAGGACCGGGTCGTACAGCTGCTTCGCGATGACCTCCTCGACGTACTCGCGGGCGCTCACCCGGTCGGCGTGCTCCCCGTAGCCGGGTATTCGGCCGCCGATGATGATGCTCCGGAGGTTCAGGCGGCGGGCGAGCTCCTTTCTCGCGTTGTACAGCCGCCGCGCGAGGCGCATCCCCCGGTAGGCGGGGTCCACCATGATCTCGATGCCGTAGAGGACGTCCCCGTCCGGGTCATGGTTGCTGATGAAGCCATTGTCGGAGACCCTCGCCCAGTCGTGCCATTGCTCGGCGTAGTCGAACGAAGACACGACCACCGTGCTGCAGGACGCGGCGAGCGCCCCGTCCACCTCGATGGCGATCTGTCCTTCGGGAAAGATCGCGACCTGGCTCTCGATGTGGCCGCGGGTCCACGGCTTCATTCCTGGAAAGCACCGCTCGCCCATGGCGACGAGCGCCGGGTGGTCATCGGCGGTGAGCGGACGGACGAGCAGTTTGCGTTCGAAACGCTCGAGGTCGAGCTTCTCCATGGGCCGCATCCACTGCGCCGGCACCGGCGCTCGATGTCGAGAGAAAGCGATGGCGTGCGTCGGGTGACCGACGAGGTGGTTCGCTGGTTGTGGCCCCGGCCCGGCCTGGGCTAGCCTCCTCCGTGGGCCCAGAGACGGGCCCCACCATCCGGTCGACCGGGGAAACCCGGCCGGGTCGCGGATGGGCCGCGTTCCGGGGCGGGCTGCCAGGACCGAGCCTGCCCAAACCGACCGCAACCTCCGAGAGCGAAACCATGCCTCGTACAAGACAGAACGCCCCGGGGGGTTGGAGCCCTGGCTCACCAGCAACCGGAGCGCCGGCAAGCGCCGGGGGAGGGATAGCGAACGTGCAAAAATCGAACGACCTCTCGAGGTGGATGATCTGAGTTCGTAGCGCCCTCCCTCGGGGGGTGACGAGGGCGGTGGACACCTCGGTCCACCGCCCTCCCTTGCGTCCCTCGCGCGCTTCGCGCGTTGGCTCCCGCACAAGCCTCTGCTACTTTCTCCCAGCCGGCGGCAGACGCCGGCGAGAGGAGACGGTACGTGAAGAACAACTGGATCTGGGCGGGCAGCTTTCTGGTGCTCGCCGTCGGCGGCATCGGCTTCGGTGCCAAAGCCGGCGTGGAGTCGGGGCAAGCCGCCCTGCGACGAGCACCCGATCGCGAGAAGACCCCGGCGGCGGAGGTCCAGGGGGTGAAGGTGGTGGGTCCAGCCGCCGCCCCCTCGTCGCCGACGAAACAAGAAAACCGTCCCGACGTCATGGCGAAATCCGCCGCGGACCCGAGCCTCGAACGGCCCGGAGTCGCGGGCAAGGAGCGGCCGAAGTTTCTGGAGTTCAACCCGGACTACCGCGCCGAAAGGGCGCCGATTCCGGTCCCCACCGTCCGCCCCGTTCCTAGGGGCGTTCGGCCCGCCGAGCCGGCTGGCCGCCTGTTCACCCCTGCTTCCGAGTGGGACATCAACTTCGCGACCGGACGCATCGACCGGCCCGAACCTCGCCGGGAGGCGAAGGTCGAGGCAGCCGAGGTCGAGGTGCCCCTTCCCGCCGATGGCGCGGGCGCGGAGGAGGTCCACGAGGAGACAGCGGAGCAGGTCGCCGAGCCGGCGGCAGAGGGGGCGACTCGAGAGCCCGCCGACGCCGAGCCCACCGCGGGCTCGCCCGACGTCGAGGATGCAAAACCGATGCAAATCGGTGAAGAAGAGGGTCCCACCTCGGCACTTTCGCCGATGGAGGACCAGACCGAAGGCGACCTGGTGCCGTACGCGGCCCGGGTGGACGCGACCCCCTTCGGGTCGAGCCCCGCGCGCATCTGAAGCGCCTGCGGGCGCTCCTGGACGGACCCGCGCGTTCGCCATCCCGGCGGCGCGCGGGTCCGGCTTTCGAGAGGCGGCCGCCCGGCGTAGCCTCTCCCCGTGCACATCGAGACCATCGACTGCGAGTACACCCTGCCCCGGTACGCGGCGGCCTATCTGCTCGTCGAAGACGGCCGCGCCGCCTTCATCGAGAACAACACGGTTCACGCGGTGCCGCTCCTGTTGGCGGCGCTCGCTCGCCATGGGCTCGAACCGGACGCCGTCGACCTGTGCATCATCACCCACGTCCACCTCGACCACGCCGGCGGCTCTTCGGCCCTGATGAAGGCCTGCCCAAACGCCACGCTGCTCGCCCATCCCCGCGCCGCCCCCCACGCGATCGACCCGAGCAAGCTGGTGGGCAGCGCCCGCGCGGTGTACGGGCCCGAGCGCTTCTTCGAGTTGTACGGGGACATCGACCCCATCCCCGCCGAACGGGTGCGGATCATGGAGGACGAAGAGACCGTCGGGTTCGCCGGCCGAACGCTCCGGTTTCTGCACACCCGAGGCCACGCGAACCATCACTTCGTCGTCCACGACCAGGAGGCGGAGGCGATCTTCACCGGGGACGCGTTCGGGCTCGTCTACCCCGACCTCGGGGGCCAGCCGCTGTTCGCCCTGCCCAGCACGAGCCCCACCGACTTCGACGGTCCGCTCGCGAGAGCCTCGGTGGACCGGATCGTCCACACTGGGGCGAAGACCGCCTACCTCACCCATTTCGGCCCGGTGACCGAGATCGGCGCCGCCGCAGATCAGCTGAAGGACACCTTGCTGTTCTCAGAAGCGGTGCTCGAGCAGGCCTACCGCAGTGAGCTCCCGGACGAGCAGCTCGAGGCGTTCATCGCGCCGAAGCTCCGGGCCCACCTCGACGAGCGCCTCCGCACCGCTGGCGCACGACGCGGGGACGACGCCTGGGCCCGTCTCGCCATGGATCTGGAGCTGAACGCGCAGGGACTCGCGTTCGTGGCCCAGAAGCGGCGAAAGAAGGACCGCGCGAGCTGAGGGCCCGTGACGAGCCAATCTGCACCATCTCGCCGGCCCTCGCCGCCGCTTCTCTCGTCGTCCCAGACGGCCGGATTCGAAAGCGGATCGCGCTCAGCTCCCTGGTCCGAGCAGCCCCCCGCCCTGGCCGTCGCCGCCCCGCACCGGTTTTGACAGCACGATGCTCCGCCCGGCTTCGCGACCGGCCTGAAGCGACGCGTCGTCGGCGAGGCCGCGCCGGGTCACCGTTCGCCGGCGGGGGTAGCGCTTGTCGTAGTGCGCTTCGAGCGCAGGGTCGCCGCTCTTCACCAAGGCGCGCTCCTCGGCCGAGCTCTCCTGCACCCCCGCGTTCAGCTTGTCCAAGAACCCGTGCATCACCCCAGCCAGGTAGCGCCGGCGGTCGTGCCCGGACACTCCGGTCGCTTGGCGATGGGCCCGCCACAGCCGCTCCGCCGTCGCGATCAAGAATCCCCACACGAACTCGGCCACGTCCAGGTTCTCCGGGGCTCCGATCGCCTCGACCGCGCTGCCCCGCTCGCGGCGTCCGGGCACGAAGGCGGGCACGAAGATGATCTTCACGAAGAAGTGCTGAATGAGGACGCGGCACGCGACGCGGTGAAAGGTCTCGATCCGGGTCAGGGTGGTCCCGAGCTGCCGGAACCGGAAGAGCCGCTCGGTGTGGGAGCGGATGATGTCGAGGTTGTGGGCGCGAAGCAGGGCCTGGGCCCGGCGCATGGCCGCCTCCGCCTCGTTCTGCTCGGCGCTCTCGGCCAGCCGCAGCAGCTTCTCGATGCGTCGAGAGACGGCGGCCGGCCCGGGCGCGGACTCGAAACCGCCGGCGGCGGCGGCGTCGATCCCGCGGTCGGCGCACACCTGTCGAAACGCGGGGCCGTGCGGGGGTTGGTTTCGGACGTTCAGCACCTCCTCGACGAACTGGTGGGCCATCTCGTGGCGCAGCAGCCCCACGGTCTCGAGCCACGGCGCCGAGCACACGAATTCGCGCTGAAGCCGGATCGTCCGGTCCGCGGGCCGCCACATCCCGAGCAGCGACTGGTCGGCGAGCTCGATGACCGGGAAGCGGAGCAGCCCGCAGAAGAGGTCGCGGTTCTCCCGGTCGTAGTCCGCCACCAGAGCGCGGACCGCCGCCGGCTCGTCGTCGGGCTGAATCCATCGCGCCATGGGTTAGGCATCGTGGGGCGACCCTCGATGGTCAAGGCGGGGCCGTTGAACGGTTGACCGAACCGGACGGAGGGACCATTCGCGCCGGCCATGCTGGACGCGCTCACGCTCGCCCTGGTCCGGGAAGCCAGGGAGCGCCTCGGCCGCCCGCCCCGAAGCTCCGTCGTCCGGACGCCGCTGATCGAGCACGTCAGCCCCGGCGGGCAACGCTTGTGGCTCAAGGCGGAGAGCCTGCAGCCCATCGGTGCCTTCAAGATCCGGGGGGCGACCCACCTCATCCGCCGCCTGTCTCCGGGCACCCGGGGCGTGGTGGCGCACTCGTCGGGCAACCACGCCCAGGCCGTGGCCAGGGCGGCGAGGGAGGCCGGGTTGCCGGCGGTGATCGTGATGCCGAGCGACGCCCCGCTGGTGAAGCGGGACCGCACCGTCGCCGACGGCGCCGAGGTGATCACGGTCGGGCCGGACAGCGAAGAGCGGGCCCAGCGGGCCGACGAAGAGGTCGCGAGGCGGGGCTACGTGCTCGTGCCGCCCTTTGACCACCCCGACATCGCCGCCGGCCAGGGCACGGCGGCGCTCGAGGCGGTGGAGCAGCTCGAGGGGGCGAAGCCGCGGTCGTTCTTCTGCCCGACGAGCGGCGGGGGGCTTCTCGCCGGATGCGCGACCGTCTTCGCCGCGCTCCTTCCGGAGGTCGAGATCGTCGCCGTCGAACCGGACACCGCCGACGACACCGCGAGGAGCCTCGAAGCCGGCGTTCGAGTGCAGGTGCCGCCCCCCCAGACCGTGGCCGATGGGCTGCGGGTTCGGACCCCGGGCCGCCTCACCTTCGAGGTGCTTCGAGCCCGGGTTCACCGCGCCGTCCGGGTGAGCGACGAGCAGATCCTCGACGCCACCGCCTACGCGCTGCGCCGGCTCCGGCTCGTGCTCGAGCCGAGCGGGGCGGCCGGGCTCGCCGCCGCCCTCGCCGAGGAGGCAGACGACGCTCTGGTCCTCCTCAGCGGTGGAAACGTCGAGCCGTCCCTGCTCGCCGCGCTCGCGACTCGCCCGCCGTCCCCCTGGGAGCAGGGCCGGGCAGAGGCCGGCCGTTGAACCATCCCGAGCCGCTCGCCCCGGCCCGTGCTACCGTGCCGCCGTCGTTTGCCATGGCGGAACGGGAGCTACGGGTCCGGGGCCTCGAAGTCCTCGCCAAGCTGAGCGCCGGCGGCATGGGGGAGGTCCTCCTCGCCCGAAGGCGGGGCGTGCACGGCTTCGAGAAGCTGCTCGCGGTCAAGGTCATCAAGGGCGAGCTGGCCCGGCGCCCGGACATTCGCTCCATGTTTCACGACGAGGCCCGCCTCGTCGCCCGGATCTTCCACCCCAATGTGGCCCAGGTCTACGACTTCGGGGAGTCCGAGGGCGTGTTGTACCTCGCGATGGAGTACGTCCCGGGGCTGCCGCTTCACCAGCTGCTCGCCACGAGAGGGCGGCCGCTGCCGCCGCTCGTCGCCGCCCGCATCGTGTCGGAGGCGGCCCGCGGCCTGCACGCCGCCCACGAGCTGACCGACCTCGACGGCGAGCCGCTCGGGGTGGTCCACCGGGACGTGAGCCCCGGGAACCTGATCCTCACCTACGACGGGCGGGTGAAGATCCTCGACTTCGGCATCGCTTTCATGACGGAGCGCGAGTCGCCGGACACGGTGGTCGGGGAACTCAAGGGCAAGCCGTCCTACATGGCGCCGGAGCAGCTCCGGGCGGAGCGGGTCGACCGACGGTCCGACATCTATGCCCTGTGCGTGGTGCTGCACGAGCTGCTCACCGGTCGAAAACTGTTCACCCGCGGCAACGTGGTCGCGACCGCGCTCGCGGTCGAGCGGGGCGAGGTGCCGCAGCCGAGCCTGTTCGTGTCCCTGCCCGATGGGCTCGAGGCGGTGGTGATGCGGGGGCTCGAGAAGGCGCCGGAGCACCGGCACCCCGACGCCCGGGCCTTGGCCGAAGCGCTCGACCAGGTGGTGCAGCGGGAAAACGGCCCCACGCTCGAGGGTTTCGTGGAGTCCGAGCTCGCCGAGCCGAGCGCCCACCACCGGGCCTGGCTGCAGCGAGTGCTCACCCGGTCGGCCGCGACCGAGCCCGCTCCGGTGATCGAGGCGCCGCCGCCGGCCGAACCGACCGCGTCCGCCCGGGCCCGTTCTCGCAGGGAGGACGGCCCGCCGACCCCGGTGCTCGAGACGCGGCCGGAGGAGCCGTCGAGCGAGCGGGTGTTCGTCCCCGCGCCTCCCTCTCGGCCGGCGTGGCCGGCCGCGGTCGCGGTCTTCGCCGCGGTGATCGGCCTCGCCGCCGCCGTACGGGCGTTCTGGCCGAGCCCGCCCGCGGCGCCGTCGATCGCCGAGAAGCCGGTGGCAGCGGAGTTTCCGGCGGTGCCGAACCTCGAGCCCCCCACGGAAGTTCAGCTCGAGCCGATCGAAGCCCCAATTCCGGAGCCGGCCGAGCCAGAGGAGCCAGCTCGCGCCGAAAAGCTGCCCTCCGAGCAGGCGAAAACCAGGCGGCGGCGCCAGGCCGAACCGGCGCCGGCCGAGCCCGAGAAGCCGGCCGAGGCCGCGCCGGGCAAGCTCACCGTGGGGGCGCGGCCGTACGCGCTCGTCCGGCTCGACGGGCGGGACCTCGGCGCGACCCCGCTGGTCGGGGTCGAGCTGCCGGCGGGGCGCTATCGGCTTCAGCTGCTCAGCCCGGACACGGGCGAGCTTCGCTACGACCGGGACGTGCTCATTCAGGCCGGGCGCGAGGCGCGCGTCACCGCGCCGTGACCCTGGCTCTCACCGGGGCAGGCCCATGGGATAGAGCCAGGCCGATCCGGCGGCGCCGCGCCCCACCACCAGGATGTCGTCGCTGCCGTCGCCGTCGAGATCCAGGACGAACAGCCGGGGCGCCGCCAGGCCGGAGGGGAGGTCCACGTCGCCGGTCAGCCGGCCCCGCTCGGGAGGCCCAGCGAGCGCGGCGAACAAACCGAAGCGCTCGCCACGGGGCCGACGCACCAGCGCGACCACGTCGAGCCGCCTGTCGCCGTCGAGGTCGCCGGAGGCGGTCTCGAGCGGCAAGCTCGGGGGACGGTCGATCCCCTCGTCGATGAGCTCGAAACGGTCGGAATCGGCGGCCACCCGGGCCCGGGACAGGACCACGTCGTTGCGGTCGAGCTGCGCCCCGATCAGGAGCCGAGGTCCGCCGCCCACCGGAGGCGAGAAGCTCGCGCCGGCCGGGAGTGCGAGCCAGTCCCGCACCCAGAACTGGTTGGGACCGTATTCGACCACGAGCTGCAGCGGGTCCGCCGGCTGGGCCACGACCATGGTGCGGGCCTCGGGGCCACGGTTGTTGGCCACGCACCCAGCGGCCACGGCAAACAGCGGCTCCCGAAAGCCGACCAGGAGGCCGCCGTCCTCGCCGTGCACGTCGGTGAAGCCGGAGCGGTAGACCACCAGCACTTCCGGGTCGCCCCCGCCGCACGGGGTGAAGCCGATCAACCGTTGGGGCGGGTCCTCGTCGCCCCCCTGCACCATCGGAGGCTGGTACCCTGGGCGCTGGCGGACCGCGCCGGTGGGCCCCATCTCCCACCACGCGGCCGTGGTGAGCACGATCGGCAGATCGGAGGCCTGGTTCGGTCGCTCGACCAAACCCAGCGTGGGCGCATCACCGGCGATGGGGTCGCTGCTGGTCGAGCCGGCGCTGCCGTCGGCGCGGCGGTACCAGCGGTTCAGACGGGCCTGGCCTTCGGGCCCCATGAGCGCCACCACCCCGGGCTCCCCGCCCGGACCCACTCGGCCCACACGGGCGTCGAGCACCTGCCCATCGAACGGGAGCCGCTCCGGTTGGGGTCGGACGAACCCGCCCACGTCCGCGGCGGCCCCCCAGCGGGGTCGGGCCACGAGGCGAAAGGGGCCTGGGGCCAGCGGAGCCTCGGCGTCGAGCCTCGCTCGGCCGTCCCCATCGGTGACCCCGTGGACATGCCGGCCGAGGTCGTCGCGGGCCACGACCGTCCACCGCACCGCGACCTCGGCCAGCCGGTTGCCGAGCCGGTCCACGACCCGGGCCTCGGCCGAAAGCGCCGCCCCTTGATCCACCGCGAGCGTGGCCCCGGCGGCGAGCGAGAGCGCCGCCACCGGCTCGCCCCGGATCACGCGGGGGCGCCGGTCGGTCACCTCGACGACCTCGAGGCAGCCGATGACGATGGCGGTCCCCGACGCGTCGAGACCCTCGGCGAGCGCGACCGTTGGCGACCGCCGGTCGAGCGCCCCGAGCGGCGCCTCCTCCCCGGGGAGCACCCCGACTTGCCGCTCGAGGCTCGACCGCAAGCTGTCCTGCCCAACCTCCCCGAAAGCGAGCGCCTCGCAGTCGAAGGGGAGCGCCGGAGGCGGACGGAGCAGGCGGAGCTGCACCGATGCGAGCTGGTCTCGGTAGGCCGGCGGCACCTCGAAGGCGAGGTCGAGCTCCGGATCATCGCAGGCGATCAGGGCCAGGGCGAGAGCCCAGGTCCTCACGGCAGCACCCGAAATCGGCCCTCGACCGTCTCAGGCGGACCTCGCGTCGCCCCGACCACGCCAGCGGTCGTCCCGGCGGCGACGAGCGCCCCGGCCGCCACCCAAACCCACCACTTCTCGAACCACGGCTCCGGACGAACGTAGCGGACGTAGATCTCTCGGGGCCGCTGGGGGCTGGCCACGAGAAACACCTCGCTGCCCTGCCCGTCGAGCACGACCCCGTGCAGCTCGATGAACTGGTCCTCGGTCGATCCGGGCGCAAGCGGGGGAATCGACAGCGTGACGAAGCGCTCCGGGCCATCGAGACCGATCTCGTGCGTGTGCCAGCTGAGGTCCCCGCGCCGCCGGACGAGCAAGCGCACCGACTGGAATTGCCCGAGCGGGTCGCCGATGACCTCGACCGTCACCGGGATCGGGTCGATGGTGCTCGAGGTCCGGGGCCACGCCAGATCGAGGCCGGGCTGCGGCCGATCCTTCGCCTCACTGCGGGCCCGCTCGAACAGGAACGTGACCTTCGGGGACAGCGTGTAGGGCAGCACCCGGGCCGGATCGAGGGCGAGCATGCGCCGAAACGCGGCCACCGCCGGCTCGGCCCGCCCGAGGTAGGCGTGAGCGATCCCGAGCTGCTCCTGGCGGCGAACGTTGAGCGCGTGCTCGAACGGACCTCTCATCTCTTCCAGGATCTGGGCTGCTTCTTCGGGCCGAAAATCGGCGAGCGCGGCCTCGGCCCGGGCCAGCGCCTCTTGGCCGGAGGCAGCGATGGCGCTGACCAGCCACATGGCCCACATGGCATGGACGTGACCCGGATTTCGCCGCCGAGCCATCGGGCGGCCGGCGCTCGGGGAAGAGCCGCCGGTGAAACGGTCAGGCCGGCTCCGGGAGGTCGGCCGGGACCCGGGGCCCCTCGCCCAGGGCCGCCCGCGCCGCGAAGGCGAGGATCGCCACTGCGCCCCACACCAGCGCGAACACCACCCCGAGATCCACGATGCCGCGCCACGGCTGGGGGAGCGCCCGCACTGCGGCGATGAGAAGGACGATCCCGCCGGTGAGCGACCAGCTGACGATCATGCGCTTTCGCGTCGCTCCGAAAAAGCCCATGCAGAAGAGGGGGGCGAGCAGCACCGACAGCGGGGTGCCCCGATGGAGCAGCGCGAAGGCCCGGGCCACCACCCGTGGCGAAAACTGGCGCTGAAACGCACGGTAGCCCTCGGTGTAGCCGAAAAACGCGAGGCTCGCCGCCACCGCGACCCAATGCACCGGGTCGAGCGGCCCGGCGAGCGCCTCGGCCGCAACCGGAGCGAGCCGGGCGACCGCAAAAGCGAGCAGCCCCACCACCCCCGTGATTCCCCATGCCGCTCCGAGGGCCGCCCAACGCGCATCCATAGCGCGCGTGTAGCCGGAAGAAACCGCGGTGGCCAGTCCCCTACGGCCCGAGCCGCCGCGAGCGGTGGAAATCCCACATCATGGTTCCATCGTTTCCTACCTAGAAAGGACTCTAGAAAGGACCCAAAACGTGTGGACAACACCCACATTTAGACGGGCAGGCGTTGCGGAGACCGTCACGAGCATGTTCGGCAATCGTTGGTCACCCCGCAAAACCAGGTGGGCTAGAAGTCTCTTGGTGTGGTTCATGTCGTTTCGTCGTCAAGACATGGACCCCCCGAACTCTGGCGGTCCCGTCGGCTCCATGAGCCCGGCTTCGTCCGGGGCGGCGGCCCTCAGTCGAGGGCCGGCCCGTCGGGCCAGCGGTCGGCCGGGCACTCAATCGTGAGATCCGTGGGGGCAGTCCCTGGGTCCACGCGGATGTTCTCGGTCGCATCGGAGCCAAACTCCAACTCGCATGTCGCCGGTCCGGTTCGCCCATTCAGCGTGCATGTCGATGTCATCGTCGCAGCCGCTCGGGTGGCGTCGACCTCGAGCGTGACGGTCGCTCCGGCTCGGGCGGTGGTCGAAGTGCCCATGCTTGCCATCACCACATCGCACGCCGGCTCGACGCGATGGTCAAGGGCGATGACCCGAGGGAACTCTCCACAGGCGCCGAGCAGGAAGAAGAATGCGAATGCCGAGCGGCGGAACATGGTTCCCCCCATAGAGGCGGGCACGCACCTAGGCAAGCCCGTCCGCGCAGCGGGTGCGGCCCTTTCGCAAAGGATTTTCTCATCGGACTCGATGGAAGCGATGACCCCCATTTTCCACAAGGCGACGCGAATCGGCTCGCCCCCTGGAAACTTCGTCTCTCCGTCACAGAAATGTTGGTCAACTTTAGATACAATCGGCGACGGATGTGCGGTATGAGCCCGCCGTCGCAACGGCTTCGGCTTGCGAAGGAGATTTCGAGAATGCAAACAAACACATTGACTCTGGCCGCCGCGGTTCTGTTCGCGGGCGCTGTCGCTTGCGGCGACGACGGGAACGGCAACGGCAACGGCAACGGCAACGGCAACGGCAACGGGGCCGGACCGGGCC
>DAIQNR010000028.1:0-42402 GCA_036788295.1 Myxococcota bacterium
CTCCGCACGACACGCACAAGAGCATCGAACAAGCCCATCGAGCACCCACAACGCGTTTCTTCATCGATTTCTCCATCGTTCTCCGCCTACCAGACGGCACCAAGAGCACCAAGAGAGAGGAGGGCGCGACTCTCGACGCACCCTCCACGATTCAATGGGCCTGCAGGCGGCTTGTCAACAGAGTGACCGGGCTTCATGCTGTTCGCTTGCAAATGCCATGACCCGTGTACCCCGACGCGACATCGAGGTCCGGCACCGGGCTTCGCCATCACCCCGCGGTCCCCCCGCTTCCGGTCAGGAACTGAACGGCGACGGCCCCACCATAGAGAAGGAGCAGGAGCACGCTCTCCGCGCCGATCCGCGCCGGGCCCTCTCGTTGACGAACGATGAGACCGCCGATGAGGATGCCGGTCATCAAGAGCGCGGAGGCGATCCAGAAGTAGGCCGGGTCGGCCACCGCATGGTACAGCGAGCCCTTGCGGTAGGCGATGTCCGAGGCGACCAAGAAGAGCGTGTCGAAGGTGTTCCCCCCAAGGATGCCGCCGACCGCCAATTGAAGGGCGCCACGGCGAACGGCGGTGATGGTCGTGACGAGCTCCGGCAAGGACGTCACGAGGGCCGTAGCGAGCCCGCCCGCCACCGAGTCCGAGATCTGCATCCGGTTCGAGAGTTCCGAGGCGGTCTTGGCGATGACGTAGCCCGCCCCGCCCATCAGGAGCATCAGGCCTCCGAACATGAGGAACAAGCGCTTCGTGCTCGTGGCACGGCTCTCGGCGTCCTCCTCCTCGGGCTGGTCGGTCTTGGTCTCGTTCGTATCGACGGGCGTCCACATGGGGGCATCGTGCACGGTCCGCGCGGCAAGCAGCCCCCCGGCGTAGGCGGCGGGGATGGCGAAGGAGACCGGGTGAATGGCCCAGATGGTGACTTCGGGGGTTGTCAGGGCGAGGAAGGGGAGCGTCAACAGCACCATGAGGACAAGGCCCTGAAACACGTTGCCGAGGTCGGCGGCCGCATGTTCGAGGTTGCTCTTTTTGTAGATGATGTCCGCCACGGCCAGGGACACGGTCTGCGCCGCGATCCCTCCGACACTGTTCGAGAAGGCGAGCGACGCGCGCCCGTCGAGCGCGGCGGTGATCGAGACGATGATCCCGCTGAGAGAGGTTGCCGCCCCGAGCAGAACGCCGCCCACGATCGCCTCCCCCAGGCCGGTCCGGTCGGCGAGCTTGTCGGCAAGACCGGTCATCCTGAGGCCGGAGACGAAGATCACGACGGCCGCTGCGACAAACGCCGCGACCAGCGTGGGATTCGATGAATCAGTCCACATTTCTATCCTCTCGGGCCGGCGAACGCGGGAGCCCGCGCGGGAGAGACAATCTCCAGCCGCGGCCTCCGGTGCGGCTCTTTGGCCCGCTCCGGCTGAACGGTAACGCCAAACCTGGGCCGAGGGCAAGCCGGGGTCGGTCTCGAACGGGGCATGAACTCATCGCTTCTTCGCCGGGATGCGCCGATTCAGCCCATTTCCGTCCTTGGGGCGTGGACGCGGGGGCCGGCTTGCGGCTACCTGCCCGCCGTGAAGTTCTTCGCCGCCAGGCCCCACAAGCACACCCTCCCGGTGACCCGGGTGACGGCGGAGGACCTCCCCGAGGTGCTCGAGAGCCACGCCCCTGGGGTCCGGCGCTGGGTGGCCCACCACGACTTCTCGGCCAAGCCGGGCCAGGCGCTGACCGTGCCCGATGGAGAAGGCGCGCCGGGCGGGGTGCTGCTCGCCGTGCCCGAGCGGCCGAGCCTGTGGGACTACGCAGCCGGGTTTCGAAACCTTAGGCCCGGTCGCTACGCCTTCGACGAGAGCCTCCCGGAGGACGACGCCACCGCGGCCGCGCTCGGCTTCGCGCTCGAGCAGTACCGCTTCACCCGCTACCGGGCGGCGGACGGCCCAGGGCTCGAGCTGGTGTGGCCGGCGGGCGCCGACCGAGCGGAGGTCACGCGCCTCACCGAGGCCATCCATCTGGCTCGCGACCTCGTGAACACGCCGGCGGAGGACATGGGCCCCGACGCGCTCGCCGATGTGGCGGCGGAAGTTGGCCACCGCCACCGCGCGTCGGTGGAGTTCACGGTGGGAGAGGAGCTTCTCGAGAAGGGCTACGCGGCGATCCACACCGTCGGGCGGGCCGCGGAGGTGGAGCCCAGGCTGGTGGACCTGCGGTGGGGCGACGAGAGCCACCCGCGCCTCACCCTGGTCGGCAAGGGGGTCTGCTTCGACAGCGGCGGCCTCGACCTCAAGACCGCAGCGGGCATGCAGCTCATGAAGAAGGACATGGGCGGGGCGGCGATCGCGCTCGGCCTCGCCCACGCGATCATGGACGCCGGTCTCCCGGTTCGGCTCCGGGTCCTCTTGCCCGCGGTGGAGAACGCGGTCTCGGGCCGCGCGTTTCGGCCCCTCGACGTCATCCGGACCAGGCATGGGCTGACCGTCGAGGTCGGAAACACCGACGCCGAAGGCCGGCTCATCCTGTGCGAGCCGCTCGCGGAGGCCGCGTCCGAATCTCCGGACCTCCTCCTCGATTTTGCCACCCTCACCGGGGCAGCCCGGGTCGCTCTCGGGACGGAGTTGCCCGCGGTGTTCGCCACCGACGATCGGTTCGCGCAGGCGTGGATCGAAGCCGGCGAGGCGCACCACGATCCGGTGTGGCGCATGCCGCTGTTTGCCCCCTACGCCAAGCAGCTCGACAGCCGGGTCGCCGACATCTCGAGCACCGGGGGAAGCTACGGCGGGGCGATCACCGCCGCGCTGTTCCTCCATAGATTCGTGGGGCCGGACACCCGGTGGTGCCACATGGACGTGATGGCCTACAACCTGGAGGCAAGACCGGGGCGACCGGCCGGCGGCGAAGCGATGGGGCTTCGGTCGGCCTTTGCCGCGCTGAAGGCCCGCTACCTGTCGGCCGACAGCGGCAACCCGTCGTC
Organism: Myxococcota bacterium; assembly: GCA_036788295.1. Lineage (GTDB taxonomy): Bacteria > Myxococcota > Kuafuiibacteriia > Kuafuiibacteriales > Kuafuiibacteriaceae > JAHQVK01. The sequence goes on from DAIQNR010000028.1 coordinate 2,965, forward strand.
GGCGAGGCGCCGATAGTCCTTTCTATCCTTGAGCGCCCGGGTGGCCGCGAACATCTCCACCGGCCCGCCGAGCGAGGAGTCCGGCATCGACTCCGCCACCCGAGCCCGGATCGCCGGGTCCTGACCGCGCAGAAACGGGTTCGTGGCTCGCTCGAGGCCGATCGTGGACGGGACCGTGGACGCGCCTTGGGCCCGAACCTGCCACGCCGTACGGATGCGGTCGGCGAGGGCCTGGTTCTTCGGGTCCACGGTGTACGCGAAACGCAGGTTGTCTTGCGTATACTCGTGCGCGCAGAACACGAGCGTCGCCTCGGGGAGGGAGGCGAGCCGAGACAAGCTGGCCTGCATCTTCGCTGGAGGTCCGTCGAAGAGGTAGCCGCAACCGGCCCCGAACAAGGTGTCGCCGCAGAACACCGCGCCTTCGGTCAGGAAGGACACATGGCCATCGATGTGGCCCTCGGTCAGCCACACCTCGAAGCCGACGCCGAACAGCTCGAACCGGTCGCCGTCGTCGACCGGCTCGGTCAAGCCGGGGACCTCGGCGGCCCGGCGCCCCGGTCCGATCACCCGCATCCCGCGGATCCGGTCTCCGAGCGCGTGGTTGATCCCGATGTGGTCGAGGTGGGTGTGGGTGTTCAGGATCGTGGTGAGCCGCAGGCCGAGCGCCGCGCACGCGGCGAGCGCCGGGGCTGCGTCGGGGCCGTCCACGGCCGCGGCCTCCATGCTCGAAGGGGACGATATGAGCCAAACCAGGTTGTCCTGGGCAGCCGGGACCTGGTGCACGAGCAGCGCGCCGCCAGCGAGCGGGATCGGGTCGGCCGGTCGGGTCACCGCGTGGGGCATGACCGGACGGTGCCGCGCCGTCTCGCAGAGGACAAGGGTCCGCGGCGGCTGCTGCTTGACCCCGGGCTCTGGCCCCGGGGATGGGAGGGCATGGAGCTGGATGCGCTGTACGCCGCCCACGTGGCGACCCTGACCGACCGGGTGAGTCTCGCGCTCGAGCGCGCCGGCTACGACCGGGTCGTGATCCACGCCGGGGACCTCGTGCTCCGGTCCCGTTTCGACGACCTCGAGTGGCCGTTTCGGCCCACCCCAGCGTTCGGCCACTGGGCGCCGTGGCCGTGGCCCGGTTCAGCCGTCGTGCTCGAGAAGGGTCGAGCGGCGCGGCTGCTGGCCCGCCGTCGGTCCGATTTTTGGGAGCGCCCCGAGGCCCGGGACGCGGACCTCGTGAGGCGAGGGATCGACGTGACCGAGGTGGAGAGTTCGGCCGAGCTTCGCTCCGCAGCGGAGCGGCCTCGAAGCGCGTTCATCGGGGAGACCAAAGAAGCCGGGATCAGGCTCGGTTTCGAGGAGCCGGACATCAACCCTCCGGCGCTCGTCGAGCTGCTGCACGAGACCCGGGTGCACAAGACGCCGTACGAGGTGGCGAGCCTCGCCGAGGCCAACCGGCGCGCGGCTCGAGGGCACCGGGCGGTGGCGGCCGCGTTCCTCGAAGGGGAGCGGTCCGAGCTCGGCCTGCACCTCCTCCACCTGGGGGTGATCGGCGAGGATCAGCCGCCCTACGGAAACATCGTCGCCCTCGGGGACGCGGCGGCGGTGCTGCACCACCACGACTACCGGGATCGGCCCGAGGCTCGAAGCCTCCTGCTCGACGCCGGCGCCGGCGCCCGCGGATACGCCGCCGACATCACCCGGACCCACGTCGCCCCTGGGGACGATTCCGGCTTCGCCGAGCTGGTGGCCTCGATGGACGCGCTGCAGCAGGCGGTCATCGCTCGGATCGAAGTGGGGATCGGGTACGAGAGCCTCCACGACCAGGCCCATGACCTGCTCGGGGGGCTGCTCGTCGAGCATGGCCTCGTCACCTGCTCGGCAGAGGCCGCGGTCCATCAGGGGCTGACCAGGGTGTTCTTCCCGCACGGTCTCGGCCATTCGCTCGGGGTGCAGGTCCACGACGTCGGCTGCCGCCGGACGCCGCCTCGAAAGGAGAACGCCTGGCTCCGCAACACGAGGACGATTGAGACTGGACAGGTGTTCACCATCGAGCCAGGCTTGTACTTCATCGATGCGCTGCTCGAGCCGCTGCGATCGGAGCCGCTCGGGGAGTCGGTGCGCTGGGACCGGATCGAACGACTTCGCGGCTACGGCGGGATCCGGATCGAGGACGATGTCCTCGTTCTCGACGGGAGCGCCAAGGGCCGGGTCCGAAACCTCTCGAGGGAGGCGTTCGTGGCCGCGGACGCCGATTGACGCGCCTACACTGCCCCTAGCGTTGACCCCGGTCCCGAACCCCTATATCTGGTGTAGCCCGTGTCGACGGAGCGGATCGTCGGTCGCGGAGAACGAGACGCGGTCGGCGACGCAGCGCGGCGGACGCGGCCTCCCGGTCGGTCGCGGCGCGGGCGCGACCCGCGGCCTCGACCCCCTGCCCCGGGCAGGGCGCGTCGTGTCCGGGCCGGGCGAGACGCCGGGTCGGACAGCGAAAACGGGAACCAGGACGAAGGAGCGAGGAACACATGGAGCAGACGATGACCAGCACCGCCTTCACCGAGCCGACCTCGGGCGACGTCCCCGACGCCGGTTCCCCGCTCCGGGGCGACGGTGGGCAGAGCGAGCGGCGGATCCAGATCGTTCATCCCGGTGCGACCGATCCGATCCTGGGGACGGCATCCCCCTCCACCGTGCTTCACCTGACCCGGCTCTGTCTCGTGCAGGAGGTGCAGCGGGCAGCGGAGGGGCTCGCGAGGGTAGACGCGGACCGGGTCGCGGGGCGGTGCTTCTCGGGCCTGCACGACGGCCTCGCGCGGGCCGAGGTGGACAAGCTGCTCGTCAAGACCGCGGCGAGCCTGGTGGCGGACGAGCCGAACTACGCGTACCTCGCCGCCCGGCTCCTCGACGCAGCGCTCCATCGCGACCTCGAGCGCCGGGGCCTGGGATCGTTCTCGGCGTCGGTCGCCCTCGGCCACCGGCTCGGGCTGGTCTGCGATTCCCTCGCCCGGTTCGTGGAGCGGCACCAAGAGAGCCTGGATGACGCGGTCGACCCGCTGGCGGACCGCCGCTTCGCGTACTTCGGTCTTCAGACCGTGGTGGACCGCTACCTGCTCCGCCACCCCGAGACCCGGGAGCCGATCGAGGCCCCCCAGTCGTTTTTCCTCCGAGTCGCCTGCGGCCTCGCGCGCACGGTGGAAGAGGCGGTCGAGCTGTACCGCCTCATGTCGAGGCTCGAATACCTCCCGAGCTCGCCCACCCTGTTCAACTCGGGGACCCCTCACAGCCAGATGAGCTCGTGCTACCTGCTCGATTCGCCGCCGGACGAGCTCGAGGGCATCTACGGCCGGTACACCGACGTCGCGAAGCTCTCGAAGTATGCTGGGGGCATCGGGCTCGCCTACCACCGAGTGCGTTCCCAGGGCTCCCTCATCCGGGGCACGAACGGGCTGTCCCGCGGCATCGTTCCGTTTCTCAAGACGCTCGACGCCTCGGTGGCGGCGGTCAACCAAGGTGGACGGCGCAAGGGGGCTTGCTGCGTCTATCTCGAGACCTGGCACGCCGACATCGTGGATTTTCTCGACCTCAGGGAGAACACGGGCGACGAAGCCCGCCGCACCCACAACCTGAACCTCGCGAATTGGATCCCCGACCTGTTCATGAAGAGGGTCGAGGCCGGAAAGATGTGGTCGCTGTTCGACCCGAAGAAGGTCCCGCAGCTCACGGACCTGTACGGCGAGGCCTTCGAGCGGGCGTACGAGGACGCCGAGGCCGACGGGCTCGCCGACCGCCAGATGCCCGCGCGGGAGCTGTACCAGCGCATGATGCGGTGCCTGGCCCAGACCGGGAACGGCTGGATGACGTTCAAGGACGCCTGCAATTCGAAATCGAACCAGACCGGCGCTTCGACCGCGGTCGTGCACTCGTCGAACCTCTGCACCGAGATCGTGGAGGTGACCTCGCAGGGCGAGACCGCGGTGTGCAACCTGGGCTCGATCAACCTCGCAAAATTGGTGACCGACGGACAGTTCGACTTCGAGCGTCTGCGCGCGACCGCGGGCACCGCGGTCAAGTTCCTCGACCGGGTCGTCGACATCAACTACTACCCCACCCCTGAAGCGGCGGCGTCGAACCGGCGGTGGCGGCCGGTCGGGCTCGGTCTCATGGGCCTGCAGGACGCCTTCTTCCAGCTCGGGATGGCGTTCGATGCTCCAGAGGCAGCGGCGCTGTCCCGGCGGGTGCAGGCGGAGATCTATTTCGCGGCGCTCGACTCGTCGTGCCGGCTCGCCGAGCAGTACGGGCCTCATGAGAGCTTTCACGAGACCCGCGCCGCGGCGGGCAAGCTGCAGTTCGATCTGTGGGGCACCGAGCCCCCCGGCGGTGCGGAGGCGAAGCTGGACTGGGCCGCGCTGCGGGGACGCATCGACCGGTACGGGCTGCGCAACAGCCTGCTCGTGGCCATCGCCCCGACCGCGACCATCGCGTCGATCGCCGGATGTTACGAGTGCATCGAGCCCCAGGTCTCGAACCTCTTCAAGCGGGAGACGATGAGCGGCGAGTTTCTCCAGATCAACGCCTACTTGGTCGAGGAGTTGGTCCGCCGGGGGGCGTGGACCGAGACGGTGAAGCGCAAGGTCATGGAGAACGAGGGCTCGGTGCAGGACATCGACGAGGTCCCGGAGGACTTGCGGCGCCTCTACCGGACCGCTTGGGAGCTCCCGCAGCGAATCCTCATCGATCTGGCCGCGGACCGCGCCCCTTTCATCGACCAGAGCCAGTCCCTGAACCTGTTCCTGGAGACGCCCACCATCGGCAAACTCTCTTCGATGTACATGTACGCGTGGAAGCGCGGGTTGAAGACGACGTATTATCTTCGGTCTCGACCGGCGACCCGCATCGCGAAGACCGCGCGCACCACGACCGCCGACCCGGTGGCGTGCTCGCTCGAGAATCCCGAGTCCTGCGAGGCGTGCCAGTGAGGCCGCCCGACGCCAGGTCCCCCGTCGCCCAGACCGACCCTCTCGACCCCGAACCCACCCACTCATCCCGAAGGAACCGCATTCGATGATTCTCGACCCCGGCCTCGATCTGACCCTTCGCCCGATGCGCTACCCCTCGCTGTACGAGCGGTACCGCGACGCGATCAAGAACACCTGGACCGTGGAGGAGGTGGACTTCTCCGACGATCTCGTCGACCTCAAGCATCGGCTGGCTCCGGCCGAACGCCACCTCATCCACCGCCTGGTCGCCTTTTTCGCCACGGGCGATTCGATCGTCGCGAACAACCTGGTGCTGAACTTGTACCGGCACATCAACGCCCCGGAGGCGAGGATGTATCTGTCGCGACAGCTGTTCGAAGAGGCCCTGCACGTCCAATTCTATCTGACGCTGCTCGACACCTACATCCCGGATCCTCGCGAGCGCGAGCAGGCGTTCCGCGCCATCGAAGAGATCCCGTCCATTCGGCGAAAGGCAGAGTTCTGCTTCAAGTGGATCGACAGCATCGACAGCATCGGAGCCCTGAGCTCGAGGGAGGACCGCCGACGGTTCCTCCTGAATCTCATCTGCTTTGCGTGCTGCATCGAGGGGATGTTCTTCTTCGCGGCGTTCGCCTACGTGTATTTCCTGAGGAGCAAAGGGCTGCTCAACGGCCTGGCGGCGGGCACGAACTGGGTGTTTCGGGATGAGTCCTGCCACATGGCGTTTGCGTTCGAAGTGGTCGCGCTCGTACGCAAGGAGGAGCCGGAGCTGTTCGACGCGGGCATGGAGCGCGACGTGCACGACATGCTCGAGGAGGCCATCGCCTGCGAGATGCAGTTCGCGGACGACCTCCTCCTCCAGGGCGTGGTCGGCCTGACCAGAGAGGACATGCAGGGCTACCTCGAGTTCGTCGCCGACCAGCGGCTGCACGACCTCGGTCTGCCCCCGAAGTACGGGACGGCCAACCCGCTGGACTTCATGGATTTTCAGAACGTGCAGGAGCTCGCGAACTTCTTCGAGCGCCGGGTCTCGGCGTACCAGGTCGCGGTCCAGGGGGGGTTTGCCCTGGACGAGGCGTTTTGAGGGAGACCTCGCTCGGCGCCGGGGCCTTCGCCCGGCGCCAAAGTCGCGTCCCGGACCCTCGAAGCGGCGCGCAGGGCGCTTCCGGCCGACCGTCGCGGTAGCATGGAGGGGTGGGCGTCGCTGCCGTCTCTCTCCTGCTCAGTCTCGCCGCTCCCCCCGAGCTCGACGTCGGCCGCGTGCTCGCCGAACCGGGGGTTCGAGCGGTCGCGCTCGGCTTTTGGGCGAGCTGGTGCGCACCCTGCGTGGAGGCGGTGCCGAAATGGAAGGCTCTTCAGGAGCGGCACCGGGCAGCCGGGCTCCGGGTCGTGATCGTCCAGACGAAGGACGGGGCGTCGTGCGCGGGGCCTGGTTTCGAACCGGACGTCTTGGTGTGCGACGCGAGCGGTGAGCTCGCGGACCGATTTCGGGTCGAAGCGCTGCCCGCGGGCTTCGCCTACGAGTGGCGCGGGCGCGCGCTCATCGGCCCCGTGGGCGTGGACGCGCTCGAGGCCACGCTGGGCGCCTGGTTTCGCGCTGCGCCCCGGGTGCAGATCGAAGTGGAGTCGTCCGGAGCTGGCTCGCCCGAAGATCTGCGGGGGCTCATCGCCGCCGCGATGACGGCCAGGGGCAAGCTGCCTGTCGTCGCCACTGCCGAGGAGCGAGCAGCGCTCGCCGCGGTGCTCCGCCGGTCCCTCGAGCTCGGGAGCGACGAAGCCGCCGCGTGCCAGCTGGGCCGCGAGATCCCCCCGAACGCGCTGCTCCGGGCTCGGGTCGGTCCGCCGGACCTACTCCAGCTCCGGCTGCTCTCGGCGGAGCAAGCCTGCTTGCTCGAGGCGGTCTCGGTCCCGTTCTCGGCCGCCGACCCACGGGTGGGCGCGGAGGCGGCGGTGGAGGCGCTGCATCGCCGCTTGGGCCTCGGACCGTCGCGCACCCCGCCCAAGCTCGCGGTGGCCGAAAAGCCGAGCGCGATCTCCGGCACCGGGGTCGTCGCCTTGCCCCGCGCCGACTCCGGCATATCCTGGGCTTTTCGCCCGGTGGCGGAGCGGAGGGCGCGGGCCGAGGTCCTCCGGGCCTTCGAGGCGCTGCGGGCGCAGCTGCGGTCGTCGATGCCGAGCTCGGGGCTGTCCCCGCTCGAGCGACCGATCGTCGAGGCGTCGCTCGGCCGACTGAGCACGGTCCGCGTCGCCGGCTCGGTGAGGGTGGCGTCGGTGACGGTGAAAGAGGAGACGCTCGTGGTCCGGGCGGAGCTGTCGCTCGACGCGCTCGGTCTGCTGCTCGCGCTGCCCACCCCGGCCCTGTGGGAGAAGGTTCGAGCCCTCGCCGGGTCGGCCCTCTCAGCGGCGAGCGGCGAGCCCTGAGCCGAGCGCGGCCGCTGCGACCCCCACCAAGAGCAGGCCCGCCAGCCCCGCGTCGCCGAGAAAGGCGTCCTCGTAGCGGTCGAACATTCGAAACGCGAGCGTGCGCAGCCCGGTCGGGCCCCCGAGCAGCAGCGTGACCGGGAGCTCCTTCATGATGGACAGCAGCACCAGCAGCGTCGCCGCGGCGACGCCAGGGCTGAGGTTCGGCCCGATCACCAGCCAGAACCGCCGGGCCGCGCCGGCGCCGAGCGTGGCCGCTGTCTCCTCCTGCCGCTGGTCGAGGGCCAGGGCGGCAGAATGGAGGCCCGCGAACGCCTCTGCGCCGAATCGAGCGGCGTACCCGAGCATCAGCAGGGCCCCGGTGGAGCCGAGCGCCCCGTACGCGCCCGGCACCGACCGGCCCACCGCGAGGGCGAACAGCAGGAGCCCAAACGCGAGCAGCACCGCGGGCAGCGCCCCGGTGAGGTAGACCGAGCGCTGGACCCACGGACCAAAGGGGCGGCTCCGCGCCGCCACCCACGCCGGGAAAGCGGCCACCAGCACGGTGAGGATCGTCCCGGGGACGGCGACGGCCAAAGTGGCGCCGAGCGGCCCGCCCACCGAGGCGAGGCGCTCGGCCGACAAAACCCACCCCCCGAGGGTTGCGAGCGGTAGCGCGGCCCCGAGCCCGCCCACCGTGAGCGGCACGGCGTACGCGAAGACCCTAGCAAGGAGGCCGAGGCGCCGCGGCGCCGGTGGTCGGGGGTTCGCGGCGCCGCGCACCGCGCCGTCCTCGCCTTGCACCCACCGGGCGAGGCCGAGCAGGCCGACCGTCAACCCCAGCAACACGAGACCCAGAACGAGCGCGGCCTCGAAGCGCTGGGTCTGGACCGCCTGGTAGAGCCGCCAGCTGAGGACGGGGGCGTCGAGCGTCGCCACCGCGCCGAAGTCCCCGACGACGTAGAGCTGGCTCAGGAGCAGCCCGGCGGCCACCGCCGTCCGGAGCCTCGGCCACGTCGCCACCAGGAACGTGGACAGCGGACTCGCGCCCAGGCTCCGGGCCGCTTCCTCCTCGGCGGCCGGTACCTTCGAGAGCGCAGCTCCGATGAGGAGCTGAAAGTACGGGGCGGTGGCCAAGGTGAGCACGACGCCGGCGGGGAGGAGCCCGGTGAAGCTGCCGAGGCCGAGCGGGCCGCCGACGAAGCCCCCTGGGCCCAGGGTCTGGCGCAGCGTCGCCGCGAGCACGTAGCTCGGGATCGCCAACGGGAGCAGCGCGAACAGCTGCAGCGCGCGCCCAAAGGGCAGGGCGGCCCGGGCCCCGACCCACGCCGTCCACGCCCCGAGCCCGCCGGCGGCGATGCTCGTCCCCGCGGCGAGGAGCACGGTGCGGACGAAGAGCGGCGCCGCGTCGGTCTCCGCCCGCCAGTCGCCTCTGGCCCCGAACCCCGGCCGTGGAGGCTCGAAGACCCCCATCGCCAGCCCGGCCAGCGGAAGGAGCGGCACGAACGCCCCGAACGCCGCCAGAGCGAGCACCCAGCCTCGGGTCCGGCCCATCATGGTTCGCCGGGGTGGGCGAGCAGGGCCTCCACCACCCCGATCACCGCGACCGCGACCCCGCTCCAGAACGCGGCGAGGTACACCGACTGCAGCGTCTCGGCTCGCCCGACGTCGGCGACGGCGAAGCTGCCGTCGCTCTGCTTCAGCCCTTCGAAGGCTAGAAAGCTCGCGGCCGCGGTGGCGAACAAGCCCACCTCGATCCCACCGAAGAGCGCCCCCCGCACCGGCTGCCGGTTGGCGAACTGCCCAACCCCGAGCGGAATGAGCGCCCAGGCCGGTGAGTGGGGGGCCCGGCGGGGTTCGGCCCGAGGACCGCCGGGGATGGTGGGTTCGAGAGCCCGGTCGAGCCCGGAGGCCCTCAGCGTGTCCTCGAACGCGGCCATCACCGTCGGAGGAAAGACCCCCGGATCGAGGCGGTGGCTCGGGTCGAGCGCGAGCAGCAGCGAGAAGCAGGCTTTGGCTTCCGGCGCCCGCCCGAGCAGCAGCAGGCTCGCGCCCAAGTAGGCCCGGGCCTGCAGCACCGACGCCCGCTCGGTGAGGGACAGCGGCTCGAGCAGCCCCTGCAGGGCGGCCGCTGCCGTCTCGTGCTCACCAAACTCGAACAGCTCCACCGCCGCGGCGAGCCGGTCCGAGGGGGAGGGTTCGCCGGTGGCGAGCACGGCGAGGAACAACAAGCTGGCCATGGCCCGGAGTGAAGGCCCTTCCCAAAGAACCGCCGCCACCGCAAGGGAGGTCCGCTTTTCCCGAGTTTCGATCCGCCGCTCGAGGGACGGGTTCGGGTCACTCGAGCGTCGCGGGCTTCGCTCGGTTCGGCGCCGAGATCCCGGAATCGTCTGCGCAGCGCAGCTGGACCCGGACCCGGGTCGTCTCTTGGGGCCGTATCTCCACCGTTTGTACGAATGGGGCGCAGCTGGGCTGCCGGGCCTCGAGCTGGTGCCGCCCGGCCGGCAGCGGGTACCGAGACTGGATGGGAGCTCGACCGAGCAGCCGGCCGTCCACGATGACATCGGCCCACCGCTTGGTGCCGATGAGAAGCAATCCATCTTGCGCATCACTCGGGCTCGGCTGCGGCGGCGCTCGGGTGGGCGGGGGCAGGGAAGCGGATCGCTCCGGCTCCGAGGCGGGTCCGGTCTTTCTCCCTCTGGCTCGCGGCCGAGCCCGATCCATCGCGGGCCGGGTCGGCGCCAACGTTGGCCCGTCGGCCGGCGCTCCGCTCGCATCGGCCCGCCTCCTCTTTGGCGGGCCCGGCGTCTTTCGGCCCTCGGCTGAAGCTTCGGCCGGAATTTCCAAGGGGGCTTCGGCCGGGGCTGGCCCCGCACCCGCCTGTCTCCCTCCCGCCTGACCGGTGCCCGCGTCGGTCGGCGTCGTTCTCCCGTCGAGCGGGGGCACCGGTTCGAGCGGCGCGACGGCGGCCGACTGCGGGGGAGCGGGCCGATCGGTGGCGAACCAACCCATCGTCGCTGCGACCAGAACCCCTGCCGCGGCCAGCCCTGCCCACCAGCTTGGAGATGGGGGAGCGCGCGAGCTCGGGGGCTCCGGTGGGGGCAAGACCGCGCCCGGTGGAGCAGTGACGGCCTGGCCGTCGCGAAGGACCCGCCCCCGGTGCCGGCACTCGGCCGCCCGCTCCGATTGCCAAAGAGCGTCGAGCGCCTTCGCTCGGGCCTCGAGCCGGCTCGGAAGCTCGGCCGCGAGCGCCGCTTGAAATCCGACCGGGTCCAGAAAGAACCGGCTCAGGTCGCCGGCGGTCGCTAGCAGGCCCGCGTCTTCGGCGACGATGAAGAGCGCCCCCGCCAGCTCCGTTGCCGAGCCGTAGCGCTCGCTCGGATCCTTTTCGAGGCATCGCCGGATGATCGACACCACCGGCCCGGCGCAGCCCGGAGCGATGGTCGCCGGATCGGGGTAGCTCGTCAGCGCGACCCTCCGAACCGTCTCGAGCGGGGTTCCCCCGCGAAACGGCAGCTCCCCGGTCACGAGGCGAAACAGCACGACCCCGAGGCTGAACAGGTCGCTGCGGTGATCCACCGGCAGCCCCTCCGCTTGCTCGGGGGACATGTAGCTCGGAGAGCCGACGAGGTGCCCGGTCGTCGTGACGCCGACCTCGGTCAGCACTTTCGCGATGCCAAAATCGGACAGCTTCGGCCTCCCCTCTGGTCCGATCAGCACATTGTCCGGCTTCACGTCGCGGTGGACGATCCCCCGGGCGTGGGCTGCCTCGAGCGCCCGGGCCAGGTCGAGCGCGATGAGCGCCGCGACTTCGGCGAGCAGGGGACCCGCGCCTTCGAGGAAGCGGCGAAGAGTCATTCCTTCGACCAGCTCCGTGATGAGCCAGCTGCACGTTCGGTCGGTGGTGTCGAAGTCGTAGACCTCGATCACGTTGGGGTGCCGAAGCTGGGCCATCGCGCGGGCTTCCCGGGCGAGGCGCTCTCTCGCCGACGGGATCTCGGCGATGTGCGGGTGCAGGATCTTGACCGCGACCGGGCGCTCGAGCCGGCGATCGAGACCTCGGTGCACGGCCGCCATGCCTCCGCTCCCGATCCGTCCCCCGACCTCCCATCGACCCCCCAAAACGAGCCCGACCGGGTCCCGCTCGATTGGGCCCGATCCCTTCGAGCCGGTGTCGGCGGCCATCTCAGGAACCTACGTCGATTTCGCGGCGGCCGGCATCAGGCAGGCGAACCCGCGCCGGTAGCCGGGTGGTGGGGAGCGGTCCGGTCGGAGACCATGGGGCATGGGTCGTCGCGCGGTTTTGGTTCTCGGCCTGGTCCTCGGATGCCCGCAGCCGGTGGTGACGAGCGCCGACGGGGCTTCTGCCCCGGAAACCGGGCCGTGGAGCAAGGACGCGGACGGGATCGACGCCGGAGGAGCCGTCGACGTCGGCGCCTCCGATGGGCCGGCCGACGTCGGTGGGTCCGACCTCGGCGACGACGACGGCGGCGTTCCCGGCGACGGCGGCCTCCCGGATGGGGGTGGCCCTCGGCTGACTCCGAGCTTCGTTCGGGCCAACGTGGGAGCGCCGGTGAGGCTTCGGCTCGAGGGGGGCTCCGATGCCGCGCGTCTGCTCCCTGCCGAGGTCGTGCGCCGGCCCGGCTTGCCGCCGTTTCAACCGTCGGAGCTGGGCCACTTCCGGGTCGAGCTCGTCGGTGACGAGGTGGTCATCGACGTTCGGGAGGTTCCACCGTGGTTCGCCGAGACGAGGGTCCTCGTCACCGTCGAGGCCGCCGGGGGGCGGGCCGAAGCCGAGGTCCTCTTTCGCGGCAACGTCGTGTTCGGACGCTTCGGCCGGATCCTCTCCGCCGACTCCGCGGGGCGCGTCCTCGACCCGCCCCTGGTCGACGGCGCGGGCTTTCTTCGACAGGCGGGCCCGATGGTCGTCGGCCGCGGCGGCACCGTCTATGTCCTCGATGTTGGAGGCAGCGACGCCCAAGTCGTTCGCGCCTTCGAGCCCAGCGGGCCGAACGTCCTGCTTCGAACCTTCGAGTCCGGCGACGCCAACGGACAGCCGTGGCTCCGCCCCGATCAAATCCCCCAGGGTATCACCCAGCTCCCGGACGGGCGCGTCGCGGTCGGCGAGTGGGCCTTCGGCGAGGCGCCCCCGGCCCGAATCGTGCTTTGGAACGAGGACGGATCCTTCGACCGCGTGCTCCTGCCCCGGGGGAGGCGGATCCTCGGCGCCTTGACCGCGGCGCCCGACGGCACCTTGCTCGTGTTCGATCGGCAGGAGCGGGAGCTTCTGCGAATCGACGCCGACACGGGAGACGAGCTGGCGACCTGGGACGTCGGCACGCTGGTGTGGCGATCCATGCTCGCGATCGGGGGCGACCTTCTCCTCGGCGGGGAAGGGCAGCTCGTGCGGATGCGGCTCGGAGGGGCGATCCGACCGGTCACCGGCCTTCCTCCGTCGCCCGGACGGTTTGCCTACCTCGCCCGGTTCGGGGAGGAGGGGGCTCTGACCGCCGGAGCCTATGCCGGCCGATGGGCCGTCCTCCGGCTCGTGGAGCCGCCCGAGCCGTGGTTCCCTTCCCAGGCAGGCATCGAAAACGCGCCGGCCGGGATCGGCTACCTCCACTGACAACGGTCCGATGCCCCGGCGCGGACGGTTGCTCACACTCCCGCCCCGTGTTAGCGACACCGCCGTCTTCGGCGACAGCGCGCAGGCTCAGCGCCGTTCGGCCTCCGGGACCCTGAACCGGGTGCGGAACGTGCGGGCCGTCCCCTTGGCGCAAACGCGGATGAACGAACGTGGTCCCATGCACGAACCCCAATCGCCCCCTCCGCTGACCCCACCGCGGTCGCCGAACCGACCCCGCGCCCTCGGGGTGCTGCTCGGACTCGGTCTCGGTGCCGCTCTGACGTGCCCCCTGCCGGCGCACGCGCTTCAAGGAGGAGAGGACGCCTCGACGCTCCCGGTCCTCATCGACAAGCAATACGGTCTCGCCAGCAAGTTCCAGGTGTCGCTGCTGTTCTCGACCGCGCTGGCGACGAAGTTCACGGAGGGGACGGGAGGAACTCTCAACCTGCAGTACAACTTCATCGACCAGCTCGGGCTCGAGCTCGTCGGCGGGTTCTACGGAACCAGCGAAGCGCAGATCCTTCGAGAGATCAGGGCGCAGATCCGCGGCAACGACCCACAACTGTCCGACATGCACCAGATGCAGTGGGTCGCTGGGTTGAACCTCGTGTGGGTCCCCATCTACGGGAAGTTCTCTTTCGCTTCGGAATGGAACCCGTCGTTCGATCTCTACCTGCTGGCGGGCGGAGGCGTGGCGGGGACCCGCCGTGGGATCGATCCGACCATCGAGACCGCGATCGCAGGCTCCTTCAGCTTCGGAGGCGGTCTCCGGTTCTACCTCGTGGACGCCCTCGCGCTTCGCCTCGACGTGCGAAACTACTACTACGCGGACCCGGACGCCGGAAATCCGACCGCCCGTGGCGACGACACCATCGAAGGATTCACCAACGCCCTCATGGGCCAGGTGGGTCTGCAATACAGCTTTGGAGGTAGGCGGTGACCCGTCCTCGAATTCCCCTGCCCGCACGCTCGGTCCTGCTGGCCGCCACGTTCTTGCCCGCCCTCTCGTTTGCCCAGGAGGCGGACGAGCTTCCCTCGCCCGCCGGGGAGGCTGCCGCAGAGGGGCAGCCGTTCTCGCGCGTCACCGACGACCAGGAGACGATCTACGCCATCCAGCGAAAGGCTTATCTCTCCGAGGGGACGTGGGAGCTGAGCTTGCTCTACAACAACCTGATCGGGGACCGCTTCGTGGCCACGGACAACGGCGTGGCGGTCGCCGCGAGCGTCGGATACCACTTCGACGAGGCCTTCTCCGTCGAAGTGTTCGGCGGCTATTTTTTCCCCACCGAGTCCGAGGCCACCCAAGAGCTGCTCGCCCAGCTCCGCCTCGAGACCGAGTTCGCCAAGCTGACCCAGCTGCGGTGGGCGGCCGGCGCCGGGGTCCAGTGGAGCCCAATCTACGGGAAGCTCCAGCTCGCCGACTCCGCGCTCGGAAACTTCGCGTTCTACCTGGGGGTGGGCGCCGCCATTGGCCAGACCCGGACCCAATGCCGGGCCAACTCCTTGCTCGATCCGAGCCAACCGACGCTGCGGTGCGCATCGCCGCCCGCGGAGAACCCCACGGCCGTCGTGTACTCGCCCGACGTGACCCAGGTCATGGGCGTGCTCACCGCCGGATTTCGGTTCCAGTTCTCGAGCCTGGTGGCCCTCCGGGCCGAGGTTCGAGACTACATCTTCACGAGCCGGGTCGTTCAGTACGATTCGCCCGACAACTTCAACACAGCGATCACGACCGACTCGGTCCGCAACAACATCTACTTCCAGGTCGGGATTTCGGTCCTTCTGGGCGGCGAGTCCAACTGAGCCGGGAGACCGAACGCCATGTCATCGTCCACGACCTCCCGAATCCACCTGCTCGGCGGCGCTGCCTTTGCTCTCTCGTTCGTCTGCGCGCCGTCCGTCGCCAGCGCCCAGAGCATCGACCAAGCCGTTCAGGCCTACAACGAGGACCGCCTCGAAGAGGCGGCTTTCTTCTTCGCCGACATCGTCGAGCGGTCGAGCTCGGCCGACGACCGCGTCCAGGCGGAGTACTACCTCGCGCACAGCCTGTTTCGCGCCGGCTACGTGCTCCCCGGATTCGCGTTCTACCGAAGCGTCTTCGTCCAGGGCCCGAGCCACCCCTATTTCCTCAAGGCCACCGAGGGCCTGCTGAGCGTGGTGGAGGCGACCGGGGACGACATCCTCGTCCCGAATCTGCTCAGCGAATTCTACGCGGCCGAGTTTCAGAACCTGAGCCCGGAGCGTCTCAACTCCATCAACTACCTGGTGGCGGTGGCGGTGCTCCGCAAGCGGAACCTCCAGGAAGCCGCCGACTTTCTCGGTGCGGTGGCCCCTGGGTCCAAGGAGTACCCGAGAGCCCAATACCTCCTCGCGTTCATCGCGCTCTTGCTCGACCAGGATCCGATGCCCAACTACGACGCCATCGAGACCAGGCTCGCCGACACCCTCGACGAGGACGAAAAGAAGCTGTTTCGCCTCGCGCTCCTCGGCAAGGCCCGGACCTTCTACGCGCAGGGCAAATACACGAGCAGCGTGGAGTATTACGAGAAGGTCCCCCGGTTCTCCGACGACTGGTACGACGCCATGTTCGAGTCGGGCTGGGCCTACCGCCAAAACGCGCTCGACCAGACCACCCGGGAGGGTTTCTCCCGGGAGGTGGGCAAGGCCCTCGGCATGACCCACTCGATCCAGTCTCCGTACTTCGACGGCCGGTTTCGGGCGGAATCCTTCGTCCTGAAGGCCACCGCCTACTTCGACATGTGCCACTTCGACCGCGCCCGCAAGGCCCTCGACACCTTGTTCGCGCTGTACGAGCCGGTGGCCGAGGCGCTGAAGCCGTGGCGGGCCGGCGAGCAGACCGATTCAGAGATGCTGAAGGCCATCGTCGATGGCAACGCGGACCTTCCCGAAGAGATCCGATTGCGAGTCTCCACCAATCGCCGATTCAAGAAGTACGCGGCGCTCGCCGAGAAGGGTGCGTCCGAGCTCGAGTCGGCTCGTGAGAAATTTCCCCAGGGCGGCTTGAGAAACCAGTTGCTCGAGCTCATCTCCGACTTGACCGAGCAGGCCATCGGGCTCGCCGGTCAAGTTGCGCGGGCTCAGGTCGAGCGGGAAGCGGCCCAGCTCGACGGCTTCCTGTCCCAGGCCAGCATCGTGAAGTTCGAGACCGCCGACGCAGAGCGCAAGATGCTCGAAGCCGGGCGGGACATCACGAAGGGCCCTCGGGCTCGGGGACCGACGCCCTTCGTCCCGAGCGGGAAGAGCCAGTTCTGGAGCTTCAACGGCGAGTACTGGATCGACGAGCTGGGCTACTACCAGCACTCGATCAAGAACGAGTGCTTCGCCGAAGCGGCCGAGTGACCGGGCGTCGATGCTCGTCCGGTTCATGAAATCCCGCCGTTTCAGGCCGACCCCCGACCGGTCAAAATGCGCGAGGCCCCTTTTCTGGGAACCCGCGACGATTGCGGATGTCGGTACGTCCATCCGCGGTTGCGCAGCGAGCGCGCTTTGGTTGTACGGTGCGCTCGGTGGCTGACAAATCTGCGACGCGTACCCAACCGGACGTCCAACTCACCGCTGTTTCGAGGAACCCTGAATGATGCTTCGAGAAGCTCGTCCCATTTTGCTTCGCCCGCTCTTTTCCGCCGTGATCGGTCTGGCGCTCGGGCTGTCGGCCGTCGGGCCGGTCGCTGCGCAACAGGCTGCCGGTAAGAAGACCGCGCCGCCGAGCGAGTCGACCCCGTCTGCGGGCGACTCCGCCCCCCCCCGTCAGGGCGCGGCCTCCATCAAGATGGAGACCGCGCTCGACCAGAAGACGTTCGCGCGAGGGCAGGCCGCCGACGCCAAACGCGACGAAGCGATCGAAGAGCTGAAGAAGCTCATCCCGAAAGCGCCCACGGAGCGAAAGTCAGAGATGATCTTTCGCTTGGCCGAGCTGTACTGGGAGAAGTCGAAGTACCGCTACTCGCTCGAGATGGAGGAGTTCGAGCGGGCCTACGCCGACTGGAACGAGGCCGGGTCGGTGGGCGAGCCGCCGAAACGCGACGGCTTCATCCGCGAATCGGAGCTCATCAAGAAGAACGCGCTCGCTTTGTACGAGCGCGTCCTCACCGAATACCCCACCTACGAGCGAAACGACGAGGTTCTCTTCTACCTCGGCTACAACGAGTACGAGGCGGGCAACCAGAAGCAGGCCGTCAACCACTATTGGACGCTCATCAAGCAGTTCCCGAACAGCCGCTTCGTGCCCGACGCCTACCTGCAGCTCGGTGAGCACTTCTTTGGCACCAACAGCCTCGTGAAGGCCCGGACGGCGTTCGAGCGTGCTCTCGCCACGGACGAGGGCCGGGTCGCAAACTACGCCCGCTACAAGCTTGCGTGGTGCGACTACAACGTTCAGGAGTACGCGGCTGGCATCCAGAAGTTGAAGTCGGTGATCGACGCGTCGGAGACCGCATCGGATCAGCGCTCCGTGCAGCTGAAGTCGGAGGCCCTCCGGGACCTCGCTCGCTTCTTCTCCTACGTGGACGAGGTCGACACCGCGTTCGACTACTTCAAGAAGAAGGGTGGGGAAGACATCGCCTCCCGGTACACCGCTCAGCTCGCCGGGCTCTTTCATGGCCAGGGCAAGTGGGATCTCGAGATCAGCACCTACCGGCTTCTGCTCGACAAGTACCCCAAAGGCGACCGGGCGCCGGTGTACCAGGCGTCGATCGTGGAAGCGTACGGCAAGAAGAACGACCGGGAGAGCGTCCGGCGCGAAGTGGAGCGGCTCGTGGACCTCTATCGGCCAGGAACGCCCTGGTACAAAGCCCAGCAGGCCAAGGGCGAGGGCGGCCAGCTCGCCTTGGACCGGGCCTTCGACCTGACGGAGACCCGCTTGCGGGAGATGGTCACGGAATATCACCGCGACGCCCAGAAGCGAAAGGACGTCGAGACCTACCAGCTGGCGCGGGACATCTACGCGAAATACCTCGACGCCTTCCCCGACACCGAGTCTTCCTACCAGATGCGCTACTTCTACGGAGAAGTGCTCTGGGCGCTCGACGAGTGGAAGAGAGCGGCCGAGGTCTACAAGGAGGTGGCGCTCACCCCGACCAGCGAGAAGGCGGACGGAAAGTTCGCTCGGGAGGCGGCGTACAACCAAATCCTGGCTTGGGAGCAGGTCGCGAAGACCGGGCAGGACGCGGGAGATCCGACCGCCAAGAAGAAGATCACCGAGAAGAAGGACAAGGGCCGAACCGACTCTCGCCAGATCACTCGGGTGCAGCTCGCCGGCCTCGAGAAGGACAAGTCGTACGAGCCGGAGCCGATCCCTCCATTGGAGCTGAACCTGTCGGCGGCCTGCGACCTGTACTTCGATATCGCCGACCGCAAAGATCCCGACCTGCCCGCGATCAAGTTCAAGGCCGCGTTCCTGTACTACAAGCACAACCAGTTCGTCGAAGCGGCGAAGCGATACTTCGAGATCATCGAGAACTGGCCAAAAGACGCGCTGTCGAAGAAGGCGGCGAACCTCATCCTCGACTCCCTGAACGTTCAGAAGCAGTGGGACGAGCTCGCGAAATACGCCGCGTCCTTCCGGGACAACGAGCGGCTCGCTGGCGGTGACGCGAAGTTCAAGGCCGAGGTCCAGGAGCTGCTCGAGGGGGCGACCTACCTCTCGATCCAGACCGCGGAGGAAGAGGCCAGGAAGATCGCGGACGCGGGAGCGAAGGAGAAGGCGCTTGCTCCGGTGGCCGTTCGGTTCGAGACCTTCCAGAAGGACTTCCCGAGCTCTCGGTTCGCCGACAAGGCGCTGTTCAGCGCGGTGCTCATCTACGACCAGGCCGACGAGCTCGACCACGCCATCGCCGCCGCGGAGCGGATGGAGAAGGTGTACGGGGTCAAGCAAGCGGCGACCCCAGCGCCCGATCGGCGGGGGGCCAAGGCGCCCGATCGGCGGGGGGCCAAGGCGCCCAATCGGCGGGGGGCGAAGCGTCCGGCGGCGGGCAAGAAGCCCGAAGAGGCCGACGCGGATCGAGCTTCGCTCCTTCGGCGAAACCACTTGATGCGCGCGACCTTCTACGAGCGCATCGCCGACTTCCGCCGCGCCGCCGAGCTGTACGACGGCTTCTTCGAGACCTACGGCGAGGACGAGAAGGCGGCCGACGCCCTGTTCAACGCCGGGACCTATTTTCAAGGGCTCGGCGAGCTCGACACGGCGATCAATCGCTTCTCGACCTACGTAGAGACCTTCCCGAAGGCGGAGGACGCGGCGGCGGTCGACTGGCGGGTGTGCGAGCTGCAGGAGACGAAGGAGGACTGGAAGGCGACGGTGAAGTGCTTCGACACATTTCGGACGAAGCACAAGTCGGCGAGCCCAGCCAAGATCTTCGAGTCTCGGTACCGGATCGCCCTGGCCCAGGAGAAGATGGGCAGCAAGCGGGATGCGCTCAAGGAGTACCAGTGGCTCGTGAAGGAGCACCCGAAGCTCGACGCGAAGTCGCGTGACGCGGACGGAGCTCGGCTCGCCGGAGCGCACGCTCAGTTCGAGCTGCTCGAGCAGGAGTTCATCCGGTTCAAGGCGATGAAGATCACCCTGCAGAAGAAGGCGCTCGAGTCGAAGCTCAAGACCGCGGAGGAGCTGGCCTGCGTCGGGGAGCAGTGCAAGGCGCAGGGCAAGTTCCTGACCGTTCTTCAGTACGGAAACGGCGACTACGGCATCTGCGCGCTGACCCGGATGGGCCAGGTGTTCCTCGATGTGGCCGCGGGCCTCAAGGAGGCGCCGATTCCCCGCAACCTCGACATGGACCAGCAAGAGATCTACCGGGCGGAGCTCGAGGCGCTCGCCGTGGGCCCAGAGGAGAAGGCGATCGAGGCCTTCGACAGCGCGCTGGCCAAGGCCTACGAGCTGAACATCTACAACAGCTGCACCCTGACCGCTCAGTCCGAGCTGAAGGAGCTGAACCCAAACCAGTTCCCAGACCTGCAGAAGCGGGGCTTTCGTGGCGCGGAGACGTTCCTGACCTCCGGGCTCCGCAAGGAGATCCGGGTCGCGGAGGCGGCGCCTCCGGCGGTCGAGTCTGCGGAAGAGGCGAACGCCGAGGCCGAAGCCGCGACGGGAGCGTCGGAGTGATGCACATGCGAGGATACATCCAACTGCTGACTGCGGCCTCGGCCCTCTCTGTCGCCTGCGCCGGGGGCACGCCGCCCCCGCCGGCGCCGATGCCGGCAGCGATGACTCGGCCGAAGGTGAAGACGGCGGCGGAGTTCGCGAAGGACGCGGAGCACGCGCTCGCCGCTGGCGAGCATGCGGCCGCGGTGAAGGCCTACGACATGGTCCTCGAGCGCGACCCGGGCAACGCGGACGCGCTGTACAACCGAGCCTTTGCGCTGCACCGGCACGGGGACCTCGACGCGGCCGAGATCGGGTACCGAAAGACCCTGGAGAAGGATCCGTCCTCGACCGACGCGGCGGTGAACCTCACCGAGATCCTCCGGGAGAAGGGGGACACGGACGGCGCAATCAAGGTGGCCAAGGCCGGTCTCGAGGCAGATCCGTTCCACGGGAAGCTGCTCAACAACCTCTCGGTGCTGCACCGGTCGCGCGGCGAGCACGCCGAAGCGGTCGAGGCGGTCCGCAAGCTGTTGATGCGAGACAAGAACAACGTCGATGCCTATAAGAACCTCTCGCTCGTGTACTACGACCAAAAGAAGTACACCCTGGCTCGGACCATCCTCGACAACGCCCAGAAGATGGCGAAGGAGCAGGGCCGAGAGGACGCCGACATCTTCGTGAACATGGGAATGATCTACCTCGCGAAGTCGGAGAACGGCAAAGCGATGGCCGCGTTCAAGCGGGCCAAGGAGATCGACGCCGACCACCCGGTGGCCAACTACAACATCGGCGCCCTGGCGCTCGGCCATCGCGACTACGGGCTCGCGGCGAAGAGCTACGAAGCGGTGAGCCAGGCGTGGAAGGACAACTTCGACGTCACGGTCGGACACGGCTATGCGCTTCAGGGTCAGGGCAAGCTGGACGAGGCGGCCGCGACGCTCGAGAAGGCTCGCGCCCTGCTGGTCAAGCTCCCGAGCCCTCGCCCCGAGGAAGAGCGTGAGATCGTGCAGCAGCTGATGATCATCAACCAGAACGCCTCGAAGCCGCAGGACGCGCTCCGGTACGCCGAGCAATACATGGCGCTGGTCGGCAAGCGCTGCTCCGAGGACGATTATGAGGGCTTTTGCGGCCGGTACAACGGCATCAACCTCATGATCCAGATGGCGGCGGACGCCGCGCCCCCTCCCGAGGAGACCCGGCAGCGCAAGGACGCGTCCGAGTCCTCGATTTTCACCGATGAAGAGCCGCCAGCCGAAGAGGTCTCGGACGGCGCCGAAGCCGAGGAGAATGCACCATGAAGACCCTCATCGCTCTGGGAACCCTGGCCCTGGCCCTCGCCTTCGCGCCGACCGCCGGCGCGCAGGAGGACACCGTGATCCGTCAGGAGGACCGGACCGTCTTCAAGAAGAAGACGGTGATCGACTTCACCGACCTCAGCATCACCGGCGAGCTCACCAAGCCGGAGGGCAGCTACAGCATCGCTCGCCGCAAGACGAACTTCCAGTCGCTCCTCAAGGCCCGCGCCCACTTCATGATCGAGCTCGAGGCCTCCGTCGACAACCTGTGATGTGGGTGAATCGGCGCGGAACCGAAAGCCGCGCCGGTTGTCCGTGTAGGTAGAGACGTCCAGGCGACGAACACCGAGGATTCCATTGGAAATTCAATCGCAAAAGCAAGACCCTGGCTCGAACATCGTCACCGAGGCTTCGGACATCCCCGAAGAGCTGCTCGAGGTCGAACTGAGCGACCGGGAGCGGCCGACCGACAAGGAGCACGTGCTCGAGGTGGCCGTCTTCTGGGGAGACGAGCTTCTCGACGAAGCCCAAGTTTCGAAGAAGGGGCCGGTTCTCGTTGGCGCAAGGGGCAAAGGGGGTGGGTTTCATCTGAAGGTCGACGCGGAGAATCCGTTCGAGAAGGGGAAGGTGGCGTCGAACGAGGGCAGCTCGGCGAAGGTGTTCGTCCCAGCGGGCGCGCGGGTGGCGATGCGGCGCGCGAACGGCCGGGTGGAGCGCGGAATCCCGCCCGGAGCGCTTCCGCTCGCGATGGGCGAGCGGCTCGTCTTCAAGGTGGGCACGCTGGTCTACCGGGTGCAGTTCGTCCGAGGCAACGCCGCTCTCGGCTCCGGCGTGCTGATGGATTGGTTCTTCCCGCGGGTGTTCATGATCTCGCTGCTGCTCCACGTATTCTTCGTGGTCGCGGCGCTGCTGACACCGGACATCAACCGCAGCCTGCTCGACGACCTCCTCAAGAAGGACAGCATCTTGGCCGAGATGATCCTGAAGGCCCCAGAGGAGCAGAAGACCAAGAAGCTCGACCTGTCTGGTGCCAAGGGAGCGAAGGCGAAGGACGACGAGGGCAAGTTCGGGAAGAAGGACAAGCCACCGGAAGACAAGCTGGCCTCGAAGGCCGGCGCGCCCCGGGTCGACCCGAACAAGCGGGAGAAGGACCGAAAGGTCGCCATGAGCTCGGGGCTGCTCGGCATGCTCAAGGGCGGTGACTCCGCGGTCTCGAACGTCTTCGGTCCGGGCGGCCTCGGCTCGGGCATCAACAGCGCGATGGGCGGGCTTCGCGGTACCGAGATGGGCGACGCGGGCGGCGCGGGCGGTCTGGGTACCCGGGGGACCGGCTCCGGCGGTGGCGGCAACTCGCTCGGCATCGGCGGGCTGGGGACCCACGGTCACGGCCGCGGTTCGGGCGGTTACGGCAACGTGGACCTCGGCGGCCGGGGCAAAGGCCGGACCCGGATCGTCCCCGGAAAGACGATCGTGAAGGGATCCCTGACCCAGGAGGAGATCGCGCGGGTCATCCGGCAGAACCTCTCCCGGTTCAAGTATTGCTACGAGAAGGAGCTGAACGCGAACCCGAACCTCGCCGGAAAGATCGCGATCAACTTCACCATCGCCCCCACGGGAGATGTTCCCCAGGCGCGGGTGAGTGAGAGCCAGATGGGCAACTCGACCGTCGAGGATTGCACGACCCGGGTGATGAAGTCGCTGAAGTTCCCGAAGCCGAAAGGCGGCGGCATCGTAGTCGTGACCTACCCATTCGTGTTCGCCTCGACCTGAGCCTCTCCTCCCTTTCGAGGCCGTGGGGCGGTTCCCGGTCTCCCCGCCGGTCTTTGGGTCTCGTTCGTGCGACCTTCCCAAACCTAGGGCGTCGCTCCCCCCGGTGGGTCTTGGCCACGGCGGCTGCCCGGCGGCTTCCGCGAGTCGTCAGCGGCGGCGTGCGTTCCCGCCCCGGCCCTTTGGTGCCACCGGACGCCTTCCTCCCCGATGCTGTGCGCCTCGAGCACCGAGCGGGTTCGAACGGCGCCTCCAGGCGAAGGATCCTGTGTTCTTGGCCGTCCGGCGGCGGACCGAGGCTACTCCCCGTAACCGACGGAGCCGCCCCTCGAGGGTCGCCGCAGGCGACCGGACGGCCAGGGACGCAGGG
This sequence comes from Myxococcota bacterium, assembly GCA_036788295.1. Lineage (GTDB taxonomy): Bacteria > Myxococcota > Kuafuiibacteriia > Kuafuiibacteriales > Kuafuiibacteriaceae > JAHQVK01. The sequence goes on from DAIQNR010000028.1 coordinate 26,489, forward strand.
AACGAGCCTGGGGCGTTGGTAGAGCCCGATCGGTGCTCCAGCCCGATTTCGGGGGGCGTCTGCTTCATGGCGGAGGGTTGTCCGCTTGAATCCGTAGCGGAGGCATGCATTCATGCGCCGGCCCATGTCGAAACGCATCGCACCGATGGCCGCGGCCGCTGCCGCGCTCCTGCTCCCCGCGCTCGCTTCCGCGCAGGCCGAGGACGATCCGCCCAAGGAAGACGTAGCGGTCGAGGAGGACCGGTCAGAGCCGTTTCCCATCCGCCGGGGCGTCTTCTTCGCGGGCGACTTCGGTGGCTACTTTTCGTTTGGCGGCCGCAACACGAACGTCCCCGAGCTCCCGAGTCGGTCGGTGTCGAACTTTCAGCCGTTCATCGCGATGCAGCTCGGCTACGACTTGATGAGCAGCTCTTCGTTCAACTGGGGCGTGGGTCTGCGCGCGGCGATGGGCTTCAACGCCGGGTCTGGGTTTCCCACGGACGCTCAGATCGCGAACGGGGATGCGAGGTCGCTGCCGGCCGACTTCACGCTGTCGCAGGTGGGCATCGCGAACAAGTTTGGGTTCCACGTCCTGGAGCGGCTGGCCGTCACCGTGAACGTGGACGCCGGTCTCGCGGTGATCGAGCCGGACCTCACGGAGCCCGTGGCGTCCCCAAACGCGGGGCAGGCGGCGCTTGGTTTCGGGTTCGGGGTAGGTCCCGGGATCGAGTTTCACACCTTGTTCCCTGGCGTCTCGGTCGGCCTGGACATTCGCTACCTCGGGCACCTCGTGTCCGGTCGCTTCGTGCAAGGGCTCGCGTTCACCGCCCCGTTGAAGTACAACTTCTAGGCCGATGTCCTGGCTCGACACGCTTGCCGAGATCCGCAAGACCGACTGGACGCAGGTTCCGGAGGCCGAGTGCGACGCCACCGCCCGGGACGTGATCCAGGTCGCCAGCTACGCCGCGGCTGCGGCCTCGATGGTGCCGCTGCCGTTTGCGGACCTCGCCCTCCTGCTCCCGGTTCACTCGGCGATGGTCATGACGGTTGGCCATGTGCACGGCCGGAACATCTCCGACGCCGAAGCCCGCAGGGTGGCGATGGAGCTCGGCGCGGTCGCGGGGGTGACGCTCGCGGGCAGAGTGGCGCTGTCGGCGCTCAAGAAGGTGCTGCTCCCCGGCCTCGGCGGGGTCCTGGCGGCGCCGGCGTCGTTCGCGGTCACCTGGGCGCTCGGACGGGTGGCGAACGCCTATTTCAAGGATCCGGGGCTCTCCCGCGAAGATCTGAAGCAGGTGTTCTCGGATGCCTTCAAGGAAGGCAAGGCCTCCTACCAGGAGGAGAAGGCGCAGGCAGCCAAAGAGAAGGCGCAGGAGGCCAAGGACAAAGCGGGCGCCCCCGGTGAGTCCGACGGTCCCGCGGTCGATGTCGACGCGGTTCCGGCCCCGGAGGAGGGTGACGAGCCCCCGTCTCGCCCGCGGACGAAGAAGCGGTCGATGTGAGCGCCGTGGGATCGACGCCAGGTTCGGTGCGCGGCGCATGAGCGGCGCCGGGGTCGTCTTGGGGTGCGGAGGGCCCGCTCGGTGAGGTGGAATCGATGATGGCGACTGCGGTTTCTTCGACATCTTGGGCCGACCTTCGACGCGGCGAGCCGGGCTCCGTCCATCGATCGGCCGAGGAGGCCACCGAGCTCGCTCGGGCGCTCGCGGTGGAGTCCCTCGCGTCCGACGCCGAGGCCGAGCTGGCCGAGCTCGATGACCGGCGCCGGCACCTCGCTGGGGCGGCCTGGCCCGAGTCTCCGCTCGCCGGTTTCGGGCTCGAGTCCTCTCTGGGCGCATTCGTGATGGCCCGGATCGCCATGGCCTGGGTGCCGAGCGGACACACCGGTTTGCGTCACAAGCCGCTGAGCAGGGAGGGCCTCGAGCGGGCGCTCGCCGGTCAGGGGGTCGCGCCGGCTTCGATCCGGTTGGTCCTCGGGGACTGGGCCGGGCCCGCTGCCGGCTTTGTCGGCGACGTGGGCGGTCTGCCCGTCGGGACGCTCGCCGGGCTGGCTGAGAAGTCCCTCACCGCGGGCGAGCGGGCCCGGGCGCTCGACCAGGTCGCGGCTTCCCCTCGCGACCTCGCTCGCCTCGTCGCCGCGCTGCTCATCGGGCAGGCGGTGCGGCGGTTGCTCCCCTTGCTGCCCGACGACGCTCATGGAGCCCGGTTCGCGGCCACGCTCGCGCTGGTGGCTACGGATCGCCCCGAGCGCGCGTCGTCGCTGCTCGAAGCCCGTCCGCTTGGCCTGCGGGAGCGCACGGTGCGCGAGCTCGCGGACGCGGTCCTAACCCTGCGCCGAGGCGAGCCGATCGATTTCCCTGCCGATGCGTGGGCGCCGGATCCGCCGGTTTCCCCGGCTTTGGCCCCGGCGTCGGCCGAGCCGACCCTCACCCTCGAAGACGGCGAGGAAGACGTGCTCGAGATCGTCGAAGAGCGGCTGGATCCGGACCAGCCCGAGTCCCGAGTGGCGCTGAAGACGCACCCTCCCGACTGGTGGCCCGGCCCCGCCGCGGAGCTGGGGCCGGTGCGCGAAGCGCTCGCCCGGTGGAAGACCATGGGTCATCGTCGAGGCGCCGTTCTCGGGGTCCGTGTACGGCTGCCGGTCGGGCCGGGGCCGCTGCCTCTCGATCCCAGGCTGGCGGCCGAGGACTTGGGCGACGCGCTCGGGGCTCCCACCGAGCGAATCGACCTCGAGAACCTCGATTCTCCGCGGCCCGAAGGCGAGCCGGCCGAGCTGTACCTTCCGGCGGTCCGGGTCGCGCTCCGGGTTGTGGCCCGCTCGGCAGAGGGCGCCTTTCCCCCCGACCCGGCGACCGGCGGCGCGCTCGAGTGGGTTTTCGCTCGGGCCGCGGCGATCGCGTCGGCGGTTGCCGGCGACCTCGACGCCGCGGCGCGGTCGGTGGAAGGGCTCGACCCAGCCCTCGCCCCGGAGCGAGGCTTTATCGCCGACCGGCGCCTGCGCTTCGAAGGGCGTGTCGCCGACCCTCTACCGGTGGAGGACGCCAGGGTGGCGGCGGCCGGTCTCATTCGAGACCTGGCCCTTTCCCTGGCCGCGACGCTCGCGAGAGGCGGCGAGCCCGGCGCACCACCGGACGACAGCTGGGACCGCGTTCGTGAAATCGATGGCTGAAAAACTCCGAAAGATGAAGGACCGCGCCTCGCGGTTGTATGGCGAAGGGAAGCTGCGTGAGGCCCGCGAGCTCTACGAAGAGATCGCGCGCCAGGCCCCGGGCGATCTGGGTTGCCGGCTCAAGCTCGGCGACGTGCTCCGGAGGCTTGGGGACCGGCCGGCCGCGGTGGCTGCGTACGAGGAGGTCGCGCGCCGCTACGCCGACGACGGGCTGCTTCTGAAGGCGATCGCGGTTTGCAAGCTGATCCTGGGCCTCGAGCCTTCTCACACCGAGACCCAGGCTCGCCTCGCCGACCTCTATTCGAAGCGCCGGGCGGGCTCGATCGACGTGCCCGCGCTGCCGCTGGTGAAGAACAAGCCGGCGGCGACGGCGACGGACGACGTCCTCGCCGCGTGGCCGACGAGCCAGCCCGTGCTCGTCCCCTCACGGGTCGTGAACGGCGAGCCGGTCTGCGACGGGGAAGGGCTCGAGATCGAGGTCGAGCCGGATGGGGATCTCGGGATCACCCTCGAGCTCACCGACGTGGTCTCGGACGAGCTGGACGAGCCCTTGGATACCGGTTCCATCGAGGAGGACAGCTCCGCCGCCCCGGCGGAGTCGGCGCTGCTCATCCCGCTGTTTTCGGACCTGCCCAAGCGCGCGTTCATGGAGGTGCTGGTGCGGATGAAGATGCACCAGCTCGAGCCGGGAGAGGTGATCCTGCGCGAGGGCGACGACGGCGACTCGTTCTTCGTGCTCGCGTCGGGGATCGTGTCGGTGACCAGAAGGGATGGAACCGGTCGGCAGCAGCACCTCGCGCAGCTCGGCGACGGCGCGTTCTTCGGCGAGATGGCGCTCCTTCAGGGAGGCCGGCGCACGGCTACGGTTCGGGTCGAGGAGCGGGCCCATGTCTTCGAGATCTCCCGTGGGCTTTTGGAGGAGCTGATCGAGCAGTTCCCGACGGTGGCGACCGCGGTCCGAAACTTCTATCGGCAGCGCCTGCTCGCCACCGCGATGGCCACCCACTCGCTGTTCGCCTCGTTCAAGCCGCTCGAGCGGCGAGAACTCATGGGGGAGTTCAAGAGCCGATCTTTCGCTCCCAACGAGGTGATCCTCGAGGAAGGCAAGAAGGGCAACGGGCTCTATCTGCTCCTGCACGGCCGGGTCGAGGTCAGCCGCCTCGTGAACCAAGAGCCGCTGGTCCTGGCCGAGCTCGGGCCGGGCGATGTCTTCGGAGAGATGTCGCTTCTCACCGGGGAACCCACCACGGCGTCGATCACCGCTTTGGACGACTCGTACGTGCTCCGGCTGTCGAAGAAGCGGTTCGACGAGCTCATCATGACCCACGGACCGGTGCTCGACATGATGTCGAGCCTGAGCGCCGAGCGCAGCGAGAGGAACCGCGCCGTGCTCCAAAGCCAGCAGCTCGTGGCCCGGGGCGCCGTGCTCGTCTGAGCATCGGCTGCGATTGGGCCCTTGACAGCCCCGGCGCCCGTCCGGTTTTCTTCCCGCCCGGCCGACAGCGGCCACCTACATCGGGGCGTAGCGCAGCCTGGTTAGCGCGCTTGACTGGGGGTCAAGAGGTCGGAGGTTCGAATCCTCTCGCCCCGATACACCACACCACGGGCCTTGGGAGCCGCCAGTTCGGACTGGCGGCTTCTCTTGGTCACCGGCCCACCCGACTTTGGCTCCGCCGGTTCGCGGAACCTCGGACCGGCTCGCGGCCGTAAGCCCGAGTTCGCTGTCGTCGAAGACCTCGCATTTGGGCAATTGGCCGGACCTCTCGAGGCTCTGCTCCAAAATGATCGGCACCCCGTCGCCGCGGCGGTCCATCAGGAAGGAGCGCCCGAGGCGGTGGCTCGGGACCCGGGCGATGAGAGATAGCACCAGCTCGTTTCGGCTGTATGGGCGAAGCGGCATCGACTCCACCGAGAGCGTGTTCGGGAGGCCGCCGGGGACCATCAGCTCCAGCCGGTTCTGAAAGATGTGAAACCGGATTCGGGCCCCCGCGATGGCGTAGTCCCGGTGGGCGACCGCGTTGACGAGCGCCTCGAACACCGCCCTCTCGCTGAATGTTCGCTCCTCCATGCGCTCCCTCTGCTTGCTGGCCCAAAGATGGGTGTCTCGGGCGAAGAATGAAAAGGCCCTGTCCACCTGCTCGTCGAGCGGGCCCCCAATGTCCGCGGCGTCGAGCTGGTGGTGAACGGACGTCCGCTTCCCTAGCCCGCCGGGGCTCTGGTGAACGAACGAGCTCCTCGGGACCTCCACCAGGAGCACCGCTCGCAGTCGTCCGGGAGTCGGTGGGCCTTGGGCGGACTGAACGCCCTCGTGTCGTCGGCGGGCCAAGCGGAGCGCGCGGGGTCGCTCGCGGTTTTCGGCTCGGGCGTCGTCTGGTAGGGGACGGCGGTGGGGAGAGGCTGGGCGGTCGCGGTGCTGGTCGCCACGGGGGCGGGGTGCCACGAGCGGTATGAGCTCGACCTGTCGAGCCGTCCCGACGGGGTGAAGATCATCGCGCTCGTCGATGGCGAGGGTCGGCTCGCTCGAAGCCTCGGGGCCCTCCGCGTCGAGTCCGGGCAGCGGGTCGAGGGGCCTCGAATCGATCTCGAGCTCGCGTCCGGGGAGGAGCCGGTCGTCGTGGAGCTCGATTTGTCCGTGCTCGAGCACCCGCTCGGGTCGGCGCCGCTCGACCGGATGCAGCTCAGCGAGGCCGGCCCCGTGTCCGAGTTCGACGGGTCGTGGCTGCGCGTCGTCGAGCCGCTCCCTCTCGATGCCGCCATCGTTGACACGCTCGGTCGCGCCCTGGGCTCGGCCAGCGCCATTCGCACTTCCCTGAGGCTCGTGCGGCACGTTGCGGTCGATTCGTGCCCGAGCCCGGTGGAGCCGCTCGAACTGCATGTCCCCGGGGTCGAGGATCTCCTTTCTCCCTACACCCGGCTGGAGGGCCCGCTCGATGTCCTCGGCGGGCATGCGTTCTCCGGTGGTCGGGTCGTGGTCCACTCCGAAGAGGTCGTGCTCGTCCTGAGGGACCGGACCCTGCCGGACCGGGCCAGAACCCCAGGGCTGAGGGATTGGCTCGACGCCGAGGACCTCGGCGACGCAGTCACCCTTCGGACCCTCGTCGCAACCGGGGAGGATACCTTCTTGCTCGCTGGAGGGGAGGGCGAGACAGGCAGGGCCTTTCACCTCCGCATCGAACCCACCGGTCTGCGGGTGGTGGCTACCTCGACCCCTGGGGCCTCCCAGATCCGCGACGGGGCGCTCGGACCCGCCGGCATCGTGCTCCTCAACGACCGCGGGGGGATGCTTCAGTCCGAAGATCCGAGCGGCCCTTGGCTCCAAATCCTGCCTGATTCCGACCGAGGTCGGCGCCTAGATACGCAGCTCGCGGTGGCCTCCGACGGCCGCATCCTCCGCGGCTTCAGCGCCACCTACCAGTTCTACGACCAAGGCGGTGGATTGCTCGAGGATCTCCGGCCCCCGTTTCGGCGAGGGCTGCGAATCGGCGACGTGGCGTTCGGTTCAGACGGGACGGCGTGGATGGGCAACGGGCTGGGGGAGGTGGCCAGCTACGCCGAGGGCCGGTTCGAGGCCTGGTCCGAGCAGCTCTCCCCGAGTTTTCGACCCTGCACCACGATCGAGGGGCCGCTGGACCAGGTGCAGCTGAACCAGGGCGTTCGAAACCTGAAGCTCGGCTTCGGATACCTGTTCGTCACCTTCGGCCGATGCTCCCACCGCCTCGCCATCCGGCTCGAAGATCGGTGCCAGCACCCGCTGGGTCTTCCTGGCGCCGTCCCCGAGATGGTTCAAGGGATCGAACAGGGCGCGTTCGTCGGCGACGACCGGCTCTTCCTGGCCGGCACGCGCGGAGTGCTCCTGTCCGCCCGCCGCCGTCTCCCGTGATCGCCACCTCACCCGACCCTGGCGTCGTCGAAGGGCGAGCCCGCGAGAGCTCGGGCTTTGAACCAGCGGGCACCGGCCCTGGGGCGGCGGCTCAGGAGCGGTGCTCGGGGTTTTCGTAGTGAAAGCGGCAGCCGGCGGCCCAGGCTCGGCGGTCGTTGCCGTGGTTGGGCAGGCCGCCAGCATCCCTCAGCATCTTGGCCATGTGCATCAGGTTCCACGCCATGATCGTGGTGTTGCGCTGGGTGAAGTCGTTGCCGAAACCGGCCCGGGTGCCATCCTCCAGACGGTCGCCATAAGAAGGTCCGGGCCCCGCCTCGCCAATCCAGCCGCAGTCGGCCTGCGGCGGGATGGTCAGCCCCAGGTGGGACAGCGCGTACGCGATGGTCATGGCCGCGTGCTTCACGCCGTCTTCGTTGCCGGTGATCACGGCGCCGCCCACCTTGCCATAATAGATGGACTGCCCCTTGCCGTTGAGCAGCCCGGACATGCCGTAGAGCCGCTCGATGAGCACCCTGCACATCGAGGACTCCTCGCCGAGCCACAGGGGGGTGCCGATGACGTAGATGTGCGCGTCTTGGGCCCGCTCCCACAAAGCCGGCCACCCGTCGCTCTCGTAGCCGTGCTCGGTCATGTCCGGATAGATGCCGGGGACGACGCCGGCGGCGGCGACCTGGACGTGCTCCACCTCGACCCCGTTCTTTCCCATGATCTGGCCCACGACCTCGAGCAGGAGCCGGGTATGGCTCTGTTCAGGGTCGCGCTTCAGCGACGTGTTGAACAGCATCGCCCGCAGCCCGGTGAAGTCGTGGCTGCCGTCGCACAGGGCCTGCTGTTGCTCGTTGAGGGTCGTCATGTTGGTCCTTCCTGACCTCGCTCGGTCACCGAAGAGGGTGGCCGGTCGCGGACCGAAATGCGACCGCCGATCCGGCGAAAGCCGAAAAGGCGGCCGGAGCCGCGAGCCGGAAACGAGCGGGCTTCGCGGGCCCAGGAGAACTCTCCAACCGGAAACGAGCTGGCCTCAGGGAACCGGGCCTCCGCTTGACCAACTGGCTTCAGGGACACCTCCAGAGGGCCCCGGGATTGCGCTGACTTTCACCATGGGGGTCAGCCGGGCAGGGTCGGCGCCGGGTCCGAGGGGTCGGCAGGGGCCGTGTTCGGCGAATCCGGCTTCGGCATAGCGGCTTGCCTCGTCGTTGCGTCCGGCCTCGTCATCGCGTCCCGCCTCGTCGTTTTGTCCGAGCGGGCCATTGCCCTCGGGCCGGTCATTGCGTCGGGGAGCGTCATCGCATCGGGGATGGTCGGCGCATCCTGGGGGTTGGCGTCGCTGTCCATCGCGCTTCTGGGAGCTGGCTTTCGGCCGAGCGTGAACAGGCTCGGGTAGTTGGCCCGCTTGGCCGGCTCGCTGCGGTGCAGCCACCGGGCGGTCTCCGCCACGTCTTCGTAGACCTTCGCGAGCAGGGCCCAGGTCCGCGCTTCGAGCCGCTGCAGCTCGGTCAGCGCGTCGGCCTTCGGGGTGGCGAGCAGGCGCAGGATCTCGCTCGACAGCTCGAGGGCGCGCTGCGCATCGCTCTCCCGGAAAGTCTTTCGGTCGTGGCGGAGGATATCGAGGTGCTGCACGTAGATTCGCGCGTACCCGAACAGATCGTTCGCGAGGTCGTGGTGCCCTCCGCCGAGGCGCAGGTGCGCGAGCTGGGCTGCGGCCTCGGGGTCGTCCATCAGGTGGTACTCGGCGCAGGTTTGCATGCGCCGCCTGACCTCGTTGGCCTCGGCGAGCAGCTCCGCGGCCAGCACCGCCTCGCTTTTGCCGGCGAGCAGCGGGGCGATGGTCCGCTCGAGGTACCACGCCGTCCACGTGAGCCGCTCGAGCCGCGAGAACTGCTGCCGGTCGAAGGTCGGCTCGGGCAGCTGCGCGAGCAGCACCGGCACGCCGGTGGCTTTCGCGATCCCGATCACACCGAAGATGCCCTGGATCGCGCGGCCGGTGCCGAGCCGGAAGGGCTCCACGTCCGCCTCGTGAATGGCGAGAAGGTCCGGCTTCGACGCCTCGAACGCCCGCTCGGCGGTGGCGGGGTCGTAGCGGACCTCGGAAGCGATCGGATCCACCCGATCCAGAGCGCTGTCCGTTGGGGTCTTCGCTTTGCCCATGATCAGTGAAAACACCGAATGCGACCGAGCTTCAAGGGGGTCAGCCCACTTTTTTTGCCTCCGTGAACCCGAGCCGGCGGTCCTCGGAAATCCGTGGAAGGCGGGCAGCTTTCGCCGGGAAGTGCTCGGGGTGAACGCTGGCCCCCGGCTTGCTTGTTTCGTCCCGTCGGGCTGGTTCCGGCGCGAGGAATCCAATGAAGCGGCACATGGTTTGGGTGGGGCTCGGGTGGTCGATGGTGGCGGCGTGCCCGGGCGGGGACGGGCCGGAGCTCGCCGACGCCGGTCCCTACTGGGACGGGGGAACCACGATCGACGCGGGCCCGGCTCTGGACGGCGGCCATGCACTCGACGGCGGTTTCCCCTTCGACGGCGGAGGGCCTCCGCCGGGCTGCGAAGCGCGGTGGCCGGGCGTGCGCTTCGGGACGGCGGGGGACGATGCTGTCCATGCCCTCGCGGTGGACGGCGAGGGCAAAGTGATCGTCGGCGGCTTCGAGCGGGGCGAGCGGGGCGAAGGGCAGCTGGCCCCGAGCGGGGATGCGGCCGCGTTCGTCTCTTGGCTCGGGCTGGATGGGAACACGCTCGGCTCGGCCCAGATCGACACCCCGTCAGCGGACGTCATCGAGGATCTCGTGGCCGGGGAAGATGGGTGGGTTCGGGCGGTGGGTCGAACGCTCGGCGCGCTGCCCGGCGCCACTTCGGGCGGGCAGTACGACGCCTTCTTCGCCAAGTTTCGCTTCGGTGAGGGCGGGCCCGTCCACCACATCCAGCTGGGAGGGCCACAGCCCGAGCATCCCCGCCGGCTCGCGGTCGTCGGCGATTCGTGGTTCGCGGTGGGGTACACCGACATCTACGTCCCGTCCAACTATGTCGAGGAGTGGGAAGATCCCCTGTTCGCCACGGTGAGCTTCGGGCCCGCAGGCTTCTCGGAAGGAAGCCTGTCTCGGTGGTCGACCCCCGAGACCGACTTTTCCCAAGACATTCTCCCCGTTGGCGACGGCACCGGCGACCTGCTCATCACCTACCATGGTACGGTGGGTGGGCGCCGGGGGGCTTGGCTCGTCCGGCGAAGCCCGGCGGGTGAGGAGCGCTGGCGCGCCCGGCTCACCGCGACCGGGTACGACTCGGCGGTGGCGGTGCTCCCCGGGCCCGACAGGCACGTTCGCGTAATCGGTTCCACCTTCGCGCCGGTTGGGCCGGTCGCCTACGGTGAGATGGACGTCTTCGTCGCCGATGTCCGGCTCGCCGACGGGCTCGTGGCCGGGATCGTGCAGAGTGGGGGGCCGGGGGCGGACTGGGTTCACGACGCCGTCGCTGGCCCGGACGGCTCGGTGTACGTGGCCGGCGAGACCGACCGAGACTTCATCTCCGGGGAGCCGACGGATATCTCGGCGTTCGTTCTCCAAGTGGGCGGCGACGGCGAGCCCATCGCGGTCTGGCAGGGCGACGCGCCCGGATACGACGCCGCGCTCACCGTGGCGGTCGATGGATGCGGCCGCGTGCTCGTCGGCGGCTGGACCGAAGGCTCGCTCATCCCCGGCGTGCCGTCGGCCGGCCACCGCGACGGCTTCGTGGTCGAGGCCGTGCTGACGCCGCCTTGAGGCCGTCCAGCTTTGGCATCGATCGGCCGCTTCCCATCGCCTTCACCGGACCGAACCTGGATGGGTTCGGGGGGCCGAGGAGCCCCACCGAGAACGCCCGACTCTCGCCTCGCAAGGTCGTCTGCTCCGAATCCTCCACTTCGCCGGGTTCGATCCTCTCGAGGCACAGCCCGTCCGCCCGCTCGAGCTGCTCCACGCGGCCTCATCGAGCTCCTGCCGGTCGGGCGCGGGCCTGTGCCGGCTGCGAGCAGATGCACCGTACCGGGGCGGCCCGGCGCCGTGATCTTCCCCATAGCGCATCGGCGGTGACGGGTAGCTCACCCGAGGATCTCGGTTCGGGTCGTCCCGCGGCGGGGGCCGGCGAGACGGTGCGGATTGTCTCGTCGGAGGCTTTCAGAGGCGGAGCATCACGCCGAGCGTGGTGCGGAGGTCTCGCACGCCAAGCTGCGCTTCCTGCAGAAGGTTTTGCTCGTTGATCGGGAGCGGGCGGTCCGGGGCGCCATCGAATCCCACCGATTCATAGATGAAGCGGTTGTCGAAGGCGATGGCGAGGGCGTCGGTGAGCCACACCCGGGCGTCGAGGTCGCCGCCGGCGGCCCAGCCGATCCGGGCGGCGCCGGTGGTGCTCGGGCCCTCTTGGTAGCTGAGGATCGGGCCTCCTTCGAAGCCGACGCCGAGCTCGAAGATGCGGCCCAGGGGAAGGCGAAAGGCGAGGCCAGCGAGCCCCGTCACAGCGGTGCTGTCGAGCAACAGCGGACCCGGGTTTTCGTCCACCGAATGCACCGTGAGCCGGGCGCCCACGCGGGGCACGAGCAGGGCCTCGCCGCCGTCGAGCCGCCCGAGCGACAGCGCGTAGCCAGCAAAGATCTGGGCGTCTACGAACAGGCCTCGGGGCGTGACGGAGGCGCCGCCAGTCTCGGGCGCGAGCTCGTAGGCGACCGGCCGCAGGCTGCCTCGGACCTCGAGCAGCACCGGACCGAGACCGAGCTCCGTCCGAAGGTCGAACAGCGACAAGGGGTCGAGCCGGTACGACAGGGACGACCGGTCCACGGCTGGGCTCGACAGATCGTAGGTCCGCAGCAGCCCGGCCCCCGCGGTCAGCCCGATTCGAAGCCCGAGCCACCTGCCGCCCGAGGCTTCGCTGCCCGAGGCCTCGAGCTGCGCCGATGTCGTGGCCGGTCCCGCCGCATTGTCGGTGGGCGGCGACGCACCGGCCGGCGGCTCCTCGCCCCGCGACGCCAGCGCCGCTTCGCCGGTCCGGGTTGACGCCGGCGCCGCTTCGCCGGTCCGGGTTGACGCCGGCGCCGCTTCGCCGGTCCGGGTTGACGCCGGCGCCGCTTCGACATCCCTCGCCGCCTCCGCGGCGGTGGATCGAGCGCCGGGCCTCGCCGAGGGCGGCTCGTCGTCGAGTTTCGCCCGGGTGGGGTCCACCTCTCGGCGAGATTCTGGTTTGGCCCCGGAAACCGAAGTCGAACCGGACGAGGCCCGGTCCCCGGCGCCCGTGCCGGCCACCGGGCTGCGGTTGGTGCCCTGCGCGCTCGGCTCGTCGGCCCCCGGCGCCGGCCCGGCGGGTCCCTGCAGCTCGGCGAGCTTCTCGGCGGTCGTCTTCGCGATGCGGCGGCCCCGGTCGGCCGCCTCCGACTTCGGCTTGTAGAACTGGGAGCGAAAGTCCATCTCGACCTCTCCGCTCGCCGCGTTCACGAGCACCGCACGGGCGGTGTAGAGCCAGCCCTGCTTCGTGATCTGCACGTCGAGGATGCGGCTCGCGCCCACCGAGCGGGCCGCGGCGGCGAGCGACGAGGGGCTGCGGGCCCCCGACCGCAGCTTGCTCTTCACCCGGGCCGGTCTCGTGACCGGGCCCGCGGCCGCTTCGAGCGCGGTCAGGAGGGCCTTCTCGAGCGCGGATCGGCCGTAGGATGCCGGGGCCTTCACCGGTGCCACCGCCACCGGTGGCGCCGCCTTGGCCACGGCGGGGGCCGATGCGAGCAGCAGCAGCGCGAGCGCCCATCGACTCTGCATCCACCGCTTCACGCCGGGAGCGTACCAACCGGACGACGCCGGCGCATCGGCCTCGGGTCTCAGATCCGCGAACGGGCCCAGTCCATGGCCGCCGGTCGCTCTCCTGTCTGCCCTCCCACGGCGTCGGGCCCGCGTCGGTCCTCCCGTTTCCTTGCTGGTGGGGGCCGGCGGTGGCAGGACTGCCCGCCCGTGGGCGTTCAACAACCGCACCAGCTGTTTGCGCCCTGTGGGCCCGGGCTCGAGCCCCGGCTGCTCCTCGAGGTTCGGGGGGTGGGCGGGGTGCGGCCCAGCGTCGTACCCGGCGGCGTCGAGTTCGAGGGCAACGACCATGTCCTGTCGAGGGCGCTGCTCGAGCTGGGTCTCGCGCTCGACCTGCGGGTCCGGCTCGGCGAGGGGCCGGCGCCCCGGCTCGATGCCGTCACCCGGGTGGCGGCGGCGCTGCCGTGGCAGGCGTTTTTGCGGCCGGGCCAAGCGGTGGCGGTGCGAGCGACCTCCCGGCGGTCCAGGGTCGATCACACCGGGGCCATCGAGGAGCGGGTCCTGGCTGGGATTCGGGACGTGGCCGGCAGCCTCGCCGCCGCCGACGACGATCCTTGGCGGGTCTTCGCCCGCCTCGAGAACAACCGGCTGGTTCTATCCTTGTCGGTCGCCGGCCAGCCCTTGTCCCGGCGGGGCTGGCGACTCGAGGGGGCCAAGGCGCCGCTCGCCGAGACGCTCGCCCGGGCGGTGCTCGATCTTTCTGGCTTCGACCGCTCGGCGCCGGTGATCGATCCGTTTTGCGGGTCGGGGACGCTGCTCATCGAGGCCGCCCGCTGGGCTCGGCGCATCCCCCCGGGATGGGATCGGCAGTTTCACTACGAGCGCTCCCCGATCTTCGACGAGGAGCGGTGGGCCCGGATCCGCGCCCAGCTCGGGGCCCTGATCCTTCCGACGGCGCCGGCGCCGGTCCTCGGCAGCGACCGGGACGCGGGCGCGGTGGAGGCGGCGAGGCAAAACGCGGCCCGGGCCGGCGTGGGGCAGGATATCGGGTTCGAGGCGGCCGCGCTCGGGGCGGCGCCGGCGCTCGCGAAGCCGCCGCCTTCGGGCTTGTGGGTCTCAAACCCTCCCTTTGGAGATCGGGTGGCCGGCGGAGAGGGTTTGCGCAACCTCTACCAATCCATCGGCCACCGGTTTCGGCAGCTGCCGGCCGGGTGGCGACTCGCGCTGCTGGCCGCGGACCCCAAACTCGCTCACGGGACCGGCCTCGAGCTCGAGAGCCTGGCCCTGCTCGACCACGGGGGAAAGAAGGTCCGGCTCTACCGCAGCCGTTGACCGGGCTCTTTTGCCTCAGCGGCCCAGGGCGGCGCCGATGAGGACTTCGGGGGAAAAGCCGATGGTGAACGCGAACGGGTAGACCATCGGGGCCTTCCACGCCTCGGCGGGGCCCTGAGCGAAGAGCTGGAGCGTGGCCAGGTTTGCGTTCGCGAAGCCGCGCGCCCACCGGGTCGGGTCCATCGCCGGGGGGACGCCGGGCAGGCTCTGGGTCCCAAACTGGGCGCCAAACGGCGCTCGGGAGGGCGTGTGGGCCGTCGGGCGCGAGGCGGTCATCGCGGTCGCCTTGGAGCCCGCTGCCGTCGGCGCGGTCTCCTTCATGCCCGGGCTGGTTTTGGCCTGGGCGGCGTCGTAGGCGAGCGTAGGGGTGGTCGGGCGGCGAACGGTGGTCATCTTAGGTCTCCTCCAAGCGGCGTCGAATGCCGGACCAGCCCGGCGACCGACAGCTAACCACATTGTCGTCGATGTAGGAGAGAAGTTGCGTCGTTCTTTTTGCGATCAGCGGCAGGCTCCGGCGTACGCGCCGCAGCAGGCCGCGCCCGTGCACCCGGTCTGGAGCATCTCGGCCAGGACCGGGCCGGTGTTGTTCTTGGCCCGAAAGTGCCCGACGCCGTCCGAATCCCCGGCGCCGAGCGCAAACGGGCTCCAGTCCGAGAAGTCGAAGTCGAGCTGGGCGGCGGTGGAGCCGTCGCCGACGTCGAGCTGCGCGATGACGTTCGGGTTGGCGTCGAAGGTCGCGGTCCGCCAGCAGCCGAAATAGAACGTCGAAGTGGTGCAGTGGACCTGATCCTGGTAGCCAGCCCGGATCGAATAGAAGCGGGTCCCGGCGGCGCGGCGCGGGTCGGCCCTGAAGCCCGATGATCCCATTCGGGGGTTTCGTCCGTACCAGACGTCGGGGTGAAAGCCGAAGACGGAGGGCTGAAAGACGTTGGCGGACCCGCAAGTGGGCAGCAAAGGGTTGGCGGTGCCGGCGTAGCGGCAGGAGTCGAGGCCGCGCATGCCGGCCGAGATCGCCACGAAGCGGCGCACCCGGGACGAGAGCCCGAACTGCCTCATCCCCTCGAGGGCGATCGTGACCCCGAGCGAGTGCCCAACCACGTCCACCTGCGCCGCGCCGGTGTACGCGAGCACGTCGGAGAGGAACCGGGCCACGAGCTCCGCCTTCTCCGGGCGGTGGTAGTTGCGGGTCCCGTCCGCCCGCTCGGCGGCGGTCAGGTAGTCGAGCCCGAACAGCTCGCACGGGGTGTAGCCGGCGGCGCGCAGGGTCGCGTACACCGAGGGGGCGCCCGTGGACGGAGGGAAGTCCCAGTTCTTGGCCGGATCCCCGTTGCCGGGCAGAAACACCACCGGCGTCCGCCGGACCGAGCAAGACCCCCCGCCGAAACCACCAAACGGCGCCGAGGTCGGTCGAAAGCTGGAATGGAACTGGGCGTCCGGCCCCCGGTAATCGAGCCCAGCCGGCACCACCGCGCTGACCGCTTCGCTCCACTCTGCCCCGTCCTCTCCGCACGCGAGCGCGCCGAAGAGAAGAGAAGCAGCGAGCCCGCTCTGCCCACACGGGCCCCTCACCAGCCGCGTCGTCCTGTCCCCCATCGGTATGCGCAGATACCACGGGCCTCGAGCCGTCGGCCTCCGGAGGCGGGGCGAAAGGCCGGGTGGGCCAAACAGCGGATGGACTTCATCCGGGGAATCAGCGGTAGCGGGCGGTGACCCCGGGGATGAGGTACTCCTCGAACGTTCGCTCGAAGTCGAAGACGGGGAAAAACCCCCAGTCGGTGCGGGCTGGGCCGTCGTCCACGGCTTCCGGCCAGGAGTC
>DAIQNR010000028.1:42502-61458 GCA_036788295.1 Myxococcota bacterium
AAAACCCCCAGTCGGTGCGGGCTGGGCCGTCGTCCACGGCTTCCGGCCAGGAGTCCACGATCGCCTGCCGGCGCTGGTCGGGGCGAAAGCTGATGTCGGCTTCGGGAAACGCGGCGCGGCCTCGGCCGGCGAACGCGCCTGCCGTGCGCTCGAAGGCGCCGACGTTGTAGACGTGGTGGCTGAGCGCCTCCCTTGGGGCCTGAGACAGCGACAGCAGAGCGTCGATCGCGTCCGGCATCGCCATGAACGGGATGAGCGTGTCCTCCCGCACGAAGCAGGCGTACGGCTCCCTCCGGGCGGCGGCGTGGATCATCTCCGGGGCGTAGTCGCTCGTCCCGCCGCTCGGGAGCGTCTCGGCCGAGATGAGACCGGGGAATCGGAGCGCCCGAAAGTCCACGCCTTTGTCGTGGTCATCGACCGCGAGCTGCCGGTAGTGGCGGGCGTAGTAGCGGCCGAGCTGCTCGCAGGCGAGCTTGTTGCAGCCGTACATCGTCGTCGGGGACGGAAAAGCGCTGACCGGGACCCGGCCCGCCGCCCGCTTCGTCACGAGGTCGGGCAGCCCATAGACGGCGATCGAGCTCGGGAACAAGAACCGGACGACGTGGCCGTGCCACCGCGACTGCTCGACCGCGAGCTCGAGCAGCTGCAGCGTGCCCTGCACATTCACGTCGTGGGCGATCCGGGGGTTGAACTCGGATCGGGTGGAGAGCAGCGCCGCGAGATGAAAGATGGTGTCGATCTCGAACTCGGCCTGAAGCCGGTCGATGAGCCGGGTGTCGAGGATGTCCCCCACCATCGTGGTCGCGCACCGCGCGGCCAGCTCGGGCGGCAGCGGGCGCAGGTCGAGGGCCAAAACCGACGTCTCCGAGCGCTCGCACAAGCGCTCGATGAGCCCGGTCCCCAGCTCCCCGCCCGCCCCCGTGACCAGCACCGCCCGTCGCCTCGACATGGCCGCCCCCTACACGAAGAGGCGGTGCGCGGCAGCTTCGAACTCCTCGGCCGCCGGCGCACCCGCCCCACGATGAACCCCGAGGCAGGCACGGGGCGCTTTCGGGTGGGCCTCGCCCCGGGACGCCGTACCGTGCCCGGGTGAGCCGGTACGACGCAGTGGTCATCGGGGCGGGTTTCGGCGGCCTCGGGGCCGCGCTTACCCTGGCCGAGCGGGGGGCGAAGGTGTGCTTGCTCGAGCGGCTCGACTATCCGGGGGGGTGCGCGAGCACCTTTCGCCGGGGCGGGTACCGGTTCGAGGCCGGCGCGACCCTGTTTTCCGGGTTCGACCCGGGGCAGCCGTTCGCGAGGTGGATCGAGCGCCACCAGCTCCCGGTCGAGATCGACTTCATCGATCCGCTGGTCGAGCTGCGCACGCCGGACTGGTCGCTCGCCGTCCCCCGGGACCGGGCGCTGCTGCTCGAGCGGATCTCTCTGCTCCCGGGGATGGACGAGCCGGGGCTTCGGGTCCGCCTCGAGCGCTTCTTCGCCTACCAGCGGACGGTCGCGGACGCGCTGTGGGGGTTGCTCGACGATCCCCGGCTCCTGCCCCCGTTCGATGGCGCGGCGCTCTTCTCCCACTTGAAGCGGCTGCCCGGCTACCTGCCGCTCTTGTCGGCGGTCGGCCGCTCGCTCGGGGCGGTGCTCCGGAGGTTCGGCCTCGAGCGGTGCCAGCCGCTGCGGACCTACCTCGACGGGCTGTGCCAGATCACCGTGCAGTGCTCCGCCGCCGAGGCGGAGGCCCCGTTCGCACTCGGCACGATGGACTACTACTTTCGGGGGACCGGCCATGTGCGGGGCGGGATCGGCTCGCTCGCGACCGCGCTGGTCGGCGCCATCGAGCGGGCCGGCGGCGAGGTGCAGCTCGCGACCCGGGTCCGGCGGCTCGAGCGGGTGCCCGGGGCGTGGAGGGCGGACACCCGGCGCGGCCCGGTGGAGGCGCCGTTCGCGATCGCGAACGTGCTGCCCCAAGATCTGGCCCGTCTGCTCGACACCCCGCTGTCTGCGATGCCGGCGCTCGAAAGGCGGGCGGCCGCGGTCGAGACCGGGTGGGGGGCGGCGATGCTGTACCTCGTGGCCGACGCGCCCCCGGACGCCGGGCCCCACGCCCGCCACCTCGAGCTGGTCCTCGAGCCGGGCGCGCCGTTCACCGAAGGCCGGCACCTGTTCGTGTCCATCAGCGGGGCCGAAGACCGAGGCCGAGCTGGGCCCGGCGAGCGGACCCTGACCGTTTCCACCCATCTGCCGATGTCCGAAATCCTAGGCCGGCCGCCGGAGGCGCAGGCTGCGTATGTGGGTGAAGTGCAGGACAGGATGCGGTCCGGGCTCGCCGCGCTCGCGCCGGAGTGGGCGTCTTTGGTCAAGCGGGACATGAGCGCGTCCCCGCGGACCTTCGAGCGGTTCACCGGGCGCAGCTTCGGCTTCGTGGGCGGGGTTCCCCGGAGGGTGGGACTTCACCACTACCTCGATCTCGTGCCGGCCCCGCCGCTGCCCGGCTTGTTCCTGGTGGGAGATTCCGTCTTCCCCGGCCAGAGCACGCTCGCGACCGCGATCGGCGGCATGAAGGTCGCGGGCCGGATCCCTCAGGTCCGAAACCGGGTGGGGGAGTCGAGCAGCACCGCCACCCAAGCGTAGCGATCGCTGCGCTCGAGCACGATCTTCACCACCACGGTGAGCGGCACCGACAGCAGCGCCCCCACCGGGCCGAGCACCCAGCCCCATAAGGCGACGGACAAGAGCACCACGAGCGGAGACAGGCCCATGGTTCGGCCCATCACCCTGGGCTCGAGCAGGTTCCCGACGAGGAGGTTCGCGGCCAGGACCCCGGCCGCGACGAGAAGCCCGGAAAACGGCGAGATCGTGAACAGCGCGACGAGCACCGGGGGAATTCCGGCGAGCAGGCTGCCGATGAACGGGATGTAGTTGAGCGCAAACGCGAGAAGGCCCCACAAGGTCGCCGCCTCGAGCCCCATCATCGCCGTCCACACCCCCACCAGGACCCCGGTGAGCATGCACGTCCCGGTCTTCACGAGCAGGTAGCGCTGCACGTCGGACAAGACGCGGCGGGCGTTGTCCCGCGAGATGAGGTCTTCGGATGTCACCCGGTGCCATTTGTCGGCGAAGGTGGGGGCCTCGAACAGAGCAAACAGCGCGACGAACAGGACAAACGCGATGCTGCCCACGGAGGTGGCGGCGCCGAGCACCCGGGGCAGGACATCCATCCGGGAGAAGTCGGCGGCCTGGTTGACCATCACCAGGAGCGGCTCGAGGTCGTTGGCCATCAGCAGCTCGCGGAGGCCGCTTCGGGCCTCGTCGAAGGAGCGGCGAAACCGGGGCAGCTCCTTGGCGAGCTGGGAGCCGGCGAAGGCGAGCAGGACTCCGAACGCGGCGGTGAGCACGAGCAGCGCGAGCGACGCGAGCACCGCGCCGAGCGTGGCGGGCAGGCCCCGGCGCCGCGACCAGGTGAGCACCGGCGCCGCGGCCACCGCGAGCACCAGGCCAACCAGGGTCTGGGAGACCAGCTCGGACGCGGCGCGGGCTCCGGCGAGCACGATCACCACCAGGGCGAGCAAGAACAGGCCACGGATGCCGCGGACCAAGGGGGCATCGCCGTGCTCGTCAGGACTGGGGAGGAGGGCCGACACGGCAAGGAGGGTAGCGGGGTCCGTTCGGAGGCGCGAGGGCTGCGTTGACCACCGTCGGTGCGCGGTTGATCTCTCCGGTCCGGGGCTGTAGTTCATCCGGGCATCCGGAAGGGCGAATGATGTGGACTTTGGAGGCGGCCAACGAGCTGTGCCGGGTGCTCGGCGACCCGACCCGGGTTCGCCTCGTCGCCGTTTTGGGCCACGAGCCGCTCACCGTGGCCGAGCTGACGCAGGTCACGGGGCTCGCCCAGTCCCGGGTCTCGACCCACCTCGGGCGGCTTCGGGAGGCCGGCCTCGTGGAGGTGCGGCGGGAGGGCACCGCCTCCCTGTATTCCGCGTCGTCGCTCGAGTCGCTGCCGCCGGACGTGGGCGCGGTGTGGGCGGCGATCGTCGGCCGTCTCGACGATCCGCTGCTCGACGCCGACCGCGACCGGGCAACGGCGCTCGCGGCGGCCCGGGCGACCGACGAGACGTGGAGCGCCAGCGTCGCCGGGCGCATGGAGCGGCACTATTCGCCCGGTCGGACGTGGCAGACGGCGGCCCGGGGCTTTCTTGGGCTCGCCGAGCTCGGCGAGGTGCTCGACGTGGCGTCCGGGGACGGCGCGCTCTCCGAGCTCGTGGCCCCGAGGACCCGGCGCCTCGTGTGCCTCGACGTGAGCGCCCGGGTGGTGGCCGCGGGCTCGGCCCGGCTCGCCCGCTACCCGCAGGCCGAGTTCGTCGAAGCCGACATGCACCGGCTGCCGTTTCCGCCGTCGTCCTTCGACGCGGTCCTCCTGATGAACGCGCTGCCCTACGCGAGCGACCCCGAGCAAGTGGTCGCCGAGGTGGCGCGGGTCCTGCGGCCGGGGGGGAGGCTGGTCGGGGCGACGGTGGCCCGCCACCGCCACCCGCAGGTGGTCGCCCCGTTCGGGCACGTGCAGCCCGGGATCGACCCCGACGTGCTCGCGGCCTGGCTCGAGGCGGCCGATTTTCGGATCTCCCTGTGCGAGGTCACCCACACCGAGCGGCGCGCCCCCCACTTCGGCGTCGTGACTTTCCACGCGGTGCGACGCACCGATGCATGAAGCGAGAAATCCCATGAGCGTACGCGAAACTCTCACAGCCCTGATGAAGGAACGCATCCTCATCATCGACGGGGCGATGGGCACGATGCTCCAGCGCCGCGGCTTGGTCGAGCGGGACTACCGCGGGGACCGCTTCGCCGACGTGCCCGGCCAGATGAAGGGGAACCATGACGTGCTCGCGCTGACGAGGCCCGACGTCATCGAGGCGGTGCAAAGAGAGTACCTCGAGGCGGGCGCGGACGTGCTCGAGACGAACACGTTCAGCTCCACCACCATCGCCCAGGCCGACTACCATCTCGAGCACGCGGTCGAGGACATGAACCGAGCGGCGGCCCGCATCGCCCGAAAGCTGTGCGACGAGTTCACGGCCAAGGACCCGTCGAAGCCCCGCTTCGTCGCCGGCGTGCTCGGACCGACCAACCGGACCGCTTCGATGTCACCCGACGTCAACGACCCCGGCTATCGAAACACGAGCTTCGACGAGCTCAAGGAGGCCTACGCCCTCGCGACCCGGGCCCTGCTCGACGGCGGCGCCCATGTCATCCTGGTGGAGACCGTATTCGATACCCTGAACGCCAAAGCCGCGCTCTACGCGGTCATGGAAGTGTCCGAAGAGCGGGGCGAGGACGTCCCGCTGATGGTGTCGGGGACCATCACCGACGCCTCCGGCCGGACCCTATCTGGCCAGACCACCGAAGCGTTCTACAACGCGATCAGCCACGCCCGGCCGCTGTCGGTGGGGCTCAACTGCGCGCTCGGCGCGGCCCAGCTTCGGCCCTACGTCCAGGAGCTGTCCCGGATCGCCCGCTGCTTCGTGAGCGCCCACCCAAACGCCGGCCTTCCGAACGAGTTCGGTGAGTACGACCAGAGCCCGGAGGAGATGGCGGCGCTGGTCCGGGAGTTCGCGGAGGCCGGCTTCTTGAACATGCTCGGGGGCTGCTGCGGCACGACCCCCGAACACATCCGCGCCATCGCGGAGGCGGTGAAGGACGTGGCTCCCCGGGTGCGAGCGGAGCCGAAGGTCGCCTGCCGATTGTCGGGGCTCGAGCCGCTCACCATCGGCGAGGGCAGCCTGTTCGTGAACATCGGCGAGCGCACGAACGTGACCGGCTCGGCTCGGTTTCGCCGCTTGGTGAAGGAGGGGGACTACGCCGCCGCGCTCGAGGTCGCCCGGGACCAGGTGGCCGGCGGGGCCCAGATGATCGACGTCAACATGGACGAGGGCATGCTCGACTCCGAGGCGGCGATGGTCACGTTTCTGAACTTGATCGCCGCCGAGCCGGACATCTCCCGGGTGCCGATCGTCGTGGACTCGTCGAAGTGGTCGGTGATCGAGGCTGGCCTCAAGTGCGTGCAGGGCAAGGGCGTCGTGAACTCCATCTCCCTCAAGGAGGGTGAGGAGGCGTTCGTGGCCCAGGCCACCAAGGTGCTGCGCTACGGCGCCGCGGTCATCGTGATGGCTTTCGATGAAGATGGCCAGGCCGACACCAAGGAGCGAAAGCTACAGATCTGTCGCCGGTCCTACCAGATCCTCACCGAGCGGGTCGGATTCCCGCCCGAAGACATCATCTTCGACCCGAACATCTTCGCGGTGGCGACCGGTATCGAGGAGCACGACGGCTACGCGGTGGCGTTCTTCGAGGCCTGCGCCGACATCAAGCGCGAGCTCCCGCACGCGAAGATCTCGGGCGGCGTCAGCAACGTCTCGTTTTCGTTTCGGGGCAACGACCCGGTCCGGGAAGCGATGCACTCCGCCTTTCTCTACCACGCCACCCGAGCGGGCATGGACATGGGGATCGTCAACGCCGGGCAGCTCGAGGTGTACGAAGAGATCCCGAAGCCGCTGCTCGAGAAGGTGGAAGATGTCCTCCTCAACCGCCGACCCGACGCCACCGAGCGCCTCACCGACGCGGCAGAGGGCCTGAAGGGCAAGAAGAAGGACAAGAAGGAAGACCTCGAGTGGCGCTCGCTCCCGGTCGCAAAGCGGCTCGAGCACGCGCTCGTCAAGGGGATCGCCGACTTCGTGGAGGAGGACGCCGAGGAGGCGAGGCGCGCGTTCGAGCGGCCGATCGAGGTCATCGAAGGCCCGCTCATGGACGGCATGAACGTCGTCGGCGACCTCTTCGGGGCGGGAAAGATGTTCTTGCCCCAGGTGGTGAAGTCGGCGCGGGTGATGAAAAGAGCGGTCGCGTACCTCATCCCGTACATCGAGGAGGAGAAGGCGCGGACGGGCCGCGCGAACGAAGCGAAGGGCAAGATCGTGATGGCCACCGTGAAGGGGGACGTGCACGACATCGGCAAGAACATCGTCGGGGTGGTGCTCCGCTGCAACAACTACGACGTCATCGACCTCGGGGTCATGGTGCCGGCGCAGCGCATCCTCGACGTGGCCAAGGCCGAGCGGGCGGACATCATAGGCCTGTCCGGGCTCATCACCCCGTCGCTCGATGAGATGGTGGACGTCGCCAAGGAGATGGAGCGCACCGGCTTCGAGATCCCGCTGCTCATCGGCGGCGCGACCACCTCGCGCATGCACACCGCGGTGAAGATCGCGCCCCAATACCATCGGGGCCCAGCGATCTATGTGACCGACGCATCCCGCTCGGTGTCGGTGGTGAGCGCGCTGTTGTCCGACACCCAGAAGGACCGGTTTCTCGACGAGGTGAAGGCCGACTACGAGAAGCTGCGGGACCAGCACGCCGGGAAGAAGGACCGGACGAGCCGGGTGAGCATCGCTGAGGCGAGGCAGAACCGCCTCCCGGTGGACTGGGCCAAGCACGTCTCGCCCCGGCCCTCGTTCCTCGGCCTACGGACGTTCACGAACTATCCCCTCGAGGAGCTGGTGGAGCGGATCGACTGGACCCCATTCTTTCACGCCTGGGAGCTGCACGCTGCCTACCCCCGCATCTTCGACGACGAGGTCGTGGGCGAGCAGGCCAAGGAGCTGTTTTCGGACGCTCAGGGCATGCTGCGCGCGATGCTCGAGCAGCAGCGCGTCGAGGCCCGGGCGGTGGTGGGCTTCTTCCCCGCCAACGCCGTGGGCGACGACATCGAGGTCTACGCCGACGAGTCGCGGCGCGAGGTCATCGAGGTCGTCCACACCCTCCGCCAGCAGACGAAGAAGTCCCGCGGGCGCCCGAACCTCGCGCTCAGTGACTTCGTGCGGCCAAAGCGCGAGGGCCCGGTGGACTACATCGGTGGCTTCGTGGTGACCGCGGGGGTGGGCGTCGAGGCGTGGGCCAAGCAGCTCGAAGGCGAGGGCAACGACTACGACTCGATCATGGTGAAGGCGCTCGCGGACCGCTGCGCGGAGGCGTTCGCGGAGCGCATGCACGAGCGGGTCCGAAAGGAGCTGTGGGGCTACGCGCCGGACGAGAACCTCGACAACGCGGCGCTCATCGCGGAGAAGTACCAGGGGATTCGGCCCGCGCCTGGGTATCCGGCCTGCCCCGACCACACCGAGAAGGCGACCCTGTTTCGCTTGCTCGAGGGCACGAAGCGGACGGGGGTGAGCCTCACCGAGTCGTTCGCGATGATGCCGACTGCGTCGGTCTCGGGATGGTATTTTGCCCACCCCGACGCCCAATACTTCGGGGTGGGAAAGATCGAGCGGGACCAGGTCCAGGAGTACGCGCGGCGAAAGGGCATCGCGCTGCCGTTCATGGAGCGCTGGCTCGGTCCGAACCTCGCCTACGACCCGGACACCTCCGCGCTGGCCAAGGCAGGCTGAGCGGCGGCTCGCCGGGGCACGAGCACGGACAGATCGAGCTCGAGCACGACCGAAGGGTCGAGCTTTCCGTCGTCGCCGAGCCTCGGAAAGTCACTGCAGCTTCGGTCCTTGGCGGCGATGGTGCGCAGCCTCAGGGCCCCGAAGTGGGGGGTGAGCGGGTGGCTCTCGAGCACCTCGGTCCACGCGTAGAGGGTGTCGCCGGCGAAGGTGGGGCTCGCGTGCCGGCCGCCGTGAATGGCCGCGATCCATTGGGCATTGGCGAGCCCGTTGAACGACAGGGCGCGGGCCACGCTGATGACGTGGCCGCCGTAGACGATGCGGCGGCCGAAGCGCCCGCGCCGCTCGACGTGGTCGTTGAAGTGCACCCGGGCGGTGTTTTGGTACAGGCGCGCCGCCATCATGTGCTCGGTGTCCTCGACCGTCATCCCATCGACGTGGTCGATGCGCTCGCCCGCTTCGTAGTCCTCCCAAAGGTCCGCGCTGCCGGCGGCGTCGAGGTCGTAGCCCTCCACCGCGCCAAACGGGACGAGCAGCGCGCCGGGCGGGACCGAATCGGGGAGCTTCGGGACCGAAGTCTCGGGTGGGGGCGAGGCGAGATCCCGCTTCGGGACCATCACCCACCGGTCGTAGGCGACCACCGTCTCTCCCCGTTGGTTCGTGCCTACGGAGCGGACGTACACCACGCCGGTCTTCCCATCCCGGTTCTCCTTCAAACCGGTGACCTCGGAGTGGGTCGCGACCGTGTCTCCGGGGTACAGCGGGGCTCCAAACCGGCAGTCGGCGTAGCCCAGGTTCGCGATCGCGTTCAAAGAGATGTCGGGCACGCTCTTTCCGAACACGAGGTGAAACGCGAGCAGGTTGTCCACCGGCGCCCGCTCGAGCCCGAGTCGCCTCGCGAACGGCGTGGACGAGGTGAGGGCAAAGCGCGAGCCGTACAAGGCGAGGTACATGGCCACGTCCCCCTCGGTCACGGTGCGAGGGGTGGCGTGGACGAAGCGCTGCCCGAGTGAGAAGTCCTCGAAGAAGTTGCCGGGGCGGGTCTTGCTCATTTCGACCTCCGCGGTCTCACAGGCCGTAGGCTTCGGCGAGCGCCGGGTCCTTCTTGGCGACCAGGCGAGCGAGATCCACGATCACCTTCGCCTGCTTCCACGTCGCGTCGTCCTGCATCTTGCCGTCGATCATCGCGACCCCCCTGCCGTCGGGCATGGCGTCGAGGATGCGCTTTGCGAAGCGAACCTCGTCCACGTCCGGGCTGAACACCCGCTTCGCGATCTCGATCTGGTTCGGGGCGAGCGACCAGGCCCCGCTGCACCCCATCAAGAACGCGTTTCGAAACTGGGCTTCGCACCCGGCCTCGTCCTTCAGGTCCCCAAACGGGCCGTAGAACGCGCGGAGCCCGCTCGCGGCGCATGCGTCCACCATCTTGCCGACGGTGTAGTGCCAGAGGTCTTGCTGAAAGAAGCCGCGGGCCCCGTCCTGCGACGGGTCGGCGAGCACCCCATAGAACGGGTGCCCTCCGCCCACCCGGGTGGTCTTCATGCCCCGGGAGGCGGCGAGATCGGCCGGACCGAGGCTCAGCCCGTGCATGCGCGGGCTGGCCGAGCAGATCGACTCGACGTTGTTCACGCCCTCGGCGGTCTCGAGCAGGGCGTGGATGAGGATCGGGGACTTCACTTGGTGCCGGGCCTCGAGCAGCGCGAGGTATTGATCCACGAAATGAATGTCCCATGGGCCCTCGACCTTCGGGATCATGACCACGTCGAGCTTGTCCCCGGCCGCGGCCACGATCTCGGAGAGGTCGTCGAGCACCCACGGGCTGTTGAGCGCGTTCACCCGAACCCACAGCGCGGTGTCCTGAAAGTCCACCGCCTTGGCCAGCTCGATGAAGCCGGCCCGGGCCGCCTCTTTGTGATCGGCGGGGATCGCGTCTTCGAGGTTTCCGCACATCACGTCGGCGCGGGCCGCGGTCTCGGGGACCTTCGCCCGAATCTTCTCGAGGTGGGGCGGAAAGAAATGGATGACCCGCTCCGGTCGAACGGGCAGCTCGCGCAGCGGCGCGGGGGCGCCGGCGGCGAGGGGTTTGTAGAAGGCGATGGGTCGTTTCATGGGGTACCTCGCCGGGGTCCGGCGACGACGCCTGCGTCGTGCAGCGCGCCAACCTGGGCCTCCGACCGTCGGAGGATGTCGAGCAGGATCTCGTCGGTGTGTTCCCCGAGGCGGGGGGCCACGGGCAGCGGCGGGCGCTCGTGGGCCCCAAAGAAGAGGGGGCTCCCGGCCGCGAGGTGGGGGTGGCCTCCGGTCGTGACTTCACCGAAGAGAGGGTTGTCCGTCGAGAGATCCGGATCCTCGGAGAGGGCCTGTCCGACGGTACGGTAGGGGCCCCACGTCACCCGGTGGCTGTCGAGCGCCGCCTTGACCTCGGTGAAGCGCCGGGCCCGAAACCACGGCTCGAACAAGCGGCCGAGCTCGGCCCGCGCCCGGTACCGGTTCCCCTCCTGGCGAAGCTCGAGGCCGAGCCGGGCGCCAAGCGCGTCGATTTCGGCCTCGAGCCCGGTGGCCTTCACGAGGCACTTCCACTGCAGCGGGGTGAGTCCCACCACCATCACCCGGCGCCCGTCGAGGGTCTCGAAGTCTCGGCCGAACGCGCCAAATAGATCGTTGCCGGTTTTCGGGCGGTCCCCCCACAGTTGGGTCTCCGCGACGAGCCCGAGGTGGCTGACCATCGCGAGGCCCACGTCCTTGAGCGCGATCCGGATGAGCTGCCCCTCCCCGGTTCGTCCCCGGTGCCGTTCGGCGGCGAGCAGGCCGATCGCCACGAGATGCCCCGTGATGAGGTCCCAGGCGGGAAGAACGTGGTTCGTGGGTTCGGCGCGGTCGGCGGGGCCGGTCAGGGCCGGAAGGCCCACCTGCGGATTGACGGTGTAGTCCACCTCCGAGCCGCCATCTCGCCGCCCCACCAGGTTGACCATGATGAGGTCCTCCCGGTGGGCGCGCAGGCTGTCGTAGGCGAGCCAGCCGCGGGCGGGAAAGTTGGTGCTGAACAGCCCGGCGCCGTCGCCAGGGGCGCAGATGAGCTCGGTGAGCAGCTCCCGGCCCTCCGGCCGGTCGAGGTCCACCGCGATCGAGCGCTTGCCCCGGTTCAGACCGGTCCAAAACAGGCTCTCCCCGCCCGGCTCGAGCGGCCAGCGACCGGCGTCGAGCCCGCCGCTCAGGCCGTCGAAGCGGATGACGTCCGCGCCGAGCTGCGCGAGCGTCATGCCCCCGAGCGGTGCGGCGACGAAGGCAGAGCCCTCGACCACGCGCAGTCCAGACAGCGGGCCGGCCATCAGACCACGCCCTCCGCCCGGAGGGCGGCGATGGCCTCGTCGTCGAGCCCGAGCCGCTCCTTCAGGATTTCGTCGGTGTGAGCGCCGAGCCGGGGACCCAAGTGCTCGATGTGTCCGGGGGTCTTCGAGAGCCTAGGGAGGGGGGACGGGACGATGACCGTCTCCCCGAGCTCCGGGTCGTCGATGGCGACCATCGTCCGGCGGGCGTGGAACTGCCGGTCTCCAAAGATGTCGGCGATGCTGTTGAGCGGGCCGGCCGGGGCCCCGGTGGCGTAGCACCGCTCGAGCACCTCGCCCCTGGTCAGCGAGCCGCACCAGTCCCGGACGATCTCGTTGACGTCGTGGCGGTTGTCGAGCCTGGTCTTCTGGTCCCCGTACAGGTCGTGCGAGGCGAGCTCGGGTCGGCCCATCGCCTCGGCCAGGCGAAGGAACAGCTTGTCGGTGGCGCAGGAGATCGCGACCCATTGGCGGTCTCGGGTGGGAAAGTGTCCGTTTGGGCAGGCGAACTCGTTGTTGTTCGGCCCGCGCCGCTCTCGGACCACGCCGAACAGCCCGTAGGCGGGCACGAGCTCGTCGGTGCAGCGAAAGACCGACTCGTACAAGGCGGCGTCCACGAACTGTCCTCGGCCGGTTCGCTCCCGGTGGCGAAGCGCCATCAAGACCCCGGCGCAGCCGTACAAGCCGGTCAGGTAGTCGGCGATGGTGGTCGATCCCGGGGTGACCGGAGTCCCCTTCGGCATCCCCGACAGGTAGGCGATGCCTCCGACCGCGTGGGCGACCCGGGCGAAGCCGGGCCGGTTCTTGTACGGTCCCGTCTGCCCGTACCCGGTCAGCCGCAGCATGATGAGGCCCGGGTTGTCCTCGCGCAGGCTCTCGAAACCGAGCCCCCACTTCTCGAGCGTGCCCGGCCGAAAGTTCTCGCAGATGATGTCGGCCTCGGCGGCGAGCTTCCGGAAGATGTCGGCGCCGGCTGGTTTTCTCAGGTCGAGGGTGACGGACTTCTTGTTTCGGCTCTCGCTCAGCCAGGTCAGGGTGTCGTCGACCCGGGTTGGGGTGCCGAAACGCCGCAGCGCATCTCCCCCCACCGGGTGCTCCACCTTGATGACTTCCGCTCCGAATTCGCCGAGGATGCCGGCGCAGTAGGGGGCCGCGATCACCGTCGCCATGTCGATGACCTTCAGGCCGGTGAGCGGGAGGGGTTTGTTCGATTCCATGCTCGTCCTCGTCTTTCGACGCGCCGCGGCGGGTCGGCTCCGGTCAGATGATCTTGTCCGCCCGGAGCATGCGGATGTCTTCGGCCGACATCCCGAGCAGCTCTCGCAGGATCTCGTAGGTGGCGTTTCCGAGCGGCGGGCCAAGATTCGTGATTCGGCCCGGCGTTTCGGATAGGGTCGGGACCACGTTCGGCACCACCACCTCCCCGAGCCCGGGCTCTTCGAGCCGGGCCAGGTTGCCCCGGGCGATGAAGTGCTCGTCGGCGAAGATGTCGGCGATGCTGTTGACCTTGCCCGAGGGCACCTCGCGGGCGAGGCAGCGCTCGAGGACCTCGTCGCGGGTGAGCGAACCCACCCACCGGACCACCATCGCGTTGATGGTCGCGCGGGCGGCCAGGCGCCGGCGCTGCGGACCGTACATCTCCTTGCTCGCCAGCTCGGGCTGCTCCATCGCCTCGGCGAGCCGCTCGAACATCTTGTCGGTGGTGCAGGCGATCGCCACCCACTTGTCGTCCTTGGTTCGAAAATGGCCATGGGGCACGGCGACATAGCTGCCCGAGCCCTCCCGCTCCCGGACCGTGCCGAACATCCCGTAGGCGGCGGCGATCTCGTCGAGCTGCCGAAAGACCGCCTCGAAGATGCCGATGTCCACGACCTGGCCCTCCCCGGTCTCGTCGCGGTGGCGCAGCGCGATGAGGACGCCGATCGCCCCGTACAAGCTCGACATGTAGTCGCCGAGGGGGACGGTCCCGGGGACGACGGGAGACTCTCCGGGGAAGCCGGCCAGGTAGGAGAGCCCGGCGTAGGCGTGGGCGATGTGGGCGAAGCCGGACCGCCGCCGGTAGGGCCCGGTCTGCCCGTAGCCGGAGACCCGCAAGAAGACGAGGCCCGGGTTGGCCTCGCTCAGGATGTCGTAACCGAGGCCCCACTCTTCCATGGTCCCGGGCCGGAAGTTCTCGATGAGGACGTCCGACTTGCCCACCAGGCGCAAAAAGAGGTCCACGCCGGCCGGCTTTCGCAGGTCGAGCGTGACCGACTTTCGGTTTCGCGCCTCGCTCAAGAACGCGAGCGAGGCGTCACCGCGGCGGCTCGGGGTGCCGAAGCGGCGCATCGGGTCCCCGGCGATGGGGTGCTCGATCTTCAGGACCTCGGCCCCGAACTCTCCGAACATCGACGCGGCGTACGGTCCGGCGAGAAAGGTCCCGACGTCGAGGACGCGGACCCCGGACATTGGGAGTTCTTCCGGGGGAGGGGTCATGGGGGGGTTCGGCTCCGACATCGACAAATCTCTTGTCATTCACGCACCGCGTCAGTGGGTTCAGCCGGGGCAAGGGTCTTGGATGGCTCGCCCCCCACGAACGATCGTTGCTCCAGCCCACCGTAGCTGATGAACTGTCCGGGTGGTAGACGCGAACGTGGACCTTCAAGCGTGGGTGGGGCGGCGGCAGGTCATCGAGGAGCGCCTGGGGCTCGGTCCGGCCCGCGCGGCGGCGGCGACGCTCGATGGCGAGAGCGCCACCATTTCCGAGGGGATGGCGCTGCCTCCGCTGTGGCAGTGGTTCTACTTTCTCCCGGTCGCGCCGCAGTCGCAGCTCTCGACGGACGGGCATCCCGAGCGGGGCGGCTTTCTTCCTCCGGTTCCGCTGCCGCGAAGGATGTTCGCCGGGGCGCGCATCCATTTCCGTTCGCCGCTTCGGCTCGGGGAGATGGTGCGGCGCGAAGGGACGGTCGAGAAGGTGTCTCTCAAGACGGGAAAGTCGGGCGCGCTCGCGTTCGTGACCGTTCGCTACCTCTATGTCCAAGAGGAGCAGGCGTGCATCGAGGAGGTGCAGGACATCGTCTACCGGGAGCCGGGCGCGCCGGTGCCCGCGCCGACCCCGGTGCCGACGGCTCCTCCCCCGCCGGGCGCCATGGTCCGGACGGTGGCGCCGGATCCGCGCCTCTTGTTTCGCTTCTCCGCGCTCACGTTCAACGCCCACCGGATCCACTACGACCGCGACTATGCGATCCGGGAGGAGGGCTACCCTGGGCTCGTCGTCCACGGGCCGCTGACCGCGCTGCTCGCGCTCGAGATGGCTCGGGCGCACGTCGGCCGGTCGGTCAGCGAGTTCTCGTTTCGAGGCAAGGCGCCCCTGTTCGACCTTCACCCGTTTTGCATCGTGGGGCAGGTCGGCGGCGACGAGGTCCGGCTCGAGGCGCGCGCACCGGACGGCGCGGCGGCGCTCGAGGCCTCGGTGCGGTTTTCGGGCTGAGCGTCAGGGAGCCCGGCCCACGGCCAGGACCGACGTCCCGATCGGCAGCTGGCCCCAGCGGAGGATCGGACGCTCGAGCGCGAGCACGCCGCGGACGAGCCGGTCGATGGGGCCCAGGTCTCGCGCCTCGGCCATCTCGCTGATCGGGGCCGCCGGACGGGCGCCCCGCGCCGCCCGCAGCCCCTTCACCGCGAGCGCCGCGAAGAACAGAGGGCCGAAGAAGCACGTCAGCCGCTCGACCCGTAGGCCGGCCCGCTCGAGCAGGGATCGGACCTCGTTCGGGGTGTAGCGGCGCTTGTGCCGCTCGATTTCGTCCCACGGCGACCACAGCGACGAGAACGCGGGCACCGTCACGACGATCAGGGCGCCGGGGTCGAGCGAAGCCTTCACGTTCTCGAGCGCGCCGAGGTCGTCCGGCAGATGCTCGAGCACGTCGAGCAGCAGCGCTCCACCGTGGCCGAGCTTCGGCAGCGGCCGGGTGATGTCGGCGATGAGAAAACGCCGGCCGTGCCCCGCGCCCAAGGCGGCGTCGGCCCGCTCGCTGGCGTGCTCGAGCGCGCGGCGGTGGATGTCGGCGTAGTCCACCGCGTGCCCGTGCTGGTTCAGGTAGGTGGACACGGTCCCGATCCCGCAGCCGAACTCCACCCAGCGGGACGGCCGGGGGAATCGGTCCAGCTCCCGCCTGAGGGTCTCCCTTCGATGGACATGCCAGAAGTGCCGCTCCTCGATGTCGACCCGGGCGTCGAACTCGCCCCCGTCGAAGTATTGGTCGGCGCCGACGTCTTCGCCGGGGAGGAGATCCTCGATCATGGGAGGGGCGAATGCCGACCGGACGGCGGCCTTGTCAAGGCGCTCAGGGGAGGATGTCGATGAGCTCGACGTCGAAGACCAAGGTCCCCTGCGGGGCTCCGCGCGCGCCCTTGTAGGCCAACTCCTCTGGGATCCACAGCCGGGCCGCGCCCCCCTTCTTGATGAGCTGCACCCCTTCGGTCCACCCCGGGATGACCCCGCCGAGCGGGAAGACGGCGGGCTGGCCCCGCTGCACCGAACTATCGAACATCTTTCCGTCGGTGGTCCAGCCGGTGTAGTGGACCTTCACCCGGCTGCTCGCCTTCGGGTTGGGCCCAGAACCCTCCTTGATGATCTTGTAGGCGAGCCCAGAGGCGGTCTTCTCGGCGTCGTCCGGCGGGCCGGCCACGTCGGACGGCGCCGGGATGTCCTCTGGCGCGGGGTGGATCCGCTCGAGCTTCACGTCGAAGACCAGCATGCCCTGCGGCCGGGAAGGCGCCCCCTTGTAGGCGAGCTCCTCCGGGATCCAGAACCGGGTCTTCTCACCCTCCACCATGAGCTGCAAACCTTCGGTCCATCCCCGGATGACCCCGTTGAGCGGGAAGCGCGCGGTCTGGCCCCGCTTCACCGAGCTGTCGAACATCTTCCCGTCCGTGGTCCAGCCGGTGTAGTGCACCTCGACTTCATCCACCGCTCGGGGGCGGCGCTCGCCCTTGCCCGGCTCGAGCACCTTGTAGGCGAGTCCGCTGTCGGTGGTCTTCGCGTCCTCCGGGGGCGCGGCGACGTCGGCGGGCGCGGGGATGTCTCCTGCGTTCGCCTTCGGCGGGGCCCCTGCGGACCCCTTCGCTGGCGCCGCTTCCGCGCCTTTTGGGGGCGCCTTCGCCGCGGTCTCGACCGTTTCGGTGTTGTCCTTCGCCGTGCAGCCCGTAGCGAGGGCGACGGCGAAGAAGACGAGGCTGGATTTCGCCATGGGCGTCGGTCTACCAGGCAAAGCCTGGCGCCGCCACCGTTGCGGCTACGGTGGCGAGACCGCGAGGCGGCGCGGTCGTCCCGGATGCGCTCAAGCGGTCGCGACGGCGAAGCGGCGCAGCGTCTCGAGGTCCACGAGCTCTAGGGTGCGAGCGTGCGTCGCCTCCAGCACCACGCGGGGCGCGACCCCGGCGAGAAACGCCTCCTTCCACCTCGCGGCGCACAGGCACCAGCGGTCGCCCGGGGTCAGCCCGGGAAACCGGAACTCGGGGCGGGGCGTACTGAGATCGTTGCCGCGGCTGCGGGTGTAATGCAGGAACTCGGCGGTCATGACCGCGCAGACCGTGTGGGTGCCCAGGTCTTCGGCGCCGGTTCGGCAGCAGCCGTCGCGAAAGTAGCCGGTGACCGGCTCGGTCGAGCAGGTCGACAGCGGTCCGCCGAGCACATTCTGGTTGGTCATCGTGCCGTCCATAGGTCAGAAACCGGCGGTTGGGAACCGTGGTCGCGCTCTTCGCGATCGGGCAGGAGACCGGTCATCTCCCGGTGGAGACTTCGCGAACGTGGACGACGTTTTGGTCGAAGAGCACGTCTTCGGCGATCTTCATCCTGGAGCCGCTCACGTCCTCGAGGCTGTCCCTCAGCAGGTTCAACCCCCTGAGGTTCTCCCGGATCAGACCGTCCTCGAGGTCGAGCTGGGCGGCAAAGCCGGCGCTGATGCCGCTGCACTGCCCGCCTTCGAGCAGGAACCGGCGGAGCACGGCGATCCCCAAGACGTTGAGGTCCGTGCCCGAGTTGAACCACTGCTCCACGAACACGGCCGACCCGGGTCCGCGCAGCTCTCCGGTGGCCGCGCTGGAGCAGTACCGGTCGAGGTCCTCCGGCGGAGGGTCGCGAAAGACCGGGCCCACCCGTAGGTGCGAGGCGCGGGTCGCGGCGCCCCAGATGTACACGCCGAACTCACTCATGCCCCCGAGGTCGGCCCGCTCGAGCGAGAGGGTCCCTCCCCGCTGGATGAGACCGGTTTCGCTCGCTCCCTCGACCCGAAGGTCCGACACGTCGAGGACCGCAACCTCGTCCGGGTTGGTGCAGCGCTGCTTGCAGTCGGCGACGAGGCCGAGCTCGCCCCCGCGGAGCTGGGCCCGGGCGAGCCGGACCACCGAGCCTCCGCAGGCCACGATGGAGTGCCCGGTGCTTCGCTCGATGCTGAGGTCTTCGGCGTCGAGCTGGACGCGGCTCGCCGGGACGGGTCGGCCGTTGCACCGCGACGGGGCGCCGCTGTAGCTGGGCGGGTAGCCGGACGATCGCCCGAGCTCGATGGGACCGCGGCTCACGACCCGGCGCAGGCGCAGCTCGCTGTCGCCGAAGAGCTCAACCGCCGTCTCCCCGAGCTCTATGTCCAAGAGGCGCGCCGAGGCGCGGCCACCGACGAGCAGCCGGGCTTCGGGGCCGGCTTCGAGGCGGAGCTGGCGCGCGACGACCGAGGCTTCGTCCATCACCTCGGTTGTCCCGGCGGCGCGGATGAACCCGCTTTCGAACGTGGCGCGGCTGGTTCCCGTCGCGTCGAGCAGGCTCACCCCTTCGAAGTCGAAGCCATTCGCGTCGAGCGCGGCCGCGTCGCGGAGCACCACCGCGCGCCGGGCGCTGACGTGGACATCGTCGAGCGTGGCTCGGGAAGCGCCTTCGAGGGAGAGGGCGTCGGTCCCATGGACCACCGAGAGCTGCTCGAAGACCGCCTCGGCGTCGCCGCGAAGCCGCAAGCTGCCCTCCCACCTCAGGTCGGAGGCGCGCGCGTTCCCGGCGGCGTCGAGCCCCGCCTCTCGGGCGTCGACGCGGTGCAGGTTCAGTTCTCCGCCCGCACGGACCGCGATCTCTCCTTGGATCCGGACCCGCTGCCCGACGAGCGCGCCGCCGACCCGCGCCCCGGCCAGGACCACCGACGACAGCTCGAGCCTGCCGTCGACCACGGCGACATCGGCAAAA
>DAIQNR010000029.1:0-11244 GCA_036788295.1 Myxococcota bacterium
GACCCACTACCGAGCGGCGGCCCCTCCAGCTCAACCCTCCCCGTGAACGGTTACTATCGGGGTGGTCGAGGGCATAAGCGGCATCTTCAAGTGGATGGTGCGCCTGCTCGGCGAGGCCAACCACGCCGGCACCTCGCCCATGCACCTGCGCAGCGACGCGTTCATGGGCCTCGCCCAATTCGCGACCGAGATCCCTCGCATCCTCGAGGAGGATGGAGGCCCGGGCAGTCGGCTGACCGTCGGGAAGGTCGAGCTGTTCCCCGGAAACCCCCACACCGTGCCCGGCGAAGCCGCCTTCTCGCTGGTGGGCCGCGACATCGACCCCGTCGTGCTGCGCCGGCTGTCGGAGGCGTGCCAGAAGGTGCTCGCCGCCATCGCGAGAAAGAAGCGGCTGCGTTTCGAATACCGGCAACTCAGCTGGCTCGAGCCGCAGGCCTGCGACCCCGACGTCATCGGCGCGTTCACCCGCGCGGCAACGGACCTTGGCTACGACCCTCTGTGCATGCCGAGCGGGGCCGGCCACGATACCCAGTT
Organism: Myxococcota bacterium; assembly: GCA_036788295.1. Lineage (GTDB taxonomy): Bacteria > Myxococcota > Kuafuiibacteriia > Kuafuiibacteriales > Kuafuiibacteriaceae > JAHQVK01. The sequence goes on from DAIQNR010000029.1 coordinate 535, forward strand.
CATGGCCGCTTTCACCCGTGCGGGCATGATTTTCGTCCCGTCGGTGCGCGGCGTCAGCCACTCCCCCCGGGAGCTGACCCACTGGGCGGACGTCGAGGCCGGGGCGCAAGTCCTCCTTCGGACCCTGCTCGACTTCCTTTGACATCTCCCGCGGATCGGCGCGTCGAGCGGCCTCCGTCGTGCCCAAAGTCTCGGCCACCGGGCTTTTGGGGTGGTCCCCTGGTCTTTCGTGTGCAAAGGCTTAGGGGGTGCCGGCGGCGAGCTCCACGGCCAGCGAGGGCCGGGTCACTCCGCGGCCGCCGTCCTTGTCCGCCTCGGCCGAGGCGGGGGCGCCGAGCCTAGACGGGACCTTTCGCCTCGAATGGACTGGAGGCGGGCCGTTTCGGCTCGATCTGGCCCCGCCGGGCCGGGACTTTCTCGTCTGGTACGAGGGCTCGGCCCGGACCGCTTTCGTGTCCGGGCAGCCCACCGGGGAGGTCCGGGTCCGAGTTCGCGAGGGGGACGGGCCCTGGTCGGAGCCGGTCGCCGTCCCGGTGGCCCACACCTCGCTCACCGTCGCGCTCGCCCTCGCCGCGGTGGGGGCGTCGGTGTTCTCGACCGTCGCTGGCTATGTGATCGCCATGGCCCTCCGCGCCCCGGGGGACCGCCGGTGAGCGGCCCACAGACCTATCTGTCGCCCGCGGCGGGCTACGGTCTGCTCGCTGGGTTCGGGGTGCTGTGGGTAGCGCTCGGCGTCCAGCTCGGCCGCCGCTCGAAGGACATGGAAGGGTTCACGGTGGCCGGCCGCAACGTGGGCCTCGCGCTCGGGGCGGCGACCGCTGCGGCGACGTGGATCACGTCGAACACGGTGATGCTCGCCCCGCAGTTCGCGCTCGAGCTCGGGGTGTGGGGGATGCTCGCGTACTCCACCGCGTCGCTCGGGCTGTTGCTGTTCGCCCCGCTGAGCGCGCGAATTCGGTCGCTCATGCCTCGAGGTTACACGAGCGCCGAGTTCGTGCGGCTTCGCTACGGGCGCTGGGCGCACCGGTTGTTCCTCGTCATCTCGATGTTCTATGGGCTCACCTGGCTCGTGAGCATGGCCATCGCCGGAGGCATCTTGCTCGAGACCCTCGCCGGCATCCCCTATTTCGTCGGGATGAGCGTCATCCTTTGTACCTGCGTGCTCTACACCCTGTTCGGAGGCATGTTCGCGGTCATCGGGACCGACTTCGTGCAGACCGTGATCATCCTCGCCGGCGTCCTGTTCGTCGGGGTCCGGGTGCTCGGGGAGGCGAGCCCATCGGAGATCCACGCTTCCCTGCTCGAGCGGCGGCCGATGCTGCTCGACCTCGCGTTTCCGGCGGCGCTCATGGCGCTGTTCAACAACCTCCTGTTCGGGGTGGGCGAGATCTTCCACTCGAACGTGTGGTGGAGCCGGGCCTTTGCGTTTCGGGAGGGGGTGGCGTCGAAGGCCTACGGGCTCGCCGCTTTGCTGTGGTTGCCGATCCCGGTGGCGGCCGGGGTGCTCGGGATCGCGGCGCCCGCGCTCGGGGTCCATGTCATGAGGCCGGACACGGTCGGTCCCACGGTCGCGGCCGAGGTGCTCGGAGGGGTGGGCGCGCTCGTCATCTTCGTGGTCGTCTTCTCCTCGCTCGCTTCGAGCATCGACTCGCTGCTCGCCGCCACCGGAGATCTCGTGACCCACGAGATCGTGAAACCGGCCTGGCCGGGGGTGGACGACCAGCAGCTTCGCCGGGCGGCCTCCATCGTCATCCTCGGGCTCGGCGCGTTCACCTGGGTGGTGTGCCTCCCCTGGCGGCCGCGGGAAGGGCTCCCTTGGTACGAGGGCCGGCCCATCGGCAACCTCGCCGAGATCCTGTTTTTTGCCGGGCCGCTCGTCGGCAGCGCCATCGCCCCCATCGCCTGGGGTTTGTATTGCCGCCGGGGCACCGAGACCGGCGCGGTCCTGGCGATGGGGCTCGGAGCCGCCACCGGGATCGCCGCGTATTTTCTCGTCGGCTGGTACACGGCCGCGCTCACCGGCGCGGCGGTCTCCTTGGCGGTGACGCTGCTCGACGTGGCCCGGGGGACCGCCTGGTTTCCGTGGGCGCGGCTCGCTGGGGAGGGGGACGGGTGACGATACCGGTGTGGGCGTTTTCGGCGCTCGTTTGGGGGGCGCTCGGGCTGTGCGGGGCGGGCGCGCTCACCTTGGTCACCCTGCTTGGCATCGACCTATGGAGAAGGCGTACATGGTAGGGACCCATACCCAGAAAGGCCGCATCGTTCGGCGGGACGGAGTTCCGTTTCGCACGAATTCGAAGGGTCTCAAGCTCGACCCGCGTCCGCTGCTCGAGGCCTTCGGTGGACTCGACGTGGCCCAGCTCGACACGCTCGCCGATGTATCCATCGTCGACGCCGCGCAGTTCGACCGGGCGACGGTGGTGGCGGTGGCGCAGGCGTCGGCGCTGCTCGAGACCACCGACTTCTCCCTTCGAAAGCCGCTCGACGGGAAGGTGATCGTCACCGCGTTCTTCGAGGCGTCGACCCGAACCCGGCTGTCGTTCGAGAGCGCCGCGCTCCGGCTCGATGGCAAGGTGCTGTCCGTGCCCGACGGCAAGGTGACCGGCGTCCAGAAGGGAGAGACGCTCTCCGACATCGGGGAGATGCTCAATACCTATGGCGACGCGGTCGTGATGCGGCACCCCGAGACCGATTCCGTGACGTGGATCTCTCGAAACCTCACCGCGCCGCTCATCAACGCCGGCAACGGCAGCGGCCAGCACCCCACGCAGGCCCTGCTCGACTGGTACGCGCTGCTGAAGTGGCGGCCCGAACTCGCTTCGCCCGATTGCCCGAAAGAGCGGCGGATCCACCTCGGGGTGGTCGGGACACCGGGCAGCATGCGGGCGGTGAACAGCTTCGTGCAGCTGGCGCTTCTGTTCGAACCGGCGATCTCGAAGCTCACCGTGGTGTCGGAGATGGCCGACCCGCTCGGGGCGCGCCTGTCGGCGAGGCTTCAGACGAGCCCGCTCGAGCTCGAGGTCACGAACGACATCCAGCAAGTCCTGCCCGAGCTGGACGTCATCTATATGAACTCGATCGCGTTTTTGGGGGACGACTACAAGACGCTCGACAGCCGGTTCAAGCTCGACTCGAGCAGCCCGCTGAAGCCGGGGTCGGTGATCATGCACCCGCTCGCCCGGCGGGGCGAGCTCGACGAGAGCCTCGACGCCAGCCCTCACAACCTCTACTTCGCGCAGGCGGCCGGGGCGGTCTTCGTCCGGCAGGCCGTGCTCACCGCCGTGCTCGCCCGCACCGGCGCGCTCGCCGACGCCTTGCGCCAGTGAGCCGGGAGGAACGTTTTTCATGTGTGGCATAGCAGGTTTCTGGACTCCCAACCGCCCGCTGTCCGAGCCGGCGCTGGGCGGCATGCTCGAGGCCCTTCACCACCGGGGCCCGGACGGCCGCGGGGTTCACCTCGACCAGAGCCACGGCCTCGCCCTTGGTCACGCTCGGCTGTCGATCATCGACCTCGAAGGAGGGGCGCAGCCGCTCCACCTCGGCTCGACCTCCTTGACCGTCAACGGTGAGTTCTACGACTACAAGCGGATCCGGGCCGCCCTGACCTGCGACGGGGCCCGGTTTCGAACGAAGTCGGACTCCGAGATCGCGCTTCATCTGTACGAGCGGCACGGGCTCGATTTCGTGCACCAGCTCCGCGGCGAGTTTGCGTTTGCGCTGTTCGACGCGGACCGGGAGCGCCTGCTGCTCGGCCGAGACCGGTTCGGGGTGAAGCCGCTGTACTTTCACCTCGGGACCGACGGCCTGGTCTGGGGCTCGGAGGTGAAGGCGGTCCTGCTTCACCCCGCGGTGCCGAGAAAGTTGTGCCCGGAGGCGGCGCTTCACCAGCTCATGCAGGTGATGGTGCCAGGGACGACCGCGTTTTCGGACATCGAGGCGGTCGAGCCCGGGCACCTGCTCATCGTGGAGCGGCAGGCGACCGTCTGGTCGTGGACCGAATTCGCTACTGGGATCTCGATTTTCCCGGGGCGGCGGAGCACGACACCGACCCCGATGAGCAGGCGTACGTCGGGGAGGTCCGAGACCGGCTGCTCGACGCGGTCGCGACCCGGCTCGAGGCCGACGTCCCGGTGGGATGTTACCTCTCCGGCGGGATCGACTCGTGCTCCATCCTGGGGCTCGCGACCCCGATGCAGCAGTCCTCCGTGCGAGCCTACACCATCAGCTTCGACGCCGAAGCCTACGACGAGTCGGACATCGCCAAAGAGATGGCCGAAGCCACCGGTGCCGACCAGCTCGTGTTGTCCCTGACCGCGGAAGATCTCTACGGAGATAGTTTCTGCACGGTCCTTTGGCACGCCGAGCGGACGTTCTACAACACGCTCGCGGTGGCGAAGTGGCACATGAGCCGAAAAGTCAGCGAGGGCGGCCGAAAGGTCGTCGTCACCGGCGAAGGTTCCGACGAGCTGTTCGGGGGCTACCCCTTCTTCAAGCGCGACATGTTCGTGCACGGCCTCGGGCTCGACCCGGCCGCCATCGCCCGGAGCAATTCGGTCTTCGAAGGCGCGATCCTCTCCGAGCAGGAGCGCTCCCACCCGGCGTGGGACAGCCTGTGCGGCTTCACTCCGTCGTGGCTTCAGCCGTGGCTCGTCACGCTCGACCGGGTCCGGCCGCTCCTCTCGGACGAGACCCGGGCTCGGCTCGAGGGCTACGATCCGGCCAGCGCGATCGCGGCCCGGATCGACCCAGCGAAGGTGGTGGGGCGGCACCCGCTCGACATCGTGCAGTACGCCTGGAGCAAGACGATGCTCGAGGGCCAGATCCTCACCTGGGGCGGAGATAGGGTGGACATGGCCAACAGCATGGAGTCGAGGCCCGCGTTTCTCGACCACCACGTCGCGGAGTTCGCGACCCGGATCCCGCCCGGCCTGCGCATCAAGAACGGCACCGAGAAGTGGGTGCTGCGGGAGGCGATGAAGGGCATCCTGCCGACGAGGCTGTACGAGCGGGAGAAGTTCGCGTTCATGGCCCCGCCGTCGGGCACCGACCCGGAGAAGCAGCGGCGGATCCGGGCCCTGGCCGAAGTGTGGCTCTCGCCGGAGCGCATCGAGGCCGCCGGCCTGTTGTCGGTGGACCGGGTCCGCGCGTTTCTCGCCGACGCCTGGCTCGCCTCGGGTCACGCCGTGGCCGCCAGGAACGACATCGTCGTCAACCACCTGGTGCAGCTTCAGTTGCTCGACGCGGTCCGGGCCGACCCGAGCCGACCGCCCCGGGCCGACGGGAGCTGACACTCAAACCCGGTGGGGTTCGGGCCTGGTGCGCTCGAGCAGAGACCTGGCGAGCCGGAGCCCGTCCAGGGACCGCACGCCGTGCCAGCAGCACGCCTCGCCCGACACCAGCTCGATGCGGGCGTTCGGGAGCTGGGCCTGCACCTCGGGGACATGCCGGGGTCCAAACGGAAAGGGCTCGTCGGACAAAAGAACCAGGCTCGGGGACCGGGCGCAGAGGTCCTCGAGCGAAAAGCTCGGGTATCGGTCGCCGGTGAGGACGTTTTCGCCTCCGGCTCGAACGAGCAGGTCATGGACATAGGTCCCGGGTCCGGCGCCCATCCAAGGTTTTTGCCAGATGAGATAGGCGAACGAGAACAGCGGGGCGCCAGGCCGCTTCGCGTCGAGGCTCTCGATCTCGGCTTCGATCTTTGCCGCGAACGCCTCGGCCTCGGCTTTGCGGCCGGTCAGGGCCCCCAGCTGCCGGAGGGACCTGGGAACGTCGGCGACGGTCTGGGGAAAATCGACGTAGACCCGGGTGTGGGACTTCAGCGCCTCGTAGTCCTCCCGCCGGTTCTCCTCCTCGTTCATGAGGACGAGGTCCGGGGACAGGGCCAAGATCCGCTCGATCTTCGGGTTCTTGGTGCCGCCCACCTTCTCGACCGCGGCCACGCCGCTGGCCGGATGCACGCAAAACCGGGTGACCCCCACCACCTGCTCGCTGAGGCCCAGGGCAAACAGGGTCTCGGTGGTGGACGGGCACAGGGACACGATCCGCACCGGCTCATCATGCACCGAATCGGCGCCGACGCCCAAGCGACGGCGCCGTGGGCCCGAAAAACCCCTCGTCGAGGCGCCGTTTCGCCAAGCCGCGCCGGGCCCAGTGTCTCGAAAGAACCCGCGGGCGCCGTGGGTCGCGACCGCCCGGGTTCAGCCCCTCATGCTTGGTCCGAACATGGGTCCAAACACCTATGGCAACGGTTCTCGGCCCTCGCGAATTCATCACGAGGCTCCTCTTGACGATTCGAAACGAGGAGCTTCGCCTCACCCGGTCCATCGTCCCGGAGGGAGAGGTGGACATGTTCGGCAAGGGCCAGCGCCTCGACGAGGCGGTGGTTTCGGCCTTCGCTCGAGGACGGGTCGCGGCCGATGCGTTGGCGATCTATGGTGAGGCGGTGGTCTCTGGAGATCGGATCCTCCGGGACCTCGAGATCCTATGGCAGCGCCACCCTGACTTGGCCGCGCTCCACGCCAGCTTCGGCTGGACCCCTCAGTTCGAACGGGTCCTCAAGGGTCTCACGTTCCCTCCCGAGCTGGCCCTGTTCCTCACCGTGATGCGGAGCGCGGAGGCTGCGCTCTACGAGAAGGCGGTCGTCGGGGCCTGGATGGCGGTCCTGATGGGTTTCGACCTCGACCTCGACCCGAGCGAGACGGGCATCCTCTTGAAGGGCGCCCTCCTGCGGGATCTTGGGATGCTGTATGCCCCCAGGGAGCTCATCTCACCGGGCTCGAAGACTCGCCTCGACCGCGCCGGCCGGGCGGGGATGGAAGAGCACGTCGAGGTCGGGGCTGCGATCGTCGCTCGGGCCGGTCCCCACTTCGATAAGGTCGCGGCGCTCGTGCGGGAGCACCACGAGCGGATCGACGGGTCGGGCTACCCTCTCGGGTTGAAGGAGCACGATCTGTCCCTCTCCTCGCGGGTCGTGGCGATCTGCGATGTCGCGACCGCCATTCGCATGCGCCCGAACCCCTTCGAGGACATCGAGATCCATGACGTGCTCTCGGTCATGAAGATGGATCGGCTGGGGCTCTGCCCCACCCTCTACGATCGATTCTCGGGGCGGCTCAAGGCCTCCCTCTCCTCCCTCGACGCCCGAAAGGCAGCCTCGAGGCACGCGGCCCAGCTCGGCCTTCGGTGCCAGGTCCTGTCCGAGCGGGTCGAGGACCTGCAGGATAGGCTGCGTCCTCGCAACCGGCCCGGGGTGGACATGGCCTCCATCCGGGCTCGAGCCAAGCGCACGTTCGAGCTCGTACGGCGGTCCGGTCTCACCGACCGTGAGGTCGCGTGGTGGCTCAAGCAGGTGGCCAGCGGGCGGGAAGAGAGCACCCCCGAGCAGCTCAAGGAGGTCGAGCTGCAGCAAAACGAGCTCATGCGCCAGCTCGATCGAATCGACATCGAGTTCGGCACCTTCCTGGGCTTCTCGGACGTCGCCAACCGCTGATCCCCCGCCGCTTCCGTCCCCCTGCGAGCGGGTGGTTTTCGGCCCGCGGCGCCGGTGCTACGGTGGCGCCTCGGAGGTGAAGAGCGGTGATTCAACGAGACCACGGGTTTCCTTCCTGGCTGAAGCCGCCTCCGACCGTGGACGAGCTCGTCACGGACGACGGTGAGCCGATGGAGAGCAACCGCCATCGTCTGCAGATGAACCTCCTCATCGACAGCCTCGACCTGCACTGGGCCGAGCGTCCGGACGTGTTCGTTGGCGGCAACATGTTCCTCTACTTCAGCGCCACCCAAGCGAAGAAGAACGACTTTCGCGGTCCGGACGTCTTCGTGGTGCTGGACACCGAGCGCCGCGACCGCAAGGCGTGGGTCGTGTGGGAGGAGGAAGGCAAGCTCCCGGACGTCATCATCGAGCTGCTCTCGGAGAGCACCGCGGAGCAGGACCGGGGAAAGAAGAAGCGGATCTATGAGAAGGTGCTGAAGATCCCACACTACGTGCTCTTCGATCCTTTCAGCGCGGAGCTCGAGGCCTACCAAATCGACCCCCAGCTCGCCGAATACCACCGCGTTCCCCCTGGAGCGGACGGGCGCATCCCTGTGCCCCGCCTCGGTCTAGAGCTCGGGGTCTGGCCGGGAGAGCACCGCGGCATCGAGGCCTCCTGGCTCCGCTGGTACGATGCCGACGGGCGCCTGATCCCCACCGCGGAGGAGCGCGCGGCCGAGGCGTCCGAGCGCGCGGCCGAGGCGTCCGAGCGCGCGGCCGAGGCGTCCGAGCGCGCGGCCGAGGCGGAGCGCCGGTCCGAAGCGGAGCGAACCGCTCGGGAGCGGCTCGAGCGAGAGCTCGACTCGCTGCGCCAGCGCCTCGCCGCTGCCGAAGACGAGGGCTGAGCCGGGCGTCTCTTGCCGTTTCGGCCCGACCCGCTGTCCAAAAAAGCTCGCTTCGGGCGGGCCGCGGCGTGGGGCGACGCGGTCGGGCGGACCGGGTAGAGTGGCGGTGGATGGACCTCGCCGCGACCATCGACCAGATTCTGGCCCAGCGCCGGCCGCTCGCCGACCGGGTGTTGGCCAGCCGGGTTGCGCTCGACCGCTTGGCCGCGGCGCTCGATGGGCTCGAGGCGGCCCGGTCCGAGGCGCTCGGCGAGGTGGAGGGCCCGGCGGCCCAGCCAGCGAAGAACCGGCTCGGCGCGCTCGAGCTCGACCGGGCGAGGCTCGGGCTCGAGAAGCACCGGGCGGCGCTCCTTCGGCTCGAGACCAGGCTGCGCCGCGACCACCTCGTGGTGGGGGTGGTCGGCCGGGCCCGGCAAGGCAAGTCCCGGCTGCTCCAGAGCATCACCGGGCTCGGGCCGGACGTCATCCCGGACGGGGACCGGACCCACTGCACCGGGGTTCGAAGCACGCTCGCGCACCGGGCGGGGGTCGAGCCCCACGCCGAGGTGTTCCTGCACACCGAGCGGAGCTTTCTCGACGAAGTGGTCGCGCCGTACCACGCGGAGCTGCCCGAGCTCGGACCGGCGCCGCGCTCGCTCGATGCGTGGACCCGCCCGGCGGAGAAGGAGCGGCTGGTCGGGTCGCGGGGCGCGAAGATCCAGCACCTGCAGCGGGCATTCGACCTGCTTCCTCGGTACCGGGCCCTGCTCGGGGCGCCGTCGCCGCGCAAGGTGCCGCTGCCGGAGGTCCGGCGGTGGGTGGCCCAGACCAGCGAAAACGGCGACGTCGTCTTCGCCGAGCACATGGCGGTGCGAGAGGTGGTCGTGACCTGCAGCTTCCCTCACCCGGAGCTGGCCCGGCTGTCGGTCGTGGACATGCCCGGGCTCGGGGACACGGGGGTGGGGGACGAGGCCCGCTTGCTCCACACGCTCGGGCACGCGGTGGACGCGGTCCTGTTCGTGCGGCTGCCGAAGGCGCTCGGCGATCACTGGGCCGACGTCGACCTGTCTTTGTACGACCTCGCCCGCCGCGCCCTGCCCGAGCTCCCGATCGAGCGGTGGAGCGCCTTCGTGCTCAACCGGACGGCGTTGGGCTCGGGCCACGGCGACAACCTCAAGAACTGTGAAGACCTCGCCCGGGGGGCCAAGGCCCACGGGCTCGCCGCGCTCTTCTTTGCCATCGCCGACGCGAGCGACCCGGACGACGCCCACCGGAGGGTGCTGGCCCCGATGCTCGATCACCTCGCGCAGCACGGGGCCGAGCTCGACCGAAGCTACGCCGCCGCCGCGCAGGCGGGCTTGCTCGAGGCGATCGGGGAGGCGGAGGCGGTGCTCGCCGCGGCCGGCGCCGCGCTGGCGGTGCCGGGGGCGTCGGACCGAGAGAACCCGCTGTACCGGCGGCTGTTCGAGGACACCTGGGAGGAGCTCGGGGCCGGGCTCGAGGGGTATCTCACGACGCTCAGCCGGCGCCGGCACGACGAGGATCCGGACCTCGCCCAGATGATCGAGGTGGCGCTCGGAGCCGCGCGGGAGAGCCCGGGGATCCCGGAGATCGCGGCCATCGAGCGGCGCCGCCACGGCCGGGGCTCCTACGCGATCGTCTACAACGAGCTGCTGAACGAGGTGCGGGCGGAGCTGAGCCGGGGCTTTCTGCGCCTCGACGACGGCCTGAAGCGCAGCCTGCAAGCGGTGAAGGACGGGCTCGGTGAGACCTTGAGAAAGATCCTGGGCGGGATCGGGCCGGGGGAGGGCGCGGCGTTCTTGCGGACGGTGCGGGAGCGTCTGCCCCCGGAGGCGGCGGGGCTCGCCGAGGGCTTCGACATGCTGCTCGGCTTCGATCTGAGCTACCGGGGGCTCATCCAGCACCGGGTGCGGCAGCACCTCGACGGCCTCACCCCCGATCTCACCTCGCTCACCCTGTCGGCCCGCCCCGACGCCGACGAGGTCCGAACCTATCTGTTCACGCTGCACCAAGAGGCGATCTATCGGGCCGAGATCGCGCTGCGCGGTCTTCTGTATGAGCCGAACCAAGCCGCCTTCGCGATGGTGGAAGAGCTGCTCGACCGGGTCCTCAGGGCCCGGGGGGCCCGGGCCGAGTGGGACATCTTCCTCTACGAGGCCAGAGCCGAGGTGTGGCGGGGGGAGTTCGACCGGATCGAGCACCGGGCCCGCACCCGCCGCCGGTGGGAGGAGGCGGTTCGGCTCGCGGTGTCGGCCGCCGACCGGGCCGCGTTCGCGTTCCTCGACCCCTGATCGGCGACGCGGGGCTCCTCTCGGCGAGCACCCTCGGAAGGGT
>DAIQNR010000029.1:11344-22960 GCA_036788295.1 Myxococcota bacterium
CCGACCCTTCGAGGTGCAACTGTTTGGTTGCAGTCGGAAGGGTAGGGCCCTTCGAGGTGCAACTGAAGCGTGTGCAGGAGAAGGGTCCGACCCTTCGAGGTGCAACTGTTTGGTTGCAGTCGGAAGGGTAGGGCCCTTCGAAATGCAACTGATCCGTTTCGCTCGGAAGGGTAGGGCCCTTCTCGCGGAACCTCGGACGTTCCATGGGGAAGGGTCCGAGCGCACGGGCGGGACCTGGCCGTCGGCGGAGGTGGCTCCGCCGGCTGGGGGGCTCGACCTCGGTCAGAGCACTTGGCGTCGCAGCTCGCGCAGCCGGGCCTGCAGGACGTCCACGTCGATGTCTTGGTAGCGTTTGGGCAGGAGCGCCCGGCTCGACGACTCGAAGACCGCGAGCAGCTCCATGTACTCCAGCATCTGGGAGTCGCGAGAGGGCAGGTAGTCGTCGATGGCTCGGCCGAGGTGGTTCGTGGTGAGGTCTTCGCCCACCGCCTCGGCGAGGTTTCCGGCGGCGAGCACCACCGCCTCGACGTCCGCGTTCGAGTAGCCGACGAGCCGAGCGGACACGGCGTCTCGGTCGTCGGGGAAGCGCACGTTGTGGCGGATTTGGTGGCGCCGGAACTGGGCGAGCAGGATCGGCTCCACGTCGGCCGGCTCCTGGGCGTAGAAGAACGGGATCTTTCGGTCGAGGCGGCCCGCTCGCTTGATGTCGATGTCGAGCTTGTCGGGTCGGTTGGTCATGAGCACGAAAAGGACCCGGCCTCGGTTCGTGGTGTCGCTCATGAACTCCTTGATGCGCGCAATCACCCGGCTGGACGTGCCGCCGTCGTTTTCGGAGCCCCCGCCGAACGCCCGGTCGCCTTCGTCGATGATGACGAGCACGTTTCCGATCGCCTTCACCATGCCGAGGATCTTCTCGAGGTTCGCCTCGGTGGCGCCGACCCACTTGCTCCTGAAGTTCTTGAGCTTGATGGCGGTGAGCCCGGAGCTCTTGGCGAAGGCCTCGGCGACGAAGGTCTTCCCGGTGCCCATCGGCCCGGTGAACAGCAGGCCCATCGGGACCCGCGCGGTTCGCCCCTCCCTGATGTTGTGCGCGATCTGCATGAGCTCGCGCTTGACCTCTTCCATGCCGCCGACCGCGGAGAAGTCGTGGTCGGGGGTGACGAACTCGACGAGGCCGAAGGTCTCCTTCTCGAGAATCTCCCGCTTTCGCTGGTTGAGCAGGGTGAGGACCTCGTCGTAGCGGCCGTCGCCCTGCTGGTGGCGGTCCACGTCGTGGCCTTCGTCGCGCAGGTAGCCGATGACCTGCTCCCGGCTCATGCCCGAAGTGAGGCGGGTGAGCTTCGTGGCCCGGCGGGCGGAGTCGGGCGCGTCCCCGAGCACCTCCCGGATCAGCTCGTAGCGGGCGGCGTAGTCCTCCTCCGAGTCCTCGCCGGGGGCCAGGATGCCTCGAATTTGGACGTTCTTGAGGCCTGCGGACAGGGTGGTCAGCCGCTCGAGGTCCCGGGCGCTCGCGTCTTGCTCGAGCATTCGGACCAGGGTCGCTCGGTCGTCGCGGTCGGGCAGCGGGACCTCGATCGCCTGCACCCGAGGGTTCGAGATGACCTTCGGGGACAGCTCGGACGGGTTCTCGGCGATGAGGATCACGACGTTGTCGGAGTTTTCGAACCGGCGGTCGAGGCTCCAGCGGTGCACGGTGACGATGGCGCGCCGGTCGGCCTCGCCGAGCATCGTGAGGTCGCCGGCGGGCACGACCATCTCGGCGTAGTCGATGAGCACGGCGACGCCATCGGTGGTGCGCAGCGTGCGCTCGAGCCCGGCGAGCGCCTTGCCCGGCTCCTTGGCGCCGATTAGCTCGTCGAGGTTCGTGAGCTTTTGGTCCCGCCGGAGGATCTTCACCCCGGCCGACGGGTTGAAGTGGCAGACGACCGGCTTCTTCTTGAGCAGGACCCCGGAGAGGAAGTCGATGAGGGGGATGAGCTTGCCCTCATGCGGGATCACGTCGAAGACGTTGCCGTGCAGAAGGAAGACCGAGGCTTCTCCGCGCAGGTAGGTGGCGCGGATGGCCTCGGCCCACGGGGGGAGCGAACGGTCGGTCATGGCCAGCGACGTACCGCAGCCGGGGATGGTGCGCCACCCTCCTCGCTCCACGCACCCGCCTCGCCCATGAGCCGGCGGGCGGCGCGGAAGAGCCGTTGCATCGAGCCGCCGTTTTGGGTACGTCTCCTTGGCACGGCGCGGGCGGGACCACGGGAGCAGTGGCCGAGCGGTCGAAGGCAGCGGTTTTGAAAACCGCCGTGCGGTGCAAGCCGCACCGGGGGTTCGAATCCCTCCTGCTCCGAACCGATCAGAACCGAAGAGAGAGCATCGAGGGCGGGTGGCCGAGAGGCTGAAGGCGCTGGTTTGCTAAACCAGTTTACGGGAATACCGTAACGAGGGTTCGAATCCCTCCCCGTCCGATTCCAGCCTCGCCGGAGGCGGTCTTGCCCGGCCCGAGCCTCGAACGCCGGCTACGAAGAGCCCGTCTACGATGAGATGGGGAGCCTGAGCTCGCCTCGGCCGATGAGGACCATATCACCCTCGACCTCCACTTGGGTGGGGGCGTCCGCTGTCCCCGTGATCCGGGCCCGAAGAGCAGACGCCCGTCCGATGGCCTCCCCCTGGGCGATGCAGACCCACTCCTCGGTCGTCGCCCAGCCGTGGCGAGCGGCGTGCAGCGCGAGCGGTCCTGCGGCCGAGCCGGTGGCCGCGTCTTCGGCGACGCCGAGCGCGGGCGCGAACACCCGGGCCTCGAAGCCGGCGCCCGAGCGGGCGTAGACCACGACCGTTCCCCGGTGCAGGCGGCCCACCAGCCAGAGGTCGGGGGTGAGGCCGCGCAGCTCCGCTTCGGTCCCGACCGCGACCAAGGCGTGCTCGGAGCCGCATCGAAACGCCTCGACCGGGAGCACCGGGGTCGCTCCGAGCGCCGCCGCCAGCGCGGCCGGGTCGGGAGGGTCGACGGGCTCGGGGAGGGGGGCCCGGAGCCGGGCGGAGCGGACCTCGGCCCCCTCTCGGTCGAGCGCCACCGCGATCGGACCGGCGCCGGTCTCGAACACGAGCACGTCCACCGTGATGGTGCGCCCGACCACCGCTGCGGCCCCGAGGATGGGGTGGCCGGCGAAATCGAGCTCGGCCCGCGGGGTGAAGATGCGCAAGCGGGCCTGCCCTTCACCGGCGGGCGGGAGCACGAAGACGGTCTCGGAGAGGTTCATCTCCCTCGCGATGTCGAGCAGCGTGGCATCGCCGATGCCGGCGGCCCCGGTGAACACGGCGAGCGCGTTTCCGCGCAGGGGCACTCGGGTGAAGACGTCCACGAGGGTGTAGCGGAGCGAGCGCATGGGTCACCGAGAGGGGCGGAGCTTGGTCTCGACCGCGGTGAGGCCTTCCCGGGCCCCGGCGTGGTTCGGGTCGCAGGCGAGGGCCGCGGTCAGGCAGAAGCGGGCCACCCCGAGGTCCCCGTGAGCGAGCGCCTCCTCGGCCCGGGCCGCGAAGGTCTTGGCGTCGGGGTCTTCCGGTCCTTTCGGCCGCTCCGGGGGAGGGACCTCGGCCGAGCCCCTCGTCCGGTCGTATTCGGCCCGAGCTTCCGGGTCGCTGAGCAGCTGGTGGGCGTCGGCGATCCGCCGAAACACGGCGTAGATCTTCTCCTTCAGGTCGCCGGATCGGAGGAGGAAAAACCGGTCGGGGTGCAGCTCGAGGGCGAGGTCGAACCAGGCGGCGTCGATCCGGGCCTGGTCCGCGGCCTGGTCCACACCGAGCAGTTGGTAGGGATCGGCGTGCTCGAGCGCCTCGTGGAGGGCGCGGATGCGCTGGACGAGCCGCTGGCCGAGCTGGCTCTCCTCGAGCGCGCGCCGACGGGAGAGATCCCGCGGTCCTACCGACGGCACGCCCCGGGACGGGGTGGACGCTCCGCGCGGCTCCACGGTCCTGGGCGGGGGCACCGGGGTGGCGCCGGTCCGCGCCGCGGTCCTCGTAGGCTCGACGATCCGCGCCGGCGGGTCGGGCCGCTGCCCCACGGGGGTCGGCGGGTCGATCTCGATGAGCGAGGCCTGGACCTCGGCGATGCCGGGGAGCCGGCCGACGGGGGTCGGAGCCTCCGGGGCTGGCCCCTCCTCGAAGAACGGGCTCGGCATCCCGACGACGGTCTGGGCGTCGGTCGATGGAGGCGGCTCGTCGGCGAGATCGTCGTCGCTCGGGCGACCGAACACGAGCAAGGGGGCGAGCGTGGCCCGGAGCTGCTCGGCCGAGACGGCGCTCGGGAGGAGGACGTCCGCCGAGGCCTGGGGTCCCTGTCCGATGAAGACCCGGGGTCGCTCGCGGGTGAGAGGGTGGCGGATGGCCGCCTCGAGCAGCCAAGCGGCGGACTCCGGCGTGGCCCAACCCAAAACGAGGTCGGGCCCGACCTCGTCGAGGCGCAGGACCGCGTCCTCGGCGTCGGTCGAGAAGACGAGGCAGCACCGGGGCAGCGCCGCGGCGAGCGAGGCCCGCTGGGCTGGGCCGGACACCAGAGCGAGCAAGATGGGGCGGGTCACGAGGCGCTCAGTCCACCTTGACCGCGACCTCGACCTTTTCCCGCTTCATCTCGCACACCGTGCCCGCCTTGTCGCAGAGGACGAACTGCGCCTCGACGACGATCGGCCCCTCGCCGGGGGCCCTCGCCTCGAATCCGCATCCGAGCTCGGGGGCGTCCTGGTGGCCGGTAGCGTCGGACCGACCGAGCAGGGCTTTTTCGAGGGCGAGGTGCTCGCTGGCGCTCAGGCGGAGCGAAAACGGGCCCTTGTCGTTCACCTTGTAGCCGTCGATGGGCCGAATCTGGAGGAAGAACGAGCCCTTGTTCCCTTTCGCGAGGGTCTGGGTGGTGCGCGAGACGTCGAGCACGAACTTCTTCGGCTCGGCGTCGGGCGCCGCGAGCAGGGAGAGACCCAGGAGCACGGAGGCAACCGTCATGGGTGGAGGCTAGCACGGCCTGCCCGGTCAGAGGAGGTTCGCGGCGAGCTCGGCGAGCTCGGAGCGCTCCCCCTTGAACAGGGTTACGTGGCCGGAGATGCGCTCGGGGCGAAACCGGTTCACGACGTGCACGAGCCCGTTGTTGGTCGAGTCCATGTACGGGTTGTCGATCTGGTACGGATCGCCGGTGAGCACGATCTTCGTGCCTTCGCCGGCCCGAGAGACGATGGTCTTCACCTCGTGCGGAGTGAGGTTCTGGGCCTCGTCGACCACCATGAACTGGCTCGGGATCGAGCGGCCTCGGATGTAGGTCAGCGGCTCGATCTCGAGCACTCCGAGGTCGATGAGCTCCCGGTAGCTGCGGCCGCCCTTCTTCTCGTCCTTCGTGAGTCCCATGAGGAACTCCACGTTGTCGAAGATCGGCTGCATCCACGGGGACAGCTTCTCTTCGACCGTGCCCGGCAGGTAGCCGAGGTCCCGGCCCAGGGGGAAGATGGGGCGGGAGACGAGGACCCGCTGGTAGATCCCTTCTTCGGTGGCCTTGTGCAGCCCGGCGGCGATCGCGAGCAGCGTCTTTCCGGTCCCCGCCTTGCCGACGAGGGTGACGAGCTTCACCGCGTCGTCCATGAGCAGGTCGATGGCGAAGGACTGCTCCTTGTTCCGTGGTCTCACCCCCCACAGCCCGTCCTTCAGCCTCGTGATGGGGACGATGCCCCGCTGATCCGGCGCGATCTTGCCGAGGGCGGAGTGGCTCGGGTTGTCGCGGTTCTTGAGGTGGACGAACTCGTTCGGGGCGACCTCGAACGGGACGTCCCCCAGCTCCCGGTAGCCGATGCGGTAGAAGTCGTCGACCGCCGCCCCATCGAGGTCGTACTCGACGACCCCGGTGTAGAGTTCGGTGATCTCCATCCGGTCCGAGTCGAAGTCCTGGGCCTCGAGCCCGAGCACGTCGGCCCGGATGCGCAGGTTGATGTCCTTCGACACCAGGATGACCGGCTCCCCGGGAAAGTTGTCCTTCACGTCCAGCGCGACGGCGAGGATCCGGTTGTCGATGGCGTGGTTGCTCTGGACCACCTCGACCGGGATCGTGCGCACGGTGAAATAGACCTGGACCGTGCCCCCGCCGGGCATCGGAATCCCCTTGGCGAGCTCCCCCTGCTTTCGCAGCTCGTCGAGGGTCCGGCTGACCTCTCGGGCGGAGCGCCCCAGCTCGTTGAGGTCCCGCTTGAAGCGGTCGATCTCCTCGATGACGTAGATCGGGATGATGACCGCGTTGTCGGCGAAAGCGTGCATCGCTCCCGGGTCGTGCAGCAGGACGTTGGTGTCGAGGATGAAGTGTTTTTTCAAGAGCGACCCCGTTGCTAACACGGCGCCCGGTCGAGATCACTCGAGCCGAAGGATGCGGTCCTCGGGCGCCACCCAGCCCAGCTCCTGCCGCACGAGCCACGCCTGGTAGGTGGGGTCCTCGAGGGCCCGGGCCTCCTCGATCAGCCGGTGGCGCCGGGCTTCGGCTTCGGCGACGCGGGCCTCGAGCCCGGCGAGCTGCGCGGACAGGACCTGGTGCCGGCGCACGCCTCGCTCCCCGAACACCCCGGAGCCGAGCAGCGCGAGCACCAACACCGCCGACAGCGCGAGCGCTGCTGCCCGACCCACCGCCCCGGATTCCACGTCTTTCGCGTAGCAGAGCGGGTCCTCGCGATCCAGAAACTCACCGGGCGAGGAGCTGGTCGAGCGCCCGCTCGAGCGCCCCGGGCGGCCACAGCCCGTCGCTGCGCACCGCGATCCGCCCTTCGGCGTCGAGCAGGACGCTCGTCGGGACCTGGCCGACCGGGCCGAACGGTCCGCCCGGACCGACGAAGCTGGCCTGGTCGGGCAAGACGCCCACGTCGGCCTCGATCCCGTGGGTCTCGGCGAAGATCCCTACCATGCGCGGGTCCTCGTCGAGCGCGAGCACCACGAGGGAAAAGACTCCCGGGCGGGCCTGGCGGAGGCTGAAGATGCGCTCGAGCTCGACCAGGGCCGGGCCGGCCCACGTGGCCACGATGAGGACCAGGGTCGGCGCCCCCCGGCGCTCGGCCAGCGACCGGAGCTCCCCGTCGAACCCGACGTAGCGCAGGGCCACCCGGCCGGCGGGCAGGGGCGAGGAGGGAGCGGCGGCGCAGGCGAGCAACATCCCGGCGGTGACCGCCGCGCCGAGGGCGGCGCCGAGGGCGGAGGCGAAGCGATCGCGGCCCATCTCGCGCGCCTCAGAGGAAGAAGCCGGGCGGCGTCGGGGCGGCGATCTCCCGGCCGTCCGGGAGGCCCACCCACGCCGCGTGCAGCGAGAGCCTCGCACCGCTTCGGCCCCCGTACAGGAGGTCGCCCACGATGGGCCAGCCCGCGTGGGCAAGGTGCGCCCGGACCTGGTGCCGGCGCCCGTGCGCGGTGTCGACGCGGACCAGCGCGGTCGCACCTCGGCGCTCGACCACGGTCAGCCGGCTCGCGGCGGGAAGCGCGCCCGGCCCGTCGCCCACCCGAACCCTCGGGCCGGCGGATCGGATCGGGGCGGCGAGCACCGGCGGGAGCGGGTCGGGACCGACGACGGTCACGGCGAGGTAGCGCTTTTGCACCTCGTGGCGGCCAAACCACCGCCGGCCTCGGTCCCGAGCCTCGGCGCTTCGCGCGAACAACAGGACCCCGGAGGTCCCGGCGTCGAGTCGGTGGAGCAGGCCGCCCTCGAGCGGGGGACCGGCGGCGGCGATCCCCGGGTCGTGGGCGACCGCGGCCGAGAGCGCGGTCGCCGGCTCGCCGGGGCGAAGCGGGGCCGATGGCAGCCCGCTCGGCTTGTCGAGGGCGAGCAGGTCCGGCCAAACCGCGATGACCGGCGCGGCGGTGGCGAGGCTGAGGTCGGGCTCCACGCGCGCCTCCGCGGCCGGGACGAAGCCGATGAGGTCGATGCGCTCGCCTCCGGCGACCCGCTGGCCGGGGGCGACCCCGGCCCCGCCGAGGCGAATCCGGGTGTCGGCGAGCCCGCGGCGGACCTCCCGGATGCTGACCGCGCGCCCCGCAGCGGCGAGCGCCCTCGCCACCGCCCGATCCGCTCGGTCTCCCCGGGCCGAGTCGGGCACGGTCAGGACCGGCGGCGGCCGCTCACCTCGGGCGGAGGCGGCGAGGTCCTCTGGGGGCTGCCCTCCGGGGGCGGAGGTGGGGCCGCTCACGACCGGGGGCGCCCGCTGGGCCGGCGCGGGGCGCCGCGGGCCACCGGGCGCGCGGGACCGCGCCCCGGATCCGGTCTCGACGGCCCGCGAGGGGGCGCTCTCGGTGCAGTCGCCCGAGGCGCCGGACCGCTGGGGCTCTGCTGCAGCCCAGGCCCGGGGCTTCGGGGGCCCTCCGGCCGCGGCGCCGGGCCTCGGGGGCCCTCCGGTCGGGGCGCCGCCGGCCGCAGCGCCGACTTCGCGTCGGGGGATGGGGCGTCCACCGGCTTCTTGTCGAGCCCCACCCGGGGCGCGTTCCCGCTCATCACCTCGGGGCTGATGACGTAGCGCCGCACCGGCCGCTCGACGCGGCTCATGCCGTGGTGGAGCACCCGGGCCAAGGCCGTGATCCGGAGGCTCGGCGCGTCGTCGAGCCCCACCCTGGTGGTCTTGAACATCGTCTTTGCGAGCATCCCGCAGTACCAGCTCCCCCCGAGCCCCGCGTCCTCGAGGCACCGGGACAGCTCGTCCGGGGTGAGGCGGCCGTCGTTGTCGCCGTCGTAGCGAGCGAGCCGCTCGATGAGGTGGTCTTCCGGACAGATTCGGCCGCCGCCGAGGCTGCGCCGGAGCTTCATCGGGAGGTCGAAGCCCGCCACGGATGTGGCGTATACCACCCCGCCGAGGCGGTCCAGTCCGAGACCGGGGCGCCCGACCGAGGTAGGCTCTCCCAGATGCGCTCGATGCCGCTCGTGCTCGCGTGCGTCGCCTGCGCCTCGGCCCCGGTGCCCGAGGCTCCGGCGCCGCTGTCCGAGTGGCCGAGCGAGGCCCGCGCCGGCCTCGACCTCCTGCGGGAGCTCATCGCGACCGACGCCAGCCGGAGGAGCGGACGGGAAGCGGCGCTCGACCGGCTGTTTCGGTTCCTGGACGGCGGGGGGCTCGAGGTGAACCGGCGGGAGGGCGCGCTCGTCGCGAGGCTCGGAGGGGCGCCGGAGGCCGTCCCGCTGCTGCTCGTCGCCCACGTGGACGCGTGGCCGGCCGACCCGAGAGCGTGGCCTGAAGGGGCCGGGCCGACCTCGGCCGCGGTCGTCGGCGGGGAGCTGTACGGACGAGGGGTGCTCGGCGGGAAGGGCGCGGCGGCCCTGTTCGCGGCGGCGATGGTCGAGCTCGCCCGCGACGCGAGGTCTCGGGGCGCGAGCGCGACGGACCGCGCGCGGGCGCCGTGGCTCGTGGTCACCTCGAGCGGGCTCGCGACCGCCGCACCCGAGCTCGAGCGGGCGTTCGCGGCCCACGGTCGCCTCGCCGACAGCGGGCTCGTGCTCGGTCCGGGCGGTTTCGTGCTCGATTCGGGCGACGGGGCGAAGCTGAACCTCATCGCCGCCGGGCAGCGAGGGCAAGCGAAGTTCGCGTTGACGGCGGTCGGCCCCAGGGCGCCGCTGGTCCTGGCCGAGGCGGTCCGCGACCTGCCGGCGGCCTTGCCTTCGCCCCAGGTCGCGGACGCGGCGATGCGCTACCTCGACGACCGGGCGAAGACCGCGCGATGGCCCGACCGTTGGATGATGCGGGCCGGCCCGCTGACCCGGATGGTGTTCGCCGGGCCGCTGTCCGGCGTCCCGTGGACGGCGCCGCTGGTGGCCCCCGACCTGCGCATCGAGTTCGAGGGAAACGAGGCGCCGATCCGGCTCGCGGCCGAGGGGCGGGCCCGGGCCTGGGTGCAGGTTCTCCTGCCGGACGGCCAAGATCCGCTCGACGTGTGGGCCCGGTTTCGGGCTCGACTCCCTCGGGTGCATGTGGACTTGCTCGAAGCCGACGCTCCGCTCGTGTCCGGAGCCGGGCCAGAGCAGCTGGTGGCGGCGCTCCCGGCCGGGGCGGCGTGGGCGAGGACGATGGCCGACCCGTCGCAGCTGCGGTGGCTCATCGAGCAGAAGCTCCCTGTGGTGGGCTTCGTGCCGATCGAGGTCAGCCCCGAGCAGCTGCGGGCGGCGGCCAAAGCGGGCGAGCGGGCGAGCCTCGAGAGCCTCCGCCGCGCGTTCGTCGAGTTTCCCCGCCTCCTTGGCCGCCTGCTCGACGCCCCGCTCGCGAATCGGCGCGAAACCGAGTAGCTGCATACAGATTCACGAGCGGCAAGAAACCCTCCCGACCTCGAGGCCGAGCCGCGCCGCCCGCGTCCACCGACGACCCGGCTGCCACCCGGCGCCATCGCGACGCAGTTCGCCTTGACCGCGGCGACGCTGCTGCTGGTGTTTGGATGGATCGGCGCCTGCCATGGGTGGATGAACCAGCCAAGCCGATGGGGACCTTTCATGGCGCGGGTTGCGTACCCCGTGTACGTCGTCCACGTGGGGCCGGCGATCGCGAACGAGGGGATCGAAGCCGGACAAGCGGCTCGGTAGGCGTTCTTCGCCAACACCGTGAGCAGAAGCGGTGGCAGCGGGATCCGCATCGAGCATAGCCAGTCCGTGACCAACCCCGAGGCTCCAGCCCTCGCGGTGGAGAATGCGTTCGAGGACATCCAGGCGGAGGTGGTCGAAGACCTCCGCGAGTGGGCACCGAGGCAGGGCCCTCCGGGGACGGCGGTTGTTCATAGGGAGGAAGCTCTGGACCCGCAGGCGAAGGAGTTCTTGGGCGAGCTCGTCGAACGCATCGTCGATCAGTCGTAGCCCCGGAGCGAGCTCGGGGTCCCCAGGGCGAGGAGCGCGAGCCCCACCGCGTCGTGATATCCCGAACCCCGGAGGACGCGAGGAACCCAGGTGAGACCCTCGAGCGAGGGCTCGAGCGGGCGCTTCGCCGCGCTCGGCCCAAAGACGAAGGAGCGAAGCCAAGCAAGGCGACAACCTTGGGCCACCTCGAGGTACGTCTGGTAGCGCCTGTGGGCTTCGCGCAAAAGACCTCCGGCCTCCGTCACGAGCAACAGCGCGAACCCGAGCTCATGGAGAGCGGCGCAGACCTCCGGGGTCCTCGGAGCCCGGGCCAGGAGCTCGAGCGCGACGCCCTCGGGGGCGAAGGGGCTCAGCGCTCCGATGGCGGCCCGGGAGAATCGAAGGCTCATGACCCCAAGGTGAGACGGAGGTGGGCCGCTCGCGTCCGAGCTCGGCGTCCAGGAGGCCTCCGCGAGATTCGCATCGTCGAGGAGCGCGGATCCCGCCGCGACGCCGATCAATGTCTCCGTTCTGCGCATCAGACGGGCGAGCTGCCGCGCGTCCCGCAGCGCGGCGCCCCAATCATCGACGGTCGCCGTCCTGAGCCGCAGGCGGCCCCAACACCGTAGACCCAGGAAGTCCGGAACCGGGGCGTCCATGTAGGCGTTCGCCGGGTATTCACTTCTCTCGAGGGCCTCTGCCAGCGGTGACCCCTTCAAGATCTCCCAGTGGTCGAAGTCATGGAGGCGAGCGAACCACCCGAAATCGAATTCAGCGCGTCCGCGCGCGGCCAGAGATTCGTCCTGGAATGAGTCCTCGTCGAAGCC
>DAIQNR010000029.1:23060-29500 GCA_036788295.1 Myxococcota bacterium
CAGCGCGTCCGCGCGCGGCCAGAGATTCGTCCTGGAATGAGTCCTCGTCGAAGCCGGTACCCTCTGCGTCGAGCCAAGCCTCCCCCTCGAGTCGCAAGAGGGCGCTACGCACCTCTGGCGGTAGCCACAGCTCCGTGCGTCCCTGAGCGGTCGAGGCCTCCACCTCGCTCCTCGTCCCGACCCAAGAGACTCGGGCATTGAGGAACCCTCCAGCATCCCTCATGTGGCCGGAGGGTTCCATGGCTGCGACGGCCTCGAGCCGGCCCGCATCGTCGAGGATGGTCTCCCGGTGCCGGTCGAAAGCGTCACGCAGCCCGGCCCGCTTCGGCTCGACGAACTGCTGGTTCACGCTCCAGAGCGCGATTCGACCGACCGCCCAGGGGGTGAGCAAGACCGCGATGACGACGAGCAGGAACGCGAACCCTGCGACGTAGCGGCGCCTAAACACGAGAAATTGACGCTCCATCATTCATGCCTCCGTCAAGAACCGGTTCGTCCCTCTACACGAGGGGGTTCGGGTCGATGACCCGTGGATCACTCCTGCGGTCCTCCTCACCGATGCGAGCTCGGGCTTCCCTCTCCAGCTGGTTCCGGGAGAGTTCCTCGGGCGCATGCGGTCCTGTGAGCTGAGCGGCAAGGCTCAGCGCTTGGGTACTTCCCTGGACGGCAGCATCCCCGAGGGGATTCGGTCGCGTGACCTCCTGGTCAGGCTGGGTTTCATCGCGTTCCTCGATCCGCCGCCTCCCCGCGTTGGGATCGAAGGGCGTGTCCTTCAAGTGCGCGAAATAGGCCTCGATGAGGTCTTCATCCATCTTCGGCTCGAGCTCGTGTCTATAGCCGCTCCGCTCGAGGTCCCTGAGCTGCTCAGCCTCACCCTTGTTGATGCTGTCGCCTTTTCCCTGCCGGCGCAGTCCCTCGACGCCGCCGTAGGTGTCCTGGTTGCTGTCCAGCCCGACCCCAGCGATGGCCCCTGCAGGGCCGGGAAGCAGAGCCCCGGCGACAGCCTTCACTCCGGATACGAGCTTGTCCCACCACGAGCCCTCGGAAAGGGCGGCTGGCGTTGCGCCACCGCCTCCGCCGAGGTTGGCGTGAGTGCCGATATGGCCCTGGTTGAGGATGGATTCGCCCCCGGCCTTCGCTGCGTCGTAGGGTTCGAGGGGGTCGGGAGCTGCAAGCGACAACCCAACTTGTCTGCCTTCGGGTCCGTCCATTCGAACCAAGGAAGCGAGGCTACGATGTCCGGGAGGGAGGCCTCGGCTACCAGGGCCTCCCGTCATGGCTTCGACCAAGTCGAGGTTCGTATGGGCCGCGTTCTCGTTCAGGTTCAGGGCTGAACAGGCCGGGTGCGCACTCCCGGACAGATTGCCGGACATGAAGAGGACCCGCCGCATGTACTCGGCGGCATCGGATGACACATAATCGCTCATGCGCTCCACGACGTCGGTGGAGATGAGTTCGGCTTGGCGCGTCGCGGTGTCCGAGAGCGGCTCCTCTTGGCGGGTCGCAGAAGCGACGGAGGGAACTGAGGGGTTGAGGCTGAGTGTCGTCATGACGAAAGGCGCGAATGCACGAGCCGTTCCGCACGAGCCGTGCCACCAACGCGGATTCGACTCGACGCAACTTCGCCGAACGCCGAACGCCGAACGCCGAACGCCGAACGCCGAACGCCGAACGCATCGACCGATGAACGCCAGGAAGTTCGCATCTGGGTATCCACGTAGGCGCTCGAAGGGTCTTCGCTCTCGAGCACCGCCAACCCGTGACCGACCTTTCAGAATGATGCCTCGCCCGAAGGTCGGGCTACCGGCAGGTGCTGCCAGCCCCACGGTGGCGACGCATCAGCTCCGGGGACTCTACAACGGGTCCGAGGGCAAGAGGGCGATGAGCCATCGCCGGCTCGGAGGGGTCGGGAGACGGGGAACGGGCTTTGCGGCCGGGCGCCGACACGCGTCCTCCTCGGTAGCCGGCCGCTAAGGCAAACAATGGGCCGCTAAGGCAAACAAGACCGACGGCCGCCCAGACCCCGGCCGCCCGGCGAACTGGATGGGGCCCCACGAGTCTCCGCGGATGAGCTCGAGCCCGCGCCGGGAGGGGAATCGGCGGTACTGGAGGTCCTGGGGCCAGCGGTCACCCACCTGCTCGACGCCCCGCTTGCGAATCGGCGCGAAATCGCGTAGCTGAACACAGGTTCATGAGCAGCACGAAACCCTCCCGACCTCGAGGCCGCGCCGCCCCGCCCGCGTCCGCCGACGACCCGGCCCCCGCCGGCCGCCCGCTCGCGCTGGCGGTGGCCGACGTCGAGCCTCCCGACGCCGAGCGCCCCGAAGCAAAGCGTCCCGAAGCGGAGCCTCCCGAAGCCGAGAGCGCTGCGGAGCGGGGGGACGACGCGCCGGTTCGGTCGGGCCGGCCGCTCGAAGCGGCGGACGGCGCGACGGCGCGCCCGGACGACGAGAGCCTGGCGGCGGTGCCCGAGTCGGCCAGGGCGCTGCTGGCGCTGTTTCGGTCCGAGCTCGCCGACGTGCGCTTTCCCGATCTCGACCGGGAGCGGCTCGAGCGAGCGTGCGCCGAGGTGCACGCGGCCGATCTCGAAGCGGCGCGGCTGTTTGCGGCCCTCGAGGCGGCGGAGGAGGCGCGGACGGCGGCCCGCACGGCCCTGTCCCGGCTCGTGGACAAGGGGGTCGCCTACGGCCGGATCTTCGCCGCCGAGGACCCAGCGCTGCTCGCGAAGGTCCTGGCCATCGACCCGCCCCCGGCCAAGAAGCAGGGACGAAAGCCGGGCCCGGGCAAGCCGGGACGGCCGCGCCGGATCCCGGACGGCTCGAGCGAGAGCTGAACCGCCGTCATTCCAGCCAAGTCCACACCACCCCGATGCTCTCGACCCCGAGGTGCATCGGGAACTCCTTCTCCGAGGCGAGGTAGATTCGCATCACCTCTCGGACGAACCAACGGTACCGGCGGTCCTTGGGCATGCCGCCGTGCCGCTCGATCACCTCTGGTCCATCACGGAACGCGGCGAGCGCGGTCTTGAGGTTCCCGTAGCGGTAGGTCAGGGCCCGCAAGAACCGAGCACCGGTGCGCAGGTTCTCCTGCGGGTCGAGCAGGTTCCCATGCTCGATGCCCATCCGGGCGAGCACATCGGGGAGCAGCTGGAGCAAGCCGACGTGCCCGGCCTCGCTCACGACCTGGGGCCGGTAGCCGCTGACGTAGCGGACGATGGTGTCGAGCAGGATCGGGGGCACGTCGTAGGCTTCGCCCGCGGCAGCGACCATCGGAGCGATCGCGTGCTCGTTCAGCTGGATGTCGCCCAAGGTGGCGAATCCGGGGAGCTGGCCCCGCTTCCACAGCCGCTCGTTGCAGATGCGGAGCGCCCACCCCTGCTGCCCGCTCGTTCGCATCGCGCTGAAGCCGTCGATCGGCGCGTCTCGGCAGTCGTAGTCCTCGAGCGGCTTGCCCCGGGCCACGTCGCGGCTGTTGATCATCGGCAGCGCGGCGTCATCGTGGGCTTGGGACCGGTGCTCGGTCCACTCGGTGGTGAGGTTGTCGGCGCCTCGCTCTTCGAGCCACTCGACCGCGTCCCCGAGATCGTTGCCGAGCGCGAGGCCCGGCGCCCCGAAGAGACCGGCGAGCAGCACCCACCTCCGCATCAGCGCTGGGTATCGGCGGGGCGCGGCCGAGGGTTGCGAAGGTCTGCACCGGGTTTGGATGCGTCCGCAAAACCGTGGGAGAGGCGGCGGTAGGCGGCTTGGCCCAGGCGGCGCAGCCCCGGATCGGGGTGGGTTTGGAGGGCACGGAGGACCGCCGGCGAGTCGAGCGGGCGCTCTTCGAGCAAGCGCACGAGCTGGGTCACCACTTCGGGGGCGTGGGGCTGGTGGCCCCGGCGCTCGGCCCAGGTGCCGAGCACGGCGCCGAGGTAGGTCCCGTACAGGTGGGAAAAAGCGGCCGGGCCAGGCTCGCCGGCCGGGACCGGGGCCCCGTGGTCGAGCTCCAGCCGAAAGTGGCTGCCCCGAAAGAAGCTGTGGAGGTCGTGGGTCAGCCGGTGGAGGACCGCCTCCGGGAGGCTGAGCGTGCCGCTGCCGTCCCCGAACTGGCGGTGGGCAGCGTCCTCGACCGAGCCGGGTCGGACCGGGCCGAGCTGGTACCCGAAGACGGTGCCTTCCGGGAACGACGCCGGGCCGTCGAGGCCGAGCGCGGCCCTCACCGAAGCGGGCGCGACCACCGGCGGTGGCAGGGGCGCCGGCTCCCGCCGCTCCCAGTCCGGGCGCTCGAGCGACTCCCCGGTCTTGTGCAGGTCGTCCTTCACCACCCGCACCAGCTTCTCCTGCCAGTCCTTCGGCACCTCGTGGAGCCCCGGCGCCTTCGTTCGGCGGGCCGCGATCGCCCCGAGCAAGAGAAGCGCCCGGGTCAACTGGATGTACCGAGGCGGGATCGGGTCCCGCTCCCCGGTCATGTTGACGACGTAGCCGTTGTTGGCGAGCAGCAGCTCCCGGCCGTTCGGCAGCCGGGTGACGGTGCTCGAGTGGGCGAGCGCCTCGCCGTGGCCAAGGCAGACCACCTTGCCTTGAAAGCGAGCGAAGATCCGACCCTCGCCGTCGCGGGCCACGTTCCCGCTGGCAAACGGCCGCAGATCCTCGGGGCCGAGCTCGTCGTCCGAGGACGCGGCGTTCACGAGGACCGCGCCGTCGGGGAGCAGGTGGTGGTGCTCGGGCCACAGCGTCCGCTGGCCCACGCAAGATACGAGCGTGCGGGACTCGGGCAGCGCGGTTTCGATGCTCTCATGGACGACGACCCGGCCCGGACGTCCCACGGCGTCGGCGAGCGCGGCGGCCCGCCGCTCTTGATCGGGGTCGTGGACGTGAACGGTGAAACCCCGCTCGAGCAGGGCGTCGGTGACCGCGGCGCCCACCGCCCCATAGCCGAGCACCCCGGCGCTCGAGCCGAGCTCGACCCCGGCCGCTTCGAGCTCGGTGAGCTTTCGCCCGACCTCGAGAACCACCGAGTGTCCGATCATCGGCGACTCCGCGGTCAGCTTCGCCCAGCTCTCGGCCACGTTGACCACCGGGCACCGCAGCTCCGGCAGCGCCTTGACCGCCCGGGCGCCGCGCCGGGTCTGCTCGACGCACACGAAATACGGGGCGTACTCGGGGAAATGCTCGTGCAGCAGGGCGATGGCTTTGCCCCCGTCGTCGATGAGCAGCACCCGAGGATCGGGGTTTGGCTCTGGGGGGCGGGGGAGGGTGGCAACGATCCCTGACAGGTCGTGCAGGATCGAGTCCTTCATCTCCGCCTCGAAGTCGAGGCGCCCCGGCGGGAGTGTGCGCGAGGTGTCGGCCACCTTCGCCCCGCGCTGCTCGAGCCAGGCCGCGGTCCCGTGGTTGGTGCTGTAGATCTTGCCCTGAAGGACCATGTCCTTGGGCTTCACCCCGAGGTCCTCGATGGCCTGAAACAGGCTCGCCGACGACAAGAACAGGTGCTGAAGCCCGTAGAAGGACAGGCCCTCGAGCTCGCCTGGCTCTGCGATCGCCGCCTTGACCCAATCGAGCGCAGCCATTTTGGGCGGCGCGATCGAGCTCGACCCGATCGCGACCTTGGCGGTCTCGGGGTCGAGCCGGTCGAACACCAAACGGTCGGCGAGGGCGGGCACCGAACCGTCGGCGGCGGCCAGCCGGTCCACGAAGAGCGCCGCCTCCGGCCCGAGCGCCGCCCGCAGCGCGGCGCGGTCGAGCGCTCCGCCCGGGCCAGCAAAACGGGCGAAGGTCGCGGCGAGGATCGCAGGCAGGCTTCGCTCGAGGTCGCCGCTCCGCTCGAACCTCTGGGCCGCGTGCTCGAGCACCGCCCGATGGAACCGGGGGAGGCCGGCGAGCCTGGCCTCGGGGACCGCGCCCGGCTCGATCAGTCCCACCCCGGCGACCGCCGGACCGAGCTCGGAGGCGAGCGCCTCGCGGAGGGCCCGCCCCTTCGCCGTCTCGAGCCGCTCGAGCAGCGCGCCGAGCGAGAGCAGCTCGGGCCGAAAGGAGCGGTTCGCGCTCAGTGGCCGCTCCGCCCGCCGGTCCGCGGAGGGATCCGCCGGAGGCTCGGACCGAAGCTCCGTCGAAGGCGTCGATGGCCGCTTCGCGGCGGCCCGGGCGGGGGCCGCAGACGGTCGAGCCTCGGGCCGGCGGACGCGCACGATGGGAGCCTACACCAACCTCCTTTTCCGTACGACGCCCTTCGGCGCGCGCCGAAGAGCCCTCCGTCCGTGGCCCGCCGGCTCCGCCTCACGCCGTGGCTCGAGGACATTCATCCCGAGGATCCTTTGCACGGATCCACGCCTTCGACGGGCTCAACGCCCGTTCATGCTTTTGCGGGCAGGCCGCCGTCGTCCGCACCGGGTCCCTAGGGGCCCAAGGAGGGGTGCGACCCCTCTTCGACCGGGTCCCTAGGGGCCCAAAGAGGGGTGCGAC
>DAIQNR010000029.1:29600-38058 GCA_036788295.1 Myxococcota bacterium
GACCCTCTTGGACCGGGTCCATAGGGGGAAAACACGGATGCGGACCCTCTTGGACCGGGTCCATAGGGGGAAAACACGGATGCGGACCCTCTTGGACTGGGGTCTAGGGCTTCTCGGGGCGCAGGGCGAGCAGTCCGGCGAAGAGGGCGAGGCGCAGCCACGAGGCGTCGGCGGCGAGCGGGCTCAGGTACAGGGCCCGCTCGACGAGCCCGAGGGCGAGGCCGGCGAGGAGGGCCCGCCCCGGTCGGTCGAGCCCGCCGAGCGCGGCGGCGACGAATCCGGCGACGGCCGGGTCCCACATGAAGCCCGGTTCGAGCCCGAGGCGGGGGGCGAGCAGCCACCCGGAGACCCCGGCGGCGGCCCCGGAGATGAGCCAGGCGGTGCGGTCGAGCCGCAGGAGCGGGAGCCCGAGCAGCGCGGCGGCGTCCCGACGACCGCCGGTGGCCCGCAGGGATAGGCCGAGCCGGGTGCGGCCGAGCAGGGCGGCGAGCCCGCCGAGGACGAGGACGAGCCCGAGGGTCAGCATCGCCGATCGAGGGACGCCGAGCACCGGTCGCTCGGACGCCATGATGTGCAGGAAGGCTTTCGGGTCCGAGCCGAAGAACGCCCGAATCAGCGCCTCGAGCCCGATCCCGTAGCCGAGGGTCAGGAGCACCGGCCCGGCCCGTCGCCGGGCCTCCCCCTCCCCGTGGTCCGCCTGGTCCATTCGAGGCTGGGCCAGCCTGGCGGCGAGCGGCGCGAGCGGCAGAGCGAGCGCGGCGCCGGCGGCGGCCGCGACCCCCGCCCCGAGCGAGGCGAAGAGCGCCCCGGACGGGCTCGCCGATCCGTGGGGGACGAGGGCCCACGCGGCGTAGGCGCCGGCCGCGGCGAGCGAGGCGTGGGCGAAGCTCAGCACGCCCGTCGTCCGGTGCACGAGCGCGAGCCCGGCGCCGAGCAGGCCGGGCACGGCGCCGGCGGCGAGGCCCTCGAGCACCGCGACCAGCATCACCGCCGACCTGCGGCCGCGATGAGCACGGCGGCGAGCGCGACCGAGCGGAGCAGGGGCGCGTCCGCCCCCAGCTCGAACAGCGCCGTCCACGCCACCGCGATCGGCAAGGTCGCCGCTGGTCTGGGGGCGAGGAGGCCCACCGCGAGCCCGTCGAGGCTCCGCCCGAGCCCGAAGGCGCCGGCGTGGAGATGGGGCAGCGAAGCGGTGAGAAGGACGCCCGCCACGCCGGCGAACGCTCCGGTGAGGGCCCCGAACCCCGCTCTCGGTCCGAGGGGGGATCGGCCGAGGGCGGCGCCGAGCCCCGGCGCTTCGGCGAAGAGCCGCACCGCCAAGAGCTGGGCCCACGGCGCGCGCCGCACGACGAGCGCGAACAGCCCGAGCCCGAGCCCGAGGCAGAGCGCCATCGCGACGAGGGTCGGCGCCGGCAGCGGGAGCCCCATGGAGCCGCCGGTGACGTCGAGCCGAGGGGCGAGCGCGGACGCGGCGAGCTGGACGGAGAGCCCGAGGGCGGCGGCTCGGGCGGCGCCGAGGCCGGCCCCGAGCGCGCCGAGCCCAGCCCCGGCCGCCGCTGCGGTCCCGGCCGCGAGCGCCGCGGCCAAGATGTTGGGGACGAGCGCACCGAGCTGGGCGCACGCGAACGCGGCCACGCCCATCGGCACGGCGAGGTCGAGCGCGATCCGGCCTCCGACCCGCAAATGGAGATGGGCGGCGAGGCCGAGCCACCCCAGCGCGGCGACGCGGAGGGCGAAGTCGAGCCCCGCTTCGGGGCTCACCCGCCGTCAGCGAGGCGCTCGAGCCGGTTCACGAGCCGCTCGACCCCTTTGCCGGCGAAGGTCTTCTTCTTCTCGCCGGACTGAAAGAGCACGGTGGTGGGCAGGGCGTCGACTTCGGCGAGCCAGGGGTTGGCCCGCTTGAAGCTGACCAAACCCGGGGTATCGAGCAGGATTTTCCCGAAACGCACGTCCGGGAACCGGTTGTCGTCTTCGAGGAACGCGCTCAGCTCCGCGCTCCACTCCGAGCAGGCGGCGCAGTCGGACTTGCCGAGCATCAGCACCGCGGTGGGGGCCTGGACGAACGTCTCCCACGTCTTGGCGTCGAGGGCTTCGAGGCGGCTCACGCCCCCACCCCACGGCACAAAAGGTGTGGCGTCAAGCCCGCGTGGGACGAAGCGTCGTTGGCCTCAGGCGGCGAACTCGTCGCCCTTCTTCCAGTCGGCGCCGCACAGGCCGCCCGACTGCAGGGCCTGCACCGTACGCAGGGTCTCGGCCGGGCTGCGGCCGGCGGACAGATCGTTCACGATCACCGACCGGACGATCCCCTCCGGATCCACGATCACGGTGGCTCGAAACGCGATCCCGGCCTCCGGCTTCAGCACGCCGAACGCCTTCGAGACCTCGTGGTTCGTATCGGCGAGCACCGGGTGCGTGATCTCTTCGGCGAAGATCGCCCGGTCCTTGAACCATGCGGCGTGGCTGAAGAAGGAGTCGGTCGAGCAGCCGATCACGGAGACGCCGTCGTCGGCGAAGTCACCGAGCAGGCTCTGAAAGCCTCGGATCTCGGTTGGGCACACGAAGGTGAAGTCCAGCGGGTACCAGTACAGGACGTGCCACTTTCCGGCGTAGTCGGCCGAGGAGACCACCTTCTCCTCGCCGTTCACGTAGGCGACGTTCTTCCATTCGGGGCTCTTGTGTCCAACTAGGGTCATTTCGGTCTCCTTGTTCGCCGGGGGCGAACCCCCGGACTTGGCGCACGCCCTACCACGAGCCAGGGGAGCGGGGAACGAGGAACGCTCGGCGTCGGCCGCAGTCCCCTGCGCGCTCCGCCGGCCAAGGGTCGGCGCGGACGTCGGCGGTTTGCGGATCGATCGGGCTCGTCTAGGCTTGTGCGCCGATGGCGCCCCGCGAACCCCCCGAGAGGACGAACCGGCGATGACGGTGGGCAAGGACGCCGCCGCCCGCCCGCAAAAGGACCCGAAGCGCCGCCGCCCCCGTTGGCAATCGTTCGCGTTCGGCATCGGCGCCGGCGCGGTGCTGACCGTGCTCGGACAGGCCCTGATGGTTCGCGATCCGGTCGAGGAGGAGCTCGCCGAGCTCGAGGGCGTGGTCCCGGTCGGGGAGGACGAGGTCGAGGAAGAGGAGGAGTCCCACGCGTTCGTCGGGGCCGAGCCGCCCCCGATCAACACCGTGACCGGGGCGATCGAGCCTCGGCAGTTCCTCGCGACGATGCTCGTGGGCGCTGGCCTCGGGGGCGGGGAGGCGGACCGGGCGGTCCGGGCTCTGTCGGCGGTGTTCGACCCCACGAAGTCTCGCCCCGGGGACACCTACCGGGTCGATGTCTTCGAGGACGGCACGCTGGCTCGGTTCGAGTACCAGGCCGCGGCCGACCGGATCTTCGTGGTGGCGCGGGACCTCGACGGCCAGCTCGCCGCCTCGCAGATCCCGGTGACGCTCGAGAGCGAGCTGGTGCTCGTCGAGGGGGAGATCGAGCACTCCCTGTGGGTCGCGTTCGAGCGGTCGGGGGAGTCCCCGGTGCTCGCCGCCACCCTGGCCGAGGCGTTTCAGTTCGACATCGATTTTTTCCACGACACGAGGAAGGGCGACCGGTTTCGGTTCTATGTCGAGAAGCTCAGCCATCGAGGCCAGGTGGTGCGGTACGGGCACATTCCCGCCGCCGAATACGTCGGGGTCGCCGGCGGACCGGTGGGAACGAAGCGCCTCTACCGGCACGTCGGCCGGGACGGCAAGGCCGCTTTCTATGACGAAAACGGCAAAGCGGCCCAGCGGGCGTTTCTGCGCTCGCCGCTCGAGTACACCCGGGTCAGCTCCGGCTTCGGGAGCAGGCACCACCCGATCCTGAAGCGCCAGCAGTTCCACGGCGGCGTGGACTACGCGGCGCCGGTCGGCACGCCGGTGCGGGCGGTGGCCGATGGCGTGGTCAGCTTCGCCGGGCTGTCCGGACCGTCGGGCAACATGGTGCGGCTGCGCCACCCCGGCGGCTACGAGAGCTTCTATCTGCACTTATCGAAGATCTTGGTGAAGAACGGGGCCCGGGTCAGCCAGAGCACGCTCGTGGGCAAGGTGGGGACCACCGGCCGTTCGACCGGACCGCACCTCTGCTTTCGGCTCAAAAAGGATGGAAAATATCTGAACCCGCAGAAGAACGTGGCCCCTCGCACGCTCGCGGTGTCCGCGGCCGAAAAGGGCGAGTTCTTGGCGGCCATTGCCCCGTGGCGGGCCCGCTTCGAGGAGCTGGCTTCGACGCTCGGGCGCGCCGCTCCGTGAGGCCGGCGACGCTCGCCGTGCTCGCGCTCGCCAGCTGCGGCGGGCCACAGGAGCAGAGCTTCGACGTCTTCGTGAGCATGCCGGGGCCGTTCTTTCAGCTCAGCGAGCAGCAGCCGGTCGTGGACTTCCTGGTCGCGGTGACCGCGTCGCCGTCCGCCTTTCCGCCCGAGGGCGATCACCGGGAGCTCCTCGAGATCGAGCTCGACGTGGAGGCGCTCGATTTTGCCGGTGCGGACCGCCTGCTGGTCGGCAGGCTGGCTCGGGTGGCGCCCGACCAGCGAACGGTGCTCCCGAGCACCGTCGCCGTGCAGAGGCTCGGTGACCGAGCGACGCTCGTGCTCACCGACTGGACCGGCTACAGCCCATGCATCGGGCCGCGGTGCGAGAAGTGGTACGCCGTCCGATTCGTCAGCTTCGGGCTCGGCGCGCTCCGGACCCGGTGGTTTCTGCGGGCCGGGGTGGAGTGGCTCATCCCGGCCTCGGTCCCCGAGGAGGCGGCGCTCACCCTGGAGGTGTTTCGCTTGTGAGCCTGGTTCGTGGCAAAGAGGGCCGTGGACCGAACTCGACTGGGAAAGAGCGGGCTGTCGGTGTCCCGGGTCGTGCTCGGGGCGATGGCCCGGCGACAGACCACCGAGCAGCGCTTCGCTTCGGTGGTGGACGCCGCGCTCGACGCGGGCATCGACGGCATCGACACCGCGCCGCTGTATGGGTTCGGCGAATCGGAGACCTGGGTGGGCCGGGCGCTCGCCGGCCGGCGAGACCGGGTCGTGCTCATGACGAAGGTCGGGCTGCGCTGGGACGGCGACCACGGGGAGGTCTTGTTTCCGTTCACCGGGCCGGACGGGGTTTTGCGCTCGGTCCGCCGCGACGGTCGGCCTGAATCGGTGGTCCGGGAGCTGGAGGCCAGCTTGCGCCGGCTCGGCGTGGGCGAAGTCGATCTCGTGCAGGTCCACCACCCCGACCGGCTCGTCCCCATCGAGGACACGCTCGGCGCGCTCGCCGACCAGGTCCGGGCCGGGAAGGCCAAAGCGGTCGGGATCTCGAACTTTTCGGTCGAACAGGGCGAAGCCGCGATCCGAGGCCTCTCGGGGCTGCCGCTCGCCGCCACGCAGATGCCGTACAGCTTGCTCGACCGCGGCATCGAGGCCGAAGTCCTCCCCTGGGCCCGCTCCCGCGACGTCGGGGTGCTCGCCTACTCCCCGCTCGCCGCCGGCGCGCTCGCCGGGCGCTACCTGCACGAGCCGCCGCCCGACAGCTGGGACCCGATGCTCCGGCCCGACAACCTCGCGAAGGTTCACGGCCCTCTCTCGCGCATCGCCGCCTCCATCGCGAAGCGGCGGGGCGCCTCGCTCGGCGCGGTGGCGGCCGCCTGGCTGCTGAACCAGCCCGGCACGAGCGCGATCATCACCGGGGCGAGCAGCCCCGAGCAGGTCCGCGCCCTCGCTCGGGCCGGGTCGCTCGTGCTCGACCCCGAGGAGCTCTCATCGCTCGGCGCCGGCTTCCTCGGGCTCGGGCTCGACCTCGGGCCGAGCGCCGAAGGGCTCGGATCCCGGATTGGGCGCCGGCTTCGCGGTCTCGGGCGCCGAGGCCGCGCCGTCGTTCGCGCGGTCATCGGTACGGCTTCAGGGCGGCCTCGATGGACGCGAGGCGGTCCGGGGTGACCGGGAGGTCGGGGGCGAGGCCGACGATGCGGCCGAGCGCGGTCCACCGGGCGACGGGGACGGCGATGTTCGCGGCGCGGGCCAGCGCGGCGTCCACATCGCGTTGGCCGGCCTCGAGCACCGCGAGCGCCGATTCGGCTTCGCTGGCGAAGAATCCGGTCGCGTCGAGGTCTTCTGCCTGCCGGCGGGCGGCGGCGAGCTTTCCAGCGGCGGCGAGCTCCTGCACCCGGCGGGCCCGAACCTCCCCGGCGCGCTCCGGGGACAGGGCATCGAGCAGGCGACGGGCGTCGGCCGATCGTCCCGAGCGGTCGAGCGCGACCGCGAGCTCGGTGAGGGCGGCGGCCTGAAGGAAGCGGTCGTCGATGCGCTCCGCCTCGCTTTCGGCGGCAGAGAACAGGCGGCTGGCCTCTTTCGCTCGACCGGCCCCGGCGGCGAGCGTGGCGAGCTCCGCGAGGGCTTCCACCCGGATGAGCTTCGACTCGATGCGCCGGGCCCGGTCCAGCGCGACTCGGCGTCGGCCCCGGACGTAGTCGGCCCGGGCGAGCGCTCGTTCGGCGTGCCCGTAGGCGGCCGGGCTCTCGATGTTGGCGAGCTCGGCCAGCGCGTCGTCGGTTCGGCCGACTCGGGCGAGCGCGGCCACGAGCGCCGCTTTCGCCT
Source organism: Myxococcota bacterium (assembly GCA_036788295.1). Classification (GTDB taxonomy): domain Bacteria; phylum Myxococcota; class Kuafuiibacteriia; order Kuafuiibacteriales; family Kuafuiibacteriaceae; genus JAHQVK01. The sequence goes on from DAIQNR010000029.1 coordinate 36,188, forward strand.
CGTCCCGGCGAGACCGGTCCTCGAATCGGGCGATGTGGGCGCGGAGGTCGTCGATCCGGCCCCGGTCGGCGAGCGCCTTCACCGCGGCCGACCGCACCTCGTCGGCCCGGGGCGGGTAGACCTCGTCGAGCCCGGACAGGGCGGGCCGGGCATCGCCGAGGAGGGCCCGGGCCTCGAGGAAGCTGGCCCGGATCTCGGATCGCTCGGCGGGGCTCGCCTCGCGGAGCCAGACGTCGAAGGGCTCGAAGCGGGTCCCCCGTTCGGCGACCGCAGCGGCGACGGCGGCCCGGGCGCTCGGGTCGTCGCTCACCCGGGCCCACCCGATCGCGCGCTCGGCGAGCAGCTCGGCGGCGCTGCTCGTGACCGACAGGGCCCCGGCGGCCACCACCGCCGCGATCCGAGGGGTGGCGGCGCACGACGCCAAGGTTCGGTCGAGCAGCCCGGCGGGCGGGGGGCGCTCGGGCTCCGGGGAGCGGGCCGGGCAGCCGAGGAGGATCGCGCCGAGCAGCGCGGTCGCGGCCCACTTCATCGGTCCGGGCCCCGTCGCGCGGTCCTTCGGAAATACAGCCACGACAGCCCAAAACACAGCGTGCACACCGCCGAGGTGACGTAGCTGAAGCCGACGAAGAAGTCTCGCCACGACAGGTCCGGCTCCGCGAAGGTCTTGTACAGATACAGGGCGACCGTCCCCGCGTAGCCCACCGCGTCGGTGACATAGATCATGAACCCAGCCGTCGCGACCACCCCCACCGTGGCGATGAGGCGGTCGAACAGGACGCATCCATAGGGAACATAGGCGATGTACAAGCCGAGCCCGACGAGCACCATCCACGCGGCCGGGTCGAGCCCGCCGGCCTGGTAGGCGAAGGTCGACAGGCCGATGAGCGCCGCTCCGCCCGCCATGAGCAGGTGGATGGTGTCGAGCGCCCGCCGGTTGTCCCGGATGAGCGAGATCCCGGACAGCGCGAAGAGCACCCCGGCCGCGACCGGCAGCTCGGACAGGGCGAAGATCGCCGGAGCGTCGGCGTAGCCGAGCGCATCCCACAGTTCCCGGGCGAAGTTGTCCCGAAAGTCGCGGTAGGCGGTGAGGAAGAAGTACAGAAAGGTCAGGGCGAAGAGGCCAGGGAAGAAGCGGCGAAAGAACGCGGCCCGGGCGGGGCCGTCCATCGGGGCCCGGGCGACCCGGGCGGCGATGTCTTCTGAGGTCGGCGGCGGCAGCTGCACGAGCAGGTAGACGACGATGAGCAGCACCGGGGCGAAGGCAAAACCCACCACCGCCGGCATCGCCGTCTCCGACACCCCGGCGTCGATCGTCCATTTGCCGGCCGATTTCACCGCGCCGCTCGCGACGATGTAGCTCGCCGAAAGGCCAGCTCCGAGCAGCTCGGACATGCGGCGACCCTCGAGAAAGCCAAAGACGAGGCCCCAGACCATCCCCAGGGGCAGGCCGTTCACGAACAACCAGAACGCTCCGAACGGCCGGGGCGTGAGCGCGAACGCCACGAGCGCGGCTTGGGCGACGCCGATGGACAAGAGCAGCGCCGCGCCCCGCCTCCTTGGGGACAGCTCGGACACGACCTTGATGCCGATGAGTTTGGAGGCCATGTACCCGAGCAGCTGGGCCACCACGAGCACGATCTTCTCGTCGAGGACGAGACCCCCGGGCAGGTCCACCGATCCTTCGAACCGGCCCGCCGCAAACGGCTTTCGGTAGGCGTACATGCAGAAGTACGTCCCGAAGGCGGCGAAGATCGCGTACGCCGCGAACACCGGAGCGGGGGCCCGGGCCAGCCTGGCTCGCAAAGACGTGGGGGGCACGGCCCGAAGACGCTGCCCGAACCGGGCCCCGCCGCCCACCCGGTAATGAGGGG
>DAIQNR010000029.1:38158-60846 GCA_036788295.1 Myxococcota bacterium
CAATGAGGTGGGGGAACGAGGGGACGCTCAGGCCGAAGCGGTCAAGAGCGGCGCGAACGCTCGGCGGTGGGCCACGCCGAGGTAGACGTGCGCCACCACGAGCAGGATCCCCATGCCGAGCCCACCAGGGGCGAGCACGGCGTGAAACGCGAAGATGTGCACGGTGACCGGGGCGAGCAGGATGAGCGCGAGCGGCACGAAGCGACCGGAAAGCAGCAGCGCGCCGCCGATGACCTCGGTGCTCTTCACGAGCGGAAACATGTACCCGCTCTTTCCGAAGGCCTGAAGCAGCGCCCCTGCGTCGGGGGGAAGCTCCGGCAGGGGCATGAAATGCAAGAAGCCGTTCAGGCCGAAGACGAAGTAGATGAGCCCGAGCAGCACCCGGGCCACGATGGGGAGGTAGCGGTGGAGGAGTTCCATCGAGGGCAGGGTACGCCGATGGAGCGCGGCAGCTACCGGCCACCGCAGGGAAGGTCCGTTCCTCCGGTGCGCTCAGCGGTCCCAGCGGGCGAAGTTGACTTGCCCCAAACCAGCTGCGAGCAGCAGCCGCCCGTCCGGCGCGGCCGCCACCGCGGTGATCGGGTGCTCCGCGACCTCTGGGGGAAGGCAGATCCGCTCGAAGGTCTCGAGCTCCGGGTCGGCCCGAAGCAGGACTCCTTGCCCTGTCCCCAGCCACCACCGACCGTCCGGGGCTCTCGCCGCGGCGGTGAAGGTCCACGCCCGCTCGCCGCCCGGGCGCTCGTCCACGAACGTCACCGGCGCGAGGTCCACCGGCGCGGCCCGGCCGTCCTCGCTCATCCGCGCGAGCTGCGCCTGCGCCCCCGCCACCGCGAGCAGGTTCGGACCGAGCAGCGCGAGGTCGAAAGCGGCGCAGGCGGGCCGGCAACCGGTGTTGATCGGGGCCTGGGACACCGTGCGCCAGCCTCCGGCGTCGCGTTGGTGGACGGCGCCGGCGCGGTCGGCCGCGAGCCAGACTCCGGGTCCGGCCGCGGCGAGGGCGACGATGGTCTGGCCCTCCTGGACCTGCAGCTCGAGGCTCCAGTCGGCGCCGCCAAGGGCGCGGCACCACACCCCGGCGTCCCGCGTCCCTGCCACGACCGAGCCGAAAGCGCACTCGACCGGTCCCCGCTCGCCCTCGAGGATCGCGAGCCCGCGGAGGTTCAAGGCGGGGGCGCCGGCCGTCGCCGGGGTGTCGTCCACGAAGGCTCGCCCCCGCGCGCGGAGCAGGTAGCCCTGGCGACGGGCGCCGCCGCCGACGTCGAGGACGAGGAACGCCGGGCGCCCGGCCTCCCTCGGGCCGATCGCGCGGACAGCCACCTGGCGGCCGGCGATCGCGTCCGGGTCGGGGGCGGAGAAGCCCTCGATTCGAGGCTCCGTGCTCCCGGGCGCGAAGACGGCGACGGCGATGGTCCCGCTGGCGACCAGCCCGAGCTTCGTCGTGCCGTCGGCGCCAACCCGAACGCCGAGAAAGCCTTCGGCCGGGGTGCGGGGCACGGTAGCCAGCACGTCTTCGGGCCGGCCGCGGCACGGCTCCTCCACCCACACCCCCTCGAGCAGCCGGGCGAGGCGGTCCTTTCGCGGGTCCTGTTCGAGAGGGTCGAGCAGGCGGTCCTGCACCGGCAAGAAGCCCACCGCCCGATCGATCGGGCCCGGCGGATCGAGCACGTGCGGCCGGCGCAGAGGAGGCAGAGGGCGGGCGCCGCCGGTCCGCCGGTCCACGAGCGAGAGCGCGCCGATCGGCAAGGCGGCGGGGAGGTCCACTTGCGACAGCCCCCCGACGAAGCCGTCCACCGACCCGTCGAGCGGCTCGGGCTCGTAGCGGGCCTCCGCCGTCCACGGGATCTTCGCCACGAAGCGCGGGTCGGCGGAGGCTCCCTCAGGGGCCACGGCGGCCAGGGCGAGCTCGGCGTCGAGGTCGGGGAGGGGGAGGCCTTCGGCGGCTGGGTCGCTGCAGGCGCCGAGGGCGGCGAAGATCGGGCCGGCCGCCGCGGACCTTCGATGTCGCCACTGCGGACGCACCCCATGTCGGCGAGGGCGGCGGACTTCGACGCTCATGGCACGGGCACCGGCGCGGCGTCGCTCATTCGGCCCCCAGACAGCGCGCGCACGAGCAGCAGGTCCCCGGTTCGCCCGGCGATCTCGAGCACGAACTCCCCGGAGAAGCGGACCGCGACCGACTGCACTTCGGGGACCTCCCGCTCGGGGGAGAAGCGCAGGATCTGGATCCCGGCCCCTCCCACCGAGGCGCCGGGCTCGCCCTCGACGATCACCCGGCCCACCCGCGCGGAGGGTGTGACCCGGATGAGGTCGGGGATCGGCACGGGGAGCGGGTCGGGCCGATCCTCGATCGCGATCCAGCGCCCGTCCGTGGTGCCGGTGGTGGTCGCGGTGGCGATGAACCCGACGAGCTCGGACGCGACGCCGGCGGGCGGCCCCCCTTCCTCCAGGCGAAAGCCGAACCGCACGACGAGCTCGATCTGGGGCGTGGTGAGCCCCGCCGTGCCGCCCTCGAACCGGGCCTGGCCGGACGCTGGGTCGTAAGGGCCGTCGAGCGCGAGAGGGTGCTCGCCCCCTTCCGCCACCGCGAAGCCCCGGACCCGGCCCCCAGCGAGGGTCAGCTCGCTCAGGGTCAATCGAAAGAACTCGAGCTCCGGAGCCGCTCCGAGTTGGTCGCGGCGCACCACGCCGGCGCCTTGGTAGCGAGGTGCGAGGTCGAGCCGAACCGGCCCGCGGTCGTCGTCGCCGCAGGCGGCGAGCATCAAGAGCAGGAGGAAGGGTCGGAGCATGGGCGGGTTCATCGTCCGGCCGGCGGCGAAACCAGGCCCGCACCGTCGCCGAGAGTCCTAGGGGAGGCAATAGGACAGCTCGGTCTCCTCCACCCAGCCCGTGCGCCCGTCCTGAGCCCCGGGAACCTCGAGGAGCGGGGTGTGATCCAAACGAGGTGGCTCCCTGTCGTTCGTCCGGAAACAGATTGGCGACGGATGACGCGTCCGGGTACCCCGCGGCGTGGTCTCGACGCTCGCGCTCGTCGTCGCCGGATGGGTCGCGTCGAGCGCCGACCCGCGGCCGGCCCGAGCCTGCACGCCGGACGAATTCGAGCCGGCGCGACAACGCTTGGGACGGTCGGGCCAAGTCGAGGTGGACACCTCGACGGCCGGAGCGCGGCTCACGGCGTCGATCGCTGGGCGGGTGGTGTGGTCGGCGGTGGTGCGCAGCCAGGACTGCGCCGTGCTCGGCCAGATCGCAGACATCGGGGTGGAGCGAGCGCTCCGGCGGCCTTCGACGAGCGCATCGGTCGGCGACGTGCCGTCGCTGGTCCCGCCCGGGCCCACCGAAGCCGAACCCGAGTGGCACCTGGAGCTCGGCGCGGGGCCTCAAGTCGAGCTGGCGGCGCTGCGGGGCGGCGGGGCCGCGGACCTCTTCCTGCGCCGGCGATGGCTCGGCGGACGGCTCGAGGTGGGCGGCTTCGGGCCGAGCGGCGGACCGGTCGAGAACACCGGGATCGAGATCGGGACGCTGAACTATTTCACGGTCCACGCGCTGCTCGGCTTCGAGGGCTGCGTGCTCCCCCCCCTGCTGCCGGCTCGGCTCCGACCTTGTGTCGGGCTCGGGGGCGGGCTCGATTGGGTCAACGCTCGGGTCTTTGGCGACCGGTTGTTTCGGACCGAGGCGCAGAGCCGCGTTTCGGGCCGGCTGGACGGAATCGTGAGGCTGGGGTGGGCCCCCCGCCCGGGCGGCCTCGAGGGCTGGCTCCGCCTCACGTGGCGACCCGGCGCGCCGACCTTCCTGGTCGAGGGCGCGGCGGTCGATGAAGGGCTCCCCGAGTGGACCGCGGCGCTGGGAGTTCGAGGTTGGCTGAAGATTTTTTGAAGATCATCCGGGCCCGCCCGCATTCACTCTCGAGGCTCATCGCGGGCCCCGAAGCCATGGTGGGCCTGCAGCCCGGAATCGCGTCGTCGGTGGTCGACGCGGTCGAAGAAGACTACGACCTCGCTCGGCGCTGCCAGGCGGGGGAGCCGTCGGCGTGGAGGGCGCTGTACGGGGCCCATCACGGATTCGTGTTCAGGGTCGCGCGTCGGCTCGGGACGCCAGCGGAAGAGATCGAGGACGTGGTGCACGAGGTGTTCGTCGTGGTTCTGAAGAAGATCGACCAGTTCCAAGAGGGTCGCCTCACCACGTGGCTCTACCGGATCACCGCCAACGTGGCCTCTCATCGCCACCGGAAGCGACGAACGCGAAGAGCGTTGGCCGACATGGCGCAGCGTGTCGGCCTCGGCGAGCCGCCGACGCCCGAGTCCCTCAGCGCCGCGGCGAGCGACGCGAGAGCCGTCGAGCAAATTCTCGAGCGGATGAGCCCGAAGAAGCGCGCGGTCTTCGCGCTCTTCGAGCTCGAGGGCCTCAGCGGTGAAGAGATCGCCGAGCGCGAGGGCTGCCCATTGAACACGGTCTGGTCCCGCCTTCGGCACGCTCGAGAAGAATTCTGCCGAATCGCGAACCGGATGGGCGTTCTGGAGGACGCATGAACGAGCGGCGATGGATCGACCCGAATTCCGATGCGCCGGAGCGCGTGCGGGCTGCGCTCGCCGCGTTCGACGCCGAGCCGAGCCCGGCGAGTCGCGCCCGGGGGTGGGCGCGCTTCCGCGACCCGAAGGCGCGCGAGGCCCGGACGTGGATGGCCTGGCCCGCGCTCGCCGGCGGAGCGGTCGCGGGGCTGGCCCTGGTGACGGTCGCGCTGGCCCTCGTCGCCAAAAGCCCGGCGTCGCCCGACCTGACCGCCGTCGCGCTGACGGGGGTCGCTGGGGCCCTAGGCCCGCTCGCGGTGGGCGCGCCGATCCGAACCCCCGCCGCGGTCCGCGTGGGCCGCCAAGGGCAGGCGGTCCTCCAGACCGCCGCTGGAGATACGCTCCGCGTCGGTCCGGACGCGGACATCGAGGTGCGGCAGGAGCCAGGCACGCACATCGAGCTCGCGTCGGGCCTCGTCGACGTCGAGGCGACCCCCCGTCAGGGCGGCGACCGACTCACCGTCGGGGCGGGGCGCTGGCGGGTCGAGGTCGTCGGGACGCGCTTCACCGTGGAGAGGCTCGCCGACGACCAGGTTCGGGTCGAGGTGAGCGAAGGTCGGGTCCGCGTGCTCGGGCCGGGACACGACGGCGAGCTGGGTCCGGGCGACGTCTTCGACTCTCGACCCTCTCCTCGGGCCCCGCGCGCGGCGCGCCCCGAGTCCCCGGCGCGCAAGCTCGAGGGGTCGGGACCCGAAGGTCGCTCGAACCGCGAGCGGGTCGCCCCGCCCGAGCCGGCGATCAAGCCGGCGACCAAGGTCGCGTCGGAAAAGGTGCGGGCTCCAAGGCTCGAGTCCGGCCCCGACTTCGCGCGCCGAGCCGCCCGCGAGGCCGCGTCCGAAGAGGCGCCGGAGGCCGCGTCCGAAAACGCGCCGGACCGGGTCGTTGGGGCCGTTCCCAACCCGGCGCCCATGTCCAGGTCGCCGCGACCAAGAACCTCGCCGCTGGCTCGACCGAGCGAGCCCACCGGTGAGCGCTCGGACGCGCGCGGTCCGGTGGCCGCGCTCGACCCGGCCCGAAGCGAGGTCGCGGCGTATCGGGCGGCGCGCGCCCTGAAGGACGCGGGTCGCAACGCGGAGGCCGCTGCGAGGTACCGCGATCTCATCGAGCGGTGGCCTACCGGTGAGCTGACGCAAGTCGCGTACCTCGACCGAATCGAATGTCTTCTCGCCGCGGGCGACGCCGCCGGGGCCCGCGTCTCCGAGCGTCGCTTCCTCCACACCCATCCGGCCGCGGGGTCCAGGCCCGAGGTCGCATTCGTGCTCGCCGAGGTCGCGCGGTCCCTAGGCGAGCACGCGGACGCCGCTGTGCACTACGCGGTGGCCGCCCGCGCGGAACGCTTCGCCGAATCTGCCCGCTTCCTCGAGGCGGTGAGCCACGCTCGCGCCGGCGATACGAACCGAGCGAGCGACGCGATGCGCGCCTACCTCGATCGGTTTCCCTCGGGCGCAAACGCCGAAGCGGCGAGGCGAGCCCTAAAAGAGAGTCAGCGTTGATTCATTTTGAAGATCGGTCCTTCTCCCGTCATTCACGGGCGACTTTGAAGGAGGTCACATCATGAACTCGACGAACAAACTCATCATCCTCTCGACTTCGCTCGCTTGGGCGACCGTCGCCTGCGGCGACGAGGCCATGGAGCTGGGTTCGCGCTACTTGAAGTCCCAGACCATCGTGGCGAGCGCCGGGGGCGGCTTCGAGGTGACGGACGCCGACTCGACCGCGTTCTCCGGCGTCGCCATCCAGGTCCCGCCGGGAGCGCTGCCCGAAGACACCACCATCACCGTGGCGCCGAGCGCCGACCTGACGGCCTCGGACGACGTCGAGTGGGTGGGCCCGGCGATGGAGTTCGGCCCCGCCGGCCTCGTGTTCTCGACGCCGGCGACGGTCACCCTGCGCGTGGACTCCGGGCTCGGCGAGAACGAGCCGGCGGTCCGAGTGGTGAGCGCCGACGGGACCTCCGAGTGGATCGACGCGGCCCTCATCGACATCAACACCGACGGGACTTGGTCGTTCCCCGTGAACCACTTCACTCGGTTTCAGCCTGGTCGCCGCCAGGTCGTCGTTCGGGGCGGCCCCACTTGTCGAACCGACGCGGACTGCGGCGCCGGTGAATCCTGCGTCTTCGGCGGAGTGTGTGCCGAGGTCACCGTGGACAACGGCACCCCGAACATCCGCGAGGTGGCCGAAGCGGCCGGGATCTTCGGAACGCTGCTGCAGACGGTGGATCGACTCGACATCGCGGGGATCCTCTCGCTTCCGGCCGAGCTGACCGCGTTCGCGCCGACCGACGCCGCCTTCGCGGCGCTCCCCGTCAACCTGAGCCAGGTCCACGACGACATCGTGCAGAACATCATCTTGGCCCACTTGGCAGGTGACGACTTCGATGCGGCCGCTCTCACCGCGGCCGGCGAGGTCACGTCGATCGCCAAGATCACCCACCCGTTCGCCAACGGCCGGGTGCGCAACGCCTCTGTCGCGACCACCGACGTCCGCGCGTCCAACGGCATCATTCACATCCTGGGCGACGTGATCGTCCCCCCGACGACGCTCGAGAACCTCGTCGAGTTGAGGTTCAGCGCGCTCGCTTCCGCCGTCGCTTCGGCTTCGCCGGCGACGCAGAGCGCCATCGACCCCGACACGCTCGGGGGGGCCGCGCCGATCACCGTCTTCGCTCCGACCAACGGCGCCTTCGCGGAAGCGAACCTGGCGGGAGAAGATCTGGACGCGGTGCTCGGAGCTCACGTGGTCGCCGGCCAGATCACTTCGGCGGACCTGACCCCCGGCCGGGTCATCACGACCATCACGGGCAGCCGGCTCACGGTCGGAACGGACGGCCGCCCCGCGTCGCTGACCGACGAGCGAGGCAACACGATCAGCGTGCTCTTCAACGACATTCGGACCCTAAGCGGTGTCGTTCACATCATCGACGGGGTCCTGCTCCCCGCGCGGCGACCCTGACGAGCTCGCCGGCCGCCGCGGAGCGCGACCTTGCGTCGTGCTCCGCGACGCCGGCTCGAGGCGAGCCGGTCCGACACGTCCCCCGGAGACGACAGGTCGTCCGTCGAAGGCGGCGGCGGCCTCGCTGCAGGGCTGTGCAATCGTCGGAGGTTGCCCCCTCTTGCCCCCGGGCCCGCTCGGAGTTCTCGTGGGCCTGGCCGAGCGGCTCGAGCGCTCCGTGCCCGTCCATCCACACCCGCAGCCTGTTCGGAGAGTCCCTGTGAAGACCACCTCGATGACTCGCGCTTTCGCCGTCGGCTTCCTCGCCGGGCTCTTCTCGAGCTTCGGCTGCAGCAGCCCGTCCGTTTGCACGCCGGCCAACTGCAACGGCTGCTGCGACGACGCGGGCCTCTGCCGCGCGGGCAACACCGCCGCCAGCTGCGGCCTCGGGGGCTCGGCCTGCATCAGCTGCGGGGCGAGTGTCTGCAACCCGAACGGCACGTGCTTTTTGGCTGCAGACGGAGCCGTCACTGGCCCCACCGATGACGCCGGCCTGCCGGTCACCGAGGACGGCGGCCTCGTCGAGCTTGACGCTGGCGCCCCGGAAGACGCCGGCGCAGCCGATGACGCGGGTGCCCCGGAGGACGCGGGGCTGCCCGACGCTGGCGAGCTCGACGCCGGCGTCCCCGATGCGGGCGTCGGCGCAGGGGTCTTCCTCCCGAGAGACCAGTGCGACACGCCGATGGCTGTTGGCGTCCCCGGCGCAGGCAACTGGACGGACTTCCCCATTGCGGCCTTCTCGAACGGTCGCATTCTCCTCGGTTACCTCGAGAGCCTGCCGGGCAATCACCGCGTCATTCAGACCCGGCTCTACGAGGGCGGAACGTGGGGACCCGTCGTCACGCACGGCGGAAGCAACTGGGCAGCCCCGCAGGCGACGACACAGACCCTCTCCTCTGCGGGGAACGCGGCGCTCCTGGTAGCGACTGGGTTCAACGTGTGGGTCCGCCGTGCCTACTCCCGGCAGCTCGACGCGTGGGCGGAGTTCCCCTGGTTGAACCCGCCCAACTCGACCGATGCGTTCTTCGTCCGCGCCAGCGGCCCGGAGGCCTTCTTCCACGCGTGGTACTCGCTCGGCCCGCCAGTCTACGCATCGGTCTCTCCGACTGGCGTTACGACCGACACCTCGGTCAGCACGGCGACATCTCGAGCCGTCAAGATGGAGGCGGTCCTCACCTCTGAGGGGGAGATGGCGCTCGTCTGGTTCGACCAGAGCTACGTCCTGCGGGGGCGTTTCATTGCGCCGACAGGGCTCGAGGTGGGTGGTGAGGCCCGGCATGACGAACCCACCACGGTGGCCATCACCCCCACGCCAGCCATCGCGGCGCTGCCTGATGGTGACGCGTTGGTGTTCTGGGAGCGCCGCAACCGGGACCTCTCAGTGCAGTTGATGATGACCACCCTGCGAGACGGCATGATGGAGCCGTCTTTCGACCCCCCGACGGTGCTCGTCCAAACGACGACCTCCGAGTCCTTCTCGAACCCCCAGGCGCTCGTCGACGCACAGGGGGACGTCACGCTGACCTGGCTCGACGTCGTCTCTACCCCGCGGACGCGCGCCATGCGTCGTGTCGCCGGTCTATGGGGGCCTCCCGTCGTCGTGTCGACCCCGCCCGGCAGTGGCAGCGCCACGTCCCCCCGCGCCGTCGTGGACCGCGACGGGCACGTCACCGTCTCGACCTACCTCGCCAGCTCTCCCCCAGGACTCGAGATACGACGCATCGCGCGGGGCAGCCTCACCTGGGGGGCGCCCGTTCGCGTGACGCCGGCCGACTTCGCCTTCGCCCCAACCGCCGGCCAACCTGCGCTTGCGCTCGATGAGAACGACGCGCCCGTGGTGCTGTACCGGCTGAGCTCGGCGAGCTCGCCCATCATGTGGACGACGTGCCGCTGACGTGAACCTGCGGGGTACGGTGGCGCGCCCGAGGGGAGGCAAAGGGCGAGGTCCGCCGGTCGGAGCGAGAGTCCTCAGGGGAGGCAATAGGACAGCTCCGGCTCCTCCACCCAGCCTGTGCACTGCTCGGGCCGCGGGCAGTCCTGGTTCAGCTCGCAGGGCTTTCGGCACACCGCCCCGCCGGTGGGGTCGGCGATGCACACCCACCCTCGGGCGCAATTCCCGAGCTGCGACCCGCAGGCTTCGCCCCCCTGCCTCGGCCCGGCCGGCTGGCACCGAAGCTCGCGGCTGCCGGTGCGGCGCAGAAACGGCTGGCAGGCCTCCTCCACGGGGCAGGGTCGCTGGTTGTAGGGGTTGCAGAGCGGAGGGAGCTCGGTGCACAGGCCCCACGGCAGCGCCTCGAGCCGGGCTCTGCACTCCCAGTCCCCCGCGATCCGCTCGCAGCCAGCGCCGCTGTCGTGCTCGCAAATCTGGGCGCAGCGTCCGACGGTGGCGGTCTCGGTCGCGCGGATGCAGACGAGGCCTTCGTCGCAGGCCCCGGGGGTGCATGGCGATAGGAAGCCGGCGGGCGCGTCCGGTAGCTCGGCGCACCGTGGGACCTCGATCAGGCGGCAGCGCAGAGGCGCTGGGCAGCCATCGCCGCGGACCGGGTCGCATGCGAAGGAGGTCCCCCCGTCGAAGGGGAGGCCGGCGTCGAACGAGGCCGAGGCGTCGGACACCGGGCCCGCGTCGAGGTCCGGGCTCATGTCCTCGTCCGCGAGGTCGGCGGAGCAGCCGAGGCAGAGCCACAGCGCGAGGGCCGGCCCCCCATGGGAGCGCGAATACGCCGTCCGGCCCGCATCCTCTCGCCGCACGGCGGGGCTATACCGCGAGGACGGCCCGGTCGGTCAACGGCAACGCTGGCTCGCGTCGTCGGCCGACCCGTGATGTCTTTCGGTGCGTGGGCTGGGTGCCGATCGAAGGCGAGCTGCCGGCGGAAGGGCACAGCCGCCTGCTCTTCATCCGTGAAAACCCCCATCCATGGCGGTCCATCGTCGTCGCCCGGTGGGGCGGGCAGTGGCTAGCGTACTGGAACGTCTGCCGGCACGTCCCCATCCCGCTCGACGCCGGGGTGGGCCACCTCGAGCCGGGCGACCACTGGGTGTGCGCGACCCACGGCGCCCGGTTTCGGGTGGCGGACGGCCGATGCGTGGAGGGGCCGTGCGAGGGCGCCTCGCTCTTCCCGGTGCCGCTCGAGGAGCGCCGGGGACAGCTGCTCGTGGACGCCACCCCGCCCCAGGGGTGAATCAGTTCGGGCCTTCCATCCCCGAGCCGCCGCGCGGAGGGCGCTCGGGGTCGAGGTCGAGCGGGTCTTCGTCCTCCTCGAGGTCGTCTTCGAGAAACGACGAGCTGTGGTGCAGCACGAGGCGCCACTCTCCGCCGGTCTTCTCGAAAAAGTTCGTCGCGATCGAAGAGGCGCTGATCTCGTCGCCGTCGTCGGTGCGCAGGGTGGCGTAGGCGAGCAGGTTGGCCCACGCCACCCGGCCCGCGACCTCGATGTGGACGTCCTCGAGCTGGATGTCCACGTGCTCGAGGGTGTGAAAGAGCTCCGACCAGCTCTCCTGGATGTCGGTCCAGCCGACCACCAGCTCCCAGCTCGGGTGCACGCATCGGGCGTGCTCGGAGTGCAGCCACACCCGCGCCATCGCCTCGAGGTCCCGGGTCCTGAACGCCTCGTAGAACGCGCGATTGGTCGCCTCGACCCGCCGGAGCTCGAGGGTGAGCGGACCCAGCCCTTCGTCCTCGGGTGGCTCGGTCGCCGCCATTGCGAAGGCCGGGGCGGTGTCGTCCTGTTTGCTCATCCGGCCGCAAACGCTATCACAGGCTTGGGGAGCGAGAGGATGAAGGTTTTTTTGGAGGTGGACCGCGGTCCCGCAGCCGGGTTGCGCTACCAGCTCGAATCCAACGCCTACCGGGCGATCGGGCGCCACGAAGGCGAGGATGTCCAGGCGACGAGGGTGCGGATCGACGAGCGGCCGCTCGACGCCGAGGACCACGCGGTCGTCGAGGCTCACCTCCGCCGCCGGGCGCGGGCGAGCGAAATCGGGGGGTCGGCCCGGCGGGGCGCCTTCGTTCGGGGGGCGGACATCCTGCTCGACGACGAGCACACCTCGCGGACCCACGCGCTCGTGTTCCTCGACGAGCAGGGCGCATCGCTCGTGGACCTCGGCTCGACCAACGGGACGTTCGTGAACGCCCAGCCGGTCACCGACGCCGAGCTGGTGGACGGGGACGTGGTCCACATCGGCGGGTCCCGCCTCATTTTGCGGGTGGCCCCCTGATGGTCGGCGGGTGAGCGGGATCGCCGGGTACTTCGCCCCGTCCGGGCTCGCGCCCGAGGAGGGATCGCGGCTGCTGTCGCGCCTGCTCGACGCGCTCGACGACGGGGCGCGGGGCAGCGTCGTCGGCCGAACGTGCGGGCTCGGGGCCCGGGCGCCGGCCGAAACGGGGCCGCTGCCGTACCGGAGCGCTCGGGGGGACGTAGCGCTCGCACTGTGGCCTCCCTCGAGCGACCCGGCGGCGACGGAAGCTCTCGCCGAGCGGTTCGAGGACGACGAGACCGAGGCGCTCGGGTCGATCCGCGGTGGATTCGCCGTCGCGGTGTGGGTCGAGCGGCAGGGGCGCCTGTGGCTCGGCCGGGACCGCTTCGGGGCGAGGCCGCTGTACCTCGCGTGGGTTCGAGGCGGCCGGATGCTGCTGTTTGCGTCCGACGTCCGGGCGCTGCTTCGAAGCGGGCTCGTCGAGCCTCGGCTCGATGGCCGAGCGACGCTCGACGTCCTGTCGATGGGGCACCCGCTGCCGCCACGCACCCTGTGGGCTGGGATCGAGCGGCTCCCGGCCGGAGCGGCGCTGTCGGTCGAAGTCCGGGGGCGGGTCGCGCTGACGAGCGCTTCGTTTGCCCCGAGGAGCGGGGCGGGACCGGGGTCCGAGGACCTCGCCATCCCATCCTCTCCGGCGGTGCTGCTCGACGGAGCCGACGGCGCCCTGCTCGCCGCGATCGGGGCCCGCGTTGGGCCGCTGAGGACCTACACCGCGGGCGCGGGCCGGGGCTTCGACGACGATCTGCGTTTCGGCGAGCGAGTGGCCGATCGGCTGGGCACCGAGCACACTTCGGTCGGGCAGCGGCCCGTCGATCGCGACCGCTTCGAGGCGGCGCTGGGCTCGACCGGGGCCCCGAGCCTCGACCTCGGTCCCGTGCACGAGGCGCAGCTCTACGGCGCGGTCCGGGCGGCCGGGGAGTCCTCGCTCGCGCTCGCCCTTCGTCCGTTCGCGAACGATGCGAGGCCCCCCGGTTGGGCGGCCCGCGTCGGCTCCGACCTCGCCGCCTTCTGGCGAGGCCAAGGCGAGCTCGGCGCTCGGCGGTTGGCGCGAAGGCTCGGACCCGCCTTCGTCCGGGGGTGGGGCGCCGCGCCCCGGGAGCTCGTGCGGTGGGCGACGGTGGCCCACTTCGCCGACCGGATGCTCGCGAGGCGGTGGCCGATCCCGCCTGGGCGGGCCCGGCTGCCCGGAGCTCTCGCCGCGCCGCCGCTGCTGCTCCCCGGTGCGCGCCGGGCCTCGGCCCTCGATCTCGCGTCCGGCGCCTTCGAGGCCCGGCTGTCGCGGGCGGTCCGGCTCGCCGACGCAGTGGGTCTCGAGCTGCGGTTTCCGCTGCTCGATCCCGGCTTCGAGAGGGACGAACTCCGGCGGCTCGAAGCGACGATGCCCGGCTTCGTGCGTCGCCGCCGGCCCCGTCCGTTCCCGTGTCTGGACCCGATGTGGCCGTTTGGACCGGGCGGGCCGCCGGGCTGGGTCCGGGAGGCGCTCGGCCCGGCGTCGCTCGCCCGGCTCGGCTTGTTCGACGGAGCCGCGGTGGGGGCTCGAATCGAGCACATCGCCCGGCCCGGGGCTCGCGCCCACCCCGCGGAAATCGCGGTGCTGCGGGCGGCGCTCGGGATCGAGCTGCTGACCAGGAAGCTCGGCGTGGACGCGGTCGCGTGGCCGGAGGCCGGCGACTGAACCACGTCAGGTCAGCTTGGCGAGGCTCGCGAGGACCCGGTCGATCTCGTCGAGCGCGCTGTCGATCTCGGCGGTCGGGTTGGTGTCCGGCCCCCGGTCGGACGGCAGCGGCGTGGGCAGGGCGCTCGGCTGCTCGTCCCCGAGCGACAGTCCGAGCTCGCGGACCACCTGCTCGACCCGCTCCGGCCCGACGAGCGCCTCGTTGGCGAGCGACGCCTCGAGCATCGCGTTGTCGCACACGGTGTTGACGACCCGGGGAACCCCGGACGAGGCCCGGTGCACGAGCGCGACCGCATCGGTCCGAAAGACGTGCCTGGTCGCCCCCGCCACCCGGAGCCGATGTCGAATGTAGGCGTCGGTGCTCGCCGGATCGAGCGGGCCGAGGCGCACCCTCAGCGCGACCCGCTGCTCGAGCGGCGGGTCGAGGCCCAGGTTCTGCTCGAGAGTAGGCAGCCCGAAGAACACGAAGGACAAGAGCTTCTGGCCCGGGACCTCGAGGTTCAACAGCCCCCGGAACTCCTCCATGAGGTCGCGGCTGGCCAGCATCTGGGCCTCGTCGATGAGCACCACCGCCTTTCGGCCCGCCTCGTAGATGGCGAGGAGGCGGCGGTACAACTGCGACAAGAGGATCAGCTTGTCCTTGCTGGGCGTCTCGACCCCGAGCTGAAACGCGATTCGGCGGAGCAGCCAGTCGGCGGTGATGTCCCGGTGGAGGATGACGAGCAGCGCCGCCTCGAACTGGTCCTCGTCGAGGCTGTCGAGCAGGCGTCGGGCCAGGGTGGTTTTGCCCGCCCCGATGTCCCCCACGCACAGGGCGAGGCCCTTCATGGACGCGAGCGCGAAACGCAGCCGGACCAGCGCTTGGCTGTGCTGGGCCGAGTCGTAATAGAACCGTCCCACGGGGGCGTTCGAGAACGGCTCGCTGGAGAGACCGAAGAACGCGAGGTAGTCCATGGGCGTCGCGCCACCCTGGGATCCACCCCGGGGCCTGTCAAACGTCGTTTGGCCGGTGATGGCTCAGATGTAAGAGATCTTCGAGCGCTTCTGGGGAAGCGCGGAGCCGATCTCCGAGGGTTCGGGTTCGGGCGGTTCGTGAAAATCGGAGCGCCGCAGCGCCCGCAGCCTCATCTGCACGTCCCGGTGGGCGGGCTGGGCGTCGGCGCAGGCTTCGAACCAGGTTCGGGCCTCGGCAAAATCGCCCATCCTCTCGAGCGCATCGCCAAGCTCGTACCTGAGGTTGACCGCCGCTTCCCCGGGTGAGCACCGCTCGAGCGCCTGTCGAAACGCGTTGGCCGCCTCCTCGAACCGGCGGCTCTCGGCCAGGCAGTGACCGAGCATCTCGAGCGCGGCCGCCGCCCGCTCGGGGGCGATCTCCGCCGACCTCCGGAACGCCTCCGCCGCCTCCTCGAGCTGACCGATCTGCTTGTAGGCCATGCCCTGGTCGTAGTGCTCGTCTCCGCCGGGCCCGATCTCCGATACGGTGTCCGCGCCTAGGAACGACAGGGCCCGCTCGGTCTCTTCGAAAGACGCCGAAGGGGCGGGGAGGACCGGATCGGCGGGCGCTTCGCCTCCGGAGGCGGCGACCCGGGCGGACAGCGCCGCGACCTCCGGGTGCTCGGGGTGCCGACTCTCGAGCTCGGCGAGCGCGTCCTTCGCCTCCTCGAGCAGCCCCTGCTCGAGGAAAAACTCGATCTCCTCCCGTTCGTCGTCGATCGGCGGGAACTCGAGCGACCGGGCGAGGTCGGCGGTGCCGGCCTCGAGCGCGGCAACGACGTCGGCGAGCTCGAGCTCGTCTTCGGCGAGCGGCTCGACCACCGGCTCCTGCGGAGGGGCCTCGGACGGCTCGTCGAACGACGAGATCGGGAACCACGGCACCTCCGACCCGTCCTGCGGCACCGGAGGGGGAGTAGCGGGCGGCTGTGGAATCGATGGGTCCTCGGGGAGGCTCTCCAAGAACTCGGGGGCGAGCTGCTCGGCCTCGAGCTGCTCGGCGTCCACCTCGTAGGCGATGGCCGAGATGAGCTCCTCGTCGTCGAGGTCCGGGTCGCGGGAGCCGGCGTGGCTGCCCATCGCCGCCGCCGCGTCCGGATCGGCCACCGGGGGGCGCTCGATGGCCATCTGGGCGAAAGCGGAGAGCGGGAGCCCCCGCGGCGGGCGCGGGGACTCGACGACCAGCTCATCGGTGTCGAGCACCAGCTCCTCGTCGTCGTCCGGCTCGAACTCGTCCGGCTCGAACTCGTCGTCGTCGGCGGTGGTCTCGCTCCGGGCGGCGTCGCGCACGAACGAGCCGGCGGCCCGAGCCGGACCGCCCAGCAGGGCCGGGTGGTCCGGGCGGAGCTGGAACAGTCGCTCTCGGGCTTCGCTCGCCCGGTCGTGCTGGCCCCGCTCGGTGTGAAGCAACATCACGTTGGCGAGCGCCTCGGCCGCTCGGTCCACGTCGCCCATCGACTCGTAGACCTGGTGGAGCCGCCGGTAGGCGACGACGCTCCGCGGGTCGAGCCGGAGGGCTCGATCGAGGTGCTCGATCGCCTTTCCGGGCAGGCTGTACCGGATGTACACGTCCGCCTCCCGAACGATGTGATCCACCTGCTCGGACCGGTGGTGGGGGTCGGCGCTGCTCGCGGACTCGATCACCAGCTCGCCCTGTAGGCTCGGCGCCCGCGGCCGCGGCCGAAGAGAAGGAGACAGGACCGGCTCGGACGTCGGCTCGGCGTGGAGGGACGCGGGGAGGATGTCGGCGGTCGGGAACCGCACCTCGACCGGCGGCACCAGCGTCGGCTCCCGCAGGTCCTGGCTCGCGTCGATGGGCAGGGCCCCGGTCTGGCCGGCGCTCTGCGGAAAGCCGAAGCTCGCGGTGGAGAGGGCGGCGTGCTGCTCCGCGGCCGCGCTCGGTCCGGCTTCGAGATCGAGCGCCCGAAGCGCGTCCGGGTCGTCCGGGTGGTGCTGCAGGATGAGGCGGTGGATCTCTCGGGCCTCGCTCGGGCGCCCTTCCTCTTGGTGGACCCGCGCGAGCTCCCGGTACACGAAGACCGTCTTCTGGACCTGTCCGAGGTCCGCGAACGCTTTGGCGAGCAAGCTGAGGGTCTCGACATCTCTCGGGGTGTCTCGAAAGCAGATCTGCAGCTTCGCGAGGCCCCGTTTGGTGTCCCCGCGCGACAGATAGAGCTTGGCGAGGTCCTTCACGACTTCGAAACGGCGTGGATCGTGAAAGACCAGGCGCTCGGCGACCTTCACATAGTCCTCGATGCGGGCCTGCTGCTTCAGGACCACCGCCGCCGCTGCGAAGTGGACGACGGCCTTCTCGCGCCGCTCCAAGCGGCTCAAGGTCTCGGCGAGCTTGATGCGCATGGCCACGTTCTCGCCGTCGAGCTCCACCAGGCGCTCGAGCACGGCGAGGCTCTGTTCGTGCCTGCCCTGGGCCTCGAGCACCGGCAGCGACAGCTGAAAGTGCACAACCGCGTCCTGCGTCAACCCGAGCTGCTCGTGCAGCTCGGCGATGCGAAGCGCGGCGTCTCCGTCGGCGGGGTCGAGCTTCAGGATCTGCTTGTAGATGGCGACCGATTTTAGGAAAAACCCTTGATCGGCGTGGTGCTCGGCGACCTGCCGGTACACCTTGGCGGCGCGGCTCCTGTCCCCCTTCTTGGCGTGCACGTCGCCGAGCTTCAGCAGACTGCGCACGTCGGAGGGGTCCTCGGACAGGACCCGCTCGAGCAGGCCGACCGCCTTCTCCCACTGGCCGCGGCTCATCGCCTTCTGCGCCAGATTGATGAGCTTGTCTCGGTTCGCCACGCTCGCCCCTGCGCCGTCCGCTCGGTGGGGCGGGAGTATAGGCACGCCCGGGGCGGAGGCTCAACGAGAGCCCTCGGGCGGATGGGGCGCGGAGGGGACCGAAGGCAGTTTCGTCGCCTCTTCTTCTGGTCCACCGCCGAGGCGCACGAACCCGACCACCGCGCCGAGCCCGCCGATCGCCGCGGCGATGAGCACCCCGAGACCGACCTCGATCGGGCAGAGCACCAGCGCGAGCGACAGCCCGCCCAAAACGACGCTCACCCCGCAGGCGCCGGCGGCGATCCGGCCGGCCGAGACCCGGTGACGGCGCAGCCGAACCGCGAAGTGGTCGGGGCTCCCCTCCATGATGGGCAGGCCCCGGGCGGCCCGCGCTCCGATGACGAAGAGGGTGTCGAAGATCGGGACCCCGAGGAGGATCACCGGGGCGAGCGCGCCGAGCCGGTGCTCGCCGGTGTACTGGCCCCTCATCGTGAGCGCGCCGAGCATGAACCCGAGGAACATCGATCCGGTGTCCCCAAGATAGATCGATGCGGGGGGGCGGTTGTGAGCGAGGAACCCGAGCGTCGAGCCGACGAGGCACAGGGTGAGCATCGCGATGGTCTCGTCTCCGGAGAGCAGGGCGATGACGAACAAGAAGACGCCGGCGACGCTGGTCACCCCGGCGGCGAGCCCGTCGGAGACATCGATGAGATTGATGGCATTGGTGATGCCGATCAGCCACAGCACGGTGAGACCGGTCGCGAGCGGGGGGGGCAGAAAGGTGAGCTGGATGGTGACGCCGGCCTTGACCAGAACGAGCGCGGCGACGCCCTGTCCGATGAGCTTGAGCCCGGGCGAGAGCACCTTCAGGTCATCGAACAGGCCGAGCATCACGACGATGGACGCGGCGAGCAGGATCGCGAGCACGCTCCGCTCGAAGTCGTAGGCAAACGCGAGCGCGCACAGAAACGCGAGGTAGATCGCGACCCCGCCCAGGTAGGCCACCGGCGCTTCGTGGGTCTTGAGCCGGCCGTCGGGGTGATCCACGACCCCATAGCGGATCGCGCCCTTTCGAATGATCGGGGTGAGATACAAAGAGAGAACGAGCGCCCCCAGGAAGGCGAGCGGGTAGCGGATCATGCCGAGGTCGAGCCCGTCCATGGCGTGCCCTCCGGGCGGGGGGCGTTTGCCCGACGCTCGGTCGCTCGGTCAACGGCTTCGTGGGTGGACCGTTGTCGGATGGCCCCGGGGCGGCTACGTTTGCACCCATGGCCGAAGAGCACACCGCCGCGCCTGGGCTCGCGTTGACCCGATGGGTGTGCCCGGTCTGCGAGGCGGGCTCCGCTTCGGTCGAGCCCGGTGAGCGCTGCGGTCGGCATCCCGACCGGGTGCTGGTGCGGCCGAACCGGGCGAAGAAGGCGAAGGACGACATGGTCCTCGGGCGCGTGGTGGCCGGTCGCTACGCGGTCTACGACCAGCTCGGAGCGGGGGGCTTCGGGGCGGTGTACCGCGCGATCCAGGAGCCGATCGGCCGGCCGGTGGCCCTGAAGGTGGTGCACCCTCGGCACGGCGAGGACGCGGACCTTCGGGCCCGGTTCTTTCGGGAGGCTCGCCTCGTCGCGAAGCTGCGCCACCCGGTGGTGGTGACCCTGCACGAGTCCGGTGAAGCGCCCGGCGTCGGGCTGTACATGGTGTTCGAGCTCGTGGACGGAGGCACCCTGGACCGCCTGCTCGAGGAGGGCCCGCAGGACCCCATCCGGGTCACCCACGTCTGCCTGCAGCTGCTTCAGGCGCTCGGCGAGGCCCATCGGCTCGGGGTCGTCCACCGGGACATCAAGCCGGCCAACGTGATGCTCGTGCGGGAGCCGACCGGCGAGGAGCGGGTGCGCCTCCTCGATTTCGGTATCGCCAAGCTGGTCGGGGCGAGCCGTACCGACACGGTCGAGACCCGAGAGGGCATCGTGGTGGGGACCCCCCGGTACCTCTCCCCGGAGCAGGCCCGGGGCGCGTCCGAGATCGACCACCGCACCGACCTGTATTCGCTGGCGACGCTGGCCTACGCGCTGCTTGCCGGCAAGAACCCGTTCGAGCGGCCGTCGGCGGTGCAGACGATCATCGCCCACATGCAGGAGCCGGTGCCGATGCTCGACCCCGCGCTCGGGGTGCCGCCGGCTCTCGAAGCCGTCCTTCGCCGGGCGCTCGAGAAGGCCCCCGAGGCCCGGTTCGCGTCCGCCGGCGAGATGGCGGAGGCGATGCGCCAGGTGTTCCCGAACGTGGCCTTTCCGTCCGACCGGCTCCACATTCGGACCGCGGACCTCTCGGGCCCGTCGGCCGAGCACCCAACGCTCGAACCGGTCGTGACCGATGAGGTCCACTCCGAGATGCTGCAGAGCCCGCCGCAGCGCCGGTCGGCTGCTCCGTGGGCGTTGGCGGCGGCGGCGATCGCCTTCTTCCTCGCGCTGGGTCTTGCCGTACTGAGCTCGAAGTCGGTCGAGCCGGAGGCGGTTCCGGTGCGGCTCGCGCCCGCGTTCGAACCGGCCCGGGTGCCGAGCCTGCTGCCGGAGCCACCGCCCGAGAGGGTCAAGACCGAGGTCGAGCGGGACGAGCCGGCGATCTTGGAGGACTTCGACCCGAAGCCCCGCCCGCCGCGGGCGGGTGCAGCGCGGGTCCCGCGCGCCGCCTCATCGAAGCCGGAGCCCTCAGCGGCCCCAAAGCCGGCCGAGCAGCCCGATCCGCCGGCCCGACCGAGACCGGTCGAGCAGCGGGAGCCGCCGGTCGAAGGGCGGCCCGGAAACGGTACGACCCCGCCTCGGCTGAATGTTCCGGAGTTCTGAATGGACCCATCCCCAGCGTTACACTCCTGCTTCCAAAAGGCCCCCCCGCGAGCCCACCCCGCCGGGAGCCTCGGCCGGAGGGCAGGTTCCGATCAGCCCCCCATGCGACCGCTGCGCTCCGTGCCGCGGCCCTGGCTCGCTTTCGGTCTGGTCGCGGCGGCGTTGGCCGGCTCGGAGGCGGCAGCGACCGAAGGGTCGGCCGCGGATCGGGCCCGTCTCGTGCGGACCGCGCAGCGGCTGGTGAACGACGCCGTCGCCCGCTACACCGCCCAAGACTACGCGGGGGCGCTGCCTTTGCTCGAGGAGGCCGAGCGCTTGGCCGAGGAAGCGGAGGACCCAGCGCTCGCGAGCATTCGCTTCAACGTCGCCCGCTGCCTCGAGCAGCTCGATCGGCCCGAAGCGGCGCTCGAGGCGTACCGCCGCTACGACGCGCTGCCCGACGCCGCCCACCGCAAGCAGAAGGCGTTCGCGGCCATGCGGGCGCTCGAATCTCAGGTGTACGCCTCCGTCTCCGTGGTGTGCGCGCCGGCGGCGGCGGTGGTGCGGGCCCCAGGGCTGCTCGACGGGCCGCGTTCGTGCCCGCTGTCGGTGGACCGGGTGACCCCCGGAAACTACGCCGTGGAGGTGTCGGCGCCGGGCCACGCGGCGAAGACCGAGGAGTTCGTCGCCGCGCGGGGGACGACGACCGCGCTCGAGATCCGGCTCGAACCGGCTGTCGATCTGGTCGGCGATTCGACTCCGTTTCCGGTGCTCCCCGTGTCGCTGGTGGGGGGCGGCGCGGTCGCTGCTGGGGTCGGAGGGGTGTTCTGGGCGCTCGCTTCCGCGTCCAGGGACGACGCCGAATCGCGGCCTCCCAGTGAGGACCGCGATGGAGCCGTCCGCGCCTTCGAGCTCGAGCGCGCGCTCGCCTACACCCTCTTTGGGCTCGGCGGCGCGCTCGCCGCCGCGGGAGCCGCCATCCATCTTTGGCCGGCCGGCGAGTCGTCGGCGGTGGCGGTGGGTCCTGGGAGCTTCACGGTTCGGTTCTGAGGTGGATGTGCGCGCGTTGTGGATGATCTTTCCTTTGTTTTTGGCCGGGTGCCTCGAGGACCCCGAGCTTCGCAGCTGCGGGCAATTCGAGTTTGGAACCGAGGGATGCGGCGAGCCCTGTGACGTCTATTGCGAAGAGATGATCGAGCGGTGCCCGGGCCGCTTCCCGTCGGTCGATGTATGCAGGGTGGCCTGCAAATTCGAGCCTCCGGGCGGGGTCGAGCTCGAAGCCGGCAACCTAGGGGACGAGGAAGGCGACACGCTCGCCTGCCGGATCACGGCCGCGATCGCCGGGCGCTGCGACGACGCCGGGCTCGGTCCGAGCCGGAGCTGCTCGGAGGTCAGCTGCCTGAACTACTGCGAAGCGGTGCTCAGCACCCCGTGCGGGACCGCCTACGCCGGGCAGCAGAACTGCCTCGCCGCGTGCCGGAGCCTTCGGCCGGGGCGATCGGGGGAACCGGGGAACACGGTCGCCTGCCGCCTCGCCCGCGTGGAGGAGCTCGGGCCAGCGCCGACGGCGGATGAGTGCGCGGCGGCCACCGTCATGGGCGGGGGGGCGTGCGGGACGCCGTGCGAAGTGTATTGTGACTTTCTCGAGCGAAACTGCCGGGACGGAAACCAAATCTATCCCGATCGGCCGACCTGCGAGGCCACCTGTCGCCTGATGTCCGACGGAAGCTTCGACGACTGGCGCACGCAGGGGGACAGCGTCGCCTGCCGCATCTACCACGCGGGACCGCCAGCGGAGCTCGCACCCGGACTTCACTGCCCCCACGCCGCGGTCTACAACCCGGACGAGTGCGGGATTCCTCCCGGTGGGGCGGCGCTCCCCGCGGACTGGCCCTGCCCGACGTTCTGCACCGCGATGCTCCTCGAGTGCCGTGACGTCTATCCGGACCTCGACACCTGCCGCCGCGAGTGCCCAAACCGCCCCGAACTCCAAGGGATCCGGCCGCGCGCCATCCCCCCGCTGTTCCCGATGTCGACCCTCGAGTGCCCCGCCCGCTGAACCCACCGCTCCCCTGACCCTCGGACCGACTCCGCGCCTTCCCCTTGTCTTGTTGAGGGTCTTTCGACCTCGGTGGCGTCTCGCGCCGATGCCCCCGCGCCCGCGACCTCGGTGGCCTGTCGAGCGGGCGCCCTCTCGCAGTGCGCATCGGCTTGCGGGGCGTGGGGTGCCTCCCGGGCCTGCGCCCCTTGCGATCCTGGCTCAGCGAGCCTCCCCTGCGGCGAACCCGCCCCGTCCCCCGCCCGTCGCGGCTGAACTCCTCTAACCGCGCGGGGACGGGCTGAGTCTCTGACCGCCCGAGGACGGGCTGAGTCTCTGACAGCGCGGGGACGGGCTGACTCTCTGACCGCGCGGTGACGGGCTGACTCTCTGACCGCGCGGGGACGCGCTGACTCTCTGACCGCGCCCTGCCGAGGAGCCGACGCCGAAGGCGGCGGGTCCGTTATGGTTATGGATTCGCGCCGGCCGCATCGATGTCCTCGCCGGGACCGGTCCACCCCAGCGCCAGCTCGCCCTCGCGCTGTAGCTGCCTCGTCTTTCGCCTCGACCTCGGCGTCGGACGG
>DAIQNR010000030.1:0-51536 GCA_036788295.1 Myxococcota bacterium
GTCGCCGGGATCTTCTCCGCCCCGCTCAGGTCTCCTGGGCGGGGCTTTTTTCGTTGTGCGGTTGGAACCTTTGCGGTTGCGGTCTAGCTTCTGGCCGTGGGCCTCGATTGCGCCGATGCGATGGACCTTCACCGACGCGCCGGGAGGATCGAGCTGTTCCTGGGGCCGATGTTTTCTGGGAAGACCAGCCGCCTCATCTCGGCTCTGCGCTCTCAATCCACGCGAGGCCTCTCGGTTTTGGCGGTGAAGGCGAGCCACGACGAACGCTACGATTCGGTCTGCATCGTCTCTCACGACATGGATCGCCTCTCGGCGGTGCCGGTTCGAAGCGCCGCCGAGCTCGCGGAGCGCGCCGCGGGACCGCTTCAGGTGGTGGGCATCGACGAGCTGCAGTTCTTCGATGAAGGGATCGTGGATGTCGCTCTAGCTCTCGCCGCCCGAGGGGTCGCCGTCTACGCCGCTGGCCTCGACCTCGATTTTGCCGGTCGCCCGTTTGGCTCGTCCCTCCTTCTCGCCGAACGCGCGGATGCCGTCCACGTGTGCACGGGGACCTGCTCGAGATGCGCCAGGCCCGCCACTCGCAGCCTGCGGCTCGGTGCCTCGACCGCCCTGGTGGAAATCGGGGCCGAGGAACGCTATGAACCGGTGTGCCGAACGTGTCACGAGCGCTTCCGAACCGCGCCCGTGCCCGCTCGGCCTCGAGCCGACGATGACACTCCCTGAGCCGATGCTGACCGAAGAAGAGATCGCCGCCCGCGTGCAGGCGCTCGGCAGCGAGATCTCGAGCGATTACCGGGACGCCGAGCTGGTGGTCGTCGGGATCTTGAACGGCTCCTTCATCTTCATGGCCGACCTCGTGCGCACGCTGACCATTCCGGTGCGATGCGAGTTTCTCGGGCTGTCCTCCTACGGAGACGCGACCGAGTCTTCGGGCGTCGTCGCGATCACGAAGGACCTCGGTGGCTCGGTCGAGGGTCGCCACGTTCTCGTGGTGGAGGACATCGTCGATACCGGACTCACGCTGTCCTACCTCTTGCAGAACCTCGCCACCCGTCGCCCGGCGAGCGTGAAGGTGGCGGCGATGCTTTCGAAGCCGGCTCGGCGACGGGTTCGGGTCACCGTCGATTACCTGGGCTTCACCATCGAGGATCGCTTCGTGGTGGGCTACGGGCTCGACCACGCCGGTTACCATCGCAACCTGCCCTACATCGGCGCCGTGGACTGAGCGTCGAGGTCATGGCAGGGCGGCTTCGGATCTGGCTCGAGCGGACGTTCCCGGGGGAAGTGCTCGTGCGCGTCCTTGGCGTGCTCGGGCTGCTCGGCGTGGGGCTGCTCGCGTCGTGGTTCAACCAAGGCCGGTACCATCTGGTCTTGGGCGGCGATGTCCTCGAGGTGCGGCGCGGGGTTTTTCTCCCCATTGGGGACCGACCGTTTCAGCCGGCAGAGGGACCGGCCCCATCGGCCTATGCGCCGGTGGAGCTGCCGCCCGGGTGGTCGGTCGCGCGGGAGCGCCGCACGTTCCGGGACCGAGCCGAGCTCGACCAGGAGCTGTTCGCGCTGCTCCTTGGTCTCAGTCGGTTTCATGTGGATCGCGTGGCTCGCGCGCAGGACGGCAAGGGGCTCGCCGAAGCGGAGCGGGTGATCGCGCAGGTCGCGAGGATCCCCGCGATTTCGCTGCGCCAGCGCATGGAGGTGGAGCGGCTCGAGCATCTGCTCGCCTACCAGAGGGCGGTTCTCGAGATCGAGAAAGCCCAGCGAACCCTCCAGAGGACGCGGGACGAGCTGTCAGCCGCGGTGCAGGCGGGCGCGGTCCCCGCCGATGCGGCGCTGATCTCGATGCGAGCGGCCGCGGCGCTGCGTGCCCTTCGTTCCGACCCGGGAGACGAGGCCTCGGCTCGCCCGAGGCCCTCCTCCGACCGGAGGGACCCGGTTGAGCGACGGGCGCCGGCTGTCGGCGGCGAGACCCGCGCGCAAGAACGGGCAGCGGACAGGGAAGCGGTCGCGCCCGCGGGGGAACCAGCGAGGGACGGCCGAGGATCGACCTCGAACGACGCTTTGGTCCGCTCCAGCTCGACGTCCACGACAGCCACTGTTTCAGCCCCTTTTCGCTGATTCG
This sequence comes from Myxococcota bacterium, assembly GCA_036788295.1. Lineage (GTDB taxonomy): Bacteria > Myxococcota > Kuafuiibacteriia > Kuafuiibacteriales > Kuafuiibacteriaceae > JAHQVK01. Next base: position 2,117 of record DAIQNR010000030.1, read on the forward strand.
CAGCGCAAGACGGGAGCCGCACCGGGACAAGGATTGGCGGTTGATTCCCGGTGCCGAATGCAGTTACGTCCGCTCCACCCGACGGCGCCGACACCGGCCTACCGTCGCGAGAGAGCGACCAGCGCACATGGATTCCATCGAACGGAAGGTTAAGTCGATCATCGTTGAGCAACTCGGGATTTCCGAGGATGAGGTCAAGCCTGAAAAGTCGTTCGTTGACGACCTCGGGGCGGACTCCCTCGACATCGTGGAGTTGGTGATGGCGATGGAGGAGTTCTTCGAGATCGAGATCCCCGACGAAGAGGCGGAGAACATCAAGACGGTGGGTGACGCCATCAAGTACATCAACGAACACAAATCGTCCTGAACGTCGCTCCGCCAGGGGAGAGGGGCGGGGAGGTCCTTGGATGGATGACTTGACCGATCACCGCGGGCGGCCGCGGGTGGTTGTGACCGGGCTAGGGCTCGTGGGCCCGTGCGGCAACTCGGTCGAGGCTACGTGGTCCGCGTTGATCGCGGGCCAGAGCGGCATCGGGCCGATCACACGGTTCGACTGCTCCCGGTTCGACACCCGGATCGCCGGCGAGGTGAGGAACTTCGACGCGCGAGCGCTGCTGGGGGTGAAGGAGAGCCGGCGCAACGATCCCTTCATTCAGTACGCGATCTACGCCGCCGACATGGCGGTGGAGCACGCCAAGCTCAAGGTGGACCCGTCGTTCGCAGAGCGGGTGGCCGTGGTCGTCGGGGCGGGGCTCGGCGGGCTGTCGACCATCGAGGCCAACGTGAAGCTCGTCGAGGAGCGGGGTCCGCAGCGGATCAACCCGTTTTTCATCCCGATGCTGATCGTGAACCTCGCCCCGGGGCAGATCAGCATTCGGATCGGCGCCAAGGGGCCCAACTGGTCTCCGGTGTCGGCGTGCGCCACCAGCGCCCACGCGATCGGGGAGGCGGCCGAGCTCATTCGCCGGGGCGGCGCCGACGTGGTCGTGACCGGAGGGGCCGAGTCCACGATCACCCCGCTCGGCATCGGCGGCTTCAACGCGATGAATGCCCTGTCGACCCGCAACGACGACCCGCAACGAGCGTCGAGGCCTTGGGACGCCGACCGGGACGGATTCGTGATGGGGGAGGGAGCCGGAATCTTGGTCCTCGAGCGGCTCGAGCATGCGCTCAAGCGAGGCGCGACCATTCACGCCGAGCTCGCCGGATATGGCTCGACCTCGGACGCCTACCACATCACCGCGCCCGACGGGCAAGGGGCGCGGCGATGCATGCGGGAAGCGCTCGCGGACGGGAACGTGTCGCCGTCCGAAGTGGACTACGTGAACGCCCACGGAACTTCGACCCCGGTCGGGGACCGGGAAGAGGTGGACGCCATCAAGGACGTGTTCGGGGAGGCCGCTTCTTCGCTCGCGGTGTCGTCTACGAAGTCGATGCACGGCCACATGCTCGGCGCAGCGGGGGCGGTGGAGGCGATCGTGTGCGTGAAGGCGATGGAGGAGGGGGTGGTGCCGCCGACCATCAACCTCCACAAGCCGTCCGAAGGGTGCGACCTCGATCTCGTTCCCCACGAGGCGCGACGGCTTCCCGTGCGGGTCGCTCTGTCCAACTCGTTTGGGTTCGGCGGCACCAACGCCTGCCTCGTTCTGAAGAGATACGGTGATGCCAACTGAACGGCCTCGGTGGCACTTGGGGGCGGATCACGCCGGCCTGCCGCTGAAAGCCCACTTGCGTCAGCTGCTCGAAGCCAGCGGGCTCGAGGTGGTGGATCACGGTCCGGAGCGCCCGGACCCGGTCGACTACCCCGACTACGCGGGGCGAGTGGCCCGCGCGGTGCGGGACGAGCCCGGTTCGCGGGGCCTGCTCGTGTGCGGAAGCGGGGTAGGGATGTCGATGGCCGCCAACCGCTTCTCGGGGGTGCGGGCGGTGCTCGCTGGGTGCGAGGCGCAAGCGGCGCTCTCGCGCCGGCACAACGACGCCAACGTCCTGTGCCTCGGGGCGAGGCTCACCACGCCGCAGGTCGCCGAGCGCATCCTCGAAGCGTTCGTGACCGCCGATTTCGAGGCGGGACGGCACGTGGCCCGGGTCGAGGCGATGGACCAATTCTCTGACCTCGCGCGGACGCGCTGAATTCGGCGCGTAATCCGCGGCGCCCCGAGACCTCCCATCGCTCGCGGCCCGCTTAGAACCGGAAGCCCGATCAGAGCCGGTAGCCCGCGCCGACCGAGATGCGGAAGGCGACGTCGTCGCCGCGGCCGTCGAACGTAGGACCGGCCCCCACCAAGGCAAAAACGGCCAAAGATGGGAGCAGATGCCACTCTCCGGCGACGCCGAGCAGCACCGGCGCCGCCGCGAAATCGCGCCCTCGGCTGGGAAACGCGAAACGGAGGGGCAGGTCGAGGCTCAGGCCGACGAGCACGGTGCGCTCGACCGCGTAGAGGGCCCGCAGCTCGAGCGGCACGAGGAGGTCGAAGCCCCCAGACAGGCCGGTCCGCAGGCCGACGCCTCCGCCTACGCCGACGCTGAACCGGCGGTCGTGGACGAGCCGGAAGCGGGCGGTCGCGCCGAGCACCCACGCGCCGTCGTCGAGCGCGCCGCCGGGCCGAAAGTGGCCGAAATCCAAACTCGTCCATCCCCCGATGAGCAGGCCTTCGGCCACCGGGAGCTCGAAACCGAGCCGGGGCAACTCCGAGAACCCGAGCTCTGCCCGCACCAATGGTCGGGAGCCGGTGCCCCCCCCGAGGAGGTCCCAGCTCATGCCCGGGACCTCGGCTGATGGATTCGGGCCCAGTTGGGCGAGCAAACCGAGCAGCAACGCCGCCATTTCCGGCCTCTCTCCCGCGAGCACGTCCCTGGCAAGCCAAGGCTTGCCGGCCGGCCGGCCTGCGCATAGCGTCTCAGGGTGCATTGCGTTTCGGCGGCGCTGACCGATGTGGGGCGAAAGCGGGACCACAACGAGGACGCCTACTTCGCCGCGGACGAGCTCAACTTGTACGTCGTCGCCGACGGGATGGGCGGGCACGCGGCGGGAGAGGTCGCGTCTTGGGAAGCGGTCGAAGCCGTGCACGGGATGGTCCGGAGGAACCCGGGGATCCTGGATGCCTATCGCAGCGCCCGGTCGGACGAGTCAGTGGCCGCGCTCCGCCGGCTCGTCGAGAGCTCCATCCAGGCCGCGACCTACATGGTGTTCGGCATCGCCGAGCAGGACCCAACCCACAAGGGGATGGGCACGACCATCACGGTCATCCTCCGCGTGGACAACATCGCGGTCGTGGGCTCGGTGGGGGACAGCCGGGCCTACCTGGTGCGGGGGGAGCGGACCTGGCAGGTCACCGAAGATCACACCCTGGTGCAGCTGCAGATGAAGGCCGGCCTCATCACCGCGGACCAGGCCAAGCTGTCCCCTCGGGGCAACGTCATCACCCGAGCGGTGGGGCCGAGGGAGTACGTGCAAGTGGACACGTTCGTCGTTCCGGTCCAGCCCGGCGACCGCTACCTGCTCTGCAGCGACGGGCTCCACGGGTACCTCGAGACCCATGAGATCGCCCCCCTCATTCAGAACCCCGACCTCGGGGCGTGCTGCCGGCACCTCGTCGACCTCGCCAACGACCGGGGCGGCAAGGACAACATCACCGTGGTCCTGATCGAGGTTCGGCAGTGAGCTCGATTCGGCTCCCGTGCTCTCTTGGTCAGCGAGCTCCAAATCGGCCGGTGGCGCGCTTGAAGCTCTCCCTGTCGGTGCCGGCCGCGGCGTAGCACCAGCGATGCTCGAGCGCGAGCCAGGCCACCACCGCGGCGCGGTGCTCGTCGTCGCTCAAGTCGCCGTAGTCGAGGGCGAGAAGCTGCCCGTAGCGGCGCAGAAGCTCGAGCGCGAGCCGGATGGTTGGTCCCGACGCTCGCTCTTCGGGCGAACGTCCGGCTGCCCACGGCTCGAGCCGCTCGAGCTCGCGCTCGACCTCGGCGCCGAGCGCGACGAAGCTCGATCCCGCCGTCGTCGTTCGAAGGACGGCCCGCGCCGCCCCGAGCCGGTCGAGCGAGGTGGCGGGGCGCCCGTGCACCGGCCGCTCTCGGCGCTCCTTGGCCGCCGCTCGCGGTCTTTGGCCCGGCGTGCCGGCGGCGCACCGGCTGTACATCGACGTGGGGGAGAAGGCGCGACCGGAGCGGATCATGCCGTTCGCCTGAGCACACCTCGTGCCCGCCCACTGCGGTGCATCCGGAGCGGAGCCGGGGTCGAGTTCACCCGGTTCATGCGGGTACGATCCACCACCGCCTTCGCGCGAAGAGCCGCTCCGTGATCGACCTCGCTGCGCTGCGGGCCTGGCCCAAATCGGACCTCCACTGCCACCTCGACGGCAGCCTTCGGCTCTCGACCGTGCAGGAGCTCGCCCGGTCCGCCGGTCACCCCTTGGCCGACAAGACGATGGCGGAGATTCGGGCCGCGGTGTTCGCGGGCGGGCGGGGGACGAGCCTCTCCGAGTACCTCGAGGCCTTCGCGGTGACCGTCTCGTTGCTGAAGACCGAGGCTGCGATCCGCAGGGTGGCCCGCGAGGTGGTCGAGGACGCAGCGGCCGAGGGGGTCTTGCTCCTCGAGCTGCGGTTCTGTCCGCTGATTCACGCCGGCGTCGCGCCGGAGGCGGCGCGGGACGCGGCGCTCGCCGGGCTCGAGGAGGGGTCTGCAGCCACCGGGATCGCGGCGGGGCTCATTCTCTGCGCCATGCGGGATCGGGACCCGCGTTGTACGGAGCGGGTGGTGGACCTCGCCGTTTCGCGGCGGGGCGAGGGGGTCCTGGCCGTGGACCTCGCCGGTCCGGAGGCGGGCTTCTCCGCCCAGCCGCACGGCCGGGCTCTGCGGAGGGCGGCCGAGGCTGGCCTCGGGGTCACGGTGCACGCGGGGGAGGCGGACGGTCCGGCGTCGGTCTGGTCTGCGCTCGACGACTGCGGGGCTCGGCGCATCGGGCACGCGTGCCGGGCGGTCGAGGATCCGTCGCTGCTCGAGGCGCTCGCCCAGCGGGGCGTGACCGTCGAGGCGTGTCCACGCTCGAACGTCCAGACCGGGGCCGTCGCCCACTTGGGGGTTCATCCGCTGCTCGAGCTGCGGGCCGCTCGGGTTGCGGTGGCGGTTGCGACCGACAACCGGCTCGTGACCGAAACCTCGGTCACCGAAGAGCTCTGTTCTTTGGCCGAGGCGCAGAGCCTCGGGCGCGAGGCGCTCGTCGAGATCGTCCTGCACGGCTTCGCGGGGAGCTTTCACCCCGAGGCCCCGCGCCTTCGCGACGAAGCGGCGGCTTACCTCGCCGGCGAGCTCAACGGCGGTTGAGGTCGGCGGCGGAGAGGGCGGCGGCGGAGAGGGCGGCGTCGAGGCGGCCGAGGTCCAGACCGAACAGGAGCTGGCCGGCCACGTCGATCACCGGAACGCCGCTTGGCTGCATGCCCACCGCCGCCGCCTTGGCGGTCAGCTCGTCGAGCGCCGACCGCGACGCCTCGATGTCCTTCTCGACGAATGGGACCTGCCGCTCCGACAGGGCCCGGCGGGCCTTTTTGCAGACCCCGCACCAGCTCGCCGAATACAGCACCACCCCTTCCCGCGCTCCGACCGGTCCATCGGCGCGGCCCTCCGCCTCGAGCCGATGCCGGCTCGCCACCGCCACCGGATAGGTCCCATCCTCCTGCGCGGCGCGAAGGTCGGCGACCTGGACGTAGCGGTCGGCCCGTCGCGCCTCCGGGCTGACCGAGAGGTCCACCACGACCACCTGGGCCCGCGCCGGGCCTGGGACCTCTTCGTGGGTGGAGACGGTCTCGTACCGGCCGGTGTCCGGGTCACGGTAGGTGAACAGCAGGTCCGACTGTCCAGCCCGCAGGACCATCGGTTCCGGCGGCGCCGGCTCCGGTTCCGGGGCCGGCTTCGCGCAGGCGGCGAGCAACGTCAGGAGCCACGGCTGGCATCGGGGCTTCATGCGGCGGAGGATACCCGCGTGGCGCGGCGGTCGGAGGACGAAGGATCATGAGCGAGAGCCGATTCTCGCGCTCGTCGATGGGTCCATGGCTGCTCGAGTTGGCGGACCGGGACGGGATCTTCGAGGTCCGACTCGACCCTCCGGCCTCGGCGTTCGCCGAGCGCTTCGCGCTCGCGTTTCTTGGGGGCCGGGTCGCGGTCGTGCCGCGAGGGGGCCCCTCTGTGGAGCGCGCCTTGGCCTGGATGGCGATCTCGACCGGCGGATCGGCGGTTCGTCTCGGCGAGCCGCCGGCTCGGCTCGTCTCCGCGTCGCCGCTCGTGCCCGCCCTGGCTGAGGCGGAGCGGGTCGCGGTGCGGGTGCTGGAGGCGGCGGAGTCGGTCGGCGGGCTCTCCGCGGTGCTTCGGCCTCGACCCGAGGGCTGGGACCCCGCGCCGCCCCTCCCCGAGGCAGCGGCGGCGCTGCTTCGGCGGGTGGATGGCGCTCGAACCGTCGCCGCGGTCCTGGCCGGCTCGAAGCTGCCCCCGGAGCTGGCGGCGGAGGTGCTCTTCGGGCTCGTTCGGGACCGGTTCGTGGCCGCGCCGCAGCGGCCGCTTCCCCACCGCGCGGTCCGGTCGGGTCTGGCAACGACCGCGGTCCGCTCGCATCCCGCCCCGGCGGCCGACGTGGAGCCGGCGCGTGAGGAGGACCTCGATCGCGAGCTGCTCGCCGCGGCTGGGCTCGGCATCGTCCCGTGGAGGACGGGCAGGGGTCGCCCCGCCTATGTGGACCGCACTGGCGACGAGGATGCCCCATTCGAAGGTGGCGCTCGGCGCCGCTGGGCGTGGGGAGTCGGGGGGGCCGCGCTGCTCGGGTTCTTCCTCTTCGCCGCCGGGCCGTTCGTTTGCGGCCCGAAGCCGCCTCCGCCCCCGGTCGAGGTCGCCGCCGCCGAGGAGCCGCCTCCTCCGCTCGAAGTGGCCCCCGAAATCGCGCCGAGCGAGCCGGAGCCAAAGCCGGTCGAGGTCAAGGTCCGGCGCCGACCGGGACCGGTGCGACCGAAGGGACCGGGGGCCGAGCTCGACCGAGCGGAGGCGCTGCTCGAGGCCGGAGAACCAGAGCCGGCGGAGGCGATCCTCGCCGAGCTTCGCCCCCAGTGGCCAAGAATCCCGCGGTTGCTTCGGCTCTCGGCGCAGGCGGCGATCGACCTTCGGCAGCAAGAGGAGGCCCTGGGGCACGCGAAACGGGCGCTTTCTCTCGCGCCCAGATCCTTCGAGACCCATGTGGTCTACGGTTCGGCGCTGCAGTTCGCTGGCCAGCGAAGGGAGGCCGCTGCGGCCTATCGGCGCGCCCTCGAGCTCGACGAGGCCCACCCTAGGGCGGATGAACTCCGGGCCGTGCTCCGCGCCCTCGAGAACCCATGAGAGGCTCAGGGCCCGAGATCATCTGCACCCTCCCGCCGGCCCTCGCCGTCGCTTCGCTCAGCGTCCGGCGGAGCTGGGGCCCCACGGGGCGTGCACCACTCCGCTCAACCTGAGCCCCTCGGACGGCGCCGGTCGGGCGGTGCGGCTGCGGTCCCCCGCCGCTGCGAGCTCCACGAGCGTGCGCTCGCCCTCGCCCCGGCGGGCGGCGTCGAGGGCGGTGGCGACGAGCACCCGGACCATTCTGCGCAAGAACCCGTCGGCGGAGAACTCGAACGCCAGCGCCGCCTGCTCTCCGACCGAGGTCCGGCGGCACCGGGCGCTCCGGAGGGTCCGGACGGTCGATGCCCCCTCGACGGTCTCCCGGGCGTAGGCGTTGAAGCAGCGACGCCCGACGAGCGGGCGGAGCAGCCGGTCGATCTCGGGCGCGAGCGAAAGGTCTTCCTGTTTTGTCCATAGGTACAGGTATCGGCGCTCCGTGGCCCAGAATTGGGCGTGAAATCCCCGCGGCGCCGGCTCCGCCGACAGGCAGGTGATCGATCCCGGGGCGGCCCGGTCGACGGCGTCGACGATCTCTGCCGGCGGCACCGCTCGGTCGGCCCGGAAGCTCACCACTTGGGCGCTCGCGCTCACCCCTCGGTCGGTCCGGCCCGCGACCGCCATGCGCCGAAATCCGGGCGCGATCGGCTCGAGAGACGACCTCAGCGCCCCTTCGACGGTTGAGACCCCGGGCTGGCGGGCGTAGCCGGCGAAGGCGCGGCCGTCGTAGGCGAAGACGATCGCGTGGTCTGCGCCGGCAACCTCTCCCCGCCGCGCGGCCCGAGCCCTTCGGCGCTCGGTGCGCCCGAAGCGGTCGCCGTCTCCCGGATCCACGAGTTGCCTGCTACCATGGGGGAGGATGGCGCGGTCTTCCGACCCCAGAACGCCGAGCGAGCCGTCGGTGGGCCGCTCCCCGCCGGAGCAGGGAGAAGCGGACCGGGAGCCGTCGAGTCCTCAGCCCCCGAGTTCGCCGCCTTCGAACCCTCGAACCGCGAATCCCAAGGGTCGGGTCGGTCCTTCGTCCGCCGCCGACGACCTCGACTTCGCCGATCTGGTCCCGGAAGCGACGGAAGTGGCCCGGGGGGTGGCGGAGGACGTGGACGCGTTCTCGGACCTCGTCGCGACCCCCACCCAAGGCCGCAGTCTCGATTCGCGCTGGCGGTACCGGGCCGATGGCGCGGTGTTCGGTCCGATCGAAGCGAGGGAGCTCCTCGAGCTGCTCTACGAGGGAGAGCTCGACGCGGCCACCCAAGTGGCTCCCGAGGACGGTGAGTTTCTGCCTTTGGCCCGGTTCGGCGCGTTTCGGGCGCACGTCGAGCCGGCGCGGCGGGCGGTCGAGGCCCGGCGGGCGGCCGAGGCCCGGGCGAAGGCCGAGCGGTCGGCGTGGATGGCTCGGCGCTTGCGCTGGGCAGCGATGGTGGCGGTGGTCGCCTCCTTGGGGGCGCTCGGGGTGTCGGGGTTCGTGGCGTGGCGCCGCGGCCTATACGCCGAATCGGAGCGGAGCCGGCGCGAGGCTCAGCTGAGGGAAGAGCGGGACCAGCTGCTCGCATCGGTCAGCATCGAGCCGCCGCTCGTACCGCTGGTGAGCGACGCCCCGCGAACGACGCCGCCCAGAGAAGCGACCGAGGCCAAACGCGGGCGTCCACGGCGCAAAGCCGCGGAGGAGCCGAGCCGTCGTGGGGTCCTTGGGGACGACGAGGTCATCCAAGGGCTCAATCGGGCGTTCCCCGGCTTGGTGGCCTGCATCAAAGACCAGCTACGGCGGGACCCCGAGTCGGTGCCGGGCCGGGTCGTGCTCGGCTTCTCCATCGACAACGACGGCCGAGCGCGAAACGTCGAGCTGAAGGATCGCTTCCTTCGTCGCTCCGAGCTCGGGCCGTGCATCGAGGGCAAGCTGGCTGCGGCTCGCTGGCGGGCCTTCGAGGGCGAGGTCCGCAACGTCGAGTACCCGATCACGGTGCGACGTCCCGAGGGAGCGTCGCGCTGAGACACGCGCGGGCTGCGCGGATCGCGCCCGCTCACCCCGGCAGGAAGGGCGCCGAAGGGGGGAGCGTGGCTCGTGTGCTCTCCGCCGCCCATCCGTCGCTGACCGATGGTCCCCGAGATGGGAACCAGGCAGTGTCTCCTTCGGAGCGGCCGATGAACGGGGAAGGTCCAGCTGGGGCAGAGAGGCGCGCGGGGCTCCGGCTCGGGGATCTCCTCCTGCGGGCGAAGGTGATCGACCAGCAGACGCTCGACGACGCGCTCGTCGCCCAGGGCGCGTCGCTCCTGCCGCTCGGGTCCACCCTGATTCGGCTCGGCGCGGCGTCGGAGGCAGACGTCGCCGCCGCCTTGGCCGAGCAGCTGGGGCTCCCAGCGGTGGTGCTGTCCGCCTCCACGGTGGACGCCGAGGTGCTCGGGGTGATCCCGAAGGAGGTCGCGGTCGGGCACCGGGTGATGCCGCTCGCCTTCTCGGGAAGCCAAGGTCTGAACCTTGGACTCGCTCGCCCCGGGCAAAAGGCTCTGCTCGACGAGATCGAGTTTGCGTGCGGACGGGCGACCTTGCCGTTCGTCGTGGTCCGAGCCGCGCTCGAGGACACGCTGCGGTCGGCCTACGAGGCCAAAGAGCGCGGGGCGCTGGTCTGGCGGGGCGCTCGGTCGGCGCATGAGGGGCCTCACCTCGAAGTGGTCCAGCCTCCGGCCGCGGGCAAGCCGCTCGAGGCCGATGTCTCGGTCTCGCCCTCTGCGCTCGACGCTTTTCCTCGCAGCCCGCCGCTCGCGCCTCGCCCGGCCGGCTCGGCTCCGCTCGTGCTCGCGGTGGACGACGAGCCCGACATCCTCGAGATGATCGGCATGGCGCTCGAGCACCGCGGCATCGAGGTGCGAAAGGCGACCCGGGGCCGGGAGGCCCTCGAGCAGCTTCGGAGCTGCCCGCCCGATCTCGTGCTGCTCGACGCGATGCTCCCCGAGATTCACGGGTTCGAGCTGTGCAGCCAGATCAAGCGGTCCGAGACCTACCGGCACATTCCGGTCATCATCATCTCGGCGATCTATACCGGCTGGAACTTCAGCCAGGACGTGCGGCGAATCTACGGCGCCGACGACTACGTCGAGAAGCCGTTCTCTTACAAAGAACTCATCCACCGGGTCGAGCTGGCGCTCGGCAAAGCCCACCGGCGCCCGATGGCCCCCGACTCGGAGCGGGCGCAGCGCGAGTGCGTCCGGGCGGTCAAGCTCGCCCTCGAGCGGCTGTCGGCGGGGCAGGTGGAGGGCGCGCTCGAGGCAGCCTCCGCCGCGGTCGAGGCGGACGCGTTCGAGCCGCGGGCCCACTTCGCGCTCGCCAACGCGCTCACTGCGGCCGGTCGCTTCTACGAGTCGATTTCTGCGTATGAGCGGGTGGTCGAGCTGGCCCCAGGACAGTTCAGCGCCCTCAAGAACCTCGCCGTGTTGTACGAGCGGCAGGGCTTTCGAGCCAAAGCGGTCGAGATGTGGATGCGCGCGCTCGAAACCAGCCCGAGCGACGCCGTTCGGCAGACGATCAAGGCCCATTTGGTCGACCTGCTCTGATTGGGGCCGCCTTCTGCTATGCTGCGCGACGCGACGAGCGGGGACTGCGGACGCCCGAGCCAACCGGCCAGCGGTTGGCGCCTGACGCCGAGCCGTCTGCGCGAACGCTTCGGAGACCGGGCATGAAGTTCCTCTGCGGAAGCTGTCGCACGAAGTACCAGATCTCGGACGAGAAGGTCCGCGGGAAGATCCTCACGATCCGGTGCAAGAAGTGTGGCGCGAAGATCCTCGTGCGCGAGTCGCTGATGCGGGAGGCCGCTGACGGCCCCGTGATCGCGCCGCTGGCGGACACGCCGGAGCCGGTCCCGAGGGCGGGTGGGTCCGCGGTCTCGACCCCTCTGTACGACCAACTGCCGGATCGAGTCCTCCAAGAGGAGGTCGATGACATGCCCACGAGCATCGCGCCGGTTCCGGCCGACGCTGGGCTCGCCGGGTTCGAGTGGTACGTCGCGATCGACGCCCAGCAGCATGGGCCGTTCGCGTTCGCCGAGCTGGTCCACAAGGTCCGAGACGGATCGGTGCAGGGCCGCCACCACGTCTGGCACGACGGCATGGCCGACTGGACCCGAGTCCGGGACCTGCCGGACCTGGCTTCGTACCTTCCGCAGACGGCTCCGCCGCCGCCGGCGCCCGGGGCCGCGGTCTCCGAGCGGCCGCTCTCCGTCGTCCCGCCGACGCCCCTGGACGCGCCTTCTGATGGGGAAAACGGCGCGACCGAAGTCGAAGCGGTCGTGGCCGAGCCGCCCCCGGAGCCGAAGGCCGAGCCGCCCCGAGCGTCCCCGAACGTGCTGATGGCCGCCCCGGCCGATGACCTCGGCCTCGACGACGACGACATCTTCGCGAACATCCCTCGGGCCAGCGAGCAGGAGCTGGTGCAGCGCGAGTCCACGAAGTTCTTCGTCGCCGCCGCCGGGGTCCAAAACCAGAAGAAGAAGAACCGCTTGGGCGTGTACCTCGGCGCCGCCGCCGCGGCGCTGCTCGTCGGGGTGGTGGGGCTCGGGTACGCCGGGGTCATCCAAATCACCCTCCCTGGGGTGGGAAACCCATTCGGCGCCGGGGGAAAGAGGGCGGTCGCGGAGGATGACGACGGGCCGTTCGACGACGACGTCGATTTTGCGATCCTCGTCGCCGAGGAGAAGCCGGAGCCGTCCAGGCCGAGGGCTCGGCCTCGACGAGCGCCTTCGAGCCCTGGTCGTCCAGTCGCCGGTCTCGGCGATGGCTTCATCGAGGAGGAGGAGGATGAAGCGGGCCGAGCTCGGTCCCGCGGGCCGGGGGAAGCGGAATCGGTGACGATCCAGGGGTTCGATGGGCGCCTCGCGATCGGAAGCGGGCCGGTCTCCGCGGTGGGGGGGCCGGATTCGGACCCGCGGGTGCCCACACCCGATGGCAAGGATCTGGAGGTCGGCGCGGTGAAGCAGGTCCTGAGCAGCAACGCGGGCGCGTTCAAGCGCTGCTACGACCAGAGCGTGCGACGGGGGGACGGACTGAGCGGGAAGCTCAGCGTCCGAATCAGCATCCTCCCCACGGGGAGAGTGGGCGACATCGAGCTCGCACCGCCGAAGTTCCGCGGCGGGGCGCTCGGCGAGTGCGTGGTGGAGAGCACCCGCCGACTCCGCTTCCCGAGCTTCGAGGGCGACCCGATGCCGTTCGAGTTCCCGATCGTGTTTCAGGGGAGTGGATGACGTGTCCGGGCCGCCGGCGCCGACGTCGGACCTCGATGAGCCAGGAGCGATCGAAGCGGTTCGGCGGGCGGCTTCGGTCGAAGAGGAGCGCGCCGCCTTCGTCCACCTCGCTCGGTGCTACGCGGAGCAGAACCGCCCCGGGGCGTCCGCCGAGGCGCTGACCGCCGCGATCGCGCTCGACCCCGAGCCCAGCGTGCAGGACTTCCTGCGGGTGGCCCGCTTGCTCGAGGCGGCAGGGGACGTGAACCTCGCCCGAGACTGGATCGATCGGGCCCGGTGGGCCGACCCCGCTTCGCCGGCGGTGGCCGAAGCCCTCGCCGTCGTGGCGACGAGGCAAGCGGACCCGGTCGGCCTCGCCGACGCCGAGCGCTGGGCGCCCGCGGCCGCGGCCCGGGGCTTTTGCCGGATGGGCCTCCCGGACCGCGCGCTCGTCGCACTGCGGGGCGCAGCCGGCCCGATAGACCCCGCGACCTCGGCCGAGGTCGCCGCCGCGCTCGGAGACGAAGCGGGGGTGGTCGCCGCGCTCGAGGCGGAGGTGGCGGCCGCCAAGGATGATCCGCCCCGATCCTTTTTTGCGGGCGCCACGCTCGAGGCCCTGGGCGCGTCGCGGCGGGGCCGCCGTCTCGATGCCTCGAGACCGCTGCTCGAGTGGAGACCGCGGCGGCCGCTGTCCGGGTCCGAGCGGGCGACGCTCGGGCTCGCGGCGGCCGCGCCCACCACCGTGGAGGGGCCGGATGTGGCGGCGGCGCGGGCGGTCGCGCGGCTGCTCGGGGCCGAGTTTCGGCCGACCGGGGCGCTCGGAGGCGACCTCGCTCGGCTTCGGTTCCGGGTCGCGTTCTCCGCGGAGCAGGCCTCACGACGCCCGGCTCGGGGCAGGCTCGGCTTGCTGGCCGCGGTGGATCCGGCGGCGGCGCTCGCCGAGGAGCCGTCGCTCGCGCTCGCGGCGTGGGTGCTCGATCCGGCGCACCGCGGGCTGCTCGGCGCGCTGGGCCTCGGTCTTTACAGCGCGACCGAAAGGTGATTGCTCGCCCCAGTGTTCCTCGCGCGGGTCACGGGCACGGTGGTGGCGAGCCGAAAAGCGGAGGGCCTCAAAGGGGTGAAGCTGTTGCTCTTGCGCCGACTCGACCGGGAGGGACGGCTCGTCGGCGTCCCGCTCGTGGCCGCGGACGCGGTGCGCGCCGGCGAAGGGGACCGCGTGGTGTGCGTCCCGTCCCGTGAGGCGACGCTCGCCCTCGACGACCCCTTCGTGCCCGTGGACGCCGCGGTCGTGGGCATCGTGGACGACATGCACCGGGAGGTCCCGTGATCCTCGGCCGGGTGGTCGGAAACGTCGTCGCCACCGCCCACCACCCCGCCTACGACGGGCTGAAGCTCCTGTGGGTGGAGCCGGTCGGCCCCGATGGAAAGCCGGAGTCCGAGGCCCCGCTGCTCGCGGTGGACCGAGCGGGCGCGGGGCCCGGGGACCGGGTCCTCGTCCTCCGGGAGGGGGGCGGCGTGCGGCAAATCTTCGCTCCGACGCAGCCGTTTCCGGTGCTCGAGACCATCGTGGCGATCGTGGACGAGGTGGAGGTGGATCGGTGATCCCGGGCGTCACCCGCCGAACGCTCGTCGAGTTCGCCCACCGGGTGCACGCGGCTGGGTGGGTTGCGAACCACGACGGCAACCTCTCCGTCCGATGGTCCGGGGGCCTCGCCATCACCCCGAGCGGAGTCTCGAAGGTCGCGGTCGATTCGGAGGGCCTGTGCTGCTGCGACCTGGACGGCCGCCGGCGGTCGGGGGGCCGGCCCCCCTCCGAGGTCCTCCTGCACGTCGGCGCCTACCGGGCCCGCGACGAGATCGGGGCCGTGGTTCACGCCCACCCCCCCCACGCGTCGGCGTTTTCGCTCGCCGCTCGGTCGCTCGGGCCGATCGCGATGCCGGATGTGGTCGTCTCGCTCGGCCGGTCCGTGCCGCTCGTCCCGGCATGTTTTCCGGTGGGCGAATCGGCCTCTGCCGCGGTGACGGAGGCGCTCGCCCACGCCGACGTAGCCCTGCTCGCCGGCAACGGGGCGATGGCGGTGGGGCCGAACCTCGAGACCGCGTACCTTCGGCTCGAGCTGCTCGAGCACTACGCGCGGATTCTCGGCACCAGCATGGCCTGGTTTGGCGGGCCGGCCCCGCTCCCCGCCGACGTCGTCGAGGCGGCGCTGTTGGCCCGGGTCCAGGCGGGGCTCCCGGTGCCCCCCGCGGACGCCGACCTCGAGGATCGGGTCCGGCAGGCGGTCAGGGAGGCCCTCGAAGGGCGAAAACGAGAGGGAGCGCGATGACCACCGATGAACGACTCGTAGCCCTGGTCACCAGGGAAGTGCTCGCCGCTCTCCGCCGAGCTCCGGACGAGCCGGCCGCTGCGGCGGGCGGAGCGGTGGCGCCGTGCGGCGAATGCGCCGCCCGCTCGGTGTGCTCGCCCAAAGAGGTCCTCGGGATGGTGAACCAGGGCGTGCCCCGGGTGGGGAGCGCGGGGCCTATCGAGGCGGCGCCGTGCGCCCATGTCGCTCCGCTCATCGATCACACCCTGCTCAAGCCGGAGGCGACGAAGGCCGAGGTCCGCACTTTGTGCGACGAGGCCCGGCGGTTCGGGTTCGCGACCGTGTGCGTGAACCCGTCGATGGTTCGCTTCGCCGCCGCCTGCCTCGAAGGCAGCGCGGTGGTGCCGATCGCGGTCGTAGGGTTCCCCTCGGGGGCCACCTTGCCTGGAGCGAAAGCCTACGAGGCGCGGGAAGCGATCCGGGCCGGAGCCAAAGAGATCGACATGGTGATCGACATCGGGGCGCTCAAGGCTCGGGATCACGGCCATGTCCTCGCCGACATCCGCGGGGTGGTCGAGGCCTCGGGCAGGGTCCCGGTCAAGGTGATCATCGAGACCGCGAAGCTCGACCGGGACGAGAAGGTGATGGCCTGCACCCTGGCCAAAGCGGCGGGCGCGGCGTTCGTGAAGACATCGACCGGCTTTGGAGGGGGCGGCGCCACCGTGGAGGACATCGCCCTGATGCGGTCGGTGGTCGGGCCCGACATGGGGGTCAAGGCATCGGGCGGGGTGCGGACGATCGACGACGCCGAGGCGATGGTGTCCGCTGGCGCCAACCGACTCGGTGCTTCGGCTTCGGTGGCCATCGTCCGCTGCGAGCGGCCGGCAAACGGCCAGCGAGGAAACGGCAAGCGGGGCTATTGAAGCCTCAACCGGTTCGCTCGAACACGAGCAGGAAGTTGTGCGCGGGCATGTCGAGGCGCTCGATGAGCTCGAGCCCAGCCGCTGCGGCCAACCGCGCGACGTCGCCGACGTCTCGGAGCCCCCAGGCCGGGTCCCGGTCCCGCAGGGAGGCGTCGAAGTGGGCGTTGCTCTCGGTCGTCGGCCGACCGTCCACGAGATAGGGGCCGTAGGTGAACAGCCGGGCGCCCGCCGAGAGCACCCGACCGGCCCCGGCGAAGAGGCCTTCGGTCGCCGCCCACGGGGCGATGTGGATCATGTTCGCGGAGAAGACGGCGTCGGCGCTCTGGACCGGCCACGACGGGGTGCGGGCGTCGAGCAAGAGCGGCGGTCGCACGTTCGGGAGTCGGGCCTCCTCCCGCCACGCCTCGATGCTGCGCAGCGCCTCCGGTTCGAAGTCCGTGGGCTGCCACTCGAGGCCAGGGAGGGCTTCGGCGAAGAAGAGGGCGTGCTCGCCCGAGCCGCTCGCGACCTCGAGCACGAGCCCGGTTGGCGGCAGCCGCGGGGCGAGGGCGTCGAGGATGGGGCCTCGGTTTCGGACCGTGGCCGGAGCGTGGCGCTTCACGAGGCCCAGCCTACTGGACGGACTGCTTCGAGAACCAGCCGCCGGTGAGCACGTCGAGCAGCGCGGTGAACTCGTCGATGCGCATGTCGAGCGCCGCCATCGCCATCGGGTCGGTCGGCGGCTTGAACCGGCGCCGCAAGACGAGCTGCTTTCGAAGGTAATAGGTTCTCGTGGCCTCGAGCATGATGTCCCGCTGGACCCCGATGAGCCCGAACACCTGCACCTCGGACGGGTTGAACACGAGCTGCCCGAGATCCCACACCGCGCCGACCGAGAACGAGGTGTTCTTCATGTTCTGGTTCTCGTCGATGAACAGCAGGGGGTCGGGCCGCTGCTGCTCTGCCCTCAGGAAGCGCTCGTCGTCGAGGCGCAGACCGGTGGCGACGAGCGGCATCAAGCCGCGGGCGTGCGCGGCGCTGCGCAAGCTGTCGAGCACCTCCGGGTGGACGCGAAAGTAGCGCAGCGCGACCTCGACCACCTGCGCCACCGGAGGCTCGCGGTCTTGGGCCGCTGGGGCCTGCGCGGCCGCCGTGCCGCCGAAAAGACCGATGAGCGCGGCCACCGCCGCGAACCTTGACGTCATCCTTCGTCCTCCATGCCCGGGAGCGGCCCCCCGAGCCAAACCGCCAACATCGCCTCCACCGCCTCGACGCGGGCCATCGTGGACGCCGCCTCGAGCGGGGGGAGGCCTTCGGCCAACTCGAGCAACAGCACGCTGCGCTCATGAAAGGCATCCTGCACGGCCAGCTCGAGTTGGCGGCGCATCCGGTGCAGCCTCGGCCGGTCGCTGCTCGCGTTCTCGAGGTTCTTCAGCACGGTCGCGGTGTCCCAGCCGAGCTGAACGAAGATGCCGAAATCCTCGCGGTCGAGGTCTCGCTCCCGCAGCTGGCGGAGCAAGCGGCCCCCGACGGCGGGCCCATCGGCGGCGAGCGCGAGCCCCAGGGGCCGGTCGTTCGCGGTCACGAGCACCGAGAGGGTGGGCATGAAGCCGGACGCTCCGTAGCGCCGCCCGAGGCGATCGAGCGCTTCGTTCGACAGCTCGGCCCGGGTGAGCGCCGAGCCGATGACCTCGTCCATGGAGGGGCTGACCGCGATCCGGCGCCGCGCCCACCGGACCGCCGCCGGGTCCGGCGTCGAACGGAGTCGCCTGGGAAAGGTGGTCCACACCTCGCCGGAAGTGGCCACCCACCAACCGGCCGGATGCTCCCCCTGCGCTTCGACCGCGGCCACTTGCCGGAGGCTTCGCATGGTGTACCCGGAGAAGAAGGGAAAGAAGCTGAGGCCGCCGTCGTCGCTCGCGTACAGCACGCTGTCCTGCAGGGCTCCGACCGGCTTGCCCCGGATCGAGGTGGGTCGCACGTTCACGAGCGCGACCACCCGCCGGCGCCCGTCTTCGGCTTGTCCGACCTCGACCTGCGCGACCTGCTGCCGATCGAGGAGGTTGAGGGCCACCACCTCCCAGCTCTTGCCCCGGTCTCGGGAGAGCCGGGCGCCGTCGTCGGTGGCGAGGTACACGCCGCCGTCCCGGTCGGCGGCGATCCAGCGGATGGTCGCCCAGGGCGCGGTGGCCGGGTCGGTCGGATAGATCGAAGCGAGGCCCTCCGGGGTCCCCGGTTTGCCCGCGGTCAGCTCCGAGCCGGAGGCGGAGAACAGAAAGACATCCCCGGCGGCGGCGGGCGGCGCGTAGGCGACGGCGGTCGCGGAACGACCGGGCCAAGCGCTCAGGTCTTGGTCGAAGGAAAGACCGCCGTCGGTGGACAGGAACAGGCCGATCTGGGTCGCTACGGCGACGTGGTTCGGATCGGCCGGCGAGCAGGTCGCGTGGTCGAGGTATAGGTGACCGGCGTTCGCGAAGAGGCGCACGAATGTGTGCCCGCCGTCCTGCGAGCCGTAGACCGCGTCGCTGGTGGCCACGATGACCTCGTAGATGCCCCCTTTGCACAGCGCGATGCGCTTGACCGGCTGGGTCTCGTAGTATCGGGAGCTGAGCACCGCGGAGAGGAGGTTCGGCGACGGGGGGCGGGTCGTCGCGAGCACTCCGGCCCAAAAGAAGTCGGGGCGCACGGGGAACGCGTCGGCGACCGACGGCACCGGGACCCGGCCCACCGACGTGCGAAACGGGGGCCGGGCCGCGGTGGCGAAGGAAGAGGGCGTCGTCGCCCCGAGCTCGGGCAGACCGGGGGCGGGAACGCTGGCCGAGCGCTCCTGCACCACCCGGGGCTCGATCTCGACCTCCTCCCAGGTGAGCCCGCCGTCGTCGGACAACAGCAGGGTCCCCGCTTCGGTTCCAACGAACAGCCGATCCGGATCTTCGGGATCCACCGTGATGGACCGAAGCCGCTCTCCCACCCGCGGGACGCTCAGAATCTGGCGCCAACCGGGGTCGGGGCCGGCCCCGGCGAGCAGGGCGACGGCGAGGCCGAAGATCAGCATGGGCGGGGGCTCAGGGGCTGACGCTCAGCTCGAGCCGGTAGCGGTTCGAGGTGATCTCGTTGCCGAAGACGTGCAGGTGGTAGGTGCCGGCGGCGGTGGCGGTTCGGGTCACCGTCTCGATGTCGTTCAGGGTGCGCGAAGAGGCGAGCACGTCCCGCTGGTTGATGGCGAGCAGCTCGAGGTCGAGGTCCCCGTTCGCGTGCGAGAAGTGGATCGAGGCCCGAATGGTCTGCCCCGCCCGGGCGTGGACCCCGTACCAGTCCGGGTTTCCCGGACATATCATGAGCGCTTCGTAGGTGCGGTTCGCGGGGATGCGGGGGCTGCCCGGCTCGTCGTTGGGCTCGAGAACGTCGTCCTGGCAGGGGGCGCACTGCGGGTCCTGCTCATCGATGAGGCCGTTGCAATTGTCATCGATGCCGTTGCCGCAAATTTCGAACGCGGAGGCGCAGCCGGCGGGGTCCGCGCCGGTGCAAGTGACCGCGTCCGGGCGCCCTGGAGCGCGGGGATCGTACACGACGGTGATCGGGCCCGATGGCTCGGAGAGCTGGCCGTCCCTGGCTTGGGACAGAAAGAACAGCTCGAACTGGCTCGGAGCGGCCAGCGGTACGTCGGCGCAGAACGTCCCGTCCGGCTGCACCCCGTACGACCGCCGATTGCCCGCCCCCTCCACGTAGATCCGGCGGCCGTCCCTGGCCCGGCCCCGCACCGACAGGACCGGGTACGGTTGCGCGCTCGGGAGCGGGTCCACCATCGGAGGCGGCGGAGGATCGGCGACCCCGGCGTCGAAGTCGATGAGGCCGGCCCCGTCGGGGCGGTCCACCACCGGGTCCCCGCACGCGATGGCCGCGAGCAGGGCGGTCGTCCGCAGGGGTCGCATGGTCGTCAATCTCCCTGGCAGGGAGGGGCAAAGCAGGCGGCTGCGGGAAGGCTGCTCGCGGGCATCGGGGGGCACGTCTCGGCGAGCGCGAGGTCGGGGGCCCACGTCCAGTCGATGAAGTCCACCTCGCCCACGACTTCGGCGAAGCCGCACTGGTTGTACGCGACGAGCGCGGCCCGGCGCACGAGCCGCAGCGCCTGGCGGTAGAATGCGCCGTAGGTGCCGGCGATGACCCGCCCTCCGAAGCTGGTCGAGATCACCTCGGTCGAGCTGACCGACCAGGACAGCGCCTCCGCCCGGCCTCCGCCGGTGCTCTGGCCCACCGTCTCGGTCTCGGTGGTGGTGCGGGCCTCGTTGATGCCCTGGGAGCGGTTTTGGGAGTTGGTCGCGGAGCTGTTCGTGGCTCCCCCGACGCTGCTGTTCATCTTGACCCCGACGGAGATCAGCTTATCGAGCCCGAAGCTCCCGTTGACCTCCGAGCCGAGCGACCAGTTGAAGGTCTGGCCGTCGGTCGTCGAGAAGCCCACACCGTTGGTTTCGGTCAGGCCCACCGTGGCCGAAGAGCCGGCGCTGACGGTGTGGGACCGAAGCCAGCTCTCGTTCCAGGTCATGGCGAAGGACCGGCTGCGGGTCTCCGCCTGCGACTCGCTGTAGCTCACGTTCCTGCCGTTCACCCCCCCAGGGATGCACGCGCTGACCGGCTGCGGGGGCATGATCTCGGCCACCTCCACGTTGCCGTTGTAGAACACCTCGATCGGGCGGTGCACCGAGATGGCGAAGGCCGACCGGCGGACCTTCTGGGTGCTGTCCCGGGCCTCGATCGTGAGCAGCGCCGAGTACGAGGGGAGGTTCTCCGGCACTTCGGGGAAGCGAAAGCTCCCGTCGTCGCCGACCTGGTCCCGCTGCCCGGTCGCGATGTGCCGGATCGCGTTTGCGCCCATGCCCACCCCGGGCGCGGCCACGGTGTAGGTGAACGTCACCGGCTCGAAGCCGACGGCCTCGACCTCGAGTCGGTAGGCAGCGCCGCCGAGGACCCGGACCGCGCCGCCGCGGCAGGAGGCGGTCAGCGGCTGGAGCTGGTGGACGAGGATCGACGGCTCGACCTCGAACTCCACGGCCATCGGGGCGGTGAGCGCTTGGTCTCCGCCCGATCCGGGGCGCACGCTCACGTTGCCCACGAACCGACCCACCTGGACGCCCGAGGCGGAAAACGGGTTCTTGTACGGTCCAAAGCCGGTCCAGCGCAGGGTCGAGGCATCGACGCGGCGGGCGGGCGTGGCGAATTGGACCGGCTCGCGACCCCCGTTGACGTCCACGAACTGCCCGTCGAAGTGAAGGAGCAGCCGTCCGTCGTCGGTCCGCGGAAACCCGAGCCCATGCACGTCGAGCACGGTGCCCACCGGGGCGGAGTACGTGCTCAGGGCCAACAGCCGCGCGCTCGACCCCTCCACCGGCTCACCGTCCCTGCTCAGGGTCTCGGAGTCCCCGCACGCGCAGAGCCCGATCAGGAGGAACAGCCCGGTCGCCCGTCTCATGGAGAGAGCTTCTAATGGAAAGAAAGCTCTCACCCTATCCGACCCTCGGCCGATGAAGCCGGGCGGCGACGACTCGATGGCGGTCACGGTGCGCCGTCCACAGCGGCCAGGACGCCGTAGACGGCCCCCCCGAGCACCAGGCCGCCGAGCAGCGGCCACCACGGGTTGTCCTCGGGGGAGGTCAGCAGGGCGCCGATGGACCACGTAGCCCCGGCGGCGAGCAGGGAGGCCCCGAGCGGCCCGGCGAGCGCTCCGCCCCCGGACCCCCCGAACGCGACCCCGCTGGCGTCCTCGCCCACGAGCAGGAACCGGTCGCCGCAGGGGCCGGGGCAGTAGGTGAGGGCGGGCGCCGGCTGGGCGATGGCCCATGCGGCGAGCGCCGCGCCGCCGAGCGCAAGTCCGATCCCGCCGACGAGGGTCAGATCGCGAAGCGGTCCATGGTCCGGGTCGAAGCGGGGGCTGAGCTCGACCGATCCACCGGGGCCGAGCTCGAACTCGGCCCGCCACGAGCCGCCCTGGGCAGACACCAGCTCGAGCACGCGCCGTCCGGGGCGGACCCCGTCGAGGCGAACCGGGCCGGACCGGGTGGTGCCGACCGGACGGCCCTCGAGCCGGATCGCGGCGCCGTCCGGGGCGTCGTCGAGCAACACGGTCCCGAATGGCCGCCAGTGGCCTCGGGCCTCGAGCTCGGGCCGGAGGGCCTCGGTCACCAGGCGGGCGAGAAAAGCTCGGGCCTCGGACTCGTCCCGGACTCGGCCGTTCGGCAGCTCGAGCGGGACGGCGTAGGCGCGGATCCGGGCTTCGACGTCCGCCTCCCAGCTCGGGTCGTCCCGGTCGGCCTCGTGGTCGAGCGAGAGCGCGCGGTGGGTGTCGATCCACTGGGGAATCAGGCGGTCTTCGTCCCCGAGGGGCACGCTCGACAGCACGAGCAGCGCTGCGGGTACGGGCACGCGCTCGGCCTCGAGTCGCTTTTCGTACTGAGCGTAGGCGATGGGCTGGCCCTGCTCATCGAGCAGGCGGCCGCGGTCGTAGTCGGGCCGCACGGCGCGAACGAAGCAGGCCAGCCTGCCGGCGCAGTCCGAGACCGCGGTCGGCTCGGTGACGCGGACGGCCAGGTCGGTCTCGGCTTCGATCCGCTCGGCGAGCTCGGCGATGAGCGCGGAGGACCGCACCTTTCCTGCCTCTTTGGCGGGGCTCATGAACAGAAAAGCGAGAGGCACCCGCTCCTTCAGCTCGAGCACGGTCTCGGGCGGCGGTGCGCCGGCGGACAGGAGCGCGGCGAGCACCGAAACTGGCCCCATGGCGCGGCGAGCCTACCAGCCCTCCACGGGAAAAGGGGACCGCGTCCGGGCCCATGGGCCGACCGTTCGCTCGGTATGGAGTAGCCTCCGCCGGTGAGCAGAGACGAGTCCGATCCTCCGGAGTTACCCTTTCCAGATAGCCTCTGCCATCGCTGCGCTGCCCCACCCCGATACATTCGAACGGGTCGAGGCAGCATCTTCATCCTTTGTCCCTTGCTCCCCGAAAAGTATCCCCCACAGCCTGTGCGTCGATGTCGTCTTTTCACGCCCAAAGTAGGACACGGCCCCGAGGGCTCGAGCTGAGCGCGGCGCTCGAGATCTTGGATCGCCCGGTCGCTCCCCGCCCGGCGCTCGCGCGGGCGGTCTTCTTCGCGATCGCCCTCGCGCTCGGCGGGCACCTGCTCGGCTGCAGCCGCCCCGAAGAGTGTCGGCTCGCCAGCGACTGCCAGCGCCCGCTGTTCTGCGTCGAGGGCCATTGCGTGGCCGAGTGCAGGGAGGACCGAGACTGCTCGGCCGGGGAGCGGTGCCAAGACGGGCGCTGCGCGGTTCGAGGGGTGGACCAGCGCCTGTGCGCGAGCGCCATCGACTGCGAGCAGGGCGAGACCTGCGCCGGCGGGGCCTGCGCTCCGGTTCGGCTCGCGCCCGTGGACGCGGGGGCGGAGCCGGACGCGGGCAGCGAGCCGGTCGATTCCGGTCCCCTGGATGCGGGGGCGCCCGACCACGGCGCTGCGGTCGAGCCGCCGCTGCTCCCCTACGGCGCTCCGTGCGCTCGGGGCAGCGAGTGCGAGACCGGGCGCTGCCTCGGCCCAGCCGGGGGGAGCACCGGGCGCTGCACCGATGAATGCGCGAGCGACGCCGACTGCTTCTATCCGGATGCATGCCTCGACATCCCTGGGGCCGGACGCCTGTGCGGGCAGAGCCCCACCGGCCGCCCGCCTGGCGCCCCCTGCCCCAACGGCCCCGGGGACTGCAGCAGCGGATTGTGCGTTCAAACGATGTCGGGTTCGGGCCCGATCTGCACCCAGGAGTGCGGGGCGCTCCCGGCCTGTCCGGTCGGCCTGACGTGCCAACCGGTGCCCGATGGCGCCGGTTCAGCGGTGGCGGTGTGCATCGAAGGGGTGGGCTCGGGGTTCGGTCAGACCTGCTCGGCGTCCGCCGACTGCGCGACCGGGCTCTGCGTCGATGTCGGAGGCCGGGGGGTTTGCACCTCGCTGTGCGCCCAGGTCCCGTGCCCACGAGGCTGGACGTGCACGGCGGCCGAAGACGCGGTCGGGGGCCGGGTTCGCATCTGCGCCCCCGACGGGGCGGTCGGCGGTCGATTCGGAGACGCCTGCACCGGCGCCTCGGGCTGCGCGAGCGGCCTGTGCTTGTTCGACAGCCGCACCGGGGGGTCGTTTTGCACCGCGCCGTGCTCCGGCCCGGCCGACTGCGCCGCGGTGCCCGGTTTGGCCTGCGTGACCTTGGCCAGCGGCGCCCGCGTGTGCGGCCCCCGCTGAATCCCGCTCAGGCGAGCGCCCGCACCGCGTGGGCGAGCAGCGACACCCCGAAGCCGGTCCCGCGCTCTGCTTGCCAGGCTGGGCCGGCGAGGTCCACGTGGGCCCATCGGACGTCGGTCCCCTCGACGTGCGCGTAGAGGAACTGCGCCGCGCAGGAGGTCTGGGCGTTGGCGCGGTTCTTCACCGAGTTCTTCATGTCCGCGACGACGCTCTTGAACTCCGGCTGGAAGAACTCGGGGGCGAAGGGCAGCGGGTGAACGAGGTCCCCGCTCGCCTTGCCTGCGGCCACGAGCAGCGCCTCGAGCTCGGCGTCGCTCGAGATCACGGCGGCGTGCTGGGCGCCGGTCGCCACCATCTGGGCGCCGGTCAGGGTCGCCGCGTCGAGCAGCACGGTCGCGCCCAGGGTCCGGGCCGCGTACGAGAGCCCGTCCGCGAGCACGAGGCGGCCTTCGGCGTCGGTGTTGTTGACCTCGACCGTCTTTCCCGAGTGCAGGGTGAGGATGTCATCCGGCTTGTAGCTCGCCGGCCCCACCGCGTTTTCGGCCAGGCAGAGCAGCAAGCTGATCTGCATCGGAGCGTTGCCCTCGGCGAGCACTCGGAACGCGCCGAACGTCGCCGCCGCGCCGCCCATGTCGCACTTCATGCCCTCCATGCCGCCCCGGGGCTTGATGTGCAGCCCGCCGGTGTCGAACGTGATCCCCTTGCCGACGAGCGCGACGTGCGGTCCGTGCGGCCGCGACGGGCGGTAGGTCGCGACGAGCAGCCGGGGAGGCTTCTCCGCCGCCTTTCCCACCGCGTACAGCCCACCTAGGCCGCTGCGGGCGAGCGCGGGGCCGACGATCTCCTTGACGGTGACCCGGGGAAGCTCCTCGAGCACCCGCTTGGCCTCCGCGGCGAAAGCCTCCGGGTGCAGCTCGCTCGGGGGCTGGTCCACGAGCTGCGCCGCTTCCCGCACCACCGTCACCCGCGAGCGCTCCTCGGGGGAGACCCGGAGCGGCGCGTCGTCGGGCCCGATCACCACCACCTGGATGCGTGGGTCGTGGCTCGGGGTGGTCTTTCGGGTGAACAAGGGCAGGCCGCGGGCGAGCCCGGTGAGCGCCCCCTCGAGGTGGGACACGTCCTCGAGGACCAAGAACAGGGCGGCGCGGCTCTCCTCGGTGATCCGCGAAGCGGCGAGGAAACGGGCGATCGCGTCCGGTCGAGCCGGCGCGTTGTACCGGGAGCCGGCCCCTGGGAGCAGCCCCACGGTGACCCGGCGCACCAGCTCCGGGGACAGGGTCGAGAGCGTCGAACCGAGCCGACCGTTTTTGGCCTCGGACGCCAGCTCGGAGGCGAGATGGGCGATGCTCTCCGGGAGCACCCCGAGCAGTCCGCGCTCGATTCGCTCGGGGCGTCCGATGACGAGGCACATCGAGGCGCCCCGGAGGGCGGTCTCCGCCTTGGTGGTGAAGCTGAGGCGAGGCACGGCGGCGGAGCATGGCACCCTGAGGCCTGCTCGCAAAGTGACACGGTCCCCGGTCCTGGTGTATGCCCCCACCCCAGGCGCCCCAGCTGGCGCAAACTCGCACCATGGTCCCCGCCTCGCTGCTCGCGCACGGCGCATCCGTCGGGTCGTTGTGATGGACGACCTCCTCTACCCCTGCGGATTCGGTCCGTACGAGCTCCTCGGCCGGCTCGGACGGGGCGCGGCGGGGTCGGCCTACCTCGCCCGGCCCGGCTCCGCGTCGGTGGGCGTGCCCACACCGGTCGTCATCAAGCGAATGCACGGCGAGCTCGGCTCGCAGCCGGAGTTCGTGCGGCGGTTTCGCCACGAGGC
Organism: Myxococcota bacterium; assembly: GCA_036788295.1. Classification (GTDB taxonomy): domain Bacteria; phylum Myxococcota; class Kuafuiibacteriia; order Kuafuiibacteriales; family Kuafuiibacteriaceae; genus JAHQVK01. The sequence continues at coordinate 27,999 of DAIQNR010000030.1, forward strand.
GGAGATCGCGGTGCTCGTCGATTCTCCGCACGTCGCGAGGGTGTTCGACGTCGGCGCGGTGGCGGAGGAGGCCTACATCGCCCTCGAATACGTCCCCGGCTGGACTCTGGGGCGGCTGCTCGGAGTCCTGAACCAACGGCGGCGCCTGTCCCCGGAGCCGGTCGCGTTCGAAGTCGGGAGGCAGTTTCTCACCGGTCTGGCCGCGCTGCACCGAGCGACCGACCGCAACGGGGAGCCGCTCGACGTCGTGCACCGCGACCTCTCTCCAAAGAACCTGATGGTCGGCGACGACGGGCGGGTGCGCATCATCGACCTCGGGCTCGGCAAGTCGCGGGCCCAGGACTGGCAAACCCGGCTTGGCCGGGTGATGGGTTCCCCCGGATACATGCCTCCCGAACAGATCTCGGGCCAGCCGGTGGACCAGCGCGCGGATGTGTACGCGGCGGCGGTGGTGCTGCACGAGTTGTTCACCTCCGAGCGATACATCTCGGCGGGGGAGCCGGTCTCGATGCTGCGGCGGGCGCTCGAAAAGCCCTACGCCCCGGTGAAGCTCCTTCGCTCCGACGTGCCCTCCGAGCTCGACCGTCTGCTCGAGCAGGCGATGGCGCCTTCCCCCGAGGCGCGGATCCGAACCGTGCTCGAGCTGCTCCATCGCTTCGAGCACGTCTTTGGCGCTCGCGGCGGACGGGCGGCGGCGGTGGCGGAGTGGGTGCGCTCGACGCTCCCGACCGAGCAGAGCGCGAGGCGGGCGGAAGTGCGGCGGCTGCTCGCGCAGCCCCGGCTCGTCGCCGAGGAAGGCCCGGACGTGCAGGCCACCGAGGTCTGGGTCGTTCGGGAGGGCGTGAACCACGGGGCGACCCGGGTGATGGCGGAGCCAGCGCGGACCAGGCTGACCCCCTCGCCGGCGCTGAGCTCGCCTCCGTCCCCCCGTCCCAAGATCGGCCCCGCAGAGCGGCCCCGGCTCGCCTTCGCCATGGCCGCGGGCGTCGCGGTCGGTGTGCTCGCCACCCGGGCCTTCGACCGCATCGCCGAAGTCTCGACCGAAGCTCGGGGGCCGACGGTCCCGGTTCGGCTCGAAACCGAAGGGGCGCCGGTCCTCGGGATCTTCGAGCCCGGCGCGTCGGCCGAGCCCCGCCCACCGCCGGATGCGGTCGCCCCCGAAGCGGGCGAGGAGGTGGATTCGACGTCAGCGCCGCCCGGAGCGGTCTCGCCAGCGGAGGACCCCGGAATCGATCCCATGCCTCGCCGAGCGCCTCGCGTCGAAGACCCCCGGCCCAGCCCGCGGCGGGTCCACCGGGCCAAGAGCCCAGCCGTAGAACCCCTGAACGAGCGGCTCGAAGCCCGCGCCAGCCGCCTCCGCCAAGATCCGGATCCGAACATCGCCGGGGAGGCCAACCGGCTGCTCGCCCGCATCATGCTCGCGGTGCGGGTCCCGAGCACGGCGGAGCGGGAGGCCCAGCTCCGCGCGATCGATGCCGAGCTCCGCGCGCTCGAGCGGGCTCGCCCCTGACGGATCGGATGGTCATCGGCAGACGACGCAGGGCCCCTCGCCGGCGGAGGTGACGCACAGGCATCCGGAGGGAGGCTGTCCGAGCGCGACGATGGTCGCGGCGGCGCCGGCGGCGACCACGGCGACCACGCCGCCCCAAAACCACGGCGAAGAGGTGAGGCTTCCGCTCGATTCGAGCCGAAGCTCGACCCGAGTCAGCTCTCCGGGCCGAACCTCCACCGCGCGCTCGGCCCGCTGGTGGTTCGAGGCGTCCGCCCGCACCGGATAGGGGCCCGGGGGCAGGGTGTACCGATGCGCCGCGCCCTCGTCGGCGGGCCATCCGTCCCCCACCCGCACCACCGCCGAGGCCGGCTCGACCAGGACCTCGAGAAAGCCGAGCTGCCGTAGCCCCGCATCGTCGAGCAAGCCGGCGAGCAGGCCGGACAGCTGCTCGGCGAATGGGGCGTCGGCGGTCCACGTCCCGTGGCGGTCGCCGACGACCTCCCGGGTCGCGCTCTCGAGCAAGACCAGCGAGAGCAGCGGGGGATCCAATGCGGCGTTGGCGATGACGACGAGGCCGAGGTCGGCTCGGAACACGGCCAGGGCGTCGGCGAGGCATTGGGTGTCGCCCCCGCAGCTGAGCGCCCGGTTCGACAGCTCGCGCCCGTCTTGGAAGAAGTAGGCGTCGACCGACATCGGTCGCACCGGCCGGGCCGAGGCGCCGCGATCCACGCCTCGGAACACCTCGCCCACCGACAAGCCGGGCGCGTCCCCCTCGAGCACCGGGAGCACCGCGAGGCGCTTGGGCGCTTCGGCCGCGAAGCACGGGAGCGTGCCGAGGGCGAGCGAGAGGGCGACGCAGGACGAGGCGACGAAGGACGAGGCGCGCCGCACCCGGAAACGCTACCGCAACAACGCGGACTTCAGAAACGCCCAGGTGTCGTCGGTCGGCGGGAACAGCGCGCTCGCCAGAGGCTCCGCCGCCGCGGCCCGAACGAATCGGGTCACGATAACCGAGAGCAGCACCGTGCGCAGCGGGACCCCCGGGCGCAGGTGGCCCGCCCCGTCTTCGGCCACCGACCCCTCCACCCGGTCGAGCAGCGGCACCGCCACCTCGAGCAGGATGTCCCTCCCCGGGCCGAGCCCGTCGAGAAGCTCCCGGAGCACGATCCGGGCCGCGGCCGGGCGGGCGTCGAGAAACGAGCCGAACGCGCCGAGCAGCGCCTCGAGACGGGCGTCGAACAGGAGGCCTGGCGCCTCGAGGGGGCCGGTGAGCGCCGCGCCCAGGTCCTCGAACGTGGAGCGGACCACCGCGCAGTACAGATCGAGCTTCGTCGGGAAATGGTACAGCAGCGAAGGCCGGCGAATTCCGGCCTCCTTGGCCACGTCGGACAGCCGGGTCGATTCGAAGCCTCGCTCGGCGAAGGCGATCTCGGCGGCGCCGAGCAGCTGCGCGCGGGTGGCCCCGTCGGGGCGGGCGGTCGGCCGGGGCACGGACGGAGTGTAGTCGTCGGGCGTGGTTCGGGAACCCAGGGCGAGCCAAGGCTGCTACCCTCCGCCCCCATGGCGGTCTTCGGCGCGCAGCTCGGGCAGCAAAGGCCCGTCCCATCTCCTCTGGCCGGTCTTCGGGGCCGCCCCGCGGCGGGTTGACCGTGGCCGACGCGGACGTCGAGCTCGAGTTCTACGACAAGTTCTTCTTCTCTCGGGGGTTTGAGCCCTACCCGGTGCAGGAGGAGGCCTTCGGCCGGATCTTCGCCGGGGAGCACGTCCTGGTGACGGTGCCCACCGGGACGGGAAAGACGCTGATGGGCAAAGCGGCGCTGATGCGGGCCCTGCGCGCCGGCCGCCGCGGGATCTACACCACCCCGCTCCGGGCGCTGACGGAGGAGAAGTTCCGGGAGCTGCAGGAGGACTTCGGCGAGGAGCAGGTCGGGTTCGCGACCGGCGACTACAACGTGAACCCGGACGCGCCGCTGCAGGTCTGGGTGGCCGAGATCCTGTGGAACCGGGTGTATGGGGGCAAGGCGAGCCGACCGGCCGACGTCGTCGTCATGGACGAGGGCCACTACTTCAACGACCTCGAGCGCGGCTATGTGTGGGAGCAGACGATCATCGGGCTCGCGCCCGAGACGCAGCTCATCATCCTGTCGGCGACGGTGGGGGAGCCGGAAGCCTTCTGCCAGTGGGCGAGGGTGGTCCGCGGGCAGCCGCTGTCGCTCGTCCGGTCCACGGAGCGAAAGGTGCCGCTGCTCCACGAGTGGAGGGAGGAATACCTCATCGAGACCGTGAAGCGGCTGTTTGCTGCCGGAGAGTATCCGACGATCATCTTCTGCTTCGGTCGCGCTCTGGCCTTCGAGCAAGCCCGGTTGCTGAAGAGCTGCCCCCGCTTCGTGACCGAGGACGAGCGAAAGGAGATCGCCCGGCGGGCGGCGCCGAACCTCTTGCCCAAAGGGCTCGGGCCGGAGCTCGAGAGCCTGCTGCTGCACGGGATCGGGGTGCACCACGCCGGCGTCCTTCCCGCCTACCGCCGGCTCGTCGAGGAGCTCACCGGCGACCGGCTGCTCAAGTTCGTGGTCACCACCGAGACCATCGCCGCCGGAATCAACCTCCCCGCCAAGCGGGTCGTGTTCCCGTCGTTACGGAAGTACATCAAGAACAAAGCCCGGCTCCTCCTGCCGTCCGAGTACCACCAGATGGCGGGTCGAGCCGGGCGGCCCCAGTTCGACACCGAAGGCATCGCGATCGCGCTTGGACCCGAGGAAGTGATCCAGGAGTTTCGCAAGGAGATCAAAGACCAGAAGAAGCGCAGCTCGGCGGGCATCGATGAGGCGAAGATTCGAAAGAAATACTACTCCCGGGCGAAGTCGGAGGCGCGGGCCAAGAAGGATGTGGTCTGGGATGAGGAGGCCCACAGCAAGTTGGTGGAGGGGCAGCCGGAGGCGCTTCGATCGAGGACCCGGATCGACGCCGGACAGATCCTCGCCATCGGTTTGCCCGACCTCTCCGAGCGCACGCTTCGGGGGCAGCGGGCGGTAGAGCAGGAGCGCCGGGAGCGGGCGGCGGCCGAGCTGAAGAAGCTCGAGGCGGCGGCGGACGGCGCAGGGCCCGAGGAGGTCCCTGGGCTCGCGGAGGCCACGGTCGCGCTCGCCGAGGCCGAGCGGCGGCTCGAGGAGGTGGAGCTGCGGCTGCTCGAGCGGCAGGTCGCGGCCGAAGAGTCCGGGGTCCTCGACATCGAGCGGGTCATCGAGAAGCTGCTCTTGCCCGACCACGAGAAGTGGGAGGCGCACAAGCGGCTCGCCCAGATCACCGCGAACCTGCAGGCCCTCGGCGTGCTCGACGAGCACGGGAGGCAGGTCGATGGCCGCATGATCGGCAAGGTGCGAGGGGCGGACGGGGTCTTCGTTTGGTGGGTGCTCGCCCGCACCGAGCTCGAGCCGGGCCAAGAGCGGGAGCTGCTCGAGCTCATCGTCGAGCACGACGCGATCGCCCGGATCTTCGAGAAGCGCGAGTGGGCCAAGATCCGGGAGTGGTGCATCGCGAAGCTGCGCGAGCTTCGCCGCGACAACCCCCAGGTCGCGTTCGAGGACGCGGAGCGGCTGTACTGGGAGGCGCACCCCCGGGAGCTGACGAGGAGCGAGCTCGCGCTCGAGTCGTTCACCGCCTTGGTGCCCCACCCCGAACTGCACGGGGGAAAGCGCCAGAAGCGGATCTGGGCCGAGCTCGACGACAAGGACCTCACCTTCATGGAGTACGTCGCGGACAACGACCTCGGCCGGGAGGAAGGCTCGCTGTTCACCTACCTCGCTCGGGTCATGAAAACCGCCCGCATGCTGCACGAGCTGACCGAGAGGCCGGCCTTCTCCGAAGTCGAGCTGCGGATCCGAACGAAGCTCGCGGCGATCGACGAGCGGGTGATGGAGGGGCTCTGGTAGCGGCTCAGCGCTGGGCCCGCCGGGAGTGCAGGAGCACCGCCTCGAACACGTCGGCCACGGTCTCCGGGTCGAGGCCGAGCGCCGCGCCTTCGACCTTGCGCTCGGCGAGCAGCGCCTGCTCCCGCTGCCCGTCCCTCACGGTCGGGTGCCCGGCCGCCCGCTTGGCTGCACCTGCCCGCAAGGACAGCTCGAAGCGCCGGGCCAGCAGCCGGAGCAGGTCGCGGTCCACCTCGTCGATGAGCGCCCGGGTCTGTTCGAGCGCGGGCGGTGGGCGGTCGAGCGGAGGCAGGGACAGGGGCGGGGTCGCGTCCTCGGCCCGGGTCTCGGCCGCTTCGATGCGCTCGTGCAGGTCGATCAGGCGATCGAGCAGGCGCCGGCGGGCAGACCGGGCGAAGCGGTTCTCCCGCTGGATCGCGAGAAACAGGTGTCCGGCGTCGCCCCGCACCGCCTCGATGGTGCGGGCCATGGCCAAGAACGACGGCGGGGCAAACGCGATCCCGTCGCCGGCGCCGAGCTCGAGCAGGGCTCGGGCAAGAAAGAAGGCGAGCACGTGGGTGTCGGCCATGGCCTGGTCGTGGGCCTCGGCGGCCTCGAACCGCACCTCCGCGCCGAGCCATCGGTAGATTTCGGCCGCGCGGTCGCTCGCCTCGGGGTGATCTTGGTTTGGGCACACGACGGCGCGCAGCGGCTCGCCCCGAGCGAGGCTCACCGGGCCGAACAGCGGGTGGGTTGCGCACCAGGGGATCTCGGAGCCGAGGTGCCGGCGGAGCACCCCCTCCGGACCGATTTTGGTGCTGCCCACGTCGAGCACGAGCTGATGTTCGGTGAGGTGGGGCCGGGCCGCCTCGAGCGCGGCGTCGAGCGCGGGCACCGGCGGGGCGAAGACGACGACCTCGGCCCCCCCGACCGCTTCGGACAAAGGAGAGGTCCCTCGGCTCGGGTCGGTGTCGTGGGCCCGCACGTCCGCGCCCCGCTCGGTGAGCAAGCCGCCGAGCGCCTGCCCGAAGCGCCCGAAGCCGACGATGGCGACGGAAGCGAGCATCGCCCTACGCGAAGGTCTTCAGGATCTCCTGCTGGATGGCCTGAAGGTCGGCGTACGCCTTGTTGATCTCGTTGATCTTCGTTTGGAGCCGGGAGAGCAGCCGCCGCTTCTCGAGGCCGTTGCGGATGACCAACCGCAGGTCTTCGTTGTCCCAGGGCTTTTCGATGTACTGGTACAGCCCGACCTCGTTGATGCCTTTGATCGCGTTCTCCTTGTCCGCATAGCCGGTCAGGATCACTCGGGGCGCCTCCGGGTGCAGGTCGCGCACCCGCGAGAGGAACTGGATCCCGTCCATCTCGGGCATCAGGTAGTCCGAAATGACGAGATCCACCCGGCCTCGCTCGAGGTAGTCGAGCGCGGCCCGGGCGGACAGAAACGTGCGAACTTCGTAGTCCGTCTCGAGGCTGAGGTAGGCGTTCAGGCTCGTGAGGACCATGTCCTCGTCGTCCACCAGCACGATGACCTCTCGGTCCTCCCTCCCGTCCATCGAGCTTGCCTCCTTCGATCTGCGGTGGCCGAGCGCGCTCGGTCGTCGGTCCGATGGGCAACCGTCGTCCCGCCTCCTCGGTCTTTGCCGTCCCTGCCTCCCCCGTCAAGCGCCGCGGACGGCTCGGCCCAGGGACCGCAGCCGGCGGACCACGGTCTCGAGGATCGCTTGGCTGATCTCGGGGTTGTCGGCGAGCAGCTCCTGCAGGTCGAGCTTCGCGATGTGGAGGAGCTCGGCGTCGGTCATCGCCGTCGCCGCGGTCAGTCGGGGCTCGTCGTCGAACAGGGCCCAGGTCCCGAACCCGTCGCCCGGCCCGGCCGTGCCGACCTCGATCGGGCCTCGATGCAGGCGAACCTGCCCTTCGACGACGAGGAACATGCCGTCGGCCCGGTCCTCCACGTCGTACAGGCGCTCGCCCCCGGTGGCCGCACGCTCCTCGGCGATGGCGGCGAGGTGGGCGAGTTGTTCGGCGGGGACTTCGGAGAACACGTCCACGCCCCGCAAGAAGATCACCTTCTCCACCACCGACAGCACCGGACGACGGTAGCTCGGCCCTGCATTCGAAGCGAAGCCGGCCGCGGCGACGTGGGCGGCGACCGCACGCAGCCACGCGCTCTCGTCTCGGACCAGCGCCGCGAGGGCCGATTCCACCGACAACCCGCTCTCGCCGGCCGGGTTCATGGCGGACCCATCGAGCATGGGCAGGACGAGAGAGCGAAATTTCGTGGGTAGGACGTTCTCGAGCAGCTCCCGGGCCGAGGCCCGAGCGGAGGGGCTCGCCGCCGGACGAAGGCCCCACCGGGCCCGGGTGAGGTCGCTCGGCGCGCAGCGCAGGCCGGCGAGGTCCAGCGCGGCGTCGGCGCAGTCGGCTTCGGCCTCGAGGAGCGAGTCGATGAGGAGCGAGCCTCCGGGCCGGTCGAGCTCGCCGTCGATTGTCGCCCGCAGCGAGCGCAGGGACCGATGGCGGTCCGCGACTCCGGTGAGCGCCCGCAGCACGACCGCTTTGTCGGCCACGAGCTCGGGGTTTCGGCTCCTCAGCCGAACCAGCGCCCGGCGCGCCGCGCGGCGGATCAGCGGATCTTCGCCATCGACGTGGCGGAGCAGGGCAGCCATCGACTCCGGGTGGGGGATGCGGCCCAGGATCCGGGGCAGCGCCCGGGCGCTCTGCCCGCCTTCCTGGGTTCGCCCTAGGCTCGGGTCGAGCAGCGCCGCGACCGCCGGCACCGCCGCCCGCCCCTGGGCTACGAGGGCGGCTCGGATCGGGCCCCGAAGCTCCGCGTGCTCGATCCTGTCGATGAGCAGCGGGAGGCGACGGGCAGGACCTCGGCCGAGCCCTTCGACGAGCGCCCGGGCCACCGGCCCGGGGCTCGTGTCGAGCAGCCGGTCGATCATGGCGTCGAGCCTCGGCTCCTCCGCTGCGGCCAGGGCTTGGGCGAGGTCCTCTCGCCACGGCTCATGGGCCTCGTCCTCGAGCCACGGGACCACCGTCGTCAGGTCGAGCCCGCGCCCGAGCCGGGCGGCGGCGACCGCCGCGCCCACCCGCCGGGCCGGGTCTTCGGCCGACAGCTCGGCCTGAATCCAGGAGGCCCCGGCGGAGGGAAACCGCAGCACGAGGCCGCGGAGCGCCTCCACCCGGACGTCGAGATCGGGGTCGAGCGCGAGCGCCTCGATGGCTCGCTGCGCAGGGGGTGGGGCCAACCCGGCGCGCAGCCGCAGCGCTTTGGCCCGAACCTTCGGGTTTGGATGAAGCAGCAGCGGGTCGAGCTCGGCGGCGAGCCCCGGCGGCCCGGCGCCCGCGAGCAGCTCGAGCGCGTACAGGACCGTGCGCGGCCGCTCGGAGGCGAGGGCGGGGCGCAGAAGGCCCAGGGACGCGGCTTCGGTCAGGGAGGAGCGAAGGGCCTCCTCGTCCACCCGCCGAGCCGAGATCGCCTCGCGAAAGGCGTCGACATAGGCCCGCTGCAGCCGGCGCACGGTGAAGAGCGCGGCGAAAAGGAGCGCCACTGCGAGCCCCGAGGCCAGGTGCAGCGGGAGCCAGGCGCCGAGCACCAGCACGGCGAGCGCGCCCAGACCGGAGGCGCTGGTGTCCACCGCGGTGTCGAGGAACAGCTTCGCCGGCTTCTTCAGCTCCACCGGGACGGGCAGGAACGCGACCTCGCTGGCCGCCTTGTGCACCGAGTGGCGAAACCCCCCATCGGCCGCCTTCGCGGCGGCGCCGCTGAAGAGGCCAGGGGCGAACAGAACGAGCAAGCTGCCCGCCCCGAGGGTGGCGGGCAGAAGGGTCAGCGCCGAGCCCACCCCGAACCTTCGGAGCAGCGGGGCGGTCAGGGTGACCTGAAAGACGAAGCCGAACGCGGACAGACCGGCGAAGAAGACCCCGAAGAAAGCCGCCTTCTCGTCCCGGTCCGGGAACGCCTCGGCCACCACCGCGTTGAACTGCACGTCCACGATCACCGCAGCGGCGGCGACCAGGAACGTCGTCACCGCCAGGGAGCGGAGCAGGGGATGGGCGCGAAGCTCCGACAGGTGCAGGGAGCGCACGGCCGGAGCCGACCCGGCCAGGGGCAGCGGCCGGGCCGAGCGAAGAAAAGGGACCGCCGCCGCAGCGAGCGCGGCGCCGAGCAGCACCAGGTTCTCGGTGCCGATGCGGTCGGCGGTGAGGGCGGTGAGCCAGCCGCCGGCCACCGCGCCGGCGATGCCTCCGGCGCCGATGAGTCCGAAGGTGCGCCGGGCCTCGTCGGGCTGGCAGGAGGCCCCGGCGAGCAGCCAGACGAGCGACGTCGCGAGCAGCCCGTACAGGGTGACGGCGACGAAGAACCCATACACCACCGGCCCACTCGGTGCGCCGTCGATGGCCCATCGGCAGCCGATGAGCAGGGCCGACAGCGAGAGCAGGGTCCGGGGGACGAGGCGATCGATCGGCCAATCCCGGGTGGCGCGGCCAAAGCCGGCGGCGAACGAGGCCCCGGCCGCGGCCACGAGGAGCAGGACCCACGGGAGCTCGGCCGCGCTCCGCTCGGACAGAAACAGGGCGCTGCGCGCGGGCTTGAGGACATAGAGCGAGGCGATGACCAGGGCGTTGGCGGCGGTCAGAGGGAGGGCCGAGCGAAGCTCTTCCCATCGCCGCGTCCCCATGCCGGCCCGGGATAGGTCCGGCGCGACCATCGCGCAACCGGCCCGAGGCGACGAAAGACCGATTCAAGGCCCAGGGATGCGGAGCTCGAGCGGGACGCCGAGCACCAGCTCCTCGAGCGTGACCTGGCAGCGGCGGACGAGGACCCGAATCCCGGTCTCTACCGCCTCCCGGACGGCGTCGGCGAACTCGGGGTCGATCGGCTGGGCGCAGACCGCGAGGCGCGCGTCCACCCGGGGGACGACGACCACCAGGGCGCCGGCGCCGCCCTGCTCGGCCAGGCGGGCCAAGGACCGAACCTGGCGGGCTCCGCGCGGGTTCTTGGCTTCAGGGAGCAGCGCGACGCCGTTTTCGACCGCCGGCGCCATCTCGACTTGCACGCACAGCTTCTGGCCGAGGCTGCTCGTGAGCTCGAATGGGAACCGGGACGTCCCGAAAGGGACGTTTCGTCGGGCGAGCTCGAAGCCGGCGAGCTCTTCGAAGCGCTCCTCGGCGAGCGCGGCCGCGACCAGCTCGACCGCGGGGGCCTCATCGAGACACACCAGCGCTCCGCTGTCCGCCTGCACGACGAGGATCGACCACCGCCCCTCCTCTTGGCGGGCCCACACCCGCGCCCCGGGGGACAGCAGGGAGCGCAGCGGGCTTCCGCCCGGAATCTGGGCATCGACCGTCGTCTCTTCCGGCTCCACGACGATCCGGCCCAAGAGGCGGTTCGGTCGTTCGAGGAAGCGGGCGGGCCGCAGCGGGCCAGGCAGGGGGACGCTCGTCACGAGATGTTTTGATCCGTACTCCGATGCGGCCCCGGATGGAACCGACCGAGGCCGGTTCGCTTCCGCCGGGGTCGAACCCCGAACAGAGTGCGCCGACCATGGAAACTGCTTCAGAAGCGACGTTTTGCATGCTTTCTTTTGCAGGCCGATGAGCGACCTACAAGATGGGATTCTTCGCGCTCTGCGCCGGCTGACCCGCTGCATCGACCTCTACAGTCGGCAGCTGGCCAGCCGGCACGGGCTGACCGGCCCCCAGCTGGTGTGCGTGCGGACGCTTGCCCGTCTTGGACCGACCACCCCGAGCGTGCTCGCCCGGGAGATGGATCTCTCCCAGGCGACGATCACCGGCATCGTGGACCGCCTCGAAGCCCAGAACTTGGTCACTCGACATCGGGACACCACGGACCGGCGCCGGGTCACGGTTGGGCTGTCGGAGCAGGGCCTCGCGGTGGCGGCGAGCGCGCCGTCCGCCCTGCACGACATCTTCTCCGACCGCCTGGCCCAGATGCCCGAGTCCGAGCAACGGGCCATTCACCACAGCCTCGAACGCATCGTGGACATGATGAGCCGGAAGCTCGACCCCACCGTCCCCGGGGTCGACTTCGATGGGCCGACCGTCGGTACGGTGGTCCCCCTCACCGTGCAGATCGATGCCAACGGGGCCGATCGGCCTGAATCGAGGGAGGAGGAGACGACATGAATCTATTCGAACCTACCGAGGAGCACCGTTTGTTGAGGCAGACGGTGGCGGCCTTCGTGCGCGAGCGGGTGGAGCCGGGGGCGGGGGAGCGAGACCGTCGAGGCGGCCTCGACTTGCGGCTGTTCCGGGAGCTGTCGGCGCTGGGCCTCAACGGGATCACGATCCCGGAGACATCGGGCGGGGCCGGCCTGGGGGCGGTCGCTTCCGTGATCGTGCACCAGGAGCTGTCCCGATCGGACCCCGGGTTCTGCCTCGCCTATCTGGCCCATTCGCTCTTGTTCGTGAACAACTTCTACTACGCGTCGAACGAGGACCAGAAGCGGCGCTTTCTCGAGCCGGCGCTCACCGGAGAGTGGGTGGGCGCCATGGGCATGACCGAGCCCGGCCATGGCACCGACGTGCTCGGGATGACCACGAGCGCGGTGAAAAAGGGTGCGAAGTACGTGCTCAACGGCACGAAGACCTACATCACGAACGCGGTCGAAGCCCACCTCTTCCAAGTCTACGCGAAGATCGACGGCCGAATCTCGGCTTTCGTGGTGGAAAGGAACGCCCCTGGTTTCTCCGTGGGACAACCCACCAAGAAGATGGGGATGCGGGCGAGCAGCATGTCCGAGCTCTACCTCGAGGATTGCGAGGTGCCCGTCGAGAACCTCCTCGGCGAAGAGGGCGGCGGGCTCAACCACATGATGCGCAACCTCGAGATCGAGCGGCTCGGGCTCGCCGCCATGAGCCTCGGCATCGCCGACCGCTGTCTCGAGATCATGGTCGAGCACGCCGCGGAGCGAAAAGCTTTCGGACAGCCGATCAACCGCTTCGGACAGATTCAGCGGCACATCGCCGAGAGCTACGCTGAGACGCAGGCCGCCCGCTGCCTCATCTACCACGTCGCGTCCGAGGTGGGTCCGGACCGACAAAACCGCATCGGCTCCGACGCGGCGAAGCTCTTCGCCGCCCCGGTCGGCAAGAAGGCCGCCGACGCGGCGATGCAGGTGCTCGGAGGCTCGGGCTACTGTGAGGAGTACCCGGTGGAGCGGCTGTACCGGGACGCGAAGCTGCTCGAGATCGGGGGCGGGACGCTCGAATCCCACCAAAAGAACATCACCAAAGATCTCACCCGCGAGCGGGGCCGCTGACCGTCATCCGAACCGCATCCCTTCGCCTCGATAGGTTCGGGCCCGACCTTCGACGACGTCGCCCCGGCCGAGCACGTACTCGGTGAAGTGCTCCCCGATTTCGCCCGATTTAGCCGGCCGAAAGAACACCGGGGCGCCGAGGCCCAGGTCCATCCCCCGAGGGACGAGCAAGGGCGTTTGCACTTCGCCAGCGCCTTCGAGCGAGAGCAGGGAGAGACCTTCCGGGAGCCAGGGTAGCGGGAGGCGGTCGGGTCCGGCTTCGCCCGAGGCGACGTACCCACCCCCCCGGCAGGTGATGATCCGAGGGTCAGGGCGGCGCGCGATGGGCAGCGCGAAGAACAGCGCTGGGCGGAGGTCGAGGCCCCGGTACCCATCGAATAGATGGGAGCAGAGAATGCCGGAGCCCGCGCTGAGCTCGGTGAGCGCCTGCTCTTTTGCCGCCCAGGAGAGGCTTCCCGTACCGCCGCCGTTGACGACTTTCAGGTCGAAGCCAGCATCGACCAGCGCGTCCCGGACCCGCTCCCTGGCTTTCGCCACCGGCGCCCGAGAGAGCCGCCGGATGGCCGCCTTCACCGGGTTCAGCGCTGCGCGATGACGCCCTGCGTCAGGCAAGCCAGCGATCTGGGCCTCGTAGGCCATGAGGCCGTCGAGGCGGACCCCTCCGGTCGCGCGAATGCGCTCGGCGAGCGCGAGCGCCTGGTTTTCGGTGCGCACCGGCGAGCGCCGGACGCCCACGTGGACCCCGGGGATCGGCCGCCACCCGACGTCGAGGTCGATGAGCACCGGGATCTCGGTCTGCTCGCGGCGCGCGGCCTCCCCGAGCCGCTCGACCTGCATGGGGTCGTCCACCACGGTGCGCACCGTGGCCCCGCCTCGCTGCAGCGAAGCGAGCAGGTCGATCTCTTCGGGGACGGCGGTCGGGTAGGCGAGCAGCAGGTCGTCGAAGCCGCGCTCGACCAAAAAACGCAGCTCCGCGGGGGCATAACACAAGACCCCGCGAACGGCGTCGCCGGCTCGCTCGAACACCCGCCTCAGCAGGTCGACCGACCGAAGAGACTTGGACGCGATCCTCAAGGTCTTGTGGGAGCTCCGAACCACGGCGAGCAGCCGGTCTACGTTGGCGTCGAAAGCGTCGAGATCGACGATCGCCGCCGGCAAGGGCTCGCCCTGGATCAGCGATGACAGGCTCCGATACTGCTCCGCCCGGTCCATGACCGTATGGGTACGGGCACGTCGTGGTCGGCACAACGCCCCGCGCACTTCGCTTGCCACCGGGTCGGAGCCGCTGCGACGGTCAAGCGCGATGGCAAGACAGACCTGGGAACGGTGGCTGTGGATGGCGTGTTGGGCGACGGCAGCGTGCGCGGCCACGCCGGAGGCACCGCGGGCTGCGTCGGATGGGCCCGGGCTCGTCGCTGCGCTCGAACAGGACGGCCGATTCGTGACCTTCGCCCGACTGCTCCGGGCGTCGGGGCTCGACCGAGAGCTCCGAGCGGAGGGGGTCTACACGGTGTTCGCGCCGGTGGACGCCGCGTTCGAGACCGTGGGCCCGGCGACGATGAAGGAGGCCTTCGATGTCGAGCACGGGGGCGACCTCCGCCGCCTGCTTCGCCACCACGTCGTCGCGTCGAAGATGACCGAAGCCGACCTCAGGAAGGCCGTTCGGCTCGAGACGCTCGCTGGGCTGCCGCTGACCGTGCTCGTTCAAGGCGACCGGATGGTCGTGGGCAACGCAGCCGTCGATGGGGCGTCGTTCGAAGCTTCGTCGGCGGTGGTGCATCCGGTGGATGAGGTGCTCCGCCCGCCGGCGGAGGCCCCTGACTCCGCGTCTTCGCAAAGCTCCAGCCGAAAGGGCGGCCCCGACGCGTGGTGGTGGTAGGCCACCGGCCGCTCACGGGCCGACCGTGACCACCTCGGTGCCGGTTCGGCCGAAAGTCTCCGGGGTGTACATCTCTTCCGCATGCGCCGGTGGGGCGAGGAATCGGCCCGGCGTGGTGGCCCGGGCCACGTACGCGACCCGGTGGAGGCCGGCGCGCATCAAGACCATGAACGCCTCGGAGCCGGTGTCCCTCAGCTGCTCGTGATCCCACCCCCCGCCGCCGGGGGCGAAAACGGCTGCGCCCAAGGAATCGGGGGCCATGTCCATGGATCGAAGCCGATCCCGGACCGGGTGGAGGGGCTCGAGGCCGGCCGGCAGCCGGTCGATGAGCGCGACGTGGTGGCGGGGACCCCGGGCGACGACCTCGAGCTCGACCCGCACCCTGGCCCCAGGGCGCATCCGCCACCCTCCCTCGACCGCCTCCACATCGCTGGGGTCGTCGAGGCCGACGTACCGCCGGGTGACCGAAAAGCCCCGGGAGGCCGGCTCGCCGCGAAGGCTCTTCGGCGCGAAATCGAGCCCGATCCGGTAGGCAAGCTGCCCTTCGCCCTGGTGGCGGAGCGCGAACGGCCCCGGGTTCTCGATGAGCCACCGCATCGGCACATCGACCCTGGCCCCTTTTGCGGTCCAGCCCTCGAACCGCCCCTCGAACGCGCGGTGATCCCCGATCCAGGCGTCGGCGGAGAACTTCGGGGGCCGGGCTTCCCTCTTCTCCGCGTACCGGGCGACGGCGAGCAGCGCCCACGCGCTCTCGTGCGGGCTTCTCCATGTGCCCTCAGGACCTCGACCAGCGAGCAGACCGGCGAGCAGCCGATCCACGAGCGGATCGTTCGGCGACGTCTCGAGCAGTGCGAGCAAGAGGATCGCGTCGGCCCTGGTGGAGCCGGCGAGCACGAGCTGGCCGCCTTCGTCGTAGGCGTTCACGAGGTGCGCGCTCGCCGCGGTCACGGTGAGCCGCGCCTCGAGCGCGCGGCGCAGAGCGGCCGCCTTCGGGTGCCCCAACGACGCCCCAAACAGCCACGCGAGCACGTCGGCCGGAGCCCGCTTCGGACCGCCGGCTTGCTCGAGGATCCCGTCGAGCGCCTGCGGATCGAGGTCTTTGAGCACCCACGCGGCGTGGGCCCGCAGCGCCGCCCGCACCGATTGGGGGAGCCCGGCGGCCCAGTCATCGGACGAGGCGCCGGGACGGCCCGAGGCGCTGGGACGGCCCGAGGCGGCGGGACGGCCTGAGGCGCCGGAACCGCTGGCAACCGACCGCAGCCACCTCCGGCCCCGGTCGAGCGCGTCCTCGACCTCGGGCGAGCGGGACGCTGGCGCCGAAGACAGCGCATGGACGACGTGCGCGGTCACGAGCGGGTCCGAGCGCTGGGCGCTCGGCCAGTACCCCCAGCCGCCGTCGGACCGCTGCCCCTCCACCAGCGCCTGGATCTCCTCGGCCGCCCGGGCCTCGATCGCCTCTCGATCGGGCCAGCCGCACTCGGAGGAGGGAGCCAGGGCCGCATCGGACTGCTCCGCGCACGGGGACGGGAGCCGGTCCCGCACTTGGTGGAGCGCCCACAGGGCGAGCAGGCGGGAGGCGCGAGGCTCGAAGCCCGAGTACGGGGAGCGGAGGATCTGGGCAAAGCCATCGGCGGCGCTCAGGACCCGGCTCGCCGAAAGATCGAGGCGAACCCCGCCCACCGACGGCGCGGCCTCGGCAGGGATCGCGACCGTGCGCCCGATGGTCTGTCCCTCGAGGCTCCCGTGCTCGGCGAACGCCTCCATCGTGACCGGCGGGTATACCGGCACCGAGATCTCGACGGCGTCGCCCTCCACCCGACCGCCCGAGGAGCTGGAGCGCACTCGGGCCCGCACCCTCGCGGTCTCGACCCGAACCACCGCGGCCGAGAATCGAACCTCCACCTGCGAATTCGGTGGGACGACGACCCGGCGACCGGCCGGACCTTCGAGCTCGAGCGGCCCGGCGTCCATGACCACGTCCACCGTCGCCGGGGTAGCGGTTCGGTTCCGGACGAGCAGCGGGAGCTCCGGGCGGTCGCCGAGGGTGAAGAAGCGGGGCAAGGCGAGCTCGGCGCTGACCGGCTTCGTGACCACCAGGGTGCCTTCCCCCTGTCCGAGCGCCTTTCCGTTCGGAGATGCGGCGACGGCGCGGGCTCGGTACCGGGTCAGGTCGTCGGGGAGCCGAAACCGGATCTTGGCCACGCCGCTGGCGTCGGTGGGCACGTGGGCCACGAAGTGGGCCAGGGGCCTCAGGTCCGACCGGATCCGCACCGCGGGGTCCTGTCCAGGGCCCCCGGGCGACATGGCCATGGCCCGGGCCCCGATCTCGCCCGCTTCGTCCTCGACGGACGCGAGGGATCGCCGGGTGTGCCAGGAGCGGGTTCGGGTGGAGCGCTGCGGGGTGAGCGCGAGCAGCGGATCGGGCCACTCGGAGCCCCCGGCGTCGAGCACCGCCTCATCCACGACCGCCAAGGTCACTTCGGCGCCGCGAACCCCGAGCCCGGCTTGATCCCGGACCCGAACCTCGAGCTCGACCTCCTCCGAAGGGCGGGCGAGCGGCGGTGCTTGCACCTCCACTTCGAGGCGGTCGGCCAGCGGGTCCACCTCGACCTCGATGAATCCGGACGCGAAGCGCCCGTCCGGACCCACCACCCAGGCCTCGACCCCTGCGTTCGGGACCATGCGCCGGGTCAAGGGGAGCCGAAGCTCGGCGAGCCCGTCCTCGAAGACGAGCGGACGCACGTCGAGCACCCCGTCGGCGACCACGAGCCATTGGCCTCGGGCGCCGGGAAACGGGCTCTTCGCGGTGAAGACCGCGACCTGTCGCTTCGCGTAGCGGGCCTTGTCGGAGCTGAGGTCCAGCGACGGGCTCGCCCCCGACGCCGGCTCTTTGTCCCCCGCCCAGACGACGGTCGCCTCGGTCCGGGCGGTGCGGCCCCGGCGGTCCCGCACTTCGGCGCGAAGCTGGTACCGGCCGGGCGGCGCCGGTCCGAGCTGAACCCGGGTCGGACCCTCGGCGGACACGGTCGCGCTCGCCACCGGCGGCCCCTCGGCTGGTGTCATCGGGTCCAGCCGGTGAAGCGAGAGCAGAGCTTTGCCGGAGCGGCGCTCGCCGCCGAGGTCCACCACCACCACCTCGGCGGTCAGAGGCGCGGTCGAAGGCAAGAAGACCTTCGGCAGCCGCAGCCCCACCGCCAACTCGGCCGGGTGCACCACCGCCGCCGCTTTCGCGCCCACCCCCCGGCGGTCGTCGTCGAGGACCTCGAGCTCCACCGAGAGCTGTCGCGGAAACGGCTCGGCCACCGCGGTCGGCTCGAGCACCAGTCGGACTCGACCGTCGTCGTCGGTCGTTCCCTCGGCGGTTCGGACCGGTCCGCTGTCCTCGAGAAAACCCGGACCGCGCCAGCCCCACCACGGAGCTCGGCCGAACCGAAAGTTGTCCCAGCCGGCAGGGGCGAAGTCGGTGGGCGCATTGGTCACCTGCCAGCGGCTCTTCGCGCCGCCGAGCGCGCCGGTCGAATAGGCCGACGCTCGGGCGGTGGCGGCGAGGCTCTGGCCCACGATGTGGGGGCCCGGTTCGAGGTCGAGCGAGACCTCGAACCGGGGACGCCGAAACTCGGCCACCTGAAGCCGGTGAACATGGCGGACTTTCTTCTCCCCTCGGGTGGCCTCGAACGCGACCTGGGCCCAGCCGAGGTTGGCGTCCCTCGGGATGGGCAGCTCGAGCGAGAAACCTCCCAAAGAGGTGGGCGAAATGGAGGCGTTCACGGGTCCATTTCCGCTCCCCTCGGCCCACACCTCACCCTGCGGACCGGTCGCCCGGTACCGGATCTCGGTGCGTGGGGGCAGGGCGCCAAGTCCGTTCTCCGGGTCGAACCGACGAGCCCAGCCCGCGATGTGGACCCTCTCGCCGGGCCGATAGAGCCCGCGGTCGTCCACGGTGTGCACGGTGAGGCGAGGGCGAAGCTCGCTTTGCACGAAGCCTTGGCCGTTGCCCCACTGGCCTTCGGGCAGGAACCCGCTTCCCACCTCGATCCACGGGTGCTTCGACAGCGGCTTTCCGGGGAGGACGAGACGGACCACGCCGCTCGAGCCGGTTTTCCCGCTCGGCCCCCCCGGGGACAGCTGCACTGGCTGTCCGGACAGCGGCGTGCCCGCCGGGTCGGTGGCCCAGACGTGCACCGCGGCGCCGTCGGACCAGGCGTCGAGCATCACGTCCGACACCACCGCCCAGAAGCGGAGGCGGCGGGCCCTCCCTTTGCGCCCCACCGGCGCCTCCACCGTGACCGCGGCCATGCCCACGCCGCCGTCGAGCGCCGGACCGAGGTCGATCTCGGTCGTGCGGACCACGTCGAGCGGACCATCGACCGGTATCGGAGCCGAAAACACCATCTCACCGGGCAGGGGGGCGTCCCGCTCGTTGAAGGCGGGCCAGTCCGCCGGGCGGACCCGATGGATCAGCACCGTGAGCGCCGACGCGCCGGCTGAGTGCACCGAGACCGTCGGCGCCGAGACCGTCCGATGCACCACCTCTTCGTCCGGTCCATTCAACTGAGGCGTGACCCCCTCGACCTCGAACCGGATCGGGTCGGTCGGGCCGAGACGCTGGCCGAACGCGTCGCGGATCTCGGGGTTCAAGGTCAGCTCGTAGGCGGTGCGGGCTTCGGTCGGTGCGGTGAGCACCAGCTCTCGACCGGACAGGCGGACCCGGACTTCGGGCCGATCCGGGGCCAGGGTCGCCGCGACCTCGGGCTGACCGACCTTGGCGAGGCGGTTCGAGAAGCGGACTGACAGGGGCATGCCCGGCCGGCAGTTGTCCCCCCAGCCGCACGAGCTTCGGTCCACCCTCAGCGGGCCGTAGGTCGAAAAACGGCGCCGAAACGGCGCTTCGGCCGGCCGTGGCCCCTCGGCCGACCACGGACCGACCTGAAGCTCGAACCGGACCTCCTCTCCCGCTGGGAGGTCGGCCTCGGGGACGAGGCCCACGGCCTGCGGTCCGCCGGCGTCGAGAAAGCGAGCGGCGGCACGGTCTCGCTCGAGGTCCGAGGCTCGAGCGAGGCGAAGGGCCGGCCCGGGTCGCCCGCCCACCTCGAGCCGAGCCGCCGCGAGCACGGCCGATGGATCGGCGCGCTGGTCGAGCCGAACGAGCAGCACCGGCCGCAGCGGCGCGTCCTTCGTGTCCTCGGCGGGCAGGGCCCGCTCGACTCGAGGGGGAGGGGTCGACAGCCGCACCGTGCGGTCCGCGGGCAGGGCGGCCCCGTCCTCGGAACGGACCCCGGCCGGCACCGTCACGGTGAACCGCGTCGCAGCCGGCAGCCGCCCCAACTTGGGCTCGAAGAGGAGCGTTTGGGGATCCACCCAGCGCCACGCCCCCGGGGGCGACGGATCGAGCCGAGCCCGAGCCGCCTCTCGCGGCGCGGCCCCGATCGGGACCATCGCCTTCGAAAAGACGATCTGCACCTCCCTCGCGACCTGAAGCTCCCCCTCGGGGCTGATGCGCACCACTCGCAGAGGCCCCGACTCCGCTGCGTCCGGGGAGGGTGGGTCGGCTGGACTCGGCGGCGAAAACGGCAGCGGCTCCACCGAGGGCGCTGGCGCCGAGCGTGGCGGAAGCGAGAAGTCGGCCGCCGAGACGGGCCGAGGGCCGAGCTCGGCGAGCAAGGAGGCGGTGAGCTCCGGCTCGAGCGGCTCGGACGACGCCGGCGGCGCCGCTTCGGCCACACTCGGCGGGGGCGGCTCGGGTCGCATCCCCAGGCTGAGCCCCGGCTCGCCCGAAGGAAGGTCCAGGGGCAGCGCCCTCACGTCATCGGTCTTCATCGGGACCTCCGGGAGCAGCGGCTCGAGCTCCGCTACGCAGCCAAAGGCCAACCACGGCAAGAGCGCGACGGCGACGCGTTTCCCAGACCCCAGCATCATCGATCCCTAGTCGCCCTCGCCGGACGGGGGCCGGAGGGTAGCCGCTGTCTGAACGGTTGTCGAGGCCGTCGATTCACACGGAGCTCGACGTTGGGAAGCTCGGAGCTTGGCGAAGGGACCCTGAAGGCCGAATTGGGAAGCTCGGAGCTTGGCGAAGGGACCCTGAAGGCCGAAATGGGGAGCTCCGAGCTTGGCGAAGGGACCCTAGAGGACGATCTGGGAAGCTCGGAGCTTGGCGAAGGGACCCTGAAGGCCGAAATGGGAAGCTCCGAGCTTGGCGAAGGGACCCTAGAGGACGATCTGGGAAGCTCGGAGCTTGGCGAAGGGACCCTGAAGGCCGAATTGGGAAGCTCGGAGCTTGGCGAAGGGACCCTGAGGGCCGAATTTGGGAAGCTCCGGGCTTGGAACCTTGACCTTGGAGGGCCGATTGGGAAGCTCCGAGCTTGGAATTTTGACGTTGGAGGACCGATTGGGAAGGTCGAAGCTTGAAATCGCGACCTCGGGGGTCGAATTCTTGAGGTTGAAGCTTGGAATTGCGACCTCAGGGCTCCCCCTTCGAAGCGCGAAGCTGCTGGCGCCGCCTCGGTCGCCTGCCCGCCCCCCCGTCCCCCTCGACGGGGGCCCATGACGGTCGTCACGCAACTGCTAGGGGGTGCCCGCCGATACCGGCCATCGATGCCGCGTCCGCTTGGTCGCTCGGTTGGACTGGGGGCGGAGCCGTCCGCGATCCCGGTCCATCCGGCCGGCTTTCCTCGCTCCGATCCGGGCTCGCACGAAGCCGAGGAGCGAAGCCCCCGGGAGCGGCATCCCTCCGGCGTGGGCCGGGGCAGCCGAATGGATCTGCCGACCCTTCGCAGCCGGCTCTCGGAGTTCGAGGGCGGGCGGCCCCAGCGGGGCGCGGTCGAGACCGACCGCCCGACGCCGGTCGAGATGGAACCGTCGCTGTCGATGGGATCCGAGGCGGAGGTCGAGTCGGCCCTCCGGGCGCTGCGCCGGCTGGCGAAGACCGACCCAGCGAGAGCCGAAGCGCTGCTCGACCACCACCCCGGGTTTCGGAGCGCACTCGAGCGAGCCATCCCACCCGAGGCGCCCGCGCTCGGCGCCTGGCGCCGCTGACCGGGCCCAGGGGCTCGAGATCAGAGCGGGGACTGGCAGGCGGCGCTGTTGGCCTCGTAGGCGTTGCTGTTGAGGGCCGCCTGGCAGGTGTCGCCGTCGTCGGCCGCCACGACGATGTTGCAGGCCGCCTTGGCGAGGGGGCCATTGCACGAGTCGCACTGGCTCTGGAGGTCGCCGCAGGGGCTTCCGCAGGCGGTGAGGGTGAAAGCGGCGATCGCGGCCGCGCAAAGGGTACGAAGGATCATCGATTGGGCTCCTGGCTGGGGCCGGGTAACTCCGGCCCCGGGGACCTAGCAGACCACCCATCTTGGCGCTATTCGATGCGGCCGGATTTCTTCATGAAACATCCAAGCGCCACGATTGCGCCAACGGACGTCGGAGCGGAAATGCGCTGCCGGCGCCGACGTTGCAGCCCGTTCGACCGGGATTTTTGGGCCCACCGTCCCAGTGTGGGGTTCGCGCCCGCAAAGAGAGCGACAACCAGCCGAGATCGTGACCGGGTGGCGAGACCTCGGGGGAGCGGGAGCTTGTACATGCTGCGGAACATCGTGAGACATACGTTGTTTCTATCCACGGCGAGGCAGCCCAAGGCCTACGGCGTGCTCGGGCTGTCTGATCCTCTCGGGGCCATGTCTCCCCATGTCCAGGCCCTGCGCCTCGAGCCGAGACGCGCTGGTCGAGCGCGTCGGTGAACTCCTCCCCGAGGCCCGCTCACCCCTACCTATTTCGCCTCAAGAAGAAGCGGTAGCTTCCGCGGGGCCGGAGCCCGAACGTTTCGTATCGGTGGTGGGTCCCAAGACGCCGCCCCTCGGGCGATTCCGCCCGAGGGGTCCGCGACGAGCCCTGCCGCCGAGCCGAGGCGCCACCGGTCAGAAGGTGGCTTGGCAGGTCTGGCTGTTGGCTACGTAGACGTTGTTGTCCAGGGTCGTCTGGCAAGCGTTGCCGTCTTCTGTCGCAACGAGGGCCATGCAGAGCGTCTTTGCGCTCGGGCTGTTGCACGCGTTGCACTGGCTCTCGAGGTCGTCGCAGGGGCTGCTGCCGCAGGCGGTAAGGGCGAACGCGGTGACGGCGGCCGCAAAAAAAGTACGAATGATCATGAAAGACTCCTGACTGGGGCCGGGAAACTCCGGCCCCTCCAGGGTACCACAGTCTCGCCGCCGTCGCTCCAACCGAAGCGTCGGCACCGAGTGGTGAGAACCGGAGTCGGCTTCAATCACGAGGAAGTCGGCAAACCGTCGAGCGAGAGCACGAGCCGGCCGAGGTCCGGGTTTCGTCGTCGAAGCTCCGGCGCCGAGCCGCTGCCAGCTCCGAAGAATGCGAGGGGTCCGGAGAGACAGTGTTTCGGCGGCGACCAGGGAGAGCATGTCCACTCCGATCTGCATTGCCATCGCATTCGCCCTCTCCCTCGCCGCCTGCGACACGGACGACCCCTGCGACGACCTCGCGAGCCAATGCGAAGCCTGCTCTTTCGCGGCAAACAGCCCCTCCTGTCGCCCTATGTTCTGATCATTCCCCCGAGCAAGCCGCGGCTGGCCAAGAGGGGGACGGCCCCGCAGGGTGCCGGGGTGACGGAGGCAGGCCAGCATTTTTCCGCACTCGAGGCGGGGCTCGCGCTCGAGGCGGCGGCGGCGTCGGCGCGGGACCGGGAAGGGGTGGGCCAGCTCTCCGCCCGCGAGCTCGAAGCGTCGGGACTCGGTCTTTGCCGCCTGGCCGTGCAGGAGGCATCGCCCGGGCCGTTCGGCCGGACGCTGTTGACCCTGGGCCGGTCCGGACCGCTGCCCGATCACCGGCTGCGGCCGGGCGCGCCGGTTCGCCTCCGTCCGGCGGGGCCGAGCGAAGCGCGCAAAGAGGCTTCGCCGTCCCGTTCAGCTTCGCCGTCCCGTTCAGCTTCGCCGTCCCGTTCTGCTTCGCCGGCGGGGGTCCCGGGCGTGCTCATTCGGC
>DAIQNR010000030.1:51636-59793 GCA_036788295.1 Myxococcota bacterium
GCTTCGCCGTCCCGTTCTGCTTCGCCGGCGGGGGTCCCGGGCGTGCTCATTCGGCGGAGCCGGGCCGCGGTGGTGGTGGCGGTGGACCTCGAGCATGGCTCGATCGCCGGTCCGATTCGGGTGGAGCCGTCCCCGGACGAGGTGACGCCGCGAAGGATCGCGAAGGACCTCCACCGGGCCCGGGGCCTCGCGTCCACGCCGCTGGTGTCGGTGCTGCTCGGCCAGCGGCCGGCCCGGTTCGAGAAGCCCCCGGAATTCGACAACTCCGGGCTCGACCCCCACCAGGCCGAGGCGGTCGCCCACGCGCTCGGCGCCGACACGGTGGCGCTCGTGCATGGGCCGCCGGGGACGGGAAAGACCCGGACGCTCGCCGCGCTCATCCGGGCCGAAGTTCGGCGCGGGGCCCAGGTCCTCGCCCTCGCCCCGAGCCACACCGCGGTGGACAACCTCGTGCTGCGGCTCGACGGGTCCGGGCTCGACCTCGTGCGGCTCGGGCACCCGGCCCGGGTCCTGCCCGAGCTCGAGCGGCACACGCTCGACGCCCGGCTCGAGACCCACGAGGACGTGAAGCTCGCCCGCCGCTACCAGCGCGAAGCCGCCCAGCGGGCCAAAGAGGCGGCGCGGTTCACGAGGGCGAGGCCGGCGCCGGGGGAGAAGGCGGGCCTTCGGGCCGAAGCCCGGGCGCTCTTCGCCGAAGCTCGCCGGCTCGAGGCGAGGGCCGCGGCCAAGGTGCTCGACGGAGCCAACGTGGTCTTCGCGACGCTCGGGGTCGATCCAGAGGAGCTCGGCGACCGCCGGTTTTCGGTCGCGGTGGTGGACGAAGCGGGCCAAGCGACCGAAGCGGCGACGTGGAGGGCGGCGGTCCGGGCCGAGCGCCTGGTGCTCGGCGGCGACCACCTTCAGCTCCCGCCGACCGTGCTGAGCGCGGAGGCGCTCCGGCTCGGCTTCGGCAAAAGCCTGTTTCAGCGCTTGATGGAGCTCGACGGAGGGCTCGGCCGCCGGCTGCACCGGCAGTACCGCATGCACGAGCACATCATGCGGTACCCGAGCGAGGCCCTGTACGAGGGTTCGCTCGAGGCCGATCCCTCGGTGGCTGGCCACCGGCTCGCCGATCTGCCCGGGGTCTTTGCCGATGTCCTTCCGCTGTGTTTTCTGGACACCGCCGGTGCTGGTTTCGACGAGTCGAGCGACACGCTGAGCCGCCACAACCCAAAGGAAGCCGAAGCGGTGGCGAGGCAGCTCGCGGCCTGGATCGAGGCCGGCGTGCCGCCGGCGGCGGTCGGGGTCATCACCCCGTACGCGGCGCAGGCTCGGCTCCTTCGGGAGCAGGTCCACCCCGAGGTCGAGGTGGACACCATCGATGGGTTTCAGGGCAGGGAGAAGGAGGCGATCTTGGTCAGCCTCGTGCGCTCGAACCCAGACGGGCAGACCGGCTTTCTTTCCGAGCACCGGCGCCTGAACGTCGCCTTGACCCGGGCCCGGCGCGCGCTGTGGGTCATCGGCGACGGAGCGACGGTGGGGGCCGACCCCTTCTATTCGGGGCTGATTCAGCACGCGGAGTCCGTCGGAGGCTACGCGAGCATCTACGAACACCCCGAGCTCATGACCTGAGGGCTCTTTACCCTCGATGACTTGGCCTGTTTGCGCTCAGGGAGGCGGACTCGCGGGGGCGGGGTCCGCGCCGAGCCGGTCGGCGGCGGCGCGGGCGGCTTGAATCTTGGCCGGATCCACGGCGCCGGCGGGCAAGCCCTCGAGCAGATCCAGCGCTTCGATGCGCCGCTTTTTGGCCTCTTGTCCTCGACCGAGGGCGCTCAGGATCTTGGCTTCGAGCCCGAGGACGTCAGCAGCGCGCGGCCCGTAGACCCGCGCCCTGGCCAGCTCGACGGGAGGCAAGGCGTCCTTCGCCCGGCCGGCCTCGAGCAGCAGCCACGCGAGGCGGTACGGTGGGTCGTATTCTTCGGGCAGCGCGGCGACGAGCCGCTCGAGCGCGGGAATGAACGCTTCGGGCTCCCCGAGGAAGGCATGGACTTCGGCCGCCGGCCAGCTGTGGGTCATCGCCTCGCGCGGGGTCTTTGCCGCCTCCATCGCGCGGTCGAGCAGGTCGCGTTGCCGCTCGGCGAGCGTCCGCGCTTCTTTGGGTTCGCCTCGGCGAAGATGGATCTCGCGAAGGATCCGGAGCCCTTCGCTCTTGTCGTCCACCGACAGCGGGTTGTCGTCGCCGAGCGCCTCGGTGAGGTGGCGGACGATCGCGTCGATCGCGGGGTCGGCGACGGAAGGGTCGGGCAGGCGCCGGGCGCAGGCGTCGGCGTAGAACGCGAAGTCGGCGGCCGCCGGCCCTTTGCCGGTCTTCTTGCCGTGGTGGGCGGCGAAAGCCACGCAGGCCTCGGCGTCGCCGGCCCGGTGGTGGGCCCGGATCCGGGACAGGAGCAGCTCGGGGCGGCGGGTGGAGCCGGCGGGGGCGGCGGCGAGCGCCTCGTCGTAGAGGGCGCCGGCCCGCTCATGGTCCCGCTTGGCTTCCGCCTCGTGGGCGGCCGACAGCAGGCTCGACACCACCTTGTCTTGCCCTTCCGAAGAAACCGCCGCCTCCCCATCGTCGAGCAGCGCGAGCAGCTCCTCGACCGTGGCCCCGCCCACGAGGCGAGCGAGGATCGGCTCGCCCGCGGGGTGAATGACAAATAACGTCGGCCACGCCACCGGCGGAAACCGAGCCACCGCGGGGCCGCTCTCTGGGCGATCGGTGTCGAGCGCGATGAGCACGAAGCGCCCGAAGTACGGCCGAAGCCGCCGGTCGGTGAGCACGGTCTCTTTCATCGACAGGCAAGTGTGGCACCAGGGGGCCCACAGCTCGAGCAGCACCGGCTTTTTGAGCGCGCTCGCGCAGGCAAACCCTGCGTTCGCGTCGTCGAACCATCGGGCCGTCTCGCAGCCGGCGGGCGGGGTGGGTTCGGGGAGCTTTCGCTGACAGCCAACAGAGGCGGCAGCGAGCAGCGCGGCGAGCCATCGGAGGCGTTTCATGGGGCGAGTCCGATGGCTTCGAGGTGGGCGCGAAGCCGAGCTTCGGCCGGCCCCACGGCGGCGTCGAAGGTATGGCCGGTCAGCCGCGAGAACAGCTCGAGGTAGCGCTCGGCGAGCTCGACGCGAATGCCATCGTCGAGCGCCGGCGCCTCGCCGTGCCCCGAGAACCCCCGGTCGAGCAGCCAGGCGCGCAGGTTCTCCTTGTCGAGCATGCGCTGAGGCTTCTTTTCAGCGAAGCGGGCTTCGTATTCGTCCGTGACCCAATAGCGGGACGAGTCGGGGGTGTGCAGCTCGTCGATGGCGATGAGTTCGCCGTCCGCGTCGATTCCGAACTCGTATTTCGTGTCCACGAGCAGCAGGCCGCGGGCGCTCGCGAGCGCCTGGCCCCGCTCGAACAGGGCAAAAGCGGCGGCCTCGGCCTGCTCGAAGGTGCTCTCGTCCATCGCCCCGCTCGCCAAGATCTTCGCCTTCGACGTCGGCTCGTCGTGCTCGCCGTCCTTTGCTTTGGTGGACGGGGTGAGGATCGGCCGGTCGAGCCGCCCGTCCTTTTGAAGACCAGCGGGCAGGTCGAGCCCGTAGGCGGCGGCGGCGCCGGTGCCGAGGTCCCGCCACAGGGAGCCGGTGACATAGCCGCGGACCACGAACTCGACCGGGAGGGCGCGGCACTTCTTCACGAGCACGGCGGCTGGGTCGGGGCTCTCGAGGACATGGTTCTTCACCACATCGGCGGTCTTGGCGAACGCATCGAGCGCGAGCTGGTTCAGGATCTCGCCCTTGAACGGCACCGTGCCGAGCACCCGGTCGAACGCGCTCACGCGGTCGGTGGTGATGATGAGCAGCCGGTCGCCGAGATCGTAGACGTCCCTGACCTTGCCCTGGTAGCGCGGCCCGAGCCGCTCGAAGCTCGTCTTGGCCAGGGCATGGGGGAGCTGGGCCTCGAGGCGCTCGCGAATCACCACGGGCCCAGGCTGTCACGCAGGGGAGGGGCGGTCGAGCGCTTCGGCGAGCACGAGGACCACGATCTCGGCGAGGACCGCGTAGGTCGCATGCCCCTCCGCCGCCGTGGCTTCGGCCGGGGCGCCGAAATAGGCCTCGTTTGCGCCCATGTCCAAGAAGCGCTCCTTGCCCGCTTGCATCTGCCCCACGAGGTCGATGTCCACCGGACTGAGGGCTTCGAACGGGTGCACCGGGCCATCGTCGGCGAGGATGAGCGAGGTCTCGTAGCGTCCGGCGTGGCATTTTCCCGAGCGAAACTCTTCGGTGAGCCGCGGGACCCACCTTCGGTCGCACGGGTCGGCGAGCACCACCGGGCACGGTGCGCCCCCGCGGGCGCCCGCCGCCGCCTCGCGGAGTACGCGGCGGTGGGCCGGCTCGAGGTGGGCGTTCACCCCGACGACGGCAGCGAAGCCCTGCGCCGCCGCGCTCCCGAAGACATCTCGAAGGTAGGCGGTCGCCGCCTCGGCCGAGACCCCGATCGTCCCCGCGAAGCCCGAAGCGTAGTCCGTCACCGAGTAGGCGATGGATGGGAGGAGGAGCGCGTCGAGACCGAAGCGCTCGGCGATGATCGGCACCGCCCGTTCGCACGTCGCCCGGGCGATGCGCACGTCGGTGTCGAGCGGCAGGTGGGGCCCGTGGGCTTCGGTGGCGCCGATGGGCAACAAGGCCACCGCGCCCCGAGCGATCGCCCGCCCGGCCGCGGGCGAGGTCTTCGACCCGAGCTTCACGACGAGCGCGCCTTGGCCGCTTCTTCGGCCCGGGCGGCGAGCGCGGCGCGGTCGAGCTTGTCCCGGTCGCCCCGGGGCAAGCTGTCCACGAAGACCACGAAGCGCGGGGCCTTGAACGGCGCGAGCGCGGACGCCACCCGGTCCTTGAGGCGGGCCTCGAGCGCCGGACCCACCTCTGCGCCCGGCGTCGGCAAGACGAAAGCCATGGGTTTGGTCAAACCTTCCTCGGTGAACGGGGCGATCGCGGCTTCGAGCACATCGGGGTCTTGCCCCAGGCAGGCTTCGACCTCTTGGGGCTGCACCCATCGGCCGCCGACCTTCAGAGTCTCGTTGGCCCGGCCGTGGTACCAAAAGACGCCGTTTTCGTCCCGGCGAACGAGATCGGAGGTGAGCACCCAGTGGCCCTGAAGGACGCGGCGGCTCTCCTCCTGCCGGTTGAAATAGAAAGCGGCGCTGCTCGCCCCGCCGATGTGAAGCGTCCCGATCTCACCGTCCGGCACCTCGGTTCCGTCCGGGTCCACGATGCGGGCCTCGTAGCCGGGCACCAAGATCCCGAGGCTCCCGGGCACGACCGCTCTGGGCCGGTTGCTGATGAAGACGTGAAACATCTCGGCGCTGCCGAGGCCGTCGAGGATCTCGACCCCGGTTTTGTCCACCCAGCGCCGGTAGAGCTCCGGCGGCAGCGCCTCGCCGGCGGACGTGAGCAGGCGGAGGGAGCAAAGATCCGGAGTCGGTTCGGCCTCGCCGAGGTAGGCGAGCAGCTGCGCGATCAGGGTAGGGACGGCGACGAGCATGGTCGGCCGGTGGCGCTCGATGAGCTCGCACAGCCGGGCCGGGGTGGGTTTGTCGGGGAACAGCACCGCGCTCGCCCCAAAGAACAGCGGAAAGAGGAGGTTCGAGCCGGTGGCGTACCCAAAGAAGAGTTTTGGGACCGAGAGGGTGAGGTCGTCCGGCGAGAAACCGAGCACATCTTTTGCGTAGCGCTCGGTGTTGAAGACAAAATCCCCGGCGCGATGCACGGCGGCTTTCGGGGCGCCGGTGCTGCCGCTCGTGTACAGCCAGCACGCGAAGTCATCGGCGACGGTGGGCGCGGGCTCAAGCGTGTCCGGATGGCTCTCGAGCTCGGCCAAGATCTCCGGGTCGTCCACCGCGACGGTCGATGGGTGCGGCACCCGAGCGGCGATGGCCCGGGTGGTGACGAGGACCCGGGCCCGGGTGTCCTCGAGATAGAATTCGAGCTCGGCGTCCGAAACCTGGGGGTGAACGAACGCGGTGACCGCGCCGAGCAGCTGGGCGCCGAAGAACGCCGCCGCCCAGTCGAGCCCGTCTTCGAGCACGATCAGCACCCGGTCCTCCATTCGCAGGCCGCGGCTCGACAACAGGTGACCGAATCGGCTCGCCGCCGAGGCGAGCTCGGCGAAGCTCACCTCGCGGGCAGGGGCCCCCGGAGCGTCGAGCACGAGCGCCCGCCGGTCCGCCCGGCCTTCCCGGAGGTGCCGCAGCACGAACGCGTCGGCCAGGTTGAACGGGGCGCCTGGGACCCGGAATCGGCCAGGATCGGGGACGGCCATGGCTTGTGGTACCACCGAGCCCGTTCGTTCGCCACGGGGGCTCGAGGAGGGGCGCTCGTCCCGGGCTCGGGAGGGAGAACGGCTTGCCAGGGCCGGTCCTCGGGTGTCTCTCGCACTCGTGGGGGGCAAGTTCGATCCGGCGCCCGAGGCGGAAGCGGCGCCCGAGGCGGAAGAAGCGCCCGAGGCAGAACCGGCGCCCAGGGAAGAATCGGAAGCGGCGCAGGAGGGCGATTCGGCGCCTTCGACCAAGCCGGCGCCCGAGGTCGCCAAAGACCAGGAGGCGGGGCCGAAGGGCTCCTCTGAGGTGTTGCCTGCTGGGGGGGCGCCGGTCGATTCGGAGGAGGGGGGAGCCTCGGGCCCGACGTCTTCGAAGCGGCCAAAGCCGGCGCCGCCCGAGAAGATGACCGAGAAGGAGCGGCGGAGGGCGGAGCTCGAGTCGTTCCTCGGCCCGAGCGTTCGGTCACCGGTTCCGATCCCCGACAACTATGCGCCCAACGATCGGAGCCTTCACCCGATGTTCCACGTCGAGCTCGATGGGCTCGCTTTTGCCGGGCCGCTCGACCTGCTCTTGCATCTCATCCGGCGCCACGACCTCGACGTGCTCGACATCCCCATCGCGTTCGTGACCGACCGCTACCTCGAGGCGCTCGAAGACTTGGCCGCGCTCGAGATCGACGTCGCCGCCGAGTTTCTCCTGCTCGCGGCGGAGCTCATCCAAATCAAGTCGAAGATGCTGTTGCCGGCCGAGGTGGGGGTCCCGGTGGAGGACCTCCCTGGCGACGCGGAGGTCGAGGATCCTCGGGCCGAGCTGGTCCGCCGGCTGCTCGAGCACCAGAAGTACAAAGATGCGGCCGAGCGGCTCGATGGCCGGCCCCAGCTCGGAAGGGACGTCTTTCCCCGGGTCCCGCCCCCTCCTGGCCAGGTGGACGACGCCGAGCGCGTCCTGCAGCCGGTGCTAGTGTTTCGGCTCGTCGAGCTGATGGCCCGGCTGCTTCGCGAGGTTCCGGTCCACCACCAGATCCGCTTCGAGAGCTTCACCATCGGGGAGCGCATCCAGTACGTGAGCGCGTTCGCCGAGGCCCGGGGCGGCCGATTCACGCTGCGGGCGCTCGTCCTCACCATCGCGAGCCGGGCGGAGCTCGTGGTGACGTTCATCGCCGTGCTCGAGATGGCCAAGATGGGGCTCGCCCGCATCGCCATCGGGGCGCCGGAGGGCTCCGAAGAGCCGAGCGGACGCCGCCGCGAGCCCGCCTTCGAAGCAGCGGCCCCTTCGGCCGAGCTGGACGGTGGGTCTGAACCGAGCTCATCCTCAGGGGAGGACGAGATGCCTTCCGAGGCCCCAGCGGAGGACGAGGCGCCTTCCGAGGCCCCAGCGGAGGACGAGGCGCCGGCCGAGACCCAAGCGGAGTGGACGCCGGCGGAAGCGCAGTCTCAGGATCTTGCCGCCGCGGTGCGGGCGGAGGCGGCGGAGCTCGAGGCCCTGCTCGCCGAGGAGGACGCGGAGGGACCGGTCGTGGTCCCGGCCGCCGTCCCTGGCCCGTCGCCGGCCCCGTCGGCCCCAGAGGCCCCCGAGCCGCTCCCGGAGGTGTGGATCGAGCTCACCGAGCGGCGGTTTCAGGGGGCGGTCGAGGACGACTACCGGTAGCGGCGCCGTGGCGTGGGGGAGGGTACTCGTCCGTTCGGGCCGTCAGTAGAAGCTCTCCACGCTGGTCACCCGGACTTCGTTCGACTCGTCGCCGCAGCCCACCTGGCTGCAGGCCCGCACCCGGAAGCAGTGGTCGCCGCGGGAGGCGTTCGGATCGTCGAACCCCCAGCTGGTGTTCGTGCCCCGGTACGCCAGGAACCGA
>DAIQNR010000031.1:0-3535 GCA_036788295.1 Myxococcota bacterium
GCACGGCGCCGAAGACGGCGGTCATCGGCGCCGCGAACAAGCAGGCGATGAGCCAACATCGGGCCCGGATCGCCTCGTCGGGGCGACCGACGAGCGACACCGGGGTGAGAAGTTCGGACAAGGATGGCCCCGAGGCGGGGGCCTCGATTCGAAAGGGCCGCTTTGGGCCCCTTCGGTCAAACGTCGCTCCCACCGGAGGCGGAGCGCCCTCCGGACCGCCGCGGGGCCGATCGGCGGTCGCTCTCGACTCGGCCGGGGACTTCCGGGGGCGGACCATCGGTTCGGTTCATCGGTTCTCCCCAACCGGAGGCGAGCGGCGGCGCCGACTTCGGCTGCGGAGCCACCGCCGCGCGAACGGATTGCGGTCCGAACCGGAGCCGAGGGCGATGATGTCGGTTCAGACCGGCCGCCGCGAACCCTCCGCCGCCCAGGGGGCTCTCGACCCCCATGCACATCGAGAGCTTCTTCGACCCCACCACCTTCACCCTCACCTACGTCGTCTCCGACGAGGCGACGGGCGACGCGGTCGTGATCGACCCGGTCCTCGACTACGACCCGCTGGCGGTCTCGGTGGCGCGAGACTCGATCGATCACGTGATCGCCTACATCGACCGCGCCGGGCTGAAGGTCCGGTTGGTGCTCGAGACCCACGCCCACGCCGACCACCTGAGCGCGGCCCCGATCCTGGCCGAGCGCTTCGGCGCCCCGGTAGGCATCGGTCGCCAGATCACCGCCGTGCAGCAGGTGTTCGCCGGCGTCTTTCATCAGGATTTCCCCACCGACGGGAGCCAGTTCGACGTTCTGCTCGATGACGACCAGGTGGTGGAGGCGGGCAGCCTTCGGGTGAAGGCTCTTCACACCCCCGGGCACACCCCCGCGTGCATGTCCTATCTCATCGGGGACGCGGTCTTCACCGGCGACGCCCTGTTCATGCCCGACTTCGGGGTCGGCCGCTGCGACTTCCCCAAGGGCTCGGCCACCGAGCTCTACCGCTCCATCACCACGAAGCTCTACACCCTGCCCGACAGCACCCGGGTGTTCGTCGGCCACGACTACCAGCCCGGCGGCCGGGATCTCGCCTACGAGAGCACCATCGCGGAGGAGAAGGCCAAAAACGTCCAGCTGCCGGCCGGCCGCTCGGAGGCCGAGTTCGTCGAATTCCGGACCGCGCGGGACAACACGCTGCGGCCGCCGGTGCTCCTGTTCCCGTCGGTGCAGGTGAACGCCAACGGGGGAAAGCTCCCCGAGCCGGAGGAGAACGGGCGCCGCTACCTGAAGCTTCCGATCGGGTTGTTCTCCTGAGCCCGTCCTTCGAATCAGCTGTCCGGGTCGGTGAGCAGGCGGACCGCCCGGCGCACCGACGCCTTCACCGCCGGCGGCACCTCGGGCAGAGGCGAGGCCTGGCAGGTCTTGAGCACCGTCGAGAGCGTCGTGCACGCCTGCTTGCACCGAGGGCAGGCGTCCACGTGGGCCTGCATCCTCCGGCACAGGTCGGCGTCCACCTCCCCTTCGAGCGACCGCGAGAACAGCTGCTCCATGTCCGGGCAGTCGGGGCTCGAGACCTGGGCGTCGAGCTCCCCGAGGACCGGCTCGAGCGCCCGTCGCAGGGAGGCCCGCGCCCGGTGGAGCTTGCTCTTGACCGCCCCCACCGCGAGCCCGGTGATCTCGGAGACCTGTTGCGCGGAGAGCCCCTCCACGTCGCGGAGCACCAGAACCTCTCGCTGCCCCGGCTCGATCGAGGAGATCGCGGCCTGAACCGCCGCGTCGAGCTCGAGCGACGACGCGAGCTCCTCAGGACTGGCCTCGTCGGCGGCGAGCGAGCGCAGCGAGCCGGCCTGCGCCTCGTCGTCGAAGGACGCCTCGTGGGCCGGCGCGTACTTCGACCTCCGGCGCTTCTTGATGCAGAAGCTCCGGGCGATGGCGTAGAGCCAGGTCGAGACCGCGGCGTCTTCCCGGAATTCGGGCAGGGATCGAACCGCGGCCATCATCGAGTCCTGGACGACGTCTTCGGCGTCCTCCCGCCGTCCGCACATTCGGAGACCGAACCGCATCAAGTGGGGCTGGTAGCGGCCGAGCAGCGCCTCCGTCGCCTCTCGGTCCCCGGCCTTTGCCCGCGCCACCAGCGCCTCGTCGGTCTCCCCGAACCCCTCGGCTGCGCTCATGCCTGGC
Organism: Myxococcota bacterium; assembly: GCA_036788295.1. Classification (GTDB taxonomy): domain Bacteria; phylum Myxococcota; class Kuafuiibacteriia; order Kuafuiibacteriales; family Kuafuiibacteriaceae; genus JAHQVK01. Next base: position 2,170 of record DAIQNR010000031.1, read on the forward strand.
GACGGTACCAAAGGTCTCCGCCCAAACCGCCTCCTTCCCGGCGTCCCCGCCTTTGGCCGGCCGCTTTCGTCACGCCGCCGCTTCGAATCCTTTTCGCCGGACGCGGCTCTCACCGGTCCATGAACCTCTCCGACGTGTTGCCGCCGCTCCTCGGGGGCGCGGCGATCGGGCTGGCCTCGGCCCTGCTCCTCGTCCTGTGCGGCAGAATCGCCGGCATCAGCGGCATCGTCCACGGCCTCCTGCGGCCCGAACCAGGCGAGACCCAGTGGCGGGCCGCTTTTGTCGCCGGGCTCGTGGTCGGCGGCGGCGTGCTCGCGGTGGTCATGCCCGGCGCCTTCCCCGAGGACGGCCTCGGCGGACCGGTGTTGCTCGCCGCCGCGGGCCTGCTGGTGGGTTTTGGGAGCAAGCTCGGTAGCGGATGCACCAGCGGGCACGGCGTGTGCGGAATCGGGCGTTTGGCGCCCCGATCGCTGGTCGCCACCGTCACCTTCATCAGCACCGGCGCCCTCACCGTGCTCGCGACGAGGTTCTTCTCATGAGCGCGGCCATAGCGTTTCTCAGCGCCCTGTTGTTTGCGGTCGGTCTTGGCGTGGGAGGCATGACCTTGCCGAGCAAGGTCCACGGATTTCTCGACTTCTTTGGCAACTGGGACCCGAGCCTCGCCTTCGTCATGGGCGGCGCGGTCGCGGTCTACACCCTGTTTTTCCGGGTGGTGCGACCCCAGCTCTCCCGGCCGGTGCTCGCCCCCCGTTTCCAGCTGCCAACCAGACGCGATCTCGACGCCCGGCTGCTCGGCGGCGCCGCTCTGTTCGGCGTCGGCTGGGGTCTCGCCGGCATCTGCCCTGGACCGGCTCTCGTCTCGATCCCAACCGGGGGTCTGGGCATCTGGGTCTTTCTCGTCGCGATGCTGGTGGGCATGCGGCTCGTCCCCGCCGGCGCCCGCGCTCCCGCGCCCCAGCCCGCGGACCGGACCTGAACCCCTCTCGGTTCCCCTTCGGTTGGCGTTCCGGCCGACGCCCGAAAGTGCTACCCGACGGACATGACGATTCGTCCCCGTTGTCGCCTCCGCTGGTCGCTCGCCGCGCTGGTCGCGGGCGCCGCGCTCGGCTGCGAGTCCAGGCCGGCCGAGCCGACCCCAAAACCCCGGCGCCCCGGCGTGGAGTCGGCCCTGCCCCCAGCCTATGGACCGAAAACCGCGGCGGACGCCCGCGCAAAGTCCGCAGGGGCGGCGGCGAAAGAGGAGGCTCCGAAGCCCACCCCGGCGAAGGCCGAGCTCGCGGTGGGCGCAGCCACCGAGGCCCCGAAGCCGGCGCCTAGCGACGTGACGGCCGAAGCGCCGGCGGGGACTCCGGCCGAAGCGCCGGCG
>DAIQNR010000031.1:3635-12861 GCA_036788295.1 Myxococcota bacterium
GCGCCGGCGGGGACTCCGGCGGAAGCGCCGGCGGGGACTCCGGCGGAAGCGCCGGCGGCCGAACCCGCCGAGGCCCGCGCGGGGGAGGATGCGGCCACCACCGAAGACCCGGCGCCCGTTGAGGCCCGGGCCGGGGGCTCTGCCGATGCGACCGTCGCCGAGGCTCCGTCCGCACCCCGGGATCCGTCCCGCACCGCTGGAACGACCCTAGGGCTGAAGTCGAGCACCATCGTCCTCGAGAACGGGCTCACCGCGGTCGCGGTCCGCGCCGACAGCCCGGGCGTGGTCACGGTGCAGATCGCGGTCGAAGCGGGCACGAAGGACGCGACCGAGCCCGGGACCTCCGGCGCTGCCCACGCCCTCGAGCGGCTGCTGTTTCGGGGCACCGAGCGGTTCCCGGTCCCCGCCTTCGAGGCCATCTACGGAGAGGCCGGCTCGAGCCCGAACGCCTATGGGACCGACGACCTGACCCACTTTCACGTCACTTTGCCCGCCGAGGCCTTGCCCCGGGTGCTCGAGGTCGAAGCCGACCGGCTCGCGGACCCCCCGCTCGGCCGGAACGTGGTCGTGGCGGAGGCCCGGGAGCTGACGGCCGAGCGAGCCGAGGTCATGGCCAGCCCCCGGCAGCAAATGCTCGCCGCCCTGCGGGCCGCGGCCTACGGCGAGCACCCCTACGGCCGCGGGATCCTCGGAGAGGCCCGCGACGTGCAGCTTCGCCCCGAACGCCTCGACGAGCTGGCCCGGTTCGCGGATCGAACCTACCGACCGGAGCGGACCACCGTGTTCCTCGTGGGCGACCTCGACCCCGAGGCCGCCCTGAGCCTGGTCGAAGACCGCTTCGCGAGCTGGAAGAAGGCGCCGGCCCCGGGGGCCCCCGACGCCGCGGCGCCGCCGAAGGGAGCGGCCCACCAGCACGTCTCGGTGCGCGGAGCGGAGGAGACCTGGCTCGCGTTCGGGTTTCGCATGCCTGCCCACCAGGCCGAAGACCTGGTGGTCCCGGCGGCCGAGGTCGCAGCCACGATCGGGTTCGGGGAGACGTCGCCGCTTCGCCGCCGGCTCCTCGAGGAGGGGCTCGTCGAGGAGGTCCTGGCTTGGGTCCCGATGAGGAAGGGCCCGAGCGTGTTTCATCTCGGGTTTCGGCTCGCGTCCCCGAAGCACGCAGCGACGGTGCAGAGCCTCGTGTTCGAGGGGCTCGCCGAGCTGAAGGCGGCGCCGCTCGATCCGTCGCGGGTCGAGCCGGCCAAGAGCCACCTGCGCTACCGCTTGGCCGGGCACCTCGAGTCCCCGGCCTCGCTCGCGAAGGTCGCGGCGGAGCTGTCCGCGTTCGCTCGGGACGGCTTCGGCCCCGACCGCCTGATGGCGCAATACGGTGAGGTGACCCCCGAGCTCGTCCACGAGGTCGCGCACCTCATCTTTCGCGACGAGAACCGGGTGACGGTGACCCTCTCCGGCGGCGAAGCGCTCCCGGGATTCGACCCACGAAAGCCCCTCGAAGGGGCGCTGCCCTCCGCGTTCTTCGCCGACCCGATCCGGAGCTTCGCCGCCCCCGAGGTCGGCACCGGAACCGTCGCGGCCGAGGTGCGCACCAAGTTGCTGCCCTCGAAAGCGATCCCGCTCGTGACCCTCGACTTCGTGTTCGCGACCGGCGCCGCCTACGACCCGCCGGGACAGAAGGGCCTCGCCGCGCTCACGGCGGCGATGATCGTCGAAGGCGGCACGAGGCGCCTCACTGCCGAGCAAATCGAGCAGATCCAGTTCCCGATGGCCGCCCGCCTCGAGGCCCAGGTCGACAAGGAGATGACCCGCTTTTCGGCCACCGTGCACCAGGACAAGCTCCGTGACTTCGCTTGGCTCGCGTCCTCCCAGCTCGTCGAGCCGGCCTTCGACGAGCAGGACCTCCGCCGGGTGAAGGGCCGGCTGCTGGCCGCGATCCGGGACGGGCTCGTGCGCCGAAACGACGAGGAGTTGGCGAAAGAGGCGCTGCAGGCGGCCATATTCGGCCCCGAGCATCCCTACGGCAGCCCGAACCTCGGCCGCCCCGATGACCTCGAGGCCCTGACCGTCGCCGATGTCCGGAGGTTCTTCGACCGCCACTATCGGCCCCGAGCGCTGATCCTCGGGATCGCCGGGGCCTACCCGGAGCCCCTGCCGGGCCAGCTGCTGCGCGAGCTACGGCGGCTGCCGACCGGACCGTACGCCGTGCTCTCCTTGCCCGAGCCTCCGGCGGTCGCCGGTCGGGAGGCCCTGATCCTCGAGAAGACCACCCCTGGGGTCCCCGTGAGCATCGGATTTCCGCTCGACGTGCGCCGGGGCGAAGAGGACTGGCCGGCCCTGTGGCTCGCCCGCTCGTGGCTCGGGGAGCACCGCTCCCCCCGCGGGCGTCTGTTCTCGTCGCTTCGGGCCGACCGGGGCCTGACCTTTGGCGCCTACGCCTACATCGAGCCCTTCCCCGAGGGCATGTTCCGCATGCAGCCGGCCCTGAACGTCGCCCGTCGCCAGCCCTTGTTCGAGATGTGGATCCGTCCCCTTCGCACGAACCAGGACGCCCACTTCGCCGCCCGAGCGGCGGTCTTCGAGCTCGAGAGCCTCGTCGAGCACGGCCTCGATGAAGCCGAGTTCGACCGGACCCGGACCTTCCTCGACCGGTCGGTGGCGCTGACCGTCGTCGGACAGCAGCGGGCGCTCGCGGCCGCGATCGACGCCGACTTCTACGGGACCGAAGATTTCGTGACCTACGTCCGCCGAGGACTCCGCGCGCTGACGGTCGAGGCGACCAACCGGGCCATTCGGCGCCACCTCGACCCGAAGAACGCCCGCTTCGTGTTCGTGACCAGGGACGCGAAGAACATGGCCCAGCGGCTCGAGAAGGACGTCTCGTCCCCAGTGAGCTACCCGTACAAGAAGCCGGCGCTCACCGAGGTCGACCTCGAGCTCATCGAAAAGCCGCTGAAGATCCAAAAGGTCCGGTTCGCCCCCGCCGATTCCGCGTTCTGATCGATCGGCCCCCGGCTCGCCGAGGATGCGCGGGCGGGTGGCCTCGACCTGCCGGCCGTGGCAGCTTCCGGCCCGTGGGCGGGAGCGCTGCGACCCGATTGGGCCTGTGCTTGGCCCTCGCCTGCGGTGGGGAGCTCCCCTCCGCCGACGCGGGGGTGAAACCGGCCGATTCGGGTGGCATGGACGAACACTCTTCCGACGCCGGCGTGGAGCGGCGCGATGCGGCCGAGACCGTACTGTACCCGGTGGGGTTCAGGCTCCGGGTCCCGAGCGACACCCCAGCGATGCCCCCGGTGCACGTCGCGGGGAGCTTTCAGGGCTGGGATCCAGCCGCCGCCGGGGGCCGGCTCGAGCGCCTGTCCCCGACCGAGTGGGAGCTGACCCTGCGCCTGCCCCCGGGTCCGATCACCTACAAGTACGCCAGGGCCGACTGGTCGCGGGTCGAGAAGGGCGCCGGCGGGGAGGAGATCGAGGACCGCCGAGCGGTCGTCGCCGGGCCGCTCGAGCTGGACGATCGCGTCGCGAGCTGGGCCGACCGTCCGGCGCGACCGAGCACGCTCACCGGGGACATCCGCTCGGTGGAGGCGCTCGACCGAATCGCGCTCGTATACCTCCCGCCCGGCTACGAGGACCAGCCAGACCGGCGCTACCCCGTTCTCTACCTGTTCGACGGGCAGAACGTATTCGACGACCGGACCGCGTTCGCCGGGGAGTGGGAGGCGGATGAGGCGGCGGAGCGGCTCATCCGCGGAGGCGAAATCGAGCCGGTCATCCTGGTCGCGCTCGAGCACGGCGGCACCCGGCGCACCGCGGAGTACACTCCGTGGCGGGACGAGAGCTACGACCCGCCCGGCGGCGGCGGGCAGGAGCACCTGCGGCTCCTCATCGACGACCTGAAGCGAAAGGTGGACGAAAGATTCCGGACCAGGCCCGGCCCGGAGCATACGGCGATCTGCGGCGCCTCGCTCGGGGGGCTGATGGCCGCCTACGCTCAGGTCCACCGTCCGGACGTGTTCGGGCGAGCGGCGGCGCTGAGCCCGTCGGTGTGGTGGAAGGACCGGGAGCTGACCCGTTTCGTGGCCGGGTCGCCGCCGGGCTGGATCTACGCCGACATGGGCGCTTTCGAGCGGGGCGGCATGCCCGGGCTCGAGGCCTTGCGCGACGCGCTGGTGGCGGCCGGGTGGGTCGAGGGCGAGCACCTCTTCGTGCTCGAGATCCCAGGGGCGGGCCACGACGAGGCGGCGTGGCGGGCGCGCTTCCCCGACATCCTCCGCCGGCTGTTTCCCCCTACGGGCCGCTGAACGGTCACCGGAGCGTGACCGCGAAACCGCCAGGGTCACCCCGAGGTACCCGTGGCGCCAACATCGACCCTGGACCGTGGTAGATGGGCTTGGCACGGGCGTTGATTGCCAATGGGCATGCCCGTGCTCCCCGCGCTGAGCGACCAGCTGATCCAGCAGCTCGACGTGCCCGGTCCCCGCTACACCAGCTATCCGACGGTGCCCGAGTGGCGATCCGACTACGGCCCCGATGACTTCATCTCGGCGCTGAAGACGGCGAGCCTGACGCCCGACGAGCCGCTCGCGCTCTATGTGCACGTGCCGTTCTGCGCCGAGCGGTGCTCGTTCTGCGGCTGCAACGTGGTGGTGACCCGCTCGAGCGAAAAAGCGGACCGCTACCTCGACGACCTCGAGCGGGAGATGAACCTCGTCACCCCGCACCTTGGGGACCGGCGCGGGGTGCGGCAGATGCACTGGGGCGGCGGGACCCCAACCTTCCTCAGCGAAGAGCAGATCCGGCGGCTGTTCGGGATGATCAGCGAGCGGTTCACCATCGCTCCCGACGCCGAGGTCGCGCTCGAGGTGGACCCGACGGTCACGACCAAGGGCCAGATCGAGCTGCTCGGACAGCTCGGATTCAACCGGATGTCGATGGGCGTGCAGGACTTCGATCCCCACGTGCAGGACGCGATCAACCGCGTCCAGACGTTCGAGGCGACCGGGGACGTGGTTCGCCACGCCCGCGCCTTCGGGTTCCGCGGCATCAATTTCGACCTCATCTACGGGCTACCGAGGCAGACCGAAGCGAGCTGGTCCCGAACCATTGAACAGGTGATCGAGCTGTCCCCCGACCGCCTCGCCATCTACGGCTTCGCCTTTCTTCCCGAGCTCCGGCCCCACCAAAAGCGCCTGCCGCTCGCCGACATCCCCGAGGGCCCCACCAAGCACCGCCTGTTCCGGATCGCGTACGAGCGGCTCATCGAGGCCGGCTACCAGGCCATCGGAATGGACCACTTCGCCCGCCCCGACGACGAGCTGGCCCGGGCCCAGCGCGAGCGCCGGCTCGGCCGCAACTTCCAGGGCTACACGGTGCGAGCGGCCAAAGACAGCGTGGCCTTCGGGCTGACCGCCATCTCCGACGTCGCCGGCCACTTGGCCCAGAACATGCCCCAGATGAAGCGCTACGAAGCGGCGCTCGCTGCCGGGCAACTCCCAACGCTTCGGGGGATCCGCCGAACCGACGACGACGAAGAGCGGGGCCGGATCATCACCGACCTGATGTGCAACTTCTTCGTGGATCTCGGCCCGGAAGCGGATCGGCGCTTCGCGCCGGAGCTCTCCCAGCTCGACGGGCTCGAGGACAAAGGCCTGCTCCATCGGGAGGGACCCCGGATCGAGCTGACCCCGCTGGGGCGGTTCTTCGTGCGAAACATCGCCATGCCCTTCGACGCCTACCTCGAAGGGAACCGGCACCGCTTCTCCCGCACCGTCTGACCCCAAGTCAGAACAGCTGCTTTTCGTACCCGCCTTGGGCGTTCATGCACACCTCGACGTCGAGGCTCCACTCGAACTCCCGAGGGAAGCGGGCCTCGAGCTCGAGCACGAACTCGAGGGTGTCGTGGCGCAGCTCGGGAAAGAGGTCGTGCGCGGGTTCGAGCTCGAAAGCGAGCCGGTTGTCTTCGGCCACGCAGCCCTCGGACCGGAGGCAGCTCAGCACCGAGATTCGGGACCCGTCCGGCCGCTCGAGCCACAGCTCGAGCCGGTTCACCGCGTAGAAGTCGAAGCGACCCTCCGCGGCGCGAATCTCGGCGAGGCTGAGAAACACCGATGCGGTGGCCCCGATGTCGTCGACCGCTTTGGGTATGTCCCCGAGGCCTTCGCGCCCGAACCGCCGCTCGAGCACGAGGGGCGGCAGCTCGATGCGAGGCTGAAACGGCGCCAGCTCCTCGGGAAGCTCGGCGTAGCCGGGAAGGTTCAGCCACGCTGGGTCGGGGCGAAACTCGAGCCCCGACTCGAGATAGCAGGTGAGCGGCAGCTCGACGTCGGCCAGGATGCACCCGGAGCCGATGAAGAGCGAGGCCGACAGAAGGCGAGCGAGGTTTCGGGTAGCCATGGGTCCTCCAAGTCAGAACAGATAGAAGATGAAGCCGAGCTTCGCGCTCGGCACGAGCGCGTTCACGCGGGCGTCGCCTTCGAAGCGAAGGCCGTCCTGCGACGGCTGCGCGGGCTGGATCACCGCGTGGATGAGGCTGTAGCCCCCCCGAAGATAGAATGTGAACGAAGGGGAGCCGAACTCGAGCCCGAGGTGGAGGTTCCCGTAGGCGTACTCGACCTCCTCGGGGACCCCTTCGTCCCGTCGCCCGGTGATGTCGGCGACGAACCCAGCGAGGTCGCTGCGAAAGAAGTAGCCGCCCTCCGCGACCAGCGAAGGGGTGACCACCGAGTCGAAGGGGACGAGCGACAAGCCTCCGCGAAGCCCAAGCCCAAACCCATTGTGGCTGCCCCCGGCGTGAAGCCGCAGCCAGGACCAGGGCCGATAGTTGACAAAGAGGTTCAATCCATCCGGCACCCCGACGTCGAGCCCAAGCCCGAACGCGGGTGGTTTCTCTTTGGGCTCCGAGGCGTCGAGCGGGGCGACGTCCGAAACGTCGGCCCCGAGCCCTTCGTCCCCCGCCTCGATGGGGGCATTTGGGGTCCGCCCTCGCGGTTCGCGCATCGACGAGGCGGTGGTCCCGGTCTCGGAGGCGAAAGCCGGGCCTTGGACCTCGGCCCTCGGCGCATCGATTGCGTCCAGAGCGAGCTCCCCATCGGCGCCCCCGGGGATTTCGGCCGCCGCGGCGGAGCCGGACAGAGCGAGGGCGAAGAGGACCGATGCCGCCCGCTTGCTCGCCGCCCCGTGGAGCACCGCCGTCCCCATTCCCGCCGCGATTTTCGCCGGATGGAGCGCCTCTGCGAGCGAGCGAGCGGTCCCAAGAAGGAGGCCCACGGGGTTGCCGGAGGGCAGCCCGGTGTCTCGCCCCTTCGATCTCGAAGCGTGTCGGTGGCGCGGCATCGAAGCAGTCCTTCGGTTGTTGCCTTGCAAGCTTCAGTCGATGGCAGCAAAGATTTCGTCTGGTGTATCGGGAGCGGCTCGTGCCCGTAGGGCCGCTCTGCGGGAGCGAGCGCCGATGTCTCAGGATGAATCAGTAAGGAAATGTAGGCATTGAGGGACTATCGCATGAACGCCAGGCAACGTAAGGCTCTCGCCATGAGCAGCGCGACCCATCGGTGGTGCCAGGGCGACTCCATCGAGATCCTGACATCCGAGGCTGAACGATCCTGGCAGGCCGTCGTGGCCCGAAACCACGGCGACACCTTGCAGCTGAGGCTTCTCGAGGTGCCGCCGCGGGTGAAGCCGCTCGAGGCCGGGGCCCCGCTCCGGATCCGCCGGGTCACCGCCGACGGCTTGATGCTGGTCCGAGCCGAGCTGGCCCAGCCGTTCGAGGGTCACGGGACCTTTCTTCGGGTCCGGCCGATCGAGCTGCCGGAGGTCCTGCAGCGAAGGAGCCTGTTTCGGCTCCCAACCGCGCTGCCGTTGACCCTTCAGGTGGTCCGGGCCCGCCGTGCCGATTGGGAGTCGAAGCGGGTGTACCACCACCTGACCGCCGACGCGTCCGGCTCCGGTTGCTCGATCGAGACCGAGATCCCGCTCGAGCCGATGGACCGCCTCCGAGTCACGTTGTGGCCGGACCGCCCCCACGCCGTGGTCGCCGGAGCCCGCGTGGTGTGGTCGGGCCCCTCCGACTGGCCCGGCCTGTCCCGGGTGGGACTCTCGTTCACCGCCATCAGCACCCACGGGCAAGACCGGATCGTGGGCACCTTGCTCGAAGAGGACCGCATTCGGCGGCGGCTGCTCTCCGATCACTGAGGGGGCGGGTCGTCGGTATGGGCGCCGCCCGCTGCACTCGGGGAAGTCTCGAGCGGGCCGCCTTTGCCGGATCCCACCAGCGCGAGCAGATCACCCACCGTTCGATGCTGCTCGACCGGGTGCCGGAGCGGCCGCCCGGGAACGACCCGGTAGCGGTTCCTTCGCCCCTCTTTTTCAACCAGTAGGTAACCCTCGTGGTGCAGATCCATGACGATCCGCTGCACCGCTCGCTCGGTGATCCCCACCCGGACCGCGACGTCCCGCAGCCTCAGGTTGGGCTCGTGATTGAGCACCACGAGGACGTGGGCGTGGTTGGTGAGGAACGTCCAGGTGCGAGCGAACGATTCGGGCCCGAGGTCGCCCGGACCGAACGCCGAGGGCATGGCCGACGCTTATTTCGCGAATCGCTCCGGCGCAAGCCATCATCGGGCCGACCGAGAAATGCGGAACGCGCCGTATCCACGAGCAGCCCAAATCGCGTTACGTGCTAGGCGTGCCGATCTCGACCGCCGATCTGTACGACCAACACGGGCCCGAGCTCGAGGTGCTCGATCTGCCGCTCGCCAACTTGGGCGGACGGCCCCGCTTCTCGGGGCCGATCGCGACCGCACAGGTCTTCGAGGACAACAGCCACGTCAAGACCATGCTCGCCGAGCCCGGTGCAGGCCGGGTCCTCGTCATCGACGGCGCCGGGTCGCTGCGCTTCGCGCTGGTCGGGGACCAGATCGCCCGCCGGGCGGTCGAGCAGGGATGGGCCGGGGTGGTGGTGTTCGGCGCGGTGCGCGACGCCGCCGTGCTGAAGACCCTCGACCTTGGCGTCCGGGCGCTGGGCACGAGCCCTCGCCGCACCGAGAAACGAGGCCAGGGCCTCATCGACGTCCCGATTCGGTTCGGAGGCGCCCGTTTCTCCCCCGGGGCGTGGCTGTACGCCGACGAGGATGGGGTCGTGGTCGCGCCGCGCGACCTCGGCTGAGGCCGCCCCCTCCTCTTAGGGGGCAGCGAGCGCCGCCCCCTCCTCTTAGGGGGCAGCGAGCGCCGCCCCCTC
>DAIQNR010000031.1:12961-59670 GCA_036788295.1 Myxococcota bacterium
AGGGGGCAGCGAGCGCCGCCCCCTCCTCTTAGGGGGCAGCGAGCGCCGCCCCCTCGCGCCGAGGGTCTACGCCTCCCTCCCGCCGGTCGGGGTGGAGGGCGATGGCGTGAAGCCCGCTGTTCAGCGGCCCGACGTCCACCCGGTGGCCTCGTCGATCGAGGCCCTCTTTCACCCGCTCGAGCTGGCCCGGAGCCCAGCCCTCGTCCTCGAGCTCGGCGTGGTACCGGCCGATCACATGGGGCAGCTCGAGCGCTGCCGCCACGTCGAGCCCATGGTCGAGCACGGCGACGGTGGCCCGCACGGTGTAGCCGATGATCCGGCTTCCTCCGGGCGAGCCGATGGCGAGCACCGGGCGCCCGCTCGCCCGCTCGTAGACGATGAGGGGGGACATCGAGGACCGAGGCCGCTTGCCCGGCGCGACCGCGTTGGCCACCGGGCGGCCGTCCCGCTCGGGGACGAACGCGAAGTCGGTGAGCTGGTTGTTGAGGAGGAAGCCGCGGACGAGCAGGCGGGAGCCGAACACGTTCTCGACGCTGGTGGTCATCGACACCACGTTGCCCTCCCGGTCGACGATGCTCAGGTGGCTGGTCGAAGGGAGGCCCGACGACCGGTCCGGAGTGCGCGCGCCTCGAGCCCCGGGCGGCGCCCCCGGACGGGGCCGCTCGAGCGCCCGCTCCGGGTCGATGAGGCGAGCCCGGCCGGCGAGGTAGTCCGGGTCGAGCAGGCCCGCCACCGGGACATCGACGAAGTCGGGATCGGCGACGAAGCTGTCGCGGTCCGCGAAAGCGAGCCGGCCCGCCTCCACGAGGAGGTGGGCGAAATCGGGGCCCTCGGGGTCGAGAGAGGCGACGTCGAAGTGGCTCAGGATCCCCAGGATCTGCAGCGCCACCAGCCCGCCGGAGGTGGGCGGCGGGTGGCCGCACACGCGAAAGTCCCGGTACTCCAGGCACACCGGGGGCCGCATCTTCGGCTCGTAGGAGCGCAGGTCTTCGGCCGACAGGAGACCGGAGGCCGGCTCGCTCGCAAGCAAGCCCAAGTCCCGCGCGAACCCCTGGGACCCGAGCCACCGGTTGACCCCGAGCACGAACGCGGACGGCCGCGTCGCCGAGCGGACGGCGGCGACGATCGCGTCGGCGATCTCCCCCTCATGCAGCGCGTCCGCGCCTTCTCTCGCCACCCGCTCGAGCACGTCGGCCAATTCGGGGTTCTCGAGCTTGGTCCCCACCGGCAGGGCCTGCCCTTCCGCGGTGAAATACAGCCTCCGAGCAGCGGGCATCGCTCGCAGCGCCGGGTCGGCGGCGAGCAGCCGGTGCAGGCGCGGCGTCACCTCGAAGCCGTCCCTGGCGGCCCGGATCGCCGGCGCGAACAGCTGGTCCCACGGCAGCCGGCCGTAGAAGCGGTGGACCTCCTCGAGCATGCGGAGCGCCCCGGGCACCCCGACGCTCCGGCCGCCGACGAGGGCCTCGAAGAACGCCTCCGGCTTTCCGTCCTCGGTGAGGAACAGGTCCGGTCCGGCCGCTTCCGGCGCGGTCTCCCGCCCGTCGTGGGCGGTCAACCGGCCGGTGGACGCCTCGTGGTGGAGCAGAAACGCGCCCCCGCCGATGCCGGAGGACTGCGGCTCGACGAGCGTCAACATCGCTTGCACGGCGACCGCGGCGTCGGCGGCGCTGCCCCCAGCGGCGAGGATCGATCGCCCCGCTTCGGCGGCGAGCGGGTGGGCGGCCGCCACCAGGCCCCCCTCCGAGCGGGTGAGCGCGGTCTTCCGACGTCCGGTCGCCCCCTCCGGAGGCTGGTCCCCGTCCCCGAGCCAGCCGACGACCGGCAGCGCCGCGGCGACGCCGGCGGCGAGAACGCCAAAAGGGAGGAGGAGCAGCCACCGGCGACGCACCCCGACTGCCTAGCCGGAGCGCGCCATCTTCGGCCAGGTCTTGGCGCAAAAGAGCTGCGCGCGAGCGGTCTCTACGATCGCCGTCAGCCCCGGGGGTTCGACCCGGCGCTTGGCCGTGACCGCGTAGAATCGCTCGACGATCTCCGGGACCGACCCGATAACCTCGACCTGGTTCTCCTGGCAGATCTCGGTGGCGAGCGCGGTGGGGCCCGGGAACACGCCGGCGCCGTTGCGCCCGAATTCCTTCATCAGGGCGCTGTCCTCGAACTCGCCCACGACCCTCGGCCGGACGCCGGCCCCATCGAACCACTGCTCGAGGCTTCGCCGCAGCGGCGTCCCCGCCCCCGGCATCAGGAACGGGATCTGGGCCATCGACCCCGGAAATCCCACCCTCGCCGCGTAGGCCAAGGAGGGCGGCGCGAAGAAGCTCACCCCGGTCTCGCCCAGGAGGTGGTTGTACGTCTTGACCTCCGTCGGCCCCGAAACTGGCTGATCCGACAGGATGAGGTCGATGCGCTGCACCATCAGCTCGGCGAGCAGCCGATCCGGCCGATCCTCCTTGCAGATGACGTGGATCGGCGGGTCGGTCTCGAGGGCGGGCGCGAGCACCCGGTGACTCAGGATCTTCGGGATCGCGTCGCTAATCCCGACGTACAGCCGCTTCGGCTGTCCGGAAGGGTGCCCCTCGAGCGCAGCCATCAGCTCGCGGCCGAGGCCGAAGATCTCGTCCGCGTAGTGGAACACGATCTTCCCGGTCTCGGTGAGCCGCAGATTTCGGCCGGCTCTCGCGAAGAGTCGTTCCCCGAGCGACGCCTCGAGGGCCTTGATCTGGCCGCTGATCGTGGGCTGGGCGAGCTCGAGCACCTCGGCGGCCCGCGCGATCGTCCCCTCCTTGGCTACGGTCCAGAAGTAGAGAAGGTGATGGTAGTTCAGGCTCGGCATGGGGTGACTCTTCCCTTAGCGTCCGGTTCCAATCTTGGTCCGATGCGGGTGGCCCGCTTTGGTGATACCTAATCGGCAAGACGGTTGGTGAGGCAAGACCGAATTGACGACAACGGTGTCCTGCGTCAAGAAGCAGGCCCGACCGCACGAGATGCCGCATGTCCGATTCCACCGCCATGGCTCCCGCCCCCGACGCCCGCCTGCTCCTGCTCCTCGAGGTCCTGCAAGAGCAGGTTGGGATCCCGCACGATCCCGAGAAGGCGGCCCGCGTGGTCGGGCGACTCGAAGCCGAGAACCCGCTGCAGCGGCTCACCACCGCCGCCCCCAAACTGGGGATGGTGGCCGCTCCGCTGCTCTTGACCGCTCGGCAGATGCCGCGGCTGATCGGCCCCGGCCAGCCGCTGGTGGCCTCCGCGGCGACGACCGCGGAGCCGCTCCTGCTCGTCGAGGCGGACGGACGGCGGATGCGGGCCCTGAGCCCCTCGTTTCCCGAGGGTCGGTGGCTGTCGCCGAACCAGCTCGCCGATCTTCTCGGTCTGCCCGGACCGGACGCGGAGACGAGCTGTCTCGCGATCGAGCCGTCGGAGCCGATGAACCACCTCTCGTTCCCGGGAGCGGCGCCCGGCGACGTACCGGTCACCCTGAAGCGGCTGTTCGGGATGCTCCGGACCGAGGCCTCCGACATCCGCGCCGTGGTCATCTATGCCATCGGGGCTGGCCTGTTCACCCTGACCATCCCGGTCGCGGTTCAGTCTCTCGTGAACACAATCGCGTTCGGCGCGCTGGTGCAGCCGCTCGTGGTGCTGACGATCCTCGTGATCGGCTGCTTGTCGCTGTACGGCGTGCTCACCGCGCTCGAGGTGTACGTGGTCGAGCTTCTTCAGCGCCGAATCCTGCTCCGGGTGGTCGGGGACCTCTCCTACCGGGTGCCGCGGGCGCGGTCTTCCGCGCTCGATCGCATCTATGGACCCGAGCAGCTCAACCGCTTCTTCGACGTCTTCACCATCCACAAAGCCTTCGCCCAGCTTCTCATCGACGGGCTCGACATCCTCCTCAAGACCGTGATCGGGCTGCTGCTGCTCGCGTTCTACCACCCGATCCTGCTCGCGTTCGACCTCGTGCTCGTCGGGGCGCTGCTCGTGGTCGTGTTCGCGCTCGGGCGAGGAGGAATGAAGAGCTCGATCATCGAGTCGAAGAAGAAGTACAGGCTCGCCGGCTGGCTCGAGGAGTTGGGCCGGCGCCCGGCGATGTTCAAGAACCCGAGCGCGCTCAAGCTCGCCCGCGACCGGGCCGATGCCTACACCCGAGACTTCCTGCTCGCGAGGATGACCCACTTTCGCGTCGTCATGCGGCAGACCATCGGGGCTCTGGCCATATATGCCGTGTTCTCCGGGCTCCTCCTCGGCATCGGAGGGTGGCTGGTCATCGAGGAGCAGCTCAGCTTGGGCCAGCTCGTCGCCGCCGAGCTCGTGCTGACCGCGGTCGTGACCAGCTTCGCCAAGATAGGCAAACACCTCGAGAGCTTCTACGACCTCATCGCCGCCGTGGACAAAGTGGGCGCCCTGTTCGACCTTCCCACCGAACCGAAGGGAGGCGAAGGCGTGGTCTCGACTACGAGCCCGCGCGGGGCCCGCCTCGACGTCGAGAACGCGAACCTCGACATCTCTGGTCGGTCGGTGCTGAAAGGCGTGAACCTTCAGATCGGCGCCGGGGACCGGGTAGCGCTGCTCGGCGGCAGCGGCAGCGGCAAGACCGCGCTCGCCGACCTGATCTTTGGCCTCCGGCACCCGAAGTCGGGCCACGTGAAGCTCGACGGGGCCCACCTCGAAGACCTGCCGATCGGCAAGTTTCGCGACCGCGTGGTCGTGAGCCGCCCCGACGACGTGATGCATGGGACGGTGATCGACAACGTGAGGCTGGGAAACAGCCGCGTGGGCCCTGACGTCGCCCGAGAGGCCCTGGCTGCGGTCGAGCTGCTCGACGTGGTGGAGTCCCTTCCCAAGCAGCTCGAGGAGGAGATCTTCCCCGGCGGACGGCCTCTGACCGAGGCCGAGACCGCCCGCCTCGTGCTCGCCCGCGCGATCGCGCTTCGGCCGTCCTTGCTGGTGGTGGACGGGCTGCTTGACCTACAGGACGAGGCCGTGCGGCGCCGCATCCTCGAGCGACTGGCCTCCGACGACGCGCCTTGGACCCTGCTCGTCCTCACCCGGGTGGAGTCGCTGGCCCTTGCCCTCCCTCGTGCCTATGGTCTCGAAGCCGGCCGGGTGGTGGACCTCGACTCGCGGGAGCTCAACTGATGCTGGTTCCGGTCTTCGACGACCGCCGTGAGGCGGTGGACCCCCTCGAGTTGCCGGCGGCGCGCCTCGTCCCGCCCCCGGTGGGCATTCGGCGACTCGCCCGTTTCCTCGGTTTCTTGTTCGTGGCCACCTTGGTGGCGGTATCGCTCGCCCCCTGGCAGCAGAACGTCCCCGGGATCGGCCGAGTGATCGCGTTCGACCCCTCGGATCGGCAGCAGGATCTTCAGGCCCCGATCCACGGCCGAATCGTGCGGTGGTTCGTGCGCGAGGGCGACCACGTGGAGACCGGGGATCCCATCGTCGAGATCCAGGACAACGACCCCGACTTCTACGCGCGCATCGCCGAGGGCCGGACCGCGGTCGAATCCCAGCTCCGCATCTACGAGCTGCAGGTGGCCCAGCTCGACGGCAACGTGGCCGCGCTCGAGGAAGCCAGGGACCGGATCGCCGACGAGGCGCGGACGGATGTCGCGCAGGCCGACCAGCGGCTCCGCGCCGCCCGCCAGCGCCTCACCGCCGCCGAGGCGAGCAACGAGACCGCCGCGATAAACCTCCGCCGCGTCCAGGAGTTGTTCCGAAAGGGGCTCGTGTCCCAGCGGGAGCTCGAGCTCGCCGAGCTGTCGGCGACGCAGAACGAGACCCAGGTGGAGTCGGCGGAGGCCGACGTGCGCGCCGCCGCCGAGGCGCTCACCGGGCGCCGCGCCTCCCTAGCCAGCCGCCGCGCCAGCGCCGAGGCGCAGGTCGAGAATGCGCGAGCCTCCCGGGGCCGGGCGGTAGCGCAAGTGGAGGACACGCGAACCAAGCTGCTCGACTTCGACGTTCGCCTCGCTCGCCAGAGCACGCAGCTGATCGCCGCCCCCCGCGACTCGTTCGTGCTCCAGATTCTCAGGGCCCCGGGACAGGAGCAGGTCAAGCAGGGGGATCCGCTCGCCATCTTGGTGCCCGACACCACCAACCGGGTCGCCGAGATTCGTGTCGACGGCAACGACGCCGCGATCATCTCCCAAGGCCGGAAGGTGCGGCTGCAGTTCGAGGGCTGGCCGGCGGTGCAGTTCGCAGGCTGGCCGTCGGTGGCGGTGGGCACGTTCGGGGGCGAGGTGGCGTTCGTGGACAGCGCCGACGATGGAAAGGGAGACTTCCGCATCATCGTCCGGCCCGACCCGAGCGACAACCCCTGGCCCCACCCGAGCTTCCTTCGCCAAGGAGTGCGGGCGAAGGCGTGGGTGCTGCTCGACCAGGTGACGTTGGCCTACGAGTTCTGGCGCTCGTTCAATGGATTCCCCCCAGCGGTGGAGATTCCGCCGACCGGCTCCGGCACGAAGATGAAATCGGATATCAAAGCCGGCAAGGGCCACTTGAAGTGATTCTGCTCCTCTTGCTCCCCGCCCAGCTGTCCACCGCCCCCATCGACGACGACAACTTCGACCGGAACCTGGTCGAGCGTCTCGCTCGGGCGTACCGGCAGCTGGGCCCGGTCCAGACCGCAACCCTCGGTGGCGGAGCGCCGGTTCGCCTCGACGCCGTCCTCCGCTCGGTCGAGCGGCACCACCCTGTCCTGGTGGCAGCGAGCGCCAGGATCCGAGGCGCCCGCGGCGATCAGCTGGCCGCCGAGGGCGCGTTCGACCCCCGGCTCCAGGTGAGCGGCCAAGCGACCCCGGAGGGATACTACGACGTCGAGGCCCTGCGCGCCGGAATCTCACAGAACACCCCGCTGTGGGGGGCCGAGCTGAAGGCGGGGTACCGCATCGGCCGGGCCGACCGGTTCGCGAGCTACGACAGCCGCGAGACCCTCGACCGCGGCGAATTCCAGGGTGGCGTGCGCCTGCCCCTGCTGCTCGACGGCCCGATCGACCCTCGCCGGGCCGCGCTGCGCACGACCGGGTTCGCGGTGACCGAGGCGGAGTCGGCCCGGGACGGGGACCTGCTCGGACTGTCGGTGAGAGCGGCCGAAGCGTACTGGGGCTGGGTCGCGTCCGGGGAGGTCTATCAGGTCGCCCTCGAGCTCATTCGCCTGGCCGAGCTGCAGGGAAGGCAGATCGACGAGCGGGTGGCCGCCGGCGCTTCGCCCGAGATCGACCGCGCCGAGAACCTTCGGGTGCTGCTGCGGCGCCGGGAACGCCTCGTGGCCGCTCGCCGCAGCCTCGAACAAGCGGCGATCCGCCTGTCCTTGTTCCTGCGCGAGGAGGACGGGAGCCCCCGGGTCCCCGCCTTCGAATCGCTCCCAGGACCGGTACCACCAGCGGAGGCCCTGCTCACGGAGGAGTTCGAACGCGGGACCGAGCGGGCGCTCGCCGGCCGACCCGAGCTCGCCGCCTTCGAGGCCCGGATCGAAGCGCTCCGGGTCGAAACCCAGCTCGCCGACAACCAGATTCTCCCCCGGGTCGACCTCGAGCTGGCCGTCTCGAAGGACCTCGGCAGCGACGTACGACCCGACGCGGTGAGGAGGCTCGAGCCGCTCGAGATCAAGGCGCTGGTCGGGGTGGACTTCCCCCTGCTCCTGCGGACCGGGCGGGGACGGGCGGAGAAGGCGCAGGCTCGGCTCGCCGAGTTCGGCGCGCAGGCCAGCTTTCTTCGGGACCGGATCGAGGCCGAGGTTCGGGACCTGTGGTCGGCGCTGCTCGCCAGCGCGCAGCGGGCCGACGTCGCCGTGCAGGCGGCAGACGTGGCCGAGGCGGTGGCCTCGGCCGAGCGGGTCCGGCTCCGCGTCGGAGCGACGAGCCCGTTCGTCGTGAACCTACGGGAGCAGGACGCGGCCGACGCCCGCCTGGCCGAGATCGACGCCCGCGCCACCCTGCAGGTGGCCCTGACCGCGTGGCGCCTGGTCACGCTGGACGGCGCGCCCCCTCCCTGACCGCTCGAGCAGGGCCGCCGAGACGCCGGCCGGGACCCCCACCGGCTCGCGCCGCGCCCACGGCCGCCGTACGTCCTCGCCGAGCGCTTTTGCCACCTCGGCCGCGACCTCGGGGTCGGTGAGCAGCCCGAGGTGGCCGACCCGGCGCACGGTCACGTCCCGGCCCTCCGGCGCCACCCGAGCGCTCTCGGTGGGAACGACCACAAAATCGTGCTTACTCCCGATGGAGACCAGCTGGCCAGGGGCTGGCTTCGGGAGGCGAGCGAACAAGTCCGAGCCCGGCCGCAGCGACCGGCCGATGGCCCCCGGCCACAAGTGCGCGGTCTCCGTCCCGTGGTGCGGGGTCCCGAGCGTGACCAATCGGCGGACCCGCGGGGTGCTCTGCCCCACCAAGCGCACCTCCGGCCGCGCCCCACCCGCCGGCGGGACCGCTTCGGCGAGGCGCGCGACGAGCCCGCCGACCCCGTGGGCTACGACGTCGACTTGGCGGGCCTCGGTGGCTGCCCGCAGCTGGTCGATCCAGCGCGAGAGCGCCTCCGCCATCCGGTCGAGGTCATCTTCGCTCGGGTGGTTCACGACATACAGCGGACCGAGCCCAAATGAGGACAGCCGCGGACCGAGCAGCGCGAAGCAGCTCCAGGCCTGCAGGTGGCCCGGGACGAGCACCACCGGCCGCTCGCCGCGAAGGAGCCGGGGCGCCGGAGCCGGCGGCTCGACCGCTCCCAAGGGGCGAAGAGCAAACAGCGCCCCTCCGGACAGAATCTCGGACACCGCGACCCTCGCGAGGACCTCCCGCTCGGCCGGCGACGGGAACTCGGGCTCGAGACCCCGGCGTCTCCGGTCCACGATCCAGTGACCAAACCCCACGAGCACATAGAGCGACGCCCCAAACAGCGCCAAGAGCCCCCAGCCAGCGACGCCCACGCCGAGCGCGACCGACGCCCAGCCTGCGAAGTCCCCCACCCCTCGAACCGGTCATGCCCGGCTTTAGCGGTCAACCGAGGGGAGTCCGCGCCTCGTCCGAGGGCCCATACCGCCGGTTTTTGGCAGGGCCGTCACCAACGGGGAGAAGCGCCGGCGGCCGTGGTATGGACCGGGCCCATGCCGCTCGACCCCGCCTTCGTGGCCGACTGCCCCTACGGACCGGACGCGCTGTTGCTCGACGAAGTGCTCACCGTCGACCGCGACGCGAGCCTGGTTCGGGTGCGCATGCCCACCCACGACGCCCTGCCGCTGACCGTCGCCCAGCGGGCCCACCCGGTCCTGCATCCCCGGCACGTCGCCGGCGGGCTCATGGTCCACATGACCGGCATCGTCGGGTTCGCCCACGCCTATTACGTGCTCGACGTCCGGCACGCCGATGGATGGACCGGCTACGGGGTTCGCATCCACGACGCCCGGTTCTCCGCGCTGGCCCGCCCCGGACCCCCGCTCGTCATCGAAGCCCGGGCGACCCGCACCCGTCGCCTGGGTTCGCAGATGTTCATTCGGTACCGCTTCATGTTCGAGCAAGAAGGTACGGTGATCTATACCGGCGACCAAACCGCGGCCTGGACCCGCGTCGAAATCGACGTCGCGCCCACCGGGGACTCCACCGAGGCCAGCTGATCCGGCGGCCCCGCTCGACGGGCCGCTCCGCCGCTCAGAGGACCTCGAGAACCTCGAGCTGGGCGCCGCGGTGCTCGAATTCGTCGCCAGGCCGGCATCCGAGCAGCCGCTGGCCGAGGGGGGAGAGCGGCGAGAGCACCCACCAGGTCTCTTCGCCGGCAGAGATTTTCGTCCCTCCGCCGACGTCGAGCAGGAAATAACCGCGCACGCCCTGGGGGCCGTCCACCCGCACCGCGCTGCCCAGCACCGCCCGGCCGCCAGGACCGGGACCGGGGGGCGTGTACCCCTCGAGCGAGCGCATTGAGACCGCCAGTACCTCGGCTCGAGCCGCCTGAGCGCCCGCCAGATAGGATTGCTCGAGACCCCGGGTATCGTATTGGTTCTCGGGCTTCGCCTCGGCGTGGGTCGCGCCTTCGGCCGCCTCCGCCGCCGCGGCTCGAGCGGTGCGAAGCTCGGCGCTGAGCCGCTGCTTCAACTCGGAGAGCAAAAACGCCTTGTCCATCGCTCAGAGCAGCACGATCGCGTCGTCGGTGGGGATGTCGCCGGCGACGCGAACCCGCTCGGCGAGACGGTCGGCCGACATCGCACCCAAGGTCTCGGCCACCGCGGGGTAGGCCTCGAGCACCGCGCCGAACTCTTCCCGAGGCAAGAACAGGACTTCGCCCACCGACTCCACCACGACGCTCGCGGTGGTCGGGGCGTCGCGGAGCAGGCTGATCTCCCCGAACACGTCGCCGCCCCGAAGCCGGGCGATCGGGACCGCGGCCCCGTCTCGCTCGGCCGCCACCCGCATCTCTCCGGACAGCACCAGGTACAGCCCACGCCCCCGCTCGCCTTGCTCGATGAGCACATCGCCAGGGAACACCCGCTGGGCCCGAAAGCGGCCCATCAGCGCCCGCCGGTCGGGGCGGGGGAGCGGCCCGAACAGCGGGCTGGTGGCGGCCAGGTTGGCGAGGAATCGGCCCCGGGTGAACTTTCGCAGGGCTTGCTTCACGCTCTCGAGCTGCCCGGCGTGGGCCTCGAGCTCCGAGCGGCCCAGCTCGAGCACATCGACGTCGCCCGAGGCCCGGACCGTCGCCGCTCGAGGCGCCCTCGACACGAGCGCCATCTCCCCGAACACCGCGCCCCGGTGCAGGCGGGCGAGCAAGATCTCTTGCCCGTCGTGGGTCCGGCACACGTCCACCTCGCCCTCGGCCAGCATGTAGAACGCGTCGCCAGCTTCCCCTTCTCGCAGGATCGCCTGCCCCGCGCCGAAGCGGCGGAGCCGGAGGCTGCCGAGCACTTCGCGAAACGGGTCCTCGGCCAGGTGCGAAAACAGGGGGATCGGGGGCAGCAGGGGCGGGATCTCGGTGATGGGGTCGGTGTCGGCGCCGAGCCGCACCGCCTCGGCCACGAGCGCCTTGCCCTCGAGGCCCGCCGGCGACGCCGGAAGTCCGGCGGGCAGCACCGGCGGGGTCAGCGCGTCCACGTCCCCCACCCGGTCCGACTCCGAGGAGTAGAGCTCGGCCAGGATGACCAGCAGGTCTTCCAGACCGGGGTCGAGGGCCAGCACCATCTTGGTCGCGACCAGCCCAGACAGCGGCCGTCCGCCTCGAATGTGGTGCCAGGCCAGCCCCTTGTAGACCAGCTTCGCGCCCTCCCTCTCCCCGAGGTTGAGCAGGGCGTCAGCGATCCGGAACCGGGCGGGGGTGAACGAGGGCGCCGACCGTACGACGTCCAGGTACCCAGCCAGCGCGTCTTCCCATCGGCCCGCGGCGAACGCCGCCCCGGCCCACCGGTACCGCTCTTCGACGGTCGTCCCAGACATCGATCGCGAGGTTAGCAGACATCGGGCGCTCGGCCACCGCCGTACACCCGCTCGATGAGCTCGGCGAGCACATCGGCGCTGACCATGTGCGGGTTGACCGGCCGCTCGAGGGCCTCCATCACCGACCGCAGCCGCCCCGCCGACAGCTCGGACATGGCCACGAAGGCGGTCTCCTCGTTCACGAACAGCGTGACCGCGCCAGCCTCGCGAGCGACGGCCTCGGGAAGCTCGCGCGCCGCGGCCAGCACGAGGTTGCAGCGGGCGAAATCGGACGAGGCGGCTCGCTCGAGCTCCGTCTCCGGGCCGCCCCGGACGGCGAGCGGATCGCCGCCGAGCAGGCCGGCTTGCTCTTCGATCTGGGCGAGCTGGAGGAGCAATCGGGGCACGTCGGCGCGGCTCGGGTTTGTCCGAAACGACGCATCCCGAACGAGCACATGGGCCTGCCCACGCCGTCCGCCTCGCAGGTGGACCGGGCCGGCGTCGAGTACGGCGCCTTCCTCCAGCGCCAAGGTCTCTCCGAGGGTCAGCTCGTCACCGACGGCGAGAGGGGTCGCTGACCCGGAGTCGGACACCCGCCACGCGGCCCCTTCGAGGCGATCCACGGTGACCGGGGCCCGGGTGAGCCGGTGGAGGTGGATGAGAGAAGTATCGGGCAGTTTCGGCATCGCGCCTCAGTCGATCCACCCCATGGTCCGCAGCTTCTGCGTCGCCCGCTTGCCCAGCGGCGCGCCTTCGTGGCGCTCCGCGAGGCCGGACAGGATGTCGGCTCCCAGCCCCCGTACTGCGTCCGACTTGTCTTCCGCCAGCGAGAAGCCGAGGTAGTACAGCTCCTCTGGCTCGAGGTCCGGGTCCTTCTCGAGCCGCTCCGCCGTGGCAAACTTCGGGTTCTTGGTGAGCGCCCGAAAGTGGGCCACCGCTGGGTCGTGGCTCGAGCCGCGAGACAGGTTCTTCTTCGAGAGCTTCAGCTCGCACACGCCGAGCAGGAACGTGGCTTCGGGGACCGCATCGCCGGCGATGCGCCGCAACAGGTCGGCCGCGTCGGCCCATGCGCCGCCGGCCTTTCGCTCCTCGGCCTTCTCGATGAGGTTGCCCGGCCCCCCACGCTCCCGGAGCAAGCGGACGATCGCCTCTGCGACTTCGGGGCTCGCCGACACCACGGAGTCCTCGAGGGCCTCGAGGATCGCCTTCGTGAGGTCGCCGACGTGCGACTCGAGCACGCTCACCACCGCCCGGGCCCGATCGGCGTCGGTGATCTGCGCGAGCGCCTTCGCCAGGGCGCGACGGCCCTGAACGGTCGAGGACGCCGCCTCGAGTGCCAGAGCGCGGTCGGTCGGATCTCCCTCCACCACCACCTGGGCGAGCGCGCGCGCCGCCGGCGAGCTGTCGAGCTGGCCAAGCGAGCGGATCGCCCACCGACGGACCGGCGTGGCCTCGGACTTGGTGAGCGCCCGCACCCTGGGCTCGAGCGCGATCGGGAGGTCCATCCCGTCGAGCGCATCGGCGGCGACCGAGAGCAGCTCGGGCGCCGCCCCGTGCTCGAGCAGCCCCACCAGCACCTTGAACGCGTGCTCCTGGGCCCCCCGGTGGCCGTGGGCGGCCCGGCGAAGGGCGTCCACCGCGCGCACCCGCACCTCGGTCGGCGCCGAAGACTCGACCATGCGGGCGAGCACCCCGGTCACCGCGCCGTGCTCCACCGCCCCGAGCAGCTTGACCACGGAGGAGGCCGCACGCGCGATCGCGTCGCCGTCGGCCTCGGCAAGAACCGCGTCCAGCTCGTGAAGGAAACCGATAACTTCGTCCCCGGCGAGCTTCGCCACCTCGGGCGCGAGCGCCTCCTGCAAGGCTTCCTGCACCTTCTGGCTCCCGCCGGGGAGCAGGGTCAGGAGCATGCGGCGAGCCTCGGGGCCGCCCCGGGCGCCGAGCACCGCGATCGCTCCGACCCGCTGCTTTTCGTCCCGGCCCTCGAGCATCCGCCCGAGCTCCTCGAGCTCGACCCCCGGTCCTTCGGCCAACACCCGCCGGACCGCGAGCCGTACGCCAGGGTCATCGTCCTTGAGGACGGGTCGCAGGTGCCGGACCAGCGACTTCGGCGCCAGTTCGCCGAGCGCGACCACCGCCGCGGTCCGCACGGCGGGGTCTGGGTCCGAGAGCGCCCGCTGCAGCCCGCCGACGGTCGCTTCGGTCCCAACCGCCATCGCGCCCAGGACCACCGCAGCGGCCCGGCGGTGGTCGGCCACCGCGCTGCTGAGCAGATTCACGAGGCGGGCCTCGAAGGTGCTGTCGTCGGGTGCAATGGTCTGGGTCATGGTTCGCTCGGGTGCCGGGGCGCAGTCGCCCAGCGCAGGTCGCGGCCTCGTCGGAAACGGCAGCGGCTCGGGACCGGGAAGCGGGCCTCGCCCGCCGCCACCGAAGCTCACGCTAGCAGCCGCACCGGGCCGACTCAACCGCGGGAGGGCCCAGGGTAGCCAGGACCGCTTCGGTCCGAGTATAAGCGGAGGTCGCACCATGGTGGAGGAGCGCAGGGGCCGAGCCGCTCAGCTTGGAGCGGACGACGTGATTCGGTTCGTGGACGGCGAGCACTTCCTCGAAGAGATGGCCGGCAACCTTGGCCGCGGACGCGCGCTGGTGCGGTCGCGACGCACGATGACCGTCGGACAGCGCTTCCCGGTCGAGATCGAGGCCCCGGGTGCGCCGCATCGGGTACGACTGCTGGCGGTGGTCGCCATGAGCGACGGCGCCACCATGGACCTGCGCTTTGCGGACTTCGAGCAGCGGCTCGAGACGCTCGATGCGCTCGGCGACGAGGTCGAGCGGTCGATCCGCGCCGGCGCCGCTTCCGTCGCCGCGGCCGGGTTCGAGGACAACGATGACACCGGTCTGCTCGAGATCCCGCCCGGGCTCTTCGAGCCGACTCCGCCCGAAGTCCACATCGTGGATCCGGCTGCCGGCGCAATCGGTCCTTCGCCAGGACCTCGGGACCCGGCCGAACCGATCGTCGGCCCGGTGGCCAAAGATCTCGCGGCCGCGCTCTCCGCCTACCTGGACGTGCGCAACCCGCCGAAGGCCGCGCCGCCCCGCGCGGACACGGCGGTGGAGCCCCCAGAAGGCAGAGCCGCGCCCCGGGTCGAGGACCGCTCCCGGGTCGAGGCGGAGGCCCCCCGGGCCGAGGCCCCCCGCGTCGAGGGCCCGGCCTCCCGCGCCGGGAGCCCGCGCGTCGTCCCGTTCGATACGGTCGCCGAACCCCTAGCGCTCCGCCCACCGGTCGAGTCCTCCGCGGCGCCCGAACCGAGCTCCCAACCTCGGACGACACCGATCGTCGACTTCGCCGGGGAGGTGGATCAGGCGACGGCCGACGTCCCCTCGGCTCCAGGAGAGGCGAGCCGCTCGGACCGGGATGACGCCGAGGCCGGCTCCGATCGGCGAGCGGCCGCTGCCTCCTCGGCTCGAGACGACTCTCCCCCCTCGCCCGGAGGTGAAGACGGGTCCGAGGCGGAGGTTTTGCCGTTCCCC
Organism: Myxococcota bacterium; assembly: GCA_036788295.1. Taxonomy (GTDB): domain Bacteria; phylum Myxococcota; class Kuafuiibacteriia; order Kuafuiibacteriales; family Kuafuiibacteriaceae; genus JAHQVK01. The sequence continues at coordinate 27,865 of DAIQNR010000031.1, forward strand.
GGCACGACCGAACCGGCGCCCGCCGTCGAGCCCGCCGGGGTCGTCGCCGAAGGGGTGGATGCGCTCTCGGACCTCCCGGTACCCAGGATGAGCCCGGCCGGCGCCCTCCGCGTGACGGAACCCCATCGACTGCTCGGGCTGTGGCTCAGCGGCCTCGCCGACGGAGTCCTGACCGTGCTCGGCGGTCCGCCGGGGGACCTTGGGTCCGTCGTCCGGGTGAAATTCGTCGCCGACCGGGTGGTCACGGTCGAGGCGACGGTTCGGGCGCGGGTGGGTCCGTGGCTGACCGTGGTCGTCGACGACCGAGCGGCCGTGGCCGAGCTGATCCGGGACCAATCGGACCGCTGGCGCGACGCCGTAGCCGCCCTCACCGCCGGGACGAGCGAAGCGCCCGCCGCCATCCAGGGCAACGGCGCGACGGCCGACGGAGGCAGGAGCTTCCCCTCGACCGACCGCCTCCCCGAGCCCACCAGCGCACCCGCAGCCGCCGTGCTCTCGGCGCCGTCGAGCGCGGGGCCGACCACGAACCCCGCTCCGACCACGACCCCGGGGCTCGCGCTCGGTCCGCGCTCGGGAGCGATGCCGGTGGTGACGCCGAAGCTGCCCGAGCCAGAGGATCCCGCCGCCCCCTCCGAGCCACCGCGGCTCGACGGCGACCGGGTCCTCTTTCGACACGCTGGTGACCTCCGCCGCGAGCTCGCCCGGAACCTGCCCAGCGGAGGCTTGTCTGCCCTCTCGGCGCCGCTGCCGCTGCGGGAGAAGCGGAGGCTCGTGTTCGTCGTCGGCGACGTCCCGCTCCCGGTGACCGCCGAGGCGACCGTGGTCTACACCGACCGAGGCACGGTCGGTTTCTCGCTCTCGAGGCCGGCGGAGGTCTGCGCTTCGCTCGAAAACCTGCTCCACCCACGGGAGCCAGAGCCCGCCTCAGCCCCCGACACCGTGCTCGAGCGGGGCGTGCTCGCGCCCCCGCTCACTCTGCCCGAGCTCATCAACCTCGACCTGTACCGAGGCAAGCTCGGCACGAGCGCGCTCGGGTTGTTCGACCGCCTGGTCCACGAACGATTCCGCGGAGTGCTCCGTCTCAGCTCCGGTCAAGGGGAGCGGACGGTGTACCTGCACGACGGAAACGTGGCTTTTCTCGAGACCGGCCCGTTTGACGAAGCCTCGGCCCTCGGCCGCATCCTGACTTCCCACAAGCGGCTCTCGGATTCGGCGCTGCGGGACGGGCTCGGGAAGGCGCGCCTGGCCCGGCGACCCCTCGGGCGCTCGCTCGTGGCGCTCGGGCTCGCAAAACCGTCCGATGTGGTGTCGGCCCTGCGAGAGCAAACGAAGATCAGATTGGAGACCGCCTTCGAGTGGGACAGCGGGGCCTACGAGATTGTGGGGTGGCGGGACCCGTCCGGACCGGACGAGCTGGTGATGACGCGCGGCCTCGGCGTGCTGGCCCACTACCTTCGCCAGCGGCTCGAGCGGGCGCCGCCGGGTCAGCTGGAGCGGGCCCTCGAGCCGCGCCTCCGGGTCTTCGCGGAGCCCTCTTCCCGACTCGACGAGATCGGGGCCGGCCTCGGCATGCCCCCCAAGGAGCTGCGCTTCCTGCAGGTCTCGGTCGAGGGTCGCACGCTCGAGGAAGCGATCCGAATGAGCCCGCTGGGGCGCCTCACCGCGCTTCGGCTGACCGCGCTCGCGCTCGGACTCGGACTCATTCGGGTGAGCAACCGGTCCGCCCCGACCTCGGGCCCCCGGCCCTCGAGCGCCGACGACGGCCGAAGGCTACGCCAGGAGCTCGAAGCGCGGCTCAATGGTCTGCTCGGGCAGAACCACTTCGAGGTGCTCGGGGTGCACTGGTCGTCCCACCATCGGGCGTTCCCCGCCGCCTACGAGGCCCGCCTCGCCGAGTTCAGCACGGTTCGGGGCAGGCTGGCCTCCGCCCCGGCCGACGTGCAGACCATCGCCCGGCGCTGCAGCCAGCGGGTCAAGGAGGCGTTCGAGATCCTCTCGGACGAGGCCAAGCGGGTTCAGTACCGGCACGGGCTCTTCGACCACACCGAGCGGGAATACGCGGCGAAGGTTCTCACGGAGAAGGGCGAGGTCGCGCTGATGCGCGGCGCCAAAGTCGACGCGATCGAACACCTCGAGACCGCGGCCGAGCTGTTTCCGACGGAGCAGGTCCGGGGGCTGCTCCGGACCGCCCGAGAGGGACGGAGGTGAAGGTCGAGCCGGTTTGGCGCCTCGCTCCCGAGACCGTTCTCCGACGGATGACGCTGCGGGACGCTCCGGCGCTCGCAGAGCTCGTCGCCCGCTCGCGAGACCGGCTGCGCCCATGGATGCCGTGGGTGGACGAAGGGGGCGGCCTCGCCGACGCTGTCCGCTTCCTGCGGGAAGCCCGCGCCGAATCGGAGGAGGGGCCGGTGGCCTGGGAGTGCGCGCTCGAGGTCTCGGGCCAACTCGAGGGCATGATCGGGCTCTCCCGAGTGGACTGGACCCACCGATCCGCCTCGCTCGGCTTTTGGGTCACGGCGGCGGTCGAGGGGCGCGGGTTGGTCACCGGCTCCGCCCATCGCTTGGTGCGCCTCGGCTTTCACCGGCTCGGGCTCGAGCGCCTCGAACTCAAAGCGGCGGCCGACAACGTCCGGAGCCGGAACACCGCGGTGCGGGTCGGGTTTCGTGAGGAAGGCCGGCTACGCCGGGCGGCCCTCCTGCATGGCGAGCGCCGCGACGTCATCGTGTACGGACTTCTTCCTGAAGACCTCGGGGCGTGAGACCCACGCCCGAAGCAGCAGCACCAGTCCAGCGAGCGTGAACAGGGCCGCTGGGTTCAGGAACAGCAACTTCGTCATCTGTTTGCCCATCGGCATCGCGTGCATCCTGAAAGTCACGAAGTAGGCGAGCAGCGACGAGACCTGCCAAACGGCGAAAACCCATCGAGCCCCGGGAACGATGAGGAGCGGGAGCGAGAGCAGGTTGCCGAGAATGAGGTACCGGTCGTGCATCTTGGGGAGCACGAAGAGCAGCCCCGCGGTCGAGAGGTTCGCCAAGAGGAGCACGTTCGTCGGGTTCTTCGCCCAGCGCCTCCAAGCCCAGACGATGAGCGCCGCGGTCGCTGCCACGGAGACGACCAACCCCACGTCCCGTCCAACGACATAGTGGACATCGGAAACATTGACCCAAAAGTTTGGCGCGTTGAGGTTCAGCCCATCGAATGCTTGAAACTGCGAGAAGTACACGGTCAGAAGATCCCGCCAGGGCCGACCGGCGAGCGCGGCTGGCACGAGGGTGGCGAGCCAAGCGCCTACCCCGAGAAGCGGATGCCATGGCGCCATCGCTCCGGTGAGAAGTGCCCAAGCATACAGCGGACCGGCCAGGGCGGCTTGCGCCTTGTACGAGAAGGCGAGCCCGATGGCCACCGCCGAGAGGGCCGGGCGACGGTGGACGAGCGCCGCCACCGATAGAACGACCCACGACCCGTACATGACGTCGCACTGGCCCCAATAGCTGCTGTTGGCGACGGTGACCGGAGCGAGGACCGACAGAGCGCCCAGACGCCACGCCGCCCGACGGCCGCAGCCCAGGCCGGCGCAAAGCCAGCTCGTCGCCCCGACGAGGAGCAGGAGAAACGGGACGTTACCGAGCTTGATGAGCGTCGGACTCGGCAGCCACCCATCGAACCAGGTGAGAAGCAAGAGGTTGTAGTAGTACGTTGGCGCATAGTTTCCGACGGTGTTTCCGAGGCTGCTCGGAAACGTGCCGGCGAGCGATGAGAAGCCGCTCGAGAACGCGTGATTGTACCACGGGACATAGAAATCGGTCAAATCTCCGCTCAACTTCGGCAGAACCAATGCGTGCACGATGAGCGCAACCAGCATCACCGCGACGAAAAGCGGATCCTTGGCCCCCACGCCCGCCGAACGATCGAGTCTCGAAAGAAAGTTGCCGTTCCCAACCATGACTTACGATCCTTGCTGGTTCCTTGCCGCTACCGCCCTGACCCGTCGCCATCGAGCTGCGGCCCGAGGTGGCGAAGGACCGAGCGAGCGGCGGCGCTGAGGCCGTCCGGGTCGAGCGCGGCCTCGATGCGGCGCCACTGCACCGCCGCCTCGTAGGCCCTCCTTCGCCCGGCTGGGTCGAGATCATGCCACGCTGCGGAGGACGAGAATCGGCCCCGCGGGTCTCGGCTCCGAACGGCCGACGCCGCCTGCTCCTCCTGGGCCTCGCGGTCGTCGCTCATCGCGCCTCCGCCCGCTCGAGACAGGCGGCGAGGAGCCGACGGGCGCGAGCCAGGTTCTGAAAGAACGTGTTCTTTCTCATTCGTAGCCGCTGCGCGAGCTCGGCATCGGGCTCGCCGTCGGCTTCGATCCGGGCGTCGAGCGCCCGGCGGGGCTGGGCTGGCAGCTCGTCACGGCAGCGCTCGATGTGGGCCCGCAGCCAAGGGTCGGGGACCGCAGGCGTGTGAATGGGTTCAAGCTCCTCCGAGGCCGGAGCGGTCCGAAACCGTCTCGCCTCGTCGATGGCGAGGTTGCGGGCGACCCGAAGCGTAAACCGAAGCAACACATTCTCTGCCCCGTCCGGCTCGACCCTCGGCGCGCACTGCCACGCGCGAAGCAGGCTCTCCTGAAGCACGGCCTCGACGTCGACCCGCTCGGCGAACGAGCGCAGCGACAGCCGCACCGCCGGCTCGGCCGTCCGCAGCCACCCCGCGAACGCAGATCGATCCCCGGCGGCGATGTCCGCGAGCCGCGCGCTGCCCGTGGCAGCCCGCGGAGACGCCGCGGTTTCGCCACCGGCTTCGATCTCGCACACGGATGGAGCTTGTCACGACTCCGTACGGCGATCCACACTGGGATCGCGCTCCAGGCCGGAAGGTCGGGGTCGAGCACGATCTGCGGCAGGTCTCCGGCCTCGACCAGCGGCCGAAGCTTGTCCGCGACATGCCACTCCCTGAGCGCTTCAAATAGGGTTCGGGTGGCTTCTCGCTGATCGGAGAGGGTCCGTGCCTCCCTCGACATCAGGAGAACCGAATCGAGGTGGTGGTCGGCGTCGAAACGCTCGAGGCGAATCCACTCGAGGTACGGAGCCTCGGCCACGTCCTCGAGCCCCACGTCGCGGACATCGGACCGAAGCACCGTCCATGACGACCCCTCCATCACCATTTCGACCGCCTCCGGCCCGATGCGGAGAAAACCCACGTTCTCGTCGGTTTCGACCCGCGGTGGGAAGAGCTTCGCCGCCAGCCGGTTCTGGTCGCTCCGGCACAGGCCGACGAAATGCCATTCGGGGTGGTGAAGCCCCAGCGCCTCCCGAAGCTGCTCGCCGAGCTTCCGGTTCCCGAGCAGCCCGCAGCGGTGGGCGATCCCGAGCACCCCGACGAGCCCTCCAGTGAGCCCCGCCAGACCCCAGACCGGGCCGAGCGCCGCGGTCCCGATCGCCCACGCGGCGAGCGCGGCGGAGAAGGTCGCGCCGGCGAGCAAGTTGACCATCACGCCCTCACGCCGCTGGTATCGTCCAAACAAGGTCCGGGGCTCGGCCACCGGCACCAGGGCGCTCGGCCCCGCCAGCTTTCGGGTCACCTCTCTGAACTGCCACGGAGCCGAGCGATCGGAAAGGGCGAGCCGTCCCCAAGGGGATGGGCTCGGGTTAGCTTCCGGGGGGTGGAGGCGGGGTGGTTCGTCTACGTCGTCGAGTGCCGCGACGGGACCCTGTACTGCGGGATCACGACCGACCTCGACCGCCGGCTCGCGCTCCATGACCGCGGGCTCGGCGCGAGGTACACCCGCGGGCGCGGACCGGTCGCCCTGGTCGCGAAGTGCGGCCCGCTCCCGAGGTCCGACGCGCTCCGGCTCGAGCGCAAGGTCAAGCGGCTGCCGAGGGAGCGAAAGGCGCCCTTCGTGGGCGGCCACCTCCCGGCCTCCGGCTGACATCTTGGAGGCGCCAGCGAAAGCGCCGATCACTGGGCCGAGAGCTCGGCGATGCGGCTCTCTGCTCGTCGCCGATGGGCGGGGCTCGGGTCGCCGCGCAGGACGTCCTGCCAGGCCTCGACCTTGGTCGCCGCATCGACCCGGGCGATGCGGTCGAGCTCCTCGGCTTCGAGCACGAGCTGGCGCTGAAGGGCCGCGATTCGGCGGGCCGCCGCCTTGCCCGGCGCGCTCTTCGGAGAAAACGCGAGCACCTCGCGCCAGCCCTGGATGCGCTGCACCTTGGTGTCGCCTCGCTTCTCGACTTCCTCGGCGGCCCCGATCAGCCGGCCGAGCTCCTCGTTTTCCCAGTGCAGGATTCGCTCCCGGGCGAGACCGGCTTCCTCCGACCGGGGGTAGGCCTCGACCACCGCCTGCCACTGGGCGATGCGCTGCCGAAAGCCGTGGGCCGCATCCTTCTCGGTCAGGCGGGCGGTCTCCACCAAACGGAGCTTCTTGGCGTCCCGCCACTGAAGGACCGCCTTCTCGGCGTACGCGACCTGCTCGGCGGTCCGAGCGAGGAACGCGGTCCACTCCTTCACCTTCACGTCATCCGGGACCGAGGGATCCTGTTCGAGCTGTCGAAGCCCGTAGAACGTCAATACGGAGCCCTCAGGGACCTCAGGTGCGCCGCCGGCCCCGAGGCAGACGAGCGCGCTCAGCCCGAGCGCGAGCCCCGAGATTTGGGGTTCTTTCCGCCGCATGGCCGCAGTGTAGCCGAAGCGCTCACGGGGACTCGACCGGCTCGTCTGGTTCCCCGGGAAGCTCGTCGCTCTCCGCCTCCTTGCCCTCGGCGGAGACCTCCTCCGGACGGGTCTCCCCCGCCGGCTTGGAACCGGGCTCGTCCTTCGTCCCCCACGTGCCGACCGAAAACGAGCCCGGAGCGAACGTGAACGAGCCGAGCGGTCGCGCTGGGGCCTCGGGCGCTGGCGGCGTCGGCGGTGGATCGAAACTGAACCGGGCCCCGGCGTACACCGGCACGGTGAGCTGGATGTTCGCTCCTGGACCGGCGATTCCCTCGAGGGGCCACGCCCTGGCGACGCCCCAAAGGCAGGACAACAGATCGCGGGGCTGGGGCAGCGCGGTCTCGACCGTCGGGGGCAGGGGCTTGCCCTCGCCATCGACTGCGACCCCGACCTTGGCCGTTCCTTTCGCCGCCGGCTGCTCGAGGATGTACCTGGCCACGCACCGGTCGATCGCCGGGGCGGAGGCGGCGAGCCGAGCCTTGATCGGAGATGGATCCGGACCGTCGGCGGCGACGAGCGCGAACAGGACACCGAGCGTCGTCCACATGGCTCGCATGCTACTCCGGCGGGATTCCCTCTGCCACCGCGCCCTTCCATCGGCGCAAGACGTCCCTCAAGTCGTCCGGCAGCGGAGCCTCGACGTCGATCGGTCCCGCCGGACCTTGCAGCGAGATCCGGGCCGCGTGCAGGAGCGGTCGAGCGATCCTCACCGCTTCGCCCGAGAGCCGAACCGCGCTCGGACCCCCGTACAGGATGTCCCCGACGATCGGAGCTCCCACGTGGGCGAGGTGGACCCGAATCTGGTGGGTTCGACCGGTGATGGGCCGCGCCTGCACCCACGAGAGGCCGTCGAGCTCGAATTCCTGCGCCAGATCGGTGCGCGCGGGCTGGCCGTCGGTCCGCACCGCCCTCGCCCGCGGTCGCCGCCGGTCGGGCCCGATCGGCGCCTCGATCGGGCCGGAGCCCGGGCTCCCTTCGACGAGGGCGAGGTAGCGCTTGTCCACCTCCCGCTCGGCGAAGGCCTTCGACAGCGCCGCCGCCGCCGCCGGCCCCTTCGCGAGCAGGAGCACCCCGGTGGTGCCTTGGTCGAGCCGGTGCACGACCCGAAGGTCAGGGCCGAGCCCGCGCAGCTCGGCCAGGGCCACGCGCGCGGTCGAATCGGTCTTGTTGACCGCGATGCCGGCTGGCTTGGCCACCACCACGCAGGCCTCGTCTTCGTAGAGGACGGGGACGGTCGGCGGGGCCGCCGGGGGCTCGAGGTACAGGCGCAGGCGAGCCTCGGCCGGCACGGTCCGGCTCGCCACCCGGCACCGCCGCCCATCCACGAACACCCGGCCCTCGGCGACCGCGGCTCGAGCCTCCCTGCGCCCGAGGGGAGGAAAGGCGGCGACCAGGGCTCGATCCAGGCGGTCTTCGGCGGCAGCTCGAGCGTCGAGCCGATCAGGCATCGCTTTTGGGGCGGGCGACGAGCTGGCCCTTTTTCCCGAGCAAGAACGAAGCCTTGAGCTCGGCGTCGAAGGACTCGTACGCCGACCGGACCGGGGCCTCCATCGCGAGCAGCGCCCGGGCCGCCCGGCGCTTCACCCGAGCGGAGTGAAGGTCGCTGCCGCACACCCGGGCGAGCGCGTCGGCCGTGCCCTCCGGACGGAGCTGCTCGAGCACCTCGATGACGCTCGCCTGCACGTCATCGTGGTGGTCGTCGAGGTAGGGGAGGAAATCGGCCGCCTGCTCCGATTCGACCAAGCCCGAGAGCGCGTCGATGACCGCCAGCTTGGCGTGGGAGCCCCGGTGATCGAGGGGGGCGTAGCGCTTCAGCACCGACCACAGGATCTCGGCCGCCTTCGGCCGGTCCACCAGCCTCAGCAGGGCCCGGATCGGGAAGGTGAGCGCTTTGCTCTCGGAGGCCAGGTACCGCTCGATCGGGGGAATCGCTGCCTCCCCGAGCCGGACCAGGTCTTCGACGAGCTCCTTTTTCTCCTGCTCGTCGGCGATCTGCCCGTTGGCCGTGATCGTGAACCGCTTCAGCAGGGCATCGTAGGCGTCCTGGGTCCCGATCTCGAGCAGCTTGTCCATTGCCGAGCGCCGGTAGTCCGGCTGGGCGTACACCTCCCGGACCTGCTTGCCCGCCCGCTCCACGGCGGACTTCGGTTTCAGGTAGTCGAGGATCCCCACGGCGCTTCGCCTAGGGTCGGCGCACGGGACTGGTCAACGACGCTCACGCCACCGCTTCGCCGGTCCGGCCGAGCAGCCGGGCCAAGAACCCGGGCGTGGTCCCCGCGCGGGGGGGCAGACCGCAGACGTGGTTCGCGAGCTCGTCGAAGTCCCGGGCGGCGGCGCTGTTTCGCTCGCAGACGGTGACCGGCGCTCGCCGCCTCCCCGCCCGGATCATCGCCTCGTCCCGGCGAACGCACCCAGCGTAGCCGATGCGCTCCTGCAAGAAGTCCCGCGCGATGGTGTGGACCTTTCCAAACAGCGCCCGAGCCTCGGCCTCGCTGGCCACGGCGTTGACCACGCATGCGATCCGGGCTCCGGGCTTCATCTGAAACAGGAGCTTCGCGCTGGCGTACGCGTCCATCATCGAGCTGGGGTCCGGAGTGAACACGAGCATCACGTCGTCGGCGGCGGCCGAGACGCTCAGCACCCCCGCGGAGAGCCCGGCCGCGTTGTCGAGGATCATGAAGTCGAAGCTCCGCTCGAGCTCCTCGAAACCCCGAGCGAGCGAGCGAAGCCTAGGAAAGTCGAGGTCGGCGAGGTCGCGCACGCCGCTGGCCCCCGCGAGCACTTGAACTCCGGCCGGGCCCTCGGTGAGCGCCTCGGGCAGGGAGCAGCGACCCGCGGTCACGTCCTGCAGGGTCGCTTTCGGCGTGAGGCCCATGTTGAGGGCGAGGTTCGCGAGCCCGAAGTCGCAGTCGAGGATCGCGGTCCGCCAGCCCCGCTCCGCGAGCCGAATTCCCAGGTTGGCCGAGACGGCGGTCTTGCCGACGCCGCCCTTTCCGCTCGTGACCGATAGGATGCGCATGTTCAGGCCCTCGCCCTCTTCCACCAGCGCGCGAGCCGCGCGCCGAAGCCCTGCGGAGCGATGTCCTCCGCGATCGCAGTGATCAGCGCGTCCTGATCCGGGTCACCGGTCGGCCCATAGGCGGCGACGAGTCCCCGCACCACCTCGGCGTGGGCCCCGTCCTGCACCACGACCCGCCGTCCGAGGTCGCGGGCCAGCTGCTGCATGCGGTCGGCCTCGTACCCCTCGGGCGCAAGCACGTGGAGCACCCCTTCGTCGTCCACGCGGAGCGGGGCGACCATCGCCCGGTACGCAAGGCGCTTCGGCAGCGCCGAGACCGCCGAGGCCCGAGGCAGCGGCCGCTCGGACGCGAGCCGCTCGAGCGGCTCCATGTCGTCGGCGTCGGCCGCGGCCTCCCTGCCCTTGAGCCGGGTGATCAGCGTCTTGGCCTCCGCCCGAGCGGAATCGAGCGAATCTCGAGCATGGGGGCCGTCGAACACGTCGAGCGGTGGGTCGCCAGCCTCCACGAGGTCGAGCGAGCCGGTCACCATCTCCGCCGCGGGATTTCGCGCCTCGGCCCCGGCCGAGGAGAGGCCGCCCACGCGGACCTCCGCTTCGTCCCTTCCCCCGATGTCGGCGCTCGCCCGACCCTCCGGCTCGACGAAGACGTCGGAAGGGACCGGCTCGGCCCCGCCCAGCTCCGCTTCGAGCTCCGCGGGGACAATCGCCTCGGTCTCGGAGCCGTCTTCGCTCGGTGGGTCCTCCGGTGGGGACTCCTCGGGCGCACCTGCTTTCAACTCATCCGCAGCGTCAAAGGCGTCGCTCGGTGGGGACTCCTCCGGCGCACCTTCTTTCATCTCATCCGCAGCGTCAAAGGTGTCGTCGCTCGGTGGGGACTCCTCCGGCGCACCTTCTTTCATCTCATCCGCAGCGTCAAAGGTGTCGTCGCTCGGTGGGGACTCCTCCGGCGCACTTGCTTTTGTCTCGTCCGCGGGTGCGGGAGCGCTCACCGGGGGCTCCGCTTGGCTCGGCGCTCGAGCCGACGAGACCCCGCCGGTCGCCAGCGCCGCGCGGATGCGCTCGAGATGCCCGAGCAGCTCCTGGCTCTCAGCGTCCGGGACCTGCGCCACCAGCTCAGCGAGGCGGGCCAGCCGGTCCCCGAGAGGGTTTTGCGGCTCCGGGGTGGGGACTTGGTCTTGGTTCGAGATCTCGCTCATCGACTCTCTCTTTGCTCTCTTCGATGGGACGAGCCGGGGCTCGGGGAGTCGTCCTCCGCCAGCTCGGCCGGTTTTCCCTGCGCTTCGTCGGACCGCTCGCCTGCGGCCAAGACCACTTCTTCCGCCTCGTCCGCTTCGTCGAAGCCCGCTCGCGACCCGACCAGCAGCTCGAGGAGGCGGGCCTCGAGGCCCTCTCCGGCGAAGCGGGCGCCGCTCTCGCCCAACTCCGCCTCCATGGCCCTCGCCCGCTCGACGCCCCGCTCCGCCTCGGCGGCGCGAATGCGCTGCTCGGCCCCGGCGAGCTCGAGCTCGAGCTCGGCGAGCCTGACCTGTGCCCCGTCGAGCGCCGCTTCGGCCCCGTGAACCGCCTCCCAGAGCTCGGCCCGCTCGGCTTCGAGGCTCCGAACCACAAGCCCGACCCCCTCCGCTTCAGCCCGAGCCCGGCTGAGCGCGCGCTGAAGCCGGTCCCAGTCTTCGCGCCCGAGCGCCAGGGCTTCGGCCTCGGACCTGGGTTCGGGGGCGACCACCTCCGAATCCACCTCCACCTCGGGCGTGGCTTCGTGGGCCGCCGGCGCCGCCTCAACGGCGTCCGCCTCCGAATCCACCTCCACCTCGGACGTGGCTTCGTGGGCCGCCGGCGCCGCCTCAACGGCGTCCGCCTCCGAATCCACCTCCACCTCGGACGTGGCTTCGACGGCAGCCAGCGCCTCGGGCGCCGCCTCAACGGCGTCCGCTTCCGAATCCACCTCCACCTCGGACATGGCTTCGTGGGCCGCCGGCGCGGCCTCAACGGCGTCCGCCTCCGAATCCGCCTCCACCTCGGACATGGCTTCGTGGGCAGCCAGCGCCGCCTCCGCTTCCTCCCGTGCCGACCAGGCTGCCGCGAGTCGAAGCTCGAGCTCCTCCACCTGCGACTCGAGCTGAGCGATCCGTCCCGATGACCCGGGCCAGTCCGACCAGCGCTCCTGGGGCCGCGGGGCGCTCGGCCGCGCCGCCGCCTCGAGCACGGAGGCGAGCACCGCCACCTGCTCGGCCGCCTGCTGGTGGACCTGCCCGAGCACCCCGAGTCCCTCCTGAACCCGTCGGCATGCCTCGGCGAGCTCGCCACCGTCCGAGTGAAGACGCGCCGCGTAGAACCGCTCGAGATCGTCCAGCAGGCGCTCGAGGGTCGGCTCGATGGAATCGACGGTGTGCATGGCCGCTCGACTGCCTCGGTTCGAGTCAGTCTCTGTGCCCTATCGGTCGTGGCCAACGCTCCTTGAGCGGTCCGAGTGGTCCCATCGACCTGCCTTCTCCTCGACGCGGTACCGCCTCGATCCGTGACCGGTGCGCCCCACCCACTCGGCGGATGCCGGTGACCGCCCGCCCGGGGTTTCATGGCCTCATGAACAGCGTTCGTTGGCTCTGCACCGGAGCCTTCTGTCTTTTCGCCGCAGCGGGGAGCCTCGCCGCGGGGTGCGGCGGCGGCGGCGGCGGCGGATCCGGTGGGGCCTGCGCGCGGCTGAGCGACCAGTGCGCCCGCTGCCGAAACGCCATCGCCCAGGACCAGTGCTTTCGGGCGACCGACCTGGGGCTCGAGTCCACCTGCCAGCAGCTGCTCGACAGCGGCACCTACGAGCCCACCGGCGTGGAGTGCGCTTCCCCGAACTGAGCGCCCACGACAAACGGCGGGACCCAGCCCGCCTCAGATGTCGATGAAGCTCTCGGAGGTCGCGCGGACGGCGAGCAGGGCCTCCTCGACGTAGCGATAGAGCGGGTTTTGCACCAGCTCGTCGGCGTCCAAGAACCGGGCACCCACCCGATATCCGCCCGCTTCGCGGGGGGATAGGTGGCGCACTTCCGCCCGCACCACCAGCTCGTCGAACGAGTCGGGCAGGCTGAATCGAACCGTCACCCGGTCGCCCACCGCGACCTCCGGCGACTCTCCGTCGAGCACGAAGCCCACCCCGCCGGTCGAGATGTTGCCCCCCACCATGGTCCCTGGCAGCTCCGACGGCTCCTCCCCGGGCAACTCCACGCACAAACGGGCCAGGGCCACTCGGGCCCCGTCTCGGTGCTCACGACGTGATGCCATCGATGACCTCCAGCAGGGACCATACCCCGCTCCGCTCGTTTTGGGTGAGCGCCCGGCTCGACCGCACGCCCCCCGAGCTCCAAACGACGCAGACTGCGGTTTTTTTCACCTTTTAGAACGTCCCTACCGAGAAATGCACGGTGAAATCTTCCACGGAGTCGCGCGGATCGATCGGAACGCCGAGGTCGATGGCGAGGGGACCGATCGGGGTGGCGACCCGCACGCCCACCCCGCCGCCGCTCGCCAGCCGGCGGCGCACGGTCCGACCAGAGGCCAGCTCGCACTCGGTGAGAAACGGCCCCGCCGAGCGGCAACGGGCTTGGTCGTCGTTCTGCGCGGTGCGCGCCCACAGGTCGCCGATGTCGAAGAAGCCAGCGAGCGAGACCGGTCCGAACACCCGCACCCGAAGCTCGGTCTTGAAGGCCAAGTAGGCGAGGCCTCCGGTGGACACCGGGCTGATCGGAACGCCCTCGGCATCGAGCGGGACGTCTTGGGGCAGCAGCGTCTTCTCTGGATAGCCTCGGATCGTGTTCCACCCGCCGGCGTAGAACCGCCGGTTGAGCGGGATCTCCGAGTCCGCATCCCGGACAATCTCTCCGCCGCGGAGCGACGCGACGAACATCACCCGAGGGGCCACCGGCGCGTAGGCGCTCACCCTGCCTTCCATCCGGAGAAAGCTCGGGCTGACCGCGTCGAGGCCGAGCGCGCCCACGAGCTCGAGCTCGAGGTACCCGCCGCCACGGGTCTCGAGCGCGTCGTCACGAAAATCCCAACTCAACCTAGGTCCCACATTCAGGTAGATGTTCTGACCCTGGATGCGCTCCCCGGGCCGAAAGCCCGAACCCCCGCTCGAGCACAAAACTTCCCGTCCTTCGACCGCTTCGTTGCAGTCGAGGTCCGAACGCTCGAGGCTCGCCCGAAGCTGCACCGCGAGCGGTCGGGCTCGGCCGAGCAGCTCGGGCCGAAACCCCTTGTAGTTCCCGATCAGGGTGACCCGCTGGTTCTCCTCGGAGAACGCCGGATCGTAATCGCGAAGCGCGATCACGTCGATGCCGAAGGAGAAGCCTCGAGGCAGAAGGAAGATGCGCGGGTAGGAGATGCCGGCGGCCACCTGGTACTCGAGCAGCAGCAGCGGTGAGGTCTGTGGCCCCAGGACGGAAAACGGCTCGTAGAACCGTCGGATCGCGTCACGGAGCCCTTCCTGGTAGATTCCGAGCAGCGGCTCGGCCCAGAGGTTCACTTTCGTGTTCAGCTGGAGGCGCAGCGCGGTGCCGAACAGGTTCCGGTCTTCGAACCCGGCGAAGGCCCTCAGCCCCTGCTCGGTCGAGGCCCCGACCCCGAGCTCGAAGGAGAGGTTTTCGCGCTCGCTCACCTCGATGAGGACATCCTTCTCCTCCTCGGCCCGGCCCTCTTCGAGCGGCCGGACGACCACGCGGTCGAAGACCCCGAGCCGGACCAGATTGTCCCTGGTCTTCACCATGTCGGCCCGAGACAGAATCGCGCCGCTCTGCAGGGTGACTTCCCCCTCGATGACCGACATGCGGGTCGCGTCGAGCCCACGCACGATGAGGTCCCGAGTCCGCACCTGCGGCCCTTCGGAGATCCGGAACACGACCTCCAAGACACAGGTTTTTGCGCTCTTGTCCGGACACGGCGGGCTCGCCTCCTCCTGAAACGGGGCCCCGCGGTCCGGCAGCGGAACCAGGCGCTCCTCGACCGACGCAAACAGATAGCCGCGGTCTCGGTACAGCTCGCCCAGCGCCCGCCGCGCGGCGTCGATCCGCTCGAAGGTCAGCGGCTCCTCGCCAGCGCCGAGGTCCGCCGTCCGCCGCAGCTCGGCCGGCTCGAGACCGCGGTGGTTTTCGAAGCTGACCGCGCCGAGCGTCCACAGCGGGCCCTCCGTAACGTCGTAGCGGACCTCCACCCGGGCCGGCCCCACCGACCTGACCTCGGGAGGACCAACCTGGGCCTGCTGAAACCCCCGGGATCGATACAGGGCCACGAGCGTCTCCGCCGCCGCCCGGTAGGCCCGCTCGACGTAGATTCGCCCCGCGTTGGGCGGCGCGGTGGAGGCCCGGCGCCGCCGTTGCCCCCGCTCGCTTCGGAGCACCTTCTCGACCACCTCGGGGTCCACTCCGGGCCGGCCGGTCTCGGCGGCGACGAACCGCTCCACGGTCTGGCCGATCTGGTCGAGCAGCTCGCGTTCTTCGAGCCGCCGGACCCCCTCGAAGCGAACGGCCGCGACGTCGACCTTCGCCCCTTCCTGGACCCGAAACAGCACCTGTCGCCGGCTTCCATCGACCAAGGTCCGAGCGCGCACCTCGACCCTTGCATTGGGGTATCCCTGCCGGTGGTAACGGGAGAGCATGCGTTCGCGGGCCTCGACGAGCCCCGGGGCCTGGCTGCCGAGCTCGTCGAGCGCGGCCGCGTCCTCGAGCAAGCGACGCCTCGAGACCATGCGGTGCCCGGCGACCCGCACTTCCACCCGAGGACCGAGGTTGACCTCGATCTCGAGGTCCGCCTCGTGGGGCGACGCGGTGGCGAGGACCTTCGGCTCGAGCACCCGGGCGTCGAGGTAGCCGTCCCTCTGGAGGCGGCGCTCGAGGAGCCGGCTCGCCTCCGCAATCCGGTCGAGGTCGAGCGGGTCCCCTCGGCCGAGCCCGAGCGCCGTCGCCGCGCGCAGCTCGTCCGGCAGACCGAGCAGCTCGAGCCTCCGGACGTGCGTTCTGCGGCCGGCATCGACCCGAACGACGAGGCGCTGGATGCCCCCGTCTTGTTGCGGCTCGAGGCCGAGGCCGATCGCCGCCTCCCGGAACCCGCGCCGGCCGAGCCGCGCCGCGAGCTGGCGCCGCGCCGCGGTGAGCTCGGTGAGGTCCACCCGAGCCCCTCGCCCCAACCCGAGCGCCGACTCCACCCAGGCCCCGTCGATCCCGTCGGCGAGCACCGAGACCTCGCCGACCCGCTTCACCGGATCGAGCACGAACTCGAGCGCGATCTCGCCCGGGGTCAGCTGCCGCCGGCGCACCACCACCGACCGGAAGCGGTCGAGCTGGTAGAGCCGCTCGACCGCCTCCCGAACCGCCGATGCGTCCACCTCCGCGCCGAGCTCGAGCCCGATGAGCCGCTCGAGACCGTCCGACCGCAGGCCGGGGTCAGCCACCACCTCCACCGACACCAGCCGCTCGGCCCAGGCCGGGCGAGGGGGGACGGTGCCCAGGAGGACGAGCACCCACGGCAGCGCGGCGGCGCGGCGGACCCGGCCCATTCGCCCGTGGTCCTACCAGGTTTCTCGCGCGGGCGAGCGGAGCTTGCATACTCGCAAATTCATCGCCTGCGTTTCGACCCTTTTGAGGCACCCACGTTCCCAACAGACTCACCTTCGTCGGTGTTCGTTTCGATTCGGAAACACCCCACGCCGCCCAAGGCAAGTTTGGCACTCATGGTCCGTGGCACGTCGGTTGCTTGCGATCGGGCCGTTCGCCGGCGGACGCGCCGGGAGAGGTGGATACAGAATGAAGACGGTCATCATTGCAAGCGCGGTTCGGACCCCGATCGGGGCATTTGGCGGGGGGCTCGCGAGCCTCACCGGCTCGGAGCTAGGCGCCCTCGCCATTCGCGAGGCGCTCGCCCGAGCGAAGGTGTCGGCGGAGGACGTTTCGGAGGTCATCCTCGGCCAGGTCCTGACCGCAGGCGCCGGGCAGAACCCCGCCCGCCAAGCCGCGGTCGCAGCCGGAGTCCCCAAGGACCGGACCGCCTTCACGCTGAACCAGGTGTGCGGCTCCGGCCTGCGCGCGGTCGCGCTCGGCATGCAGGCCATCCAGAGCGGCGACTCCGAGATCGTGGTCGCCGGCGGCCAGGAGAGCATGAGCCGGTCCCCCCACTGCCTGCACCTTCGGACCGGGACCAAGATGGGTCCGGCCGAGCTGGTGGACACGATGATCGTGGACGGCCTGTGGGACGCCTTTCACGGGTACCATATGGGCACGACCGCGGAGAACGTCGCCCAGAAGTTCAGCATCTCTCGGGGAATGCAGGACGAGCTCGCCGCATCCTCGCAGCAGAAGGCCGAGGCCGCGATCAAGGCGGGGCGGTTCAAGGACGAGATCGTCCCGGTCACCATCGCCGGCCGAAAGGGCGACACCGTGGTGGACACCGACGAGCATCCTCGCTTCGGCACCACCGTGGAGTCGCTCGCGAAGCTGCGCCCCGCTTTCTCGAAGGACGGCAGCGTCACCGCCGGCAACGCCTCTGGCCTCAACGACGGTTCGGCCGCGCTCGTCCTGATGAGCGAAGACGAGGCCCGGCGCCGGGGCGTCACGCCGCTCGCCCGCATCGCGTCCTGGGCGACCCGCGGCGTAGACCCCGAGATCATGGGTACCGGGCCCATCCCCGCTTCGAAGGCCGCGCTCGAGCGAGCGGGCTGGACCGCCGATCAGCTCGACCTCGTCGAGGCCAACGAGGCGTTCGCGGCCCAGGCCTGCGCGGTCAACCAAGCCCTCGGGTTCTCCCCGGACAAGGTGAACGTCAACGGCGGAGCCATCGCGCTCGGTCACCCGATCGGCGCGTCCGGCGCCCGGGTGCTGGTCACCCTCCTGCACGAGCTCACCAAGCGGGACGGAAAGCGGGGGCTCGCCACCCTCTGCATCGGTGGCGGCATGGGCATCGCCCTGTGCGTCGAGCGGGCCTGAGGCGCAAGGGAGACCAAACATGACGAAGAGAGTAGCGCTCGTGACCGGAGGCACCCGAGGCATCGGGGCCGCCATTTCGCTGGGTCTTAAGGACGCTGGCTACGCCGTAGCCGCCAACTATGGGGGCAACACCCAGGCCGCGGAGGCCTTCACCGCCGAGACCGGGATCGCGAGCTTTCGCTTCGATGTCTCCGACTTCGAGGCGGTGAAGGAGGGGATCGCGAAGATCGAGGCCGAGCTCGGCCCGGTCGACGTGCTGGTGAACAACGCTGGGATCACCCGCGACAACACCATGAAGCGAATGACCTTCGAGATGTGGAACGAGGTCATCCAGACCAACCTCACCTCGTGCTTCAACACCTGCCGCGCCGTCTTCGATGGCATGATGTCTCGGGGCTTTGGCCGCATCGTGAACATCGGGTCGATAAACGGCCAAGCTGGACAATACGGCCAAGTCAACTACGCGGCCGCGAAGTCCGGGATCCACGGCTTCACCAAGGCGCTCGCCCAGGAAGGGGCGAAAAAGGGGATCACGGTCAACGCGATCGCCCCGGGCTACATCGACACCGACATGGTCCGCGCGGTGCCCGATGAGGTCTTGCAGAAGATCGTGGCCCGAATCCCGGTAGGCCGGCTCGGCCACGCCGATGAGATCGCCCGGGGCGTCGTGTTCTTGGTGGCGGACGAGGGCGGCTTCATCACCGGCTCGACGCTATCCATCAACGGCGGCCAGCACATGTATTGACCGATAGAGGATCGTGATGACAAGCACCGAGACCCCGCTCCGTCCCCCCGGATTCGAAGAGTTCGAACGCGCCCGCGACGCCATGCTTGGCTTGTTCAAGATGGCGCCGCTCGGGGACCCGAACCGAACCATCGAGACCGTCGCGGAACGGGTACGGGAGAACCAGCAGCGCGCGAACGACATGATGGGCACCCTGGCCCGGGCATGGTCCGACCTCGCGAGCCGTTCCACGAACCCGGAGGCGTTTCGCTCCGCGCTCGAGGACATGACCCACCGGCTTCGAGCGCCGTTTTCCGGCGAGGAGGCGGCAAAACTGTTCGAGGCGTGGCAGCGCCAGACGCAGGCCATGTTCGGAGCCGCGTTCACCGGCGCCCCGTCGTGGTCGATGCCGCCCGCGTCGCTGTCTGCGCCCGAGGTCCCGGCGGCGTGGACGGAGTGGCTGAGCAGCCCGGGCTTCGGGTCGCAGCGGGAGCACCAGAACGAAGCCCAGCAGCTGTTCGGGGCCTGGCTCGAGCAGCAGGCCAAGGAGCAGGCCTACCGCTCGCTGCTCGGTGAGGCGTTCGCGAGCGCCTTTCGCCGAATGACCGAGCGGCTCGCGTCCATGGCCAGGGACAGCAAGATGGTCGAGGGCCCGAAGGCGCTCACCGAGCTGTGGGTCGAGGTGGCGGACGCGGTCTTCACCGAGATGTTCGCGAGCCCCCGCTTCGCCGAGGCCCAAAGCGCGATGCTGAACGCAACCCACCGGGTTCGCCGGGGCAAGCGGGCCCTCGTCGAGCAGATGTTGAAGGCTCAGGACATGCCCACCCGGTCGGAGGTGGACGAGGCCCACCGCACCATCGCCGAGCTTCGCCGCGAGCTTCGGGCCATGAAGAAGGACCTCGGCGCGATGCGCCGGGAGGGGAAATGACACCATGAGCAGCCTACCTATCGCCGCCCTCGGCGAGGCCGCCGCCCTCCCGGCGAGGCTCGGCGCCGGGCTCGAGAACCTCCGGAAGCTCCGCGAGCAGGACATCGAGATCGGTTGCACCCCAAAAGAAGAGGTCTTTCGCCTCGATCATGTGCGCCTGTTTCGCTACGCCCCGTCCGAGCGACGGCTGAAGACTCCGGTCCTCATCAGCTACGCGCTCGTGAACCGGCCGTACATGGTGGACCTCCAGGAGGACCGTTCGCTCGTCCGGAACCTTCTCGACCGGGGGATCGAGGTCTACCTCGTGGACTGGGGCTACCCCGGACCCACCGAGCGCTGGGCGACGCTCGAAGACTACATCGAAGGCTATCTGGACGCCTGCGTGGACGCGGTTCGGGAGCGGTCTGGCGTCCCGGCCATCAACGTCCTCGGGATCTGCCAGGGCGGCGCCTTCTCGATGTGCTACGCCTCGCTGCACCCCGAGAAGGTGAAAAACCTGGTGGTGATGGTGGCGCCGATCGACTTCCACGTCGAGGCCACCCCCGACAGCGGCCTCTTGAACGCCTGGATTCAGGGCCTGGACGTGGATCTCATGGTGGACGCCATGGGCAACATCCCGGGCGACGTGATGAACTTCGGCTACCTCATGCTCCGGCCGTTCTCCTTGAACTTCGGGAAGTATCTGGCCTTGCCCGAGATCGCCGAAGACGAGAAGAAGCTCGTCAATTTCCTCCGGATGGAGAAGTGGATCTTCGACAGCCCGGATCAGCCGGGTGAGGTCTTTCGGGAGTTCATCCGCGAGTTCTACCAGAACAACCGGCTGGTCAAGGGGGGCCTCTCGATCGGAGGCAGAGAGGTTCGCCTCCAAAACCTCCGCATGCCGGTCCTCAACATCTACGCCGAACAAGACCACCTGGTCCCTCCGGCGTCCTCGAAGGCGCTCGGCGACCACGTGGGGACGAAGGACTACACGGTCCGCGGGTTCAAGACCGGTCACATCGGGATGTACGTGAGCGGCAAGGTCCAAAAGGAGCTCCCCGAGCTGGTCGCTCGGTGGCTCGGGGAGCGCGACGCATGAGCCGCTCACTCGGCGACGCGTGGTCTCGGTTCGGGACCGACGTGCTCGGACGCCTGCCCTTCGGCAACGAGGCTCGGCGCCTCATCGACGCCGGCCGGGCCCCGTACCGGGCGATGGGAGAGATGCACGAGGCGTGGCTCGACTCGGTGGGCGGAGTCCCGAAGTCGAAATACATCGCGCTGCTCGAGGAGAGCCTCGAGCTTCGCCGCAGGCTCGAGACGTTCGAACGAGCCCGAGGGGGGCCCCCGCCGACCACCCCCGAGGGAATCGACGACGCGTTTCGCCAAGTTCGAGAAGCTCAAGAGCAGTGGCTCTCGATGTGGATGCCGCGCACCGGCGCCTCGAGCCGCGAGCCGAGCGAGGCGACGATCAGCAGCCCAAAAGCCCGGTGACGTCCCCGCGGGGCCGATCCATCGAACGTCGAAGTAGGAGGAACCATGCTTGAAGTCTACCCTGTCCCCGAGTCCGTCACCCAGACCGCCCACGTGGACCAAGAGAAGTACCAATCCATGTACCGCCGCTCCATCGATGAGCCGGAAGCGTTCTGGCGGGAGCAAGCGGACCGCCTCGATTGGTTCCAAAAGCCGACGAAGATCAAGGACGTCTCGTTCTCTGGGGACGTGCACATCCGCTGGTACGAGGACGGCATCCTGAACGTCGCTCACAACTGCCTCGACCGGCACCTCGAGACCCGGGGGGACCAGACCGCGATCATCTTCGAAGGCGACTCGCCCGACGTGCAGGCCCACATCAGCTACCGCGCGCTGCACGAGCAGGTCTGCCGCTTCTCGAACGTGCTCAAGAGCACCGGGGTGAAGAAGGGCGACCGGGTGATGATCTACATGCCCATGATCCCGGAAGCCACGGTGGCGATGCTCGCGTGCGCCCGGCTCGGGGCCGTCCACTCGGTGGTCTTCGGTGGGTTCTCTCCGGACGCGCTCGCCGACCGGATCTCGGACGCCGAAGCCAAGGTCGTGGTCACGAGCGACGGCGGCCTTCGCGGGGGCAAGGCGGTCCCGCTGAAGAAGAACGTGGACATCGCCGTGAACAAGGTCGGCGACAAAGGGATACGCGTCCTCGTGTTCACCCACACCGGCATGGATGTCGAGATGGTGGACGGCCGGGACCTCGACGCCCGGGCCCTGATGGCGCAGGCCGCCCCGGACTGCCCGGCGGAGCCGATGAACGCCGAGGACCCCCTCTTCATCCTCTACACCTCCGGTTCGACCGGCAAGCCGAAGGGCGTGCTTCACACCACCGGCGGCTACCTCGTGTACGCAGCGATGACCCACGAGCTCGTGTTCGACTACAAGCCGGGGGACATCTATTGGTGCACCGCCGATGTCGGCTGGGTCACCGGGCACAGCTACATCGTGTACGGACCGCTCGCCAACGGAGCGACCACCTTGGTGTTCGAGGGCGTCCCCACCTACCCCACGCCGAGCCGGTTCTGGGAGGTCGTGGACAAGCACCAGGTGAGCATCTTCTACACCGCGCCGACGGCGATCCGTTCGCTCATGCGGGCCGGTGAGGATCTCGTGAAGAAGACCTCGCGAAAGTCGCTGCGCATCCTTGGTTCGGTGGGTGAGCCCATCAACCCCGAAGCGTGGCGCTGGTACCACGAGGTGGTGGGCGACAGCCGGTGCCCGATCGTAGACACGTGGTGGCAGACGGAGACCGGGGGCATCCTCATCACCCCGCTGCCGGGCGCCACCGCGCTGAAGCCTGGCTCCGCGACCTTGCCGTTCTTCGGGGTGAAGCCGGAGATGGTCGACGCGAACGGGACCGTGCTCGACGGCGCGGTCGAGGGCAACCTGGTGCTCGCCGATAGCTGGCCCGGGCAGATGCGAACCATCTACGGGGACCACGAGCGCTTCCGCTTGACCTACTTCACGACCTACCCGGGGAAATACTTCACCGGCGACGGAGCCCGGCGGGACGGCGACGGCTACTACTGGATCACCGGGCGGGTGGACGACGTCATCAACGTATCCGGCCACCGGATGGGCACGGCCGAGATCGAAAGCGCGCTGGTCTCGCACCCAGCGGTCGCGGAGTCGGCGGTCGTCGGTTACCCCCATGACCTGAAGGGTCAGGGCATCTACTGCTATGTCACCCTGAAGGAGGGGATCGAGCCGAGCGAGGCGCTGCGAAACGAGCTGGTTGCCCACGTCCGCAACGAGATCGGGCCGATCGCCAAGCCGGACCACATCCAGTGGGCGCCCGGCCTGCCGAAGACCCGCTCGGGCAAGATCATGCGGCGGATTCTGAGGAAGATCGCAGCGAACGAGCACGAGGCCCTCGGAGACACGTCGACGCTGGCCGACCCCGCGGTGGTGGACGACCTGGTCTCTCACCGGCTTGGCGCTTCATGAGGGCTTGGCGCTTCATGAGGGCTTGGCGCTTCATGAGGCTCGGCGCTTCATGAAGAAATGTGAAGACGGCCGCGGCCGCTGAAGCCGCGGCTCGGTCTGGCGTCCTTCCCCATGCGAGCCCGACGCCCCGGACGAGCCGGGTTGGTGGCTCGAGAGGAAGGACCCCACCATGAAGACCCTCAGCTTCACCCTCGCCGCACTCACCGTCGCCGCCCTGGCGGCCCCCGCCGACGCGAGCCCCCGCCGAGGGGAACGGTTCGAGGATCAGGTGTACCGCCCCGGGATCGATCGCCGCGGGGTCGATCGCCGCGGGGTCGACCGCCGCGGGATGGACGGCCCCGGGATCGACCGCCGCGGGATGGACCGGCCCGGGTGGGGCCGCCCCGGGCGACCGGTCGCGGTCCGGCCGGCCGGGCCCATGGACCTGAACCGAGATGGGGTTGTCACTCGGGCGGAGTTTCTGCGCTACGAGGAGCAGATGGCCCGCGCCGAGGGCCGGTCGCTCGACCGCAACCGGGACGGGTGGCTCGACGCCCGGGAGCTCTCCCGGACCCCCTACCGAAACCTCGCGCGAGGCCGGCGGGGGCTGACGGTGGCCGAGTTCGCTCGGCGGAAGGCGAGCGAGCAGCTGCGGACCTTCGACCGGCTCGACCGTGACCGAGACGGCGTGCTCTCGGCGTGGGAGGTGGAGGGACCAGGCTTCGGTCGAGGCTACGGGCCGGGCCGCTTCGACGACCGACGCTGGAAATGAGCCTCCGGCTCACCAAGACCAGCGGCGCTTGAGATCGAGGCCCAAATCCCCCATCGGGACGTCCTCGGAGGACGCCCACCCGAGCTGAAGGCTGACGTTCGGGCTCAGCCTCACCCGCAGCGCGGCCCGCTGGTCATCGTTTCTCACGAGTGAGGCCGAGTACTCGAGGCGGAGGCTGCGATCGAGCAGATAGATGTCCTTGGCCACGAGCACCCGCGGCTCGTAGGCTCGGGCCCTCGAGCTGAATTCGGTGGTGACGTCGAGCTGGTCGATCGGCAGAACCCGCTTCACCTGCCGGTCCACGCCGGAGAGCTTGAGCAGCGCCGAACCCGCAAACGAGGTGAGATCCTGATCGAGGTCGCGGCGACGGATCCCTCGCACCAGACAGCTGAGGATGTCTTCCCGATCCATCTCTGGGTTGCTGCTGTACGTGCTGTCGAAGCCGTCGAGGTTTCCCAGCAGGTTGACCCGCACCCGGGCGTCGCACGCCGACGTGGACAGCGCGAGGTCGTAGCTGGGTTCGAATCGAAACTCATCGGCCAGCTCGATCATCCCCGCCTCGGTGACATACTCCCGGCCCACGAGGCTCACCCGCCCCCCCTGGTCGAGGGTGAGCCCGCCGACGAGCCCGAGCCGCTGGTTGGTGCCGGTGAGGCGCAGCGCGCCGCGAAGGCCGAGATCGAGGTCGTCGTTCTTGACCACGATGCGGTCGGGAAATCGCAGGCCGATGTCGAGCTCGAGCAGCTCCGCGCTCGGGTCGTAGGCCGCCGCGATCCGGCCGGAACCCACCCAGTCGGAGAGGTCGGTGCGAGGCGAGATCCGGGCCTCGCGGACCTCGAGCGCGCCGGTGGCCGCCAGCTGGGGCCACCGCCCGTCGAGCCCGACCCGCCCATCGAGCCGGCCGCCGATGTCGAGGTAGGCGAGCGAGAGCCGCGGTCTGGCTCCTTCGACCTGGATCTCGAAATTCAAGTTGCGAGGTTCGAGGTTCGCCAGCTGGACCGTCCCGTCGGCCCCGAGGGTCCCTCCGGCCCAGCGGGCCCGAAACCGCTCGAGGCTGATCGCGTTCTTCGTGAAGTCCAGCCGGCCTCGACCGGCAGTGAGCCGATTGGGGACCCCTTGCCACTCGAGCGAGACGTCCTCGAGCTGACCGGTGCCGAGCAGATCGAGCTCGCCTTTTGCCCCGGCGAGGCGGCCCTGGACCGACAGGCTGCCGAGCGACCGCTCAATGGGAGGCACCCAGGAGGAGAGCACCCGGAGGTCGAGCCGGCCGTCGAAACCGAGGTCGAAGGACCGGCCCACCCGGCCCGACAGGCCCAAACGGAGGTCCCGACCCTCGATCCGCAGGTCGGACAGCGCGAAGTGGCCGTCCTCCAGACGGAGCGTGGCCGGCGCGACCTCGAGCGCGAGCCCACCGAAGACGCCCTTCAACCGCTCGACCTGAACGAGCCCTCGGGTGGCCTCGGGGTTTTCGAGCCGTCCCCGCAATTCGGCCTTCGAGGACAGGGTTCCCTGAAGGTCCACGCCGACGAGGCCTCCGACCAACGTCGGCCAGGGCGCATCGCTGAGCCGAACCGTCGCCTCGAAGGGGGCGCCGGCCTCGAAGCGGACGACCCCGCCGAGCGAGGTCCGCACCTCGGGCAGATCCACGTCCACGCGCACCGACTCGGCGCCGAGCCCGAGCCGAAGCTGACCGGAACCGAGTCGCTCCCCAGCGAGCGACCCGTCGCGCAGGAGCACGATGCCGGTCCCGAGCGGGCTCATCAGCGAGCCGCGGACCTGGGCCGAGGCGGCCACCCCTCCAGTGAGCGAAACCCCAAATCGCCGCCGATCGAGCTGAAGGCCCTCGAGCTTCGCCTCGAGCTCCATCTTCCTGGTGCTCGGCTCGAGCCACCCGCTCGCCTGGGCCCGGGCCTCGCCGTCCACGACGACCGCTTCCTCGAGCACGACCCTCCCCCGCTCGAGTCGCCCCGTGGCCGACAGGGCTCCGAACGCTTCCCCGCCCACCTCGAGCGGCTCGACGTCGAGCCGCACCGGGCCGCTCCAAGCCGAGGGGGGGCCGGTCAGGGCGAACTCGCCCCGGACCTTGCCTCCCAAGAGCCGGGTGGGACCTGGCCCGAGGTCCAGGGGCAGAAGGAGATCTCCGAGGCGACCGCCGGTGACCTTGCCTCGGGCGGCGACGGTGGGGACGCCGCCGAGGTCCACCCCGAGCCGCCCGTTCCATCGCACGGTACCGAGGCGTCCCTCGATCCCCGAGAAGTCGAGCCCGTCCTTTCCATCCCACGCCACCTGCCCCGACGCCCCGCCGAGCGCGATGTCCGCGACCGAGACCCCGTCGAGGTCGAAGACGCCGCTGGCTCGAAGCTGGTCGAAGGGGCCGCCGAGCCAGCCGGCGAGCCGCCCCGCCCCGAGGAGATCGAGGCCGCCCACCGCGCCCAGGTCCCGGAGGCGAAACCGATCGAAATCGACCTCGACGGAGACCGAGCCGGGCGCAGCGTGGCGGACCCGCGCGTCGGCGGTCCCGTGGGTCGCCTCGGTGCGCAGCTCGACCGCGAGGAAGTCGATGGCCTCCGGGGTGAACGTCCACCCTCCTCGGACCTGCACCGGGACCACATCCAGCATCCGGGGGGCCCGGCTCGCCGTGTGCCACGGCCGGCTCCACACCCGAACCCCGGCGACATCGAACCCAAACGGTCCCGAGAGCTCGAACGGGAAGAGCGTCCCCCGCACCTTCGTCTCGCCGGTCGCGGGGAAGTCCACCCACACGTCGGTGGTCCCGAGCGCGGCCATGAACCGAGCGAACGAGAGCCGGTCGGTCCGGGCCGAGGCATCTACGGTAAATCCTTCGAAAAAATCGACATTTATATTCGCGTTTATCGAGCCGGGGCCGAGCTGGACGTGGATCGGCTCGAGTCGAAGCCCCTCCACCCCTGCCTCGAACCCCACCCGCGTTCGGTCCCCGAACGAGAAGTTCTTGAAGCCGGCGTCTTCGAGCTGCACCCATCCCCGCGCCCGGGGCGAGGCGACGCTGCCCGCCGCCTCGATGAACAACGACCCGCGACCCCGCGCCGACCCGGCGCCGGGCAGCCACGAAGCGAGCACGCCGAGGTCCGCGTCGAGCGCGACGAGGAGGTGACCGTGGAGGTCCGCCGGGCGCAGCGCCCCGGAGCCATCGAGCGCCAAGCCGTCCACCGACGACTCGACGCGGTGCAGCGCGACCCTCGTCGGCGCGAGCAGCGGCCCCTCGATGGTGGCCGCGACTCGGACCGAACCCGACACCGAAGTCGCGGGTGGGACCGTCTTTTCGGTCGGAACCGGCTCGTCGGCGGGCTCGGGCAGGCGAGCGGTGGCGTCGAGCCCGAGCCGCAGCTCGAGGCCCTTTGGCGAAGGCCAGCCGAGGGCGGTCAGGTCGTGGAGCGAGGCCCCGCCGCCGTCGCTCTCGAGCTCCACCCGGCCGCCCACGACCGACAGCGACCCGACCGACACCGGCGGAGGCGCCCCGGAGCCGCCGGCGAGGCAAGTTGGGCTGTCCACCCAGACCCCCTCCTCGAGCCGGATCACGGCGCGGGGAGAGAGCAGCTCGATCGACCGCAGCTCGGCTCGACCGAGCAGCAACGAGCGCCGGCCGAAGCGAACCGACAACCTCTCCCACTCGAGCAGCGGGCGCCCGGCGCGGCGGACCGCGACGCCGCTCAGCTCCGCCACCCCCGCGAGCAGGTCGAGCCGGATGAGGGAGAAATCGAGCTCGAGCCCGCACCCGGACGCGGCCGCGTCCACGAGCGAGGAACGAACGAGCTCCGCCGCTGCGCCCTCCCGGAGCGCCCGCTCGGCGAGCGCGGCCAATCCGACGAGCGAACCGACGAGGACCCACGCGAGAACCCACCTCCGCCACCGGCGACGCCGCTTCGAGCTCACGAGGCGTACGCGAGCACGCGGCGCGCCCCCCGAAACGCCCGGGCGTAGATCCGGGTCCCGAGCCGCTCGATGATGACCCCGCGGGACACGCTCGCGTGCACGAAGCTGTCTTCCCCCAGCTGTATGCCCACGTGGTTCACCTTTCCGTCGTCGGCCGTGTCGAAGAACAGCAGATCTCCAGGGCGAAGCGCCTTCTTCCCGACCGACCGCCCCGCGCGGAGCTGGTCCCGGCTGGTCCGGGGCAGATCGAGGGCGAAGGCCTCGGCAAACACCGACCGCACGAAGCCGGAGCAGTCGGTGCCGACGCCGCGGGTGTCGTTGCCGAAGGCGTAGGGCGTGTGAAGCCACGGCTCCACCGTGCGGCTCAGCTTGGCGAGGTAGGCGGCCGACAGCTCCGCTCGGCTGCGCCGGGGCGCCGGGTCTCGCCATGGCTCGGGGTCACCGGGCCGGGGCTGGGCCGGGAGGTGGGTCACGGGTGGAGGGCCCTCCGGCTCGACCAGCGGCACCCCGTCGGTGGGGGCCGCGGGGTCGGCGCGCTCCGGGACCGGCCGGAGCGGGGGCGCTCCCCGCCTCGGGTCGAGCCAGCGGTCGTCCTCGGTGGGGGACACGCCCTGGTCGTCGAGCGCGAGCAGCAGCCGGTCAAACGGCGCCTTGGCTCGGTCGAGCACCTCGGGCCGGCGCCCCACCCCGGGAAAGGACCGGGCCAGCTCCGCTTCGAGGCCGTCGATGTCCCGCTCGATCTCGGCGCGGGCTGCGCCGCGGGCCGCCCGCCGCTGCCGGTCGAGGCGGGCGAGCATCCGGAGCTTGTCGAGCAGCAGCGGGG
Source organism: Myxococcota bacterium (assembly GCA_036788295.1). Taxonomy (GTDB): domain Bacteria; phylum Myxococcota; class Kuafuiibacteriia; order Kuafuiibacteriales; family Kuafuiibacteriaceae; genus JAHQVK01. The sequence goes on from DAIQNR010000031.1 coordinate 56,127, forward strand.
CCATCTTCCGGCGGGTCCGGGCGAGCGCTTCGCGGGTCTCGGCGAGCGCCGCGTCGGGGAGCGTCCCGGCGGCGAGGGCTTCGACCCACCACGCCACGAGGTCGGGCGCGATCTCCTCGTCGTAGAAGTCGGGAAAAGAGAAGGCGAGGTCGATGGGTCGGCCCCGGGGGGTGCGCCCCTGGAAGGCGAGGATTTGGTAGTGAATCGCGATCGGGGGCGGTACCCCTCCGAGAGCCGATCGCCAGCCCTCCCACGCCCCCAGCACTCCGTCCTTCGGATCGACCCCCATGAACAGGCCTCGAGCCAGGATCGTCTTTGCGACCTCGATCTCGGGCCGGCCGACCCCGGCTGGCTCGAGCCCGGCGCCCCCGAAGCGCACCCGAGCCGCCCGGAGCCACGCCGCTCTCATGCCCCGGTCGAGGTCGCGGCGTCCCTCGAGGTACCCAAAGATCGAGCCCGGATCGAGCCGCGCGAACGCCGCCCCGCTCCCGAGCCCGACGCCGAGGGCGGCCGCCCCCGCGAGCAGCCCCCGCCTCGTCGTCTTCGGATCCGCCATCGATGACACCATACCCTTCGGGGGTGAGGTTTGAGCGCCGCCGCGTGGTGCGTGATCGCGCTCGCCTCCGCGCCGGCCGCCGACGGCCTGCTCTCCGTACGCCTCCCCGACCACCCGCGGCTGTCCCCGGACGGCACCGGCCTGGCCGCGGTGGTCGATGTGCTCGAGGGCGGGGTCCGCCGCCGCCGGCTCTGGCTCGCCCCCGCCGACGCCCCCGAGCAAGGGGAGCTCGGGGTCGAGCTCGACTTGGCGGCCGGACCGCCGGCGTGGTCGCCCGACGGCCAACGGCTCGCCGTCACCGTCCGGCGGGCCGGTCAGCCCCAGATCGCGCTCGTCGCTCGTCGGAACCCCCGAACCGCGGAAGGGTTCACCCGGCTCCCGACGGGGGCCCGCGACCCGGTCTGGTCGGCCGACGGCGCGTGGCTCGCGTTCGAATCCCGGGTCTTCCCGGACTGCAGCTCGCTCGCTTGCCAGAAGCGGCGGCTTTCGGAGGCGTCGGTGCGGCCGGAGCGGCTGTACGAAGAAGAGCGGCCCCGGCGCTGGGCGCGGTGGCGGGACGGGCGGGTCCGGCACTTGTGGCGGCAACCGCTCGACGGGGGCCCCCCGGAGGACCTCACCCCCGATCCGGCGCCGGCGTTGGCCGAGCCGGAGGGACCGGAGCCCCGCTATGCGTTCCTAGGGCCGGAGGGGTGGGTCTACGTCGGCGAGGCCCCGCTCGGCGAGGCGCGGGAGGTGGACTCGGACCTCTTCTTGCTCGAGCCCGGTCGGCCCCCGGCCCGGCTCACCGAGAGCCCGGGGCGAGATTTCGCGCCGGCGGCCCACGGCGACCGCCTGCTCTACCTGGCCGGCCCGGCGCCCGGGGACGGAGCCAAGACCACCGAGGTGCGGGTCCTCCGACTGGGGGAGGCGCCGCGCTCGCTGCTGCCCGGGCTCGACCTCCCGGTCCGCGCCGTCCTCCCGTTTGGCCCCGGCGCGCTCGTGATCGTGGACCGGGCCGGACATCGCCCGCTTCTGTTCGCGCCGCTTGGCGGGGGGCGGACGGTGGACCGCATCGCCAAAGGCACGGTGCACGCCGCCCACGCCGCCGGGAGCCGAATCGCCGCCGTGGTCTCGGGCCTGCTGTCGCCGCCCGAGATCTGGGTGCTCGGGCCGGACGGCCGCGTCCTGGGCCGGTCCGGTCTCAACACCGCGTCCGCCCCCATCGCGGCCCGGGTCCGCGAGGTCGAGGCCCCCGGGCCGGGGGGACCGGTCCGAGGGTTTTTGGTCGCGCCCGACCGCGACGGCCGAAACCCAGTGGTGGTGTTGCTCCACGGCGGACCGGAGAGCGCCTGGACCGACGGGTGGCACCCGCGCTGGAACCCGCTGCCGTTCGTCGCCGCCGGCTGGACGGTGCTGATGCCGAACCTGGCCGGCTCCGTGGGCTACGGGGCCGCGTTCGCGGACCGGGTTCGGGCGTCCTGGGGCGGCGCGCCCCACGACGACCTCGGCGCGTTTCTGACCGCCGCCGACGCTTGGCCGGAGGTTGGGGCCCCGCGCGCGGCCGCCGGCGCGTCGTTCGGCGGATTCCTCGTCGCCTGGGCGCTCGCCCACGGAGATCTGTTCTCGTGCGGGGTCAGCCACGCCGGCGTGTTCGATCCGGCGGCGCTGTGGGGAGAGACCGACAGCCGGTGGTTCCCCGAGGAGCAATTCGGAGGGCCTCCGTGGGCGCCGGGCGCGGTGTACGAGCGGTGGTCGCCGGCCCGCTACGCCCACCGGATCCGGGCCCCGATGCTGCTCACCCACGGCGACCGAGACCACCGGGTCCCGATCGGCCAGTCGCTGAGGCTGTTTTCGACCCTGAAACGCCGGGGGCTCCCGGTCCGCTTTCTGCGGCTGCGCCGGCAGGGCCACTTCGTCCGCGACCCGCCGGCGCTCGTGGCCTGGCAGAACGAGATCCTCGGCTTTCTCGACGAGTGCCTCGGAGCGCCGCCGACCGCGCTCGGTCCGCTCACCCCGGTCGCGCGTTGACCGCGGCTCGCTTCGGCGTGACCTCCGTCCCCGGAGCGCAAGACCGCACTCGGCCAGACGCCCCTTCAGCCTCTCGTACACGAGCTCGGCCTCGCCACCAGTTCGGCAATGGACCACTCGGCGAGTCCGAGCGCGACGGCATCCAGGGCCGACCGGCCCGGACGATAGCCGAACGAGTCGTCATGGAAGATGGGATCCAAGATCGTGTCGATCACCACCTTGGCCGCCGTGTGAGCTATGCGGTCCCCTACTGTGGGAATGCCCGAGATCCGCTCTCCCCCACTCGGCTTGGGTATCGCCACGCGTCGCACCGCTGGGGGGAAATAGCTGCCGGAGCACATCCGATTCCATATCTACTATCGGCCTCGTGTTGGAGCACTTATGCCTTTCCCTTTGCATCGCGGTCGAAGGTTCCCGCAGTTCCACGTTTGGGCCCGAACCGAGCTCGCGCTCCCTCTATGCCGGATGCCGCATGGCCAGTAAGCAGGTCCCTGCCATGCTCGTCCTGGGGTGATGCGCCGACCCCAGTCGTCTGGCTCTTTCGATACTTGGACGGTAGTTCACGGACGTTCGCCTTCTCGATTCTCACCCGATGCCTTTAGGTCCGCCCTTGCTCACGACCAGGGCTTTTGGCCCAAGCCGCATGGGGCGGTTTGCGATCTGCTCCCGCAAGCCGAACGCGAGGGACCACTACCCCCTCATCCCAAAACGCAGCCTAATCTGCGGCACGCGCGCACCGGAGCCCGATGTTGACGAAGCGGTCGGACGGGGCGAACCAGTAGCGGTTCGACGCGCGCGCGAAGCGCGGCTCAAGGCCCCACGACCCGCCCCGGACCGAGCGGGATTCCCCTACATTGTACCAGTCTCTCACCCATTCCCACACATTTCCCGACATGTCGAGGGCTCCGTAGGGGGATGCTCCGTTGGGGTAGTGCCCCGCAGGAGATGTCCCGCTGTAGCCGTCGCTGTCGCCGGAGAGGT
>DAIQNR010000032.1:0-39623 GCA_036788295.1 Myxococcota bacterium
GGGGGGTCTTGGGACGAAGAAGAAGTCCCGGAGGGATGCTTCGATGGCCGGCCCTTCGTGCGCGCGGGCGCCGTTGTCGAAGCGGGTCCTCGGTGCGGGGCGGTGGAGGCTTGTGTCGACGCGAGGTGCGTTCCCGCCGAGCCCGGCGAGGCCTGCTCGGCCCCGCTCTCGCTCGAGCTCGGAGGTTCGCCGCGGTCCCGCTCGGTCGCGGCGGCCGCGGGCGGTCGCCGGGCCTGCGACGGGCGCCATGAAGTAGCGTACTTTCGCCTGGACCTCGACGAGTTGGCCTGGGTCGAGATCGAGGTCCATCCTCACGGAGCAAAAGCCGAGGTCAGAGCGTCCTGCGCGCTCTTGCTTGGGCTGCCCTCCGAGGGCACCGGTCAAGGGACTTGGTCTGGGCCGCTCGGCCCGGGATCGCATGTCATCGCGCTGCGCGTTCGACCGGAGGCGCTCGTTCCTGGCCAGACGGTGTCCGCAGTGGCTCGCGCGGCCGGTGGATGCGCTGGGTGGGATCCCGCGGGCCGAGCGCCCAGCCCATGGGGCTGCGGCCTGTTCGCGGCGCTCCCCTGGTGCTGCGCCCGTCGAAAGTCTCGGGCGGTCAGAGGCGGGTTGGATCGGCAGCTCGACGTCGCTGGTCACAGGGTGGTTCAGGGGACGCGGAGCAGAGATCGACGCGCGACCTCGAGGTCGGCGGAGCCGGGGCCGATGACGAGGCGCCAAGCGGCGGCGATGCGGCCGGGCATTCGAAGATCGGCGGCGAGTCCGAATCCGGTCTTTGTCTACCCGGCCAGGTATTTCGGGGGATCCACGACCACCGCGTTCGGTGTGCCCGCCGCCTCGAACACCGAGAGCTCGTTTCGTCCTCGTTGCACCCGCCGGTACACGAGGACCTCAGGGCCTGTGGTAAGATTGTCTGCACCATCTCGCCGGCCCTCGCCGCAGCCTATTTCGCACTGGCCCTCGAAGCCGTTTCGCCCATCGGCGAGGGCCACGGGTTCTTCGCCAGGCGCGAACTCCACCCGGCTCGGCTCCGGTTGGGAGGTGAACAGGATCCGGGCGGACCGGGTGCGGATTCCGAAACCGTCTGAAGAGGCCGCCGGTCCACTCTCAGATGACGAGTCGGCCCCCGCCCACAAGTCCACGAGGGCGGGGCCGGTGCAGTCGACCGGGACCGGTCCATCGAGCGGGGACGCGCCGCCTGCACACAAAGAGACCGGAAACGAGGAGGAGGGGTCTCGGGGCGAGACGGTGCATGCCTTCCCATACGACTGCGCCCCCAGTTTGGGTCCTTCGCCGAGACGGGCCGATGGACAGTCTCGATCGGTTTGGCCAGCGAGGAACGGTGGCTTGCGCGGGCGGATCGGTGCCGCTATGGTTCGGGGCGTCGGGCCGAAAGCTGGCTTTCGGTTCCTCTTCGACATGGAGTCTTCGCTACTTGACGGTCTCGACCGGACTCACCGGCGCGACGAGCCGGACCGCCTCCCCGGACCGGACCGCCTCCCCGGGCTGAACCGGGAGAGCGGTGCGCCAGACCGTGCCCCGGCCGAGACCGCTCGGCCAGAGGAGCGAAACGAGCCTTTCGCTGGGCCGGCGGAGAGGTGGAGGGACGCGCTCGGGCGGCTCGCCCGACACGGCGCGGCGGCGGCCCCGGTGGACAGGCTCGGGGAGGCGCTCTTTTCCCCGGCGCCGGTTCGCTTGCGGTACCACCTCGACGTCCGGGAGTCGCGGCTTCGGGACCGGTTGGTGCTCGACCTCGTGTCCGACGTGGGCGATGGCCGCTTGTTCCCGCTCGAATTGCCCGATGGCGACCCTCGGGGGCTGCCCGAGGAGGACCGCGATCTCGTCGCGCTGCTGTTCGGGGCCCACGGAGAGGCGACGGCGAGCGGCCACCACGCGCCCGAGCGCCTCCTGTCCCGGTGCGTGATCCGGCCGAGCCTCTACCGTCTGCTGCTCCCCAAACTCGCCGCCACCGGCCGGCTCTACGCCGCTCGGGCCCTTCCTGGTGGGCCGCCCGGGCAGCCGCTCGCGTTCGCGGGGGACCCCCCCTACGCCGTCCGGCTGGTGGTCACGAGGGAGCACGAGGCGCGGCGGTATCGGCTCGGGGGCGCCATCGTGCGCGGCGAAAAGCGCCACCGGCTCGAGACCCCGACGCTCCTGCTGTCCGATGGTCTCGCGCTCGTCGAGGACGAGCTGTGCCTCGTCGATTCGGGCCCGGCGCTCGCGTTTGCGCTCCGGCTGCGCCGCCACGGGGGCATCGAGGTGCCGGAGGCGGCGAAAGACGGCTTTCTCATCGAGCTGGCCCGGCTGCCTGACTTGCCGGAGCTCGAGTTGCCCAAGGAGCTGCATTGGTCGCAGGTGGCTGGGCGCCCGGCGCCGAGAGTCGCGTTTTCGCTCGAGGACGAACCGGAGCAGGGAGCGCGCTCCCCGTTCGTGCGGGCGACGGTGGGGTTCGACTACGCGGGGACGTTCGTTCCGGTGAACAACCGGTCCACCGCGGTGGCCGACGAGCGGGGCCGGTGCCTGTTTCGGCGGGACCTGGGCGCCGAGCGGGTCCACCTCGAGCGGCTCGCCCCCATGGGACTGTCGGTGGAGGCCGGCGCGGGGGCGCTGCGGCTGCCCCGCCGGACGCTGTCCGATTCGGTCCGGGCTTTCGTGGAGGCCGGCTTCTCGGTCGAGGCCGACGGCGGCCCGGTCCGCATCGCCGGGGCGCTTCGGGCCAAGGTGAAATCGGGCATCGATTGGTTCGACCTCGACGCCGAGGTCGGGTTCGAAGGCGGCCCGGCCGCGAAGCTGCCCGAGCTGCTGCGGGCGGCCGAGCTCGGAAAGGCGCTGGTGCGGCTGTCCGACCGCAGCTTGGGCCTCATCCCCGATTGGGTGCACCGGGCCATCCGGCTCGCCCGGCTCGGCAAGTGGGTGGACGGCGGGCTCCGCTTTCTGCCGTCGCAGTCCGGGGTCATCGACGCCCTCTTGACCGGGCACGAGCAGGTGGACGCCGACGTGACCTTCGAGCGGCTGCGAGCGGAGATCGCCAACGCCGCCGACCCATCGCAGGTCGCTGAGCCGCCGGGGTTTCGGGGCCGGCTTCGCGATTACCAGCGCGCCGGCGTGGCGTGGATGCGGTTTCTCGAGGCCCACGGCTACGGGGGTTGCCTGGCCGACGACATGGGGCTCGGAAAGACGGTGCAGGTCCTGTGCATGCTTCAAGCACGGCACGCCGAAGGCGCGCACGGGCCCTCGCTGGTCGTCGTCCCGAAGAGCCTCATTCACAACTGGGTGTCGGAGGCGGCGAAGTTCACGTCGCTGCGGGTGCTCGACTTCACCGGCGCTGGGCGCCGGGGTCAAAACCTCGAGGACTTCGACCTCGTGGTGACGACCTACGGGACGCTTCGGCAGGAGATCTTGCGGTTCACGCAGCTTCGCTTCACCTCGCTCATTCTCGACGAGGCGCAGGCGATCAAGAACCCGAAGTCGCAGGCGGCCAAAGCCTGCCGGCTCATCGAGGCCGAGCACCGGCTCGCCATCAGCGGGACGCCGGTCGAAAACGGGCTCGACGAGCTGTGGTCGCTGTTCGAGTTCTTGAACCCGGGCATGCTCGGGCCGCTCGCCGACTTCTGCCCGGCCGGCCGGGAGAAGGACGAGGCCTGGCTCGACGCGCTGTCGCGGGCGCTTAGGCCGTTCATGCTCCGGCGCACGAAGGAGCAGGTGCTGCACGAGCTGCCCGAAAAGAGCGAGCAGCTGTGGGAGATCCCGCTCGGGGAAGAGGAGCGGGCCCGGTACGAGGAGCTGCGCCGGTACTATCGAACGGCGCTGTCCGGCGTGCTCGACGGCGAGCTGCAGGATGTCGCCAAGGCGCGGGTGCACGTGCTCGAGGCTCTGCTTCGGCTGCGCCAGGCCGCTTGCCACCCGGGGCTCATCGATCCGGCCCAGATCGACGGGAAGAGCGCGAAGATCGACGCTCTGTTCGACAAGCTCGAGCTGATCTTGCCCCGCGGCCACAAGGTGCTCGTCTTCTCGCAATTCACCACCCTGCTCGACGTGGTGCGGCGGCGGCTCGACCGAGAGGGCATCGGCTTTGCGTACCTCGACGGCGGCACCGCCGACCGAAAGAAGACGGTCGAGTCCTTCACCGGCAACCCCGATTGCCGGGTGTTCCTCATCAGCCTCAAAGCCGGCGGCTGCGGCTTGAACCTCACCGAGAGCGACTATGTGTTTCTGCTCGACCCGTGGTGGAACCCCGCGATCGAGGCGCAGGCGATCGACCGGGCCCACCGCATGGGCCAAAAGAACCGGGTCTTCGCCTACAAGATGATCGCAAAGGACACGGTCGAGGCGAAGATCGTGGCCCTTCAGGCGGAGAAGCGGCGGGTGGCCGACGCGGTGGTCGCGGCCGAAGCCGGGCCCCTGTCCGACCTGGACGTCGAGGACCTGCGGGCGCTGCTCGGGCCGTGACCGGGAGCGCTCCGGCTGGCTCAACCGATGGGCTGGGTGCGATGGCGGAGCAGGTTGATGCGCTCGTCGAGCGACCGCGGCGCGCCGAGGTCCACCATGCTGCGGGCGAGCGCGTCGTAGCGCTTCATCATGAGCAGGGCCCACACCTGAAAGTAATCGATCCCCTCGAACACGACCGCGTCCGCCTCGGCGTAGCTGCCCCGTTTCGCTAGGAAATCGGTCGGCATCTCGGTCCAGTGGAGGTTCGCGCGCTCGTGGTGCCCGATGTGGTAGCCGTCGTTGAAGCAGCGGCGGTTGTACCGGGTGTTGATGCACACGATGGAGCTCTTCCGGTCGTCGAGCGGGTCGTCGGGGCAAATGAACGCGTGCTGCGCCCAGTTTCCAGCCATCATCAAGAACCGGGACAGAAACGTCGGGAGAAGGAACACGATGAGCGTCGCGGTGAAGTTCACGAACGACAGCGCGATCATGGCCAGGATCCACGCGCCTTCGCCGATCACCATCCGACGCGCGAGGGCCCAGCGCTTCCTCTTTGCGAGGTAGCGGATGAGCGCCGGATAGATGAGGAAGAAGAAGCTCGCCCAGTAGTGCAAGAACCCTCGGAGGCTGTCCCGGCGGTAGGCCATCGTCGAGGATAGATCGGCCGGACCGTTGCCTTCGGCGTGGTGCATGCCGATGTGGTGGACGTAGTACGTCTCCGGGGTCTCTCCGGCGAATGGGCCCACCGTCCAGGTCGCGAGCCGGGCGAGCCACCGGTAGCGTTTGTGAAACAGCGGCCGGTGCGAATAGTTGTGAAGAGCGAGGATGAACCGGTCGAAGAACAAGCCCATCAGCACCGCCCAGTACCCGAGCGCGTGGTACCAGCGGATCTCGTCGAGCGCGTACAGGTAGAGGCTGAGCGGCCACAGCACCGCCGCCATCGACAAGAGCAGCCGCGCGATCGGGAGGTCGCGTTCCTCCCGGACGAAGCGCAGCAGCCACCGGTCGAGCGCGGAGCGCGGCGCGTTCGGGGTGAATACGGGGTCGGTGAGCACGATCGGGGTCATGGCAACGCGGAACCGTCGCTTTGCGGAGTGTCCGCTCGGGCCGGCTGCGTCAAGCCTACCGGCCCCACGGTGGGCGCGCCCGGTCCCAAAGCCGCACGGGGTGGTCCCGGTCGGGCCCTCGCGCGCCGCGCGAGAGGCGGTGGTCGGGCGGCGCCGGGGCAGGGTAGCCTCTTTTGCATGTGGCTGTGCTTCTCTTTGGCGCTCGCCCTGGCGGAGGGGCCGGACGTCACCCCGCGCCCGCCGCCGCCGCTCGAACGGGAGCCCCCGGCGGCCAAGAGCCCGGACGGGCCGGCGTGGTGGGTGTTCGCGGTCATCGGCGGGGCGCTGCTCGCTGGCGCGGCCACCGCGGTGGCGCTGTCGGCGGACGCCCGGGGCGGGCCGCCGCTCGGCGACGGCACCGGCAGCGTCCGGGGCCGGTACTGATGCGCCGCGCTGCCGTTTTCCTGCTCGCGGCGGCCTGCGGTCCGCCCGAAGGCGGGCTCACCGCCCAGCTTCGATTCGAACCGGCCCCGGTGGCGCGGGCGGGCCGGGGGCTGAGGGCAGCGTCGGTGCCGGCGGCGGTGGCCCGGCTCGAGATCGAGGTGCTCGATCCGGCCGGCGAGGTCCTGGGCGCCACCCGGATCGCCCGCCAGCCCGATGAGGGGGAGAGCCTCCTGAACCCGAACGGGGGGACCTGGCTCATCGACGGCGTGCCCGCGGGGGAGGACCGCTCGCTCGTGGCTCGAGGCCGGCTCGGCGACCAGCTCGGTCCTGAGCGCGAGGGCGAAATCGGCTACGAGGGCCGACTCGACGGCCTCCGGATCGACCCGGGCGAGGTCACCGATGCCGGGGAGCTCGTGCTCCGCTCGCTCGGGGGCCGGGAGCTCGACTTCGATCCGCCGGCGGCTCCGGCCGGGCTCGACGTGCAGGCCGACCCCATAGGCGGCCGGCTCCGGGTGGCGTGGAGCGACGCCTCGGAGGATGGGGTCGCCGGCTACCTGCTCGCAGTGTCGCTCGTCGGCGCGGAGGCCCCGAATCTGCCCCGGCGATCCGACCCGGCGGTGGGCTCGCAGCTGCGGCCCGGGCTCGAAGTGCACGCTCGGCCCGCTTCCTCTTTCGTGGAGGTGCTCGGGCTCGAGGACGGGCGCGCGGTGCGCGTCCTCTTGTATGCCCACGACGACGACGATCGGGGCGCGCCGCTCAACTGGTCGGCGCCGGCGGAGGCGGTGGGCGTGCCCGCGGACACGGCGGCGCCGGAGGCCCCGGGGCAGTTTCGGGCCGAAGAGGTGGACGCGACCCGGGTGCGGCTGTCGTTTTCCGCTCCGGCCGATCCGGGGCGGAGCACCCCGCCCGAGCGCTACGAGCTGCGGGTGGGCACGGAGCGCCGGTTCGATGGCGGGGGGGAGCTCGCGCCTCCCCCGGTCGCACCCCCGGGCGCGGCGGTGGAGTGGGTCGTGGACACCCGAGCGGCCGGCCGGCGCTGGCTCGGGCTGCGGGCGGTGGATCGGGCCGGCAACGCCGGTGAGGCGGCCTTCGCCGAGGTCGGCGGGGCCGGCGCCCTGCCGCGGGTCACGTCCGTGCCCCCCTTCGCGGTCGCTGGCGCCGAGCTGGTGCTCGAGGGAGAGCGGCTCGGGGCCTCGCCCGGGACCGCGGCGTGGGTGGAGACGAGCACCGTGCGCGCGGCGCGGGTGCTCGCCTGGACCCAAGATCGGGTCGCGATCGAGGTCCCGGCCGAGGCCCGCGGCGGGCGAATCGAGCTGTCGGCGCCTGGCGCCGGTGCGGCCCTCTCGCCCCCGGTCGGCGTCGTTCATCGCAGCCGGATCGACCTGCCGAACGACACCCGGCCGTTCGAGCTCATCGGGGGCCGGGTCCTCCCCGGGGGCCGGCGGCGATACGCGCTGCACCGGGAGAGCGGCTCGAGCTCTCAGACTGCGCAGAAGGCGATCCTGCGCATCGCCGACGAAGAGATCGACGGACCGTGGCTGGCTCGGGCCGAGCCCCGGTCGGCGGCGATCGGGGGTGACTACGACCCGGCGCTCGATGTGTACGGGTTCGTCTCCGGCGGGGATCCGGCCCAGCTGTCCACCGCGGCGATTCGCGGCTCGACCGTCGCCGCCGACGCGACCCGCCTGCCCGCTGGCGCGGTCGTGGGCGGGGTGGATGGCCTCGCGCTGTTTCTCACCGGGGGCACCGCCGACCGTCCGGCGGCGACCCTCGCGCTGACCCGGGCCGGGGTCCTCCGGGCGGCGCGGGTGGACGACCTCCGCATCGAGCCGTTTTCCTCGTTTTTCGCCTACAGCTCGACCTCGGCTGGGTACCGAGCGGTGCGGGGGGCCCGGTCCGAAGACGGCTCCATCCGCCTCGCGATGGTGGAATCGACCGGGGGCGTCGACCGACTCGCGGTGTGGGACGGAACCGACCCTGCCGCGCTGTCGCCCATCGACGCCCCGATTCGTCCCACCACCGGCGATGGCATCGCGATGCTCGCGCTGCCCGGAGGGGACTTCGTCATCGCCCACGAGCGCACCGGACCCGGACCCACCACGGTGGCCGTGTTCCTCCTCAGCCAATGGGCCCGGGGGGAGGCGGTGCTCCTGCCTAGAGAGCCCGGTCTCGACGAGCGGCTCGAAGACCTCGGACTCCTCGAGACCGCGGACGGCGTCCGGGTCGTCGTGCTCAGCAGCGGGCGAGGCCGATCCGCGCTCCTTCGGTGGACGGAGCTACCCGAAGACCTCGGCGCGGTGGCCTCGGCGGTCATCGACGTGGGCGACGGCAGCGCCCGGGGCCGCCTCGGGTGCAAACCGCGCCCGGGGCCGACCTGCCTCGCGCTGTGGGTCGCGAGCGGCTCCGGCCCGAGGGTGCGCTTCGAGCGGCGCTGAGGCGGCCGATCTGCTACGCCTAGCCCATGGCGCTCGACGTGGGGCAGCCCGCCCCCGAGTTCGAACTTCCCGACCAAGACGGCAAGCCGGTCCGCTTGTCCGAACACCGGGGCCGACCGGTCGTGATCTTCTTCTACCCCCGGGACGACACGCCGACCTGCACCAAGGAGAGCTGTGGGTTTCGAGACGCGTACGCCGACTTCGAGGCCCATGGGGCGACGGTGCTCGGGGTGTCGGCCGACGCTACCGAGCGCCACGCCCGCTTCGCGGAGAAGCACAGCCTGCCCTACCGGCTTCTATCGGATAGGGACCGGGCGGTCTCCAAAGCGTTCGGGATCCCGCAGCGGCTCGGGATCATCCCGGCCCGGATGACGTTCGTGCTCGACGCCCACGGGGTGGTCCGGCACGTCACCCACGCCGACTTCGACGCCGGGCGCCACGTCAAAGAGGCCAAGGAGGCGCTGGCCGAGCTGCTCGCCTGACGGTCAGAAGCCGATGCGGGCCTCGAGCCGGAGCTGGCGCAGGGTTCGGTCGACGTAGAACCCATCGTCTTCGATCGAGAAGCTCCCCGAACGGAAGAACTCGGTCTCGTTGTGGGTGTACAAGAGCGAGATCACCCCGTTGTTGCGCCAGGCGTAGAGGTGCGCAGCGAAGCGGTACTGAAACTGCTCGGTCGCCCGCCGAAAGTCGCGGCTCGCGAGGACCGTGTCGGTGGGCCGGTTGTCGAAGTCCTCCGGGAAGAACTGGCCGACGTCGGCGGCGATCATCAGCCATCGCGGGATGACCAGGATGCCGGCGGTGAAGTTCCACGCGTACTGCCACGCCCCGAAGTTCAGCTCCCGCTTGATCCAGCCCTCGCCGGTGGCGAGGAACCGGCTCCACCGAAACAGGATGGAGAGGTTGCCCGCCGGGAAGCGCTCGAGCTCTTTTTCATCGTAGCGGCCGCCGAGGTAGAACGAGAGCCCGAGGTTCGCTGGGGTGTAGAGAAACCGGGTGTCCCACCGGTCGAAGCGGCCGACCGGGAACCACGCGATCTGTCCGCCCGCGCCCCAGGTGAAGTTGAAGTTGTCGTTGTCGAAGAAGCGGCCGCCGATGTTGCCGTTGAAGTTCCCGGCGCCACCGGCGACGAAGTAGCGGTACTCGAGCAGGCCCTGGATGATCGGCCCGTTCTGCTCGAGCGTGACCCCGTTGCCGGACTCGAACGCCTGAAAGACATAGAAGGCGCGGTCGAGCAGTAGGTTCTTCTGGGTGCCGATGACCAGGTTGTTCGACAGCGCGCCGGAGCCCGCGTTCACGACGAAGTTGTGGCCGCCCCCGAGCGGGAGCTGGAACGTCGCGAACGTGAGGCGCGGGGTGCGCTCGCCGGCGATGTTGATGAGAAAGAAGCTGTTCTGGATGAACGGCAGCTCTCCGAACGCTCGCAGCTGGATCCGGTTGAAGCCGGCGTCGAATTGCAGGTCGTCGTCCCTCGGCCGCTCGGGGTTTCGTTCGTCGAGGTTTCGCGACACCTGGGCGTGGGCCCACACCGAAAACCGGATCCCGCCGAGCTGGGGCTGGCACACGGTGACGTCGGGATCGAAGCGGCAGCCGTAGTCTTCGCAGTCGGTGAACCCATCGCCGTCGTTGTCGAACCCGTCCGAGCACAGAAAGTCGTTGCGCTCACCGTCGATGTCATCGCCGGTACCGATGAGATCGGCGACGGTCATTCCCGGGCCGAGCTGGGGGATCGCCTCCCCGTCGTGGCCGCCCCGGTCCCGCGGCGGCGTCTTCGGTTTGACGCCGGTTCCGGACATCGGGCCTTCCCACGACCCGAGGCACACCGTGATCCCCTCCCGGTAGCAGTCCTTGTCGTCGCAATCCACGGCTCCGTCGCCGTCGTTGTCGATCCCGTCGGAGCAGAACGCGTTCGTGTTCTCGAGCCCGCCGAACGTTTTGCAGGCCTCGTTCTCATAGCAATCGGAGTCGAGGCAGTCCACGAGTCCGTCGCCGTCGTCGTCGATGCGGTTCTCGCAATCGACCTCGGTGGCCGGTTTTCCGTCGCTGGGCTGCGCGGGCAGAGCGGAGAGGGTCGGTTCGGCCGCAACCGCCGCCGAAGAGAGGAGCAGCGCGGTCGCCGCCAAGAAGATGGGTAGGTTTCGATCACTCACAGATGGTCTTTCCGGTTCGGCAGACGGTGACTAGGGGGTTGTAGTTGCAGTTCCAGTCGTCGCAGTCGATGAACCCATCGCGGTCGTCGTCGCCCACCTCGATGCGGATTCGGGCTCTTTCCGCCGGCGAGAGGCTCGGGTCGAGGTCCCTCGGGTCGTTGCTGCACAGCTCGTCGGCGGTGGGGATCCCGAGCCGCCTTCGGTCGATGTCGGAGAGCAGGCCGCCGCTCTCGTCGCAGGCGACGGCGAGCCGCGGGTCGAGTTCGATGTCAGCGAACCGGGGCTGGCTGCAGGAGAAGTCGGCGCAGTCCGCAAAGCCGTTTCCGTCGTTGTCGATGCCGTCGGTGCACTTCTCGAACGTGTTTTCGGCTCGCTCGGCGCACAGCGCGACGACCTCCGGGGGGCCGTTTCGAGAGCAGGAGAAGTCGGCGCAGTCGGTGAAGCCGTTTCCGTCGTTGTCGATGCCGTCGGTGCACCTCTCGAGCGTGTTCTCGGCCCGTTCGGCGCACAGCGCGACGACCTCCGGGGGGCCGGTTCGGGAGCAGGAGAAGTCGGCGCAGTCGATGAAGCCGTTTCCGTCGTTGTCGATGCCGTCGGTGCAGCGGGCGAGCGTGTTCTCTTCTCCCCGGGGCAGGCAGATCTCGGGCACGGCGCGGCAATCTTCGTCGTCGCAGTCGATGAACCCGTCGCCGTCGTCGTCGATGCGGTTGCTGCACGCGGCGATCGTGTTCTCCAAAGCGGTGGGGCAGTCGGGGCGGCCCTCGTCGAAGAAGCGCACGCCCAGGCAATCGGGGTCTGCGCAGTCCACGAGCCCGTCCCCGTCCCGGTCGAAGCCGTCGCTGCAGTCGGCCCGTCGGTTCGATGCGTCGCGGTACTCTGATCGGCCGCAGACGGTGACATACGGTCCGCGGCTGCATCCGAAGTCAGCGCAGTCGATGAAGCCGTTTCCGTCGTTGTCGAGCCCGTCCTTGCAGGCCGCGTCGGTGAACTCCCTGAGGCAGCAGGTCTCGGCGATGGCTTGGCACTTTCGGTCCCCGCAGTCGAACTGGCCGTTGCCGTCGTTGTCGAACTGATCGAAGCACAGGTGGTACTGGTCCTCGGGCTCTTGGGGCAGGGGGGCGTTGTCGATGCGCTCGCCGCAGAAACCGGAGGTGAAGGCGCAGCCGGGGTCGTCGCAGTCCACGAGCCCGTTTCCATCGTTGTCTACGCCGTCCGAGCACGCGATCTCGAACATCTCGTACCCGAGCGGGAGAATGTCTCGGATCTTGTAGTCGCAGGCGACGTACCCGCCAAAGAGCGCGGCAAAGAGCAGCATCAGTCGTCGAGGCATCCCATTCTCCCTCGGCCGTAGCGGCGCAAGAACTGGACGTACAGGTGGCAAGATCCAGTCTCGAATGGCTTGTCCCCAAACGAAGCCTGCTGCTCGAGGGCGTCGAGCGCGGAGGCGACGGTCGCCCTCCGCCCGGGATCCTTCAACCCGGCGAAGTGGCCCAGCCGGGCAAAATCGGACACCAAATTTCGAAATTCGACCGCCGACAGAGCCTCGGCCGCCTCGGCCACCGCCGCGTCCGCGAGCAGCCGGGCCACGGCGGCGTCGATGAGCGCCTCCTCCACCTTTCGTTCCGTCGAGCACACCCACTCGCAGTCCCCATAGGCTTCGTCGTGAAGCCACCGGGCCGAGTGCCCGTCGCGGGTGGACACGAGCCGGTTGTAGGTTTGGCCTTCGTACGCCTCCGCGGTGCTATGGACGGAGGTCAAGATGTATTCGGGGACCCCGTGGGCCCACATGCCTCGGCGCTCGGCGATGGCCTGCTGCTGCGCGGCGACGACCGCCGGATCCGCCGGTTCGAGGGTGACGGTCATGGCGTGGGCGAGCCCCCGCCGAACCTGGTCGGTGGCGAGGTCCTTGCACCACCAGAGGATGCGCCCGTAGCCGTCGCGCTTCAGGTCCGGCGACTCGCACCGCCAGACGCCCGTGCGGGCGTTGAGCGTGGCGAGCTTCGCGTTCGCGTACAGCTCCTTTGCGTTCCAGCCCCCCCATCGGTGGGCGTGGCCGAAGGTCTCGAGGGTGTTGAAGCCGGCGAGCCTGGCCCGGGAGTTGTAGTGGCGCCCGGCGAGCACCCGGAAGCTGTCCCCGTCGTTGAACGTCACCGGGCTCGGCATCCCGTTGAGAAACACTCGGGACGGCGGGTCCACCTGGGCCGCGGCTTCGGTCCCGAGCGCAAACAGGAATAGGCCGATGGGCCAGGGATGGGTTGAGCGACGATGCATTCGGAGGTCCTCGGGGCGGCGGAACCTGAAGACCGGACTCAGATGGAGTCAACCCGACGCCAGGCTGAGGCCGGGCGCTTTTGGGGACATTTGGGGGGCGCGCCGGTGACGTGAACCGGTCGAATCGAATTAACCCTTAGAGGGTGAAGCGGGTCCGGGGGGCTCGCGCCGGTTGCTCTGGTGGCTCTCCTTGGGCAGCAATGGGGCATGTCGGTTCGGTGGGCGCGGGTCGCGGTGCTGTTGTCCGGGTTTTTGTCCGCGCCGCTCGCGTGCCCCGGGATCGAGCCCGGGCCGAGCGCCGAGTGCGAGAAGCTCGGGGACAAGTGCCGGCTGCCGAGCGGCCCGCTCGGGGTCTGCGATCGGGTCGAGGCCCCGGGGCAGCCGTCTCGCTTCTCGTGCGTTTCCCAGCACTGAGCGGGCTAGACGCCGAGCGCGGCCCGGAGCTGCGCGAAGGCCTCCGGGGTGTAGCCCTCCTGAACGTGGCGGATCACCCCCGCCTCGTCGAGCACCACCGCGAGGGGCAGGGTGCCGACCCGGTAGCGTCGGGCGAGCACCTGGAAGCGGTCGGAAGCGGCCGGGAACGGGGTCTTCAGGGTGTTCACGATCAGCTCCTCCATGGCGGCGATGCCCTCGGGGGTGTCGTCGATGACGACCACCGCCACCCCGACCTGGGCTGCGTCGAGCGCGCCTTCGAGCTTGGCCAACTCCGCGAGCTCTTTGCGGCAGGGCACGCACCAGGACGCGGCAAAATCGAGGAGCACCTTCTTCTTCGGGGTGCGCGCGGCCGGGCCGACGTGGTCCCTCAGCACGTATCGAGGCCCGGCCACCTCCGGATTCAGGGTGCGGAGGATGAACATCGGGGCCGGCTCGCCGACAAGCTCCGTCGGCGTCGGCTTCTTGTCTTCGGCGGCGGCGACGAGCGGGAGCAGGCACAGCCAGGCGGCGACGGCGCGCATTCGATGAGGATGCCCGCCGGACCGGGTTGGGTCTACCGCCGGGCTCGCCCGAGCTCGGCCAGGGCGCGGTCCAAAGCGGCCCGGACCTCGGCCTCCCGCTGCGGGCGTCGAGCTCCGGGTGAAACTTTGTTCACCCGGGCGAGGGCAGCGAGCGTGGGCACGAGCTCCGAGATTCTGCCCTGCCGGACCCCCTCGATGAGCGTGCCGAGCGCTTCGTAGGCCTCCGGGCGGGCGGGGCCAGCGAGGCTCGGGGCGAGCCGGGAGAACAGCGCGGCCGCGGTGGCCCTCGCGTCGAGCCGATCCGGCCGAACCGCGAGCAGAGGACCGGTCACGGCGGCGAGCGCCCATCCTCGGCGCGTCCCTTCGTCTTCGTCCTCCGCCTCCTCCCACTCGAGCTGCACGACCCGGAACAGCGCCCCGAGAAACGGCCCGGCTTCGGGGTCGAGCTCGGCCACCGCCCACAAGATCTCCGTTTTGCTGCCATCGCCGAGTCGCCCCGCCCCGGCCGCGGCCACCCGCCGAAGCCCCGGGACCGCGGGCCGAAACGAGAAGCGGCGGGCCGACCGCGCCGCCTCGACCACGAGCGGGTGGCTGTTGTCGTGGATCCGGACCCCTTCGAGGAAGCGAACCACCAGGTCCTGCGCCCCCTCCGTCCCCGTCTCGAGCAGGTGGTCCCACGGGACCTTCGACGCGGTGCGAATCCAGTCGTCGGCCTGCGCCGCGAAGCGCGCCGCCCCCGCTGCGAGCCTAGCCGCCGCTGCCGGCTCGTCGAAGCGGGCGACCGCTCGCCACAGCTCGTCTCGGCGGGCGGGCCCGAAGGAGCCGGTTCCGCCGGCGGCGTCGATGACGCGGTCGAGCTCGGCGAGATCCTCGGCGAGCGCAGCGCGGGCCGCGATCCGTCCCCGGCCGGCCTCGGCGTCCCCCCGCCCGGCTCCGGCGGCGAGCGCGGCGTCGAGGACCGGGAGCCACCGCGGCTCGGCGAGCGCAGCGAGCGAGGCCTCCTCCGCTGCGGGGTCGGCTCCGAGCGGCGCCGGCCGGCCGAGCGCCTCGAACCGGGCCAGAAACCGCTGAGCCGCCCGGTCTGACGGCAAGAACGGGGCGGCGCTCGGCGCCCGCTCGACGAGCGCGGGAGGCGCCACCGACCGCACCGCCCGGCTCCGAGCCCGATAATCGGCCCGGGACAGCGGTCCGAGCCGCTCGACCGCACCGAGCCCATCGATCCGGTCCGGGCGCGGGGTCACCCAGGCCCGGGCCGGGCCGACGGTGGGGTGATCGTCGAGCCCGGCCGTCTTCGCGAGCGCGTCGGCGAGCGCACGTTCGTTGCCGAGCAGGTCGTGGGCGAGCAGCCAGTACAGCGCGAGGTGGGGGAGCCGGCACAGCTCGGCCTGTTCCTCGGAGAACCGAGCGAGCGACGGGGCGGCGGCGAGCGCCGCTTCGAACGGGAGCCCGAGCAAGAGTCGAACCAGCCAGTCGGCGCGCCGGGCCAGCGGCTCCGGGTCGCTCAGCCGGTCGATGGCCTGGTCTCGGGGGGGCGCCGGTTCGGTCCGGTCCGACCCGGGCGGCTCGGACGGCGGAAGGCTCGGGTCCGGTGACGGATCCTCGGGCCTCGGCTCTCTCGGCCGCTCGACGGGACCCGGAGGGTCGGGACGGGCAGGGCTTGGATTTCGCGGGTCGGGCTGGTCCGGATGGGCCGGACCGAACGCAACCTGTCTTGCCGATGAGGCCGGGCTCCAGCGGTCGGCCCAGCTCGGCGCGGCGTCCAGGTGCAGCAGCCAGGCCTCGAGGCTCGGGTGGGCGGGGAAGACGCCCCAGTCCCCAGGGTGAAAGCCGAACACGGGCGCTCGGCCGGCGGCGGTCCCGCGCCAGCCGGCCAGGTAGGCAAGACCGTCCACCTGCGCGACGACCACCGCCGCGGCGAGCGCGGCCACGAGATCGGCCACCGCCTCCGGCTCGAGCAACTCGGCGAGCGAACCAGGCTCCCCCGGGGCCCGCAGCTCGGCGTCCCCCGGATCGGCGACCTCGAGCTCGAACGCGGAGAACAGCGCCATCCAGGTCGAGAGCTCGGGAGCCGGTGTCGGGAGGGCGGGGGCGAGCACCGGGACCGGGGCCGGGCGCGGGTTGGCCCACCGGGCCGCGATCGCCCCCATTCTCGCCGCCGACTCCGGCCCGAAGCGCGCGGCCACCCATCGACGCTACCGCTCGAACAAAGCGCGGGAAAGCGCCGGGCTCCGATGGAGGCAGTTGCGGCGCCGCGAGGCTCCAGGCTCTTATCCCGCTCGTGGAAGCGACACTCGACCGGCCTGAACTCGACGGCCTCCTGGTCCCCGCGACCGTCCGGGACGTGCTCGATGAGCACGTGCTCCTCGATCTGGCCGGCCCAGGCGTGGGCGAGACCGGCCGGGCCCCGATCGGGGACTTTCGGGTCGCCCGCTCCGATCAGCCGACGGTCGCCCCCGGGGACGAACTCGAGGTGCTCGTCGAGTACAAAAGCGGCGCCTACCACGTCGTGTCGGCGGACAAGGCCCGCCGGCTGGCCGCGTTCTCCGCGGTGGAGGCCGCCTTTCGCGCCGGCGCCTCGGTGGAAGCGGAGGTCGCCGGCACCATGGAGGGGGGCTTTTCGGTGGACGTGGGGGTGCGCGCGTTTCTGCCCGCGTCGCAGGTGGGGTTGCGGCCGGTCCGGAGGGCAGAAGAGCTGCTGGGCGCGCGGTTCGCGGTTCGAATCATCCGCTTCGACCGAGGCAGGCAGAACGTCGTGGTCTCTCGCCGGGTGCTGCTCGAGGCGGAGCGGGAGGCGCGCCTCGCCCGCTTGAAGGTGGGCGCGATCGTGGAGGGGACGATCAAGAACTTCACGGAATTCGGTGCGTTCGTGGACGTCGGCGGCGGAGTGGAGGGCCTGCTCCACATCGCGGAGATGAGCTGGAGCCGGATCCGGCGCCCCGAAGAGGTGGTGAGGACCGGGCAGCGGCTTCGGCTCGAGGTGATCGAGCTCGACCCGAGCAAGAACCGCATCTCGCTGTCCTTGCGCCGGTTGCTCGACGACCCGTGGCTCGAGGTCGAGTCGAAGCACCCGGTCGGGAGCGTCGCCACCGGCCTCGTGGTCAGCAAGACCGACTTCGGATGCTTCCTGCAGCTCGAACCCGGGCTCGAGGGCCTCATCCACTCCACCGGCCCGCTCGTCGGACCCAAAGACCAACAGATCTTGCGCCGGGTGGACATCGGGGACGAGGTCTCGGCCCGGGTGGTGGACCTCGACCTCGAAGCGAAGCGCCTCTCCTTGGTGCTTCACCACCCCGAGGGCTGACCCTTGGTCGCCTTTTTCGGCGGGGGGCTCTGGTTCGAGCCGGACGATGGCTTCACCTCGGTCGGGTTCGTGGCCCCGGCGGTGTTCGAGGCCGAGGGCTTCGATGGCCGGGTCGCGGCGGCGCTGCCTCCGGGGGACGTGCCATGTCGGGCGTCCTGGTTGGTGGCGCGGCTCGCCGCGTTGACCGAGACCGATCCCCGGCTGTTTTCGGGCGAGGTCGAGTTCGAAGAGAGCGGGACCTTCGTCGCCGACTTGCTCGCGGTCGACGCCGCCGCGCGGGTGGTGGCCAAGCTGCAGGCCCACGCCAGCCTCGATGGGCTCGAGCTCGGGGCGGCCGCCGACGCCGAGGACCGGGCGGTGGCGGCGTTTTCGGCGGTGGAGGCCGCGCTGCTCGCCGACCCGGGCCAGCGGGCCGAGGTCGAGGTGGTGGTGGAGGGGAACGAGCGCCGGGTCTACGGGCAGCGCGGTGGGAGGCTCATTCGATGAGTGCGCGTCAGCTCGGTGTCGATCCGGGGACGGGAAGGGGACGAGGAGCGGGGTTCATGCGAAAGTCACCGGCGCGCCGTGAAACTGGGCTCGCTTGCTCGTCATGTCCCGAGCCACCGCCCCGGCTGCCCCGGGGGAGGGAGATAGCCTTGCGAATCCTATACGGAGTCCACGGGTACAGCCGCGGCCACGCCACCCGCGCCGCCGCCGTCCTGTCCGAGCTCACCCGGCGCCACGAGGTCCTGATCTTCGCTGGCGCTGACGCCTACGAGCTGCTGAAGTCGAACTTCGACGTCCAGCCGATCGACTCCCTCCGGTTCTACTACGGGGTCGAGGGGCGAATCTCGCCGACCATCACGGCCCAGCGAAACCTCCCGCTCGTGGCGGACATGATGCTCTACGGCCGCCGGTCCCGAGAGCTCGACGCTCGGGTGCGCGCCTTTGCGCCCGATGTGGCCATCTCCGACGCCGAGCCCTGGACCCACCGCGTCGCCTACCGGCTCGACATCCCGCGGGTGGGCTTCGACCACTTCGGGATCATGGTGCACTGCAAGGTGCCTTTCGCTCCCGGGGACCGGGCCAAGAGCGCGCTCGACCGGTTCGCCTACCGGCTCCTGACCGGCCAGCCGGAGCGGGTCTTGATTTCGAGCTTCTACGACGCCCCGGCGCTGCGGCCCGGGACCAAAGTGATCGGTCCTCTGCTCCGGGAGGAGGTCCACGCCCTGAGGACCGAGGAGCCGGCCGATCACCTGCTCGTCTACCTCAACAACGGCGCGTTTCAGCTCACGCCGCCGCTCTTCTCCGCGCTCGAGGGTCTCAACCTGCCGATCAAGCTCTACGGCTGCCCGGCGCGTGAGCCGCACGGTCTCATCGAGTTCCGGCCCCCGGCCGGTCGGGCTTTTCTCGAGGACCTCGCCCGGGCCCGGGCGGTGATCAGCACGGCGGGCAACCAGCTCGTGGGGGAGGCGCTGTACTATGGGCGCCCCTTGCTGGTCCTACCCGAAGGCACGGTGGAGCAGCGCATGAACGCGGAGGCGGTCGTCCGGCTCGGGGTGGGCGAGACCGCCCGCTTCGACGACCTCGGGACCGAGCGCATCCTCCGGTTCCTCGCCGCCGCTCCCGGCTACGAGGCGAACGCGCGGGCCCAAGCCAAAGACGGTCGGGAAGACGCGCTGCGCTTGCTCGAGGGGTGGATCGAGGAGCTCGGGCGGCAGAAGGCCAAGCCCCGGACGGCGCTGCAGGCGGTCCGGGTCTGACCACGGCCCCTCGAGCCCGAATTCGGGGCTCACCAGCCCCAGGTCCCGGGCCCGCCCTTGAACGGGCCCACGACCTTCGAGGTGATCCATCCCCCGTAGAAGTCCCCGGGCTGGGCCTTCACCCGCTCTCCGTCCACGAAGCAGGCCACCTTGCTCGGATAGAACGCGAGGTGGCCGGCGATGGCCGAAAACAGGGGCGTTGGGTTCGGGTAGGCCCAGGCCACCCGCTCGAAGGTCCGGTCGCCGTCGGTGATGCGGAAGTACTGCGCCGCGCCTTTCCACTCGCAGTGGCTGCTGCCCGGGCAGGGGTCTAGGGCGAGGCGCAAGGATTCAGGCGGCACGTAGAACGTCGGGGGGTGGCTGGTTTCGAGCACGCGATGGGCGAGCTCGGTGTCGGCGACGAGCTTGTCTTCGAAGCGTATTTGGATTCGGCCTCGAAACGGTACGAGCGCGGGAGGTCGAGGGTAATCCCAGACCGATTCCTGACCGGGTTCGGGAACTTCGCGAGGGGGCGGCATTTTCGGTTCAACTCCCTTCCGCGGGCCTGGCATTCCGGCGCTCGGACCACAGGCCGGCCAGCGCGGCCAAAAACGCAAGAAAAACCCCAGGCAGCCCAACGAGCGCGGCGTCCCTCGTGAACGGCACCGCGAGCAGGGCGGCGCCGGCCAGAGCCCCAGCGCGCTCGACCCAGCGCCAAGGGCCCCGGGCCGCGACCGCGAGCGCGATCACCAGCCCGCCGACCATGGCGAGCTTGGTGCCGGCGAGCAGGCCCACCAGTCCGGGGTCGGCTCGGTCCGGGGCGCCGAGCGCCACGAGCACCGCCGCGTTCTCGGCCCCATCGAGCGTGCCCGCCAGGGCCGCCGCCACCGGGATGGCCACGGCCAGCGCCCCCCCGCGGTGCCGACCGAGCGCGGCGTAGAACACGGACCACCCGACGAGGAACACGAAGTCGAGCCAAAGCGCAGCGGTGAGCCCGGGGGCCGCGAGCGCCGCCGACCAGCGCTCCCCGGGCGCGGGCAGCTGCACGCACAAGATCGCCACCCCGAGCGGGCAGGACGCCGGCCCGTGCGGACCGATGATGAGCAGCAGGGCGAACGTGACTGCGCTGGCCAGGCCCGCGGCCAGGGCCCAGGTTCGAGCGGATCGCATGGCGCCGCCTGGCATGGCCGCAGGCGCCTGGTCCACCGCTCGGCGGGGCTGCGGCCGGCGAGGCCTGCTTTGTCAGCGCACGGAGACGTCGACCCGGCGGTTTCGCTCCCGTCCGGCCTTGGTGAGGTTTGGCGCGACCGGGCGGCTCGAGCCGTAGCCCTGGGCCACGACCTGCGTCTGTGGGACCCCATGCTCGACGAGAAAGGCCCGGGCAGCGGCGGCGCGGCGGGTCGAGACCGCTTGGTTCTCGGCGTCGTCTCCTCGGCTGTCGGTGTGGCCAGCGACCTCCACCTTCAGGGTCGGGTCGGCGAGCAGGAGGTCCACGAGCCACGCGAGTCCGCGGCGGACGGCGGCGTTCGGTTCGATCTCGCCCTTCGCGTAGGGGAGAGGCTCGGGCAGCACCACCTGCTCGCCGTCCACTTGGGCGCCGCTGTCGCCCCGGGGGATGAGCTGCATCGCGAGCTCTGGGGGCTCGTCTTCGGCGATCTTCAGCCTGCGGCCGGTGCGCAGGAACCCGGCGGCGTTCGCGAGCAGCCGCCACTCGCCCGCGGCCAGCTCGAGCTCGACCCGGCCGTCCGGTCCGGCGGTCCGCTCCGTCGCCGCGTCGGGGCCGGCTTCGGCGAAGAGCCGCAGCTCAGCCCCAGGGATCGGCGCGTTGGCTTGGTTCACGATCAAGATGCGGACCGGCCGGCGGACGACGTCGGCCTCGAGCGAGACCTCCACCGGCTCCGGATCTGCGTCCGCCACTTCGATTTCGATCTCGACCGGCCGAAATCCGGCCCGTCTCACCGTCACGGTCGCTGGGCCCGGCGGCAGCTCGCTGGTCTCGAAGCGGCCTTCGGCGTCGGTCGCCGAAAGGGGCGCCCCCGCCACGGCCACCACCGCGTCGGCAACGGGGCGCCTCGACTCCGTCTCGAGCACTCGGCCCCTGAGGCGGGGACCACGGGACGCCTCGAGCAGGACCGGGATCGTTACTGGCGGGCCCGACGAAGCCTCCTTGTTCGCCACCGCGAACGGGTCGAGCGCGTACGACACGAGGCCCACCACGTTGTAGTCCGGGACCACCGGGACGCCCGCGACCTGGTCCGGGGTGAGGCCGATCTCCACCGCGAGGTCCACGAACAGCCCGTCCACGGGGCGAAAGCGCAGCCCGGGCGTCAACCGCTGTGGGACCACCCGGGTCAGCGCCGGCCGGGCCCGAACGTTGCCTGGCTCCGTGACGACCTGGGCCGGGCGAAGTCCGCGCCCGACGACGGCCACCCCCGGCGTCGCCAGGTAGTCGAGCGGGATCTCGGCGGTGTATTCGGCGTAGACGGTGACGTAGGGCACGGGCACCTCGATGCCGACACCGAGCGCGATCCGGTCGCGGTCGGCCACCCCGAGGGCGAAGCGCTCCGCGAGCGACAGATCCCGGCCGTCGGCGAGCGCCTCGCTGTTGTCGAAGATCATCCCGGCGTTCAGGTGGGCCCGAAGGGGGAATTGCTCTGGAGCTCGAGTGAAGTCGGCGCTGAACAGGCCGGTGAAGCGAAACTCCGTGGCGTCGAGGTCATATCCGGCCTCGCCGATCCCGGAAAGCAAGGTGGCTTGCGCGCTCACGCCGAGGCTCGCCAGGTCGGCGACCGGAAAGAAGCCCTTGGCCCCAAACTGCAGGTCACCTTGCGACTGCAGGAGGCGAGGCTCGGTGGCGCTGCTCTCGTGGGAGTCGGCCCTCACGTTGAGCCAGAGCTCGAGGAAGTCGATGGGCGACCCGGAGAGGCCGAGCACGCCCCCGAAGCGGGAGGTCTCGTCGCCGGGCTCGAGCAGCCCGCTTCTGCTGAACCCCTCGACGCCGAGGCTCACCCGGATGATCCCCGGGGCGCCGCCGGCGGCGGCCCCCACCCTCAGCAAGCCGGTCTGTCCAGACGGGCTCGGGGCGACCGGGGCGCCCGGGCGGAGCGTTCGTGGTTTCGGCGCGTCGAGCGAGGTCGCTGCGGCCGCTCTCGCGGCCCGCGGGGGAGGAGGGGGAGGCGCCTCGCCTCGATCCGGTGCCTCGGCGGGGCTCTCCGGCTCGAGGGTCGGGCCTTTCGGTGGGGGCGCTTCGGGGGGTTCGGGAGTCTCGTCCTGGGCGAGCGCCAGCGACGGGACCCCGGCGAGCGCGAGGACGAGGAGCGAGCGGAGGGTCGTCATGGCGGGCCGCGGCGGCGGGACGATACCAAAAAACCGGCCCGAGGGAGGGGGGCAGGGGGCGGACCCAGCGCGTTCAGCGGAGTGGACGGCAAACGTGGGCGAAGCGGCGCCGGTCGGGCGAAGACCACCGACGCTCGTGGGGCCGCCGGAGCGCGCGCTCGGCGCGTTTCGCCGGTGGATCGCCTCATCTGGGTGCCAGTCGAGCCCGCCAGGGTCAGGCGGCTCTTCGCGGCGGCTGGACCTTCCGGTACCGTTTAGGGGGTGAGGGTGTGGTTCCTGATCGCGGCGGCGCTTTTCCTGCTTCCTCCGCTCCCGGCAGCGGGTTCGGAACCGCCGGTTCGGAGCGCTCGGGCGTACGAGCACTGGGTCCGCGCCCACCTCGCCCTCGCCCGGGGCGACGGTGCGGCCGCGTCTCGGGAGCTGCTGCTCGCCGAGGTCTACGACGAGCAGTCGCCCGCGATCGCAGCCGCCCAGGCTCGGCTGGCCCGGTCGGATCGCATCCGTCGGTTCGCCGTGGTCGAGGCCAAGGACCGGGTTCGGGCCGCTTCGCTCCGCGCGGAGTGGGCGGAGGCCGACGGCCGGCTCGACGCCGCGCTCCGGTTCGCTCGGCAGGCCGCTCGGTCCGGGACGAAGAAGGACCTCGAGCGCCTGTGGCGGCTCACCGCGGCGGTCGAGGGTCCGGCGGCGTCCCGCGCGCCGCTCGAGGAGGCGGCCCGCCGGCATCCGGGCTGGGCCGAGCCGCTGCGTGGCCTCGCCCTCCTCGAGAGGAGCCCGGAGCGGGCGCTGGCCCTGCTGGAGGTGGCGGCCGCGGGGGCCGAGGACCCCCGCCCGGCG
Organism: Myxococcota bacterium; assembly: GCA_036788295.1. GTDB lineage: Bacteria > Myxococcota > Kuafuiibacteriia > Kuafuiibacteriales > Kuafuiibacteriaceae > JAHQVK01. Next base: position 22,920 of record DAIQNR010000032.1, read on the forward strand.
GTGCTCGCGCTGGTCGAAATCGACCGCAGGCTCGGGGAGCCGGGGAGGGCCGCTGCTCGGCTCGAGGCCGCGCTGGCGGCCTGGCCCGACGACCCAGAGCTCTGGCGGGCCGTGGTCGCGGCCCGTCAGGGCGCCGGAGACTTGTCCGGGGCGGCCGCGGCGGCGGCGGACGGCCGTCGGCTCGGACCGCTCGATCCGTCGGTCGCGAGCAGGACCGGGGACCGGGCCGATGGTCCGTGACCGGGCGGCGCTCCTTTGGGCGCTGCTCGCGGCGCTCGGGTGCCGCCCCGGGACGCCGACGGACGTGGACTTCGGGGCCCTGCCCGAGCCCGACGCCCTGCTCGAGACCCTTCGCCGGCAGGGCGAGAGACGGCGGAGCCTGCGGGCGACCGGCCGCGTCACCGCGTTCGGACCTGAGGGGCGGGTGCGGCTGCGCACCGTCATCGTCGCGCAGCGCCCCCGCTCGTTTCGACTCGAGACCCTGACCCCGTTCGAGCAGCCGGTGGACGTGATGGCGTCGGACGGGGAGCGATTGTGGCTGCTCCGGGAAGGCGAGCTGTTCGAGGGGCCGGCCAGCGCCGAGAACGTGGCCCGGCTCCTTCCCCTTCCCATGGCCCCAGAAGAGCTGGTCGAGACCCTGCTCGGTGGGGTCCCGGTGCCGGCTGGCTTCTCGGCCGTTCGGGTGGAGGCGGCCGGCGACCGGTGGCGCCTGCACCTCGAAGGGGCAGCCGGCTCGAGCGGGGTCCTCGAGCTCGACCCGAAGACGCTCCGGGTGCTCTCGGCGGCGCACCGAGACCCGTCCGGCGAGCTCCGCACCGAGGTGGATTTTGCCGGCTACCGAGCGGCGCCGGACGGCGGGCCTGCCGTTCCGACCGAGATCGAGGTGCGGGTTCCTTCCATCGAATCCGAGCTCTCGATCCGGCTCGGCGAGCCCGAGCTCGACGTAGAGCTGCTCCCCTCGCTGTTTTCCCTCCCGCACGGCTCGAGCCGTCCGTTCGCGAAGACGAACTGAAGCGCCGCTGCATTGGTCTTGGGTGCGAGCGCCTGGTATGCTCCCGCACCGACCCATGGCCCAGCGCGTGCGTCTCGGCGAGTTCCTCGTGAAGGCCGGCATCCTCGACGAGGCGACGCTGCGATCCGCGCTCGCCGAGCAGAAGGTGCGCGGAGGCACCATCGCCGACGTGCTGGTCGCCCGTGGAGACCTCGACGAGGGGACGGTCGCCCGCGCGCTCGCCCGGTCGCTGGGGCTGGGGAGGGCTGCCCTGGGTCCGGTAGGATTCTCGAGCCTACGGCCGGAGCTGTGCCGCCGATTCGACCCCGTGGAGGCACGCGAGGGCCGGTACTGCCCCGAAAGCTACGACGCCGAGCGCGGCGTCCTTCGGGTGGCGATGGTGGACCCGACCGCGGGCGAGCGGCTCGACGAGATCGGCCGCCGGGCGGGCTGCCCGGTGGAGCCGACGGTCGCGGGACCGGCGGAAGTGGATCGGGCCATCGAGCGGCTGTTCTATGGGTCCGTCCCCCGGCCCGCCCCGCCGGGGCCGGCCGCTCGAGCGCCGGTCGCCCCGGGGCCGAAGAGCTCCGGCCAGCACGAGCGATTCCCCGCGCTCGAGACTCCTCCGTCTCGACCCGACCTCGGATTCGGCCCGGAGCCGACGCTCGGCGGCTCCGATCCGGCGGCCGCGGCGGCCAAGCTCGAGGCGGCGCAGAAGCGTCAAAATCGGGCGATTCGCGCCATGTTGGAGATGCTGATCGAGCGGGGGGTGTTCACCGAGGACGAGTTTCGGGATCGGCTGGGCACGGGGAGGACCCGCCGATGAGCACGCCGAGGCCGAAGAGCCGGTTTGGAACCCTGCTCCTCGAGATGCGGCTGGTGAACGAAGAGGCGCTCGCGGGGGCCCTGGCCGAGGAGCGCGCGACGGGGCGCCGGCTGCCGCGGATCCTCGCCGACCGCCGCATCCTGGATGAAGAGCGGATGGCCAAGGCAGTGGCGGCGCGGCTCGGTCTCGAGGTCGTGCAGCTCGAGCATGTGCGCATCCACCCCCGGGTCATCGACCGAATCCCCGCCGACCTCGCCGTCGAGTCCGGTCTGCTCCCGTACGCCATCAAGAGGATCGGCGACACGGAGGTGCTGTACCTGGTGATGTCCGACCCGCTCGACCTGGCCTCGATCGCCGAGGCGGAGCGGGCCAGCGGCTGCCAGGTCAAGGTGATGCTCTCGTCCGCGTCCGCGCTCGAGCACGCGATCGACGTGCACTACCGCGTCCCGCCCGCGGAAGGGCGGGACCGAGCGACGTCGGCGCCCGGGCGAGCGCTCGCCCGCACCCCGTCCCACGTGGGGGCACGGGTCTCTGCCGCCCACAACGGCCCTCGCCCGAGAGATGTCACCGTGCTCGACCCACCCATCGCGCGGCCCCGCGACAACACGGTGCTCGATGACCGGGCGCCGCTGTCCGAATGGGCTGGCCCCATGGACGACGAGCCCACCCGGAACCTCGAGCGGGTGCCCCCCGCTCGGGCCGAGCAGCCGGCCGCCCAGCGCAACGGAACCGCACCCTGGCTCGCGCTCGAGCTGCCGGTGGTCCACCTCGAGGAAGACTCCCACCCGTTCGAGGGACCCTCGCTTCGGGATCTGCCGGTCGGGCTCGGAGAGACGGGGATCATCCCCGAGCTGTCGTCGAAGGACGAGCCGTTCAGCCCGCCGCCCCCGGAGGCGCTCTCGCTGGACCGCGCGGGGCTTCGGGGCCTCATGGAAGGGGACGACATTCCCACGAGCGCCGCTGCCGTAGCCGCTCGAACGGCGGCGCCTATCCATGAGGACGACGACGACATCGCCGAGATCGAGGAGGTCCAGCTCGAGCCGCTCGAGGACGCGGACCTCGACATCGAGGAGATCTCGGACGACCCGGAGACCGGTCTTTTGGCCCTCGCCGGCGCTCCGGGGCGGTCGGAGGAGGTCCGAGCGGCGCTGACCGGGGCAGCTGCGCCGAGAGCTCCGAGCCTCCCCGAGGCGCCGACGCTGGCCCGGCTCGAAGCTGAGCGGCTGCTGTCGGCGCTCGAGGCCGGGGCCTCGATGACCTCCGCCGACCGGATCCGGCTGGTGCTGGCCCTCGGGAGAGCCTTGATCGGTTCGGGCGTTCTCCCCCGCGACCGGCTGCTCGAGGAGCTCGAGCGCTGAGACCGGCGCTCGAGCTTCTCGGGGTCAGCCACCCGTACGGTCTCGAAAGCGTTGGTTTCTCGGTGATGCCGCGAGAGCGGGTCGCGGTGATCGGGCCCACCGGGGCGGGCAAGAGCACGCTCGCCCGCTTGGTCACCGGGTACCTCACGCCGAGCGATGGAGAGGTCAGGCTCCTCGGCCGGCGGCTGCGGCCTCGCGACCGGGCCCTGCGCAGAGCGGCCCAGCTCGTGTTTCAAAACGCGGGGGACGCGCTCGACCCCCGGCTCACCGGGGACCGGATCTTGGCCCCGTTTTCGCCCGACGAGACGGACAGAGCCGCCCTCTGGGCCGGGATCGGGCTCGCGCCCGGCGCCCGGCACCGGCGCCCGGACGCGCTCTCGGGCGGCCAGAAGCTGCGGGTGGTGCTGGCCCGGGCGCTCGCCGTGCGTCCGGCGGTGCTCGTGCTCGATGAGCCCACTGCAGCGCTCGATCCGGGGAGCCGCCTCGCCGTCCGCCGCCGGCTGGCCGAAGAGCCCTGCGCGCAGCTCTGGTTCACCCACGACCTCGACTTGCTCTTCGACATGGACCGAGTGCTCGTGCTCGCCGCCGGGCGGGTGGTGGAAGCAGGGCCGCCGCATCGCGTCGCCTCCGCGCCGGCCCACCCGGTCACCCGCCGTCTGTTCGCGGCGCGGTCGAGGCGGTGGGCGGCCCCCGCTCCATCGCGTACACTCCCCCTACGGTGAGCCCGCCCCCCAAACCGGCCAACCGAGTGGAGGCGGCCTCGCTCGACCAGGCCGATGCCATCGACGGGCCGGCGCTCGGGCAAGCCAGGCTGCGGTCCTCGGACCGCGCGGCCCCGGGCAGCGAGCACGCGAGTCGCGCCCGGGCTCATCCGAGCCCGACGGATCGGGCGGAGAGGCTGGCTCGGGCCGAAGCGGAGCGGGCCCGGCGCTTGGCGATCGCCGATGCGGACGACACCGAAGCATTGGTCGCCCTTCGCTCGGGGAATCCGCGGCTCTTTGCTGCGTTCGCTCGCCGGTACGAGCGCCCTCTGTTCAGCTTCTGCCTCCGGATGCTCGGGTCTCGGGAGTCGGCCGAGGACGCCACCCAGGAGGTGCTGCTTCGAGTGGTCAAGTCCGTGGACCGATGGTCGCCGAGCGCGCGGGTTCGGACTTGGGCGTACGCCATCGCGCGGAACCACTGCATCGATTCGCTGCGGCGGGCCCGCCATCGGCAGACCGAATCGCTCGACCGTGCGTTGTCTCCCAGTGACCCAGATGGTGCCACCCTGCTCGACCGGATCCCCGACTCGGGGCCAGGACCAGATCGTGCCGCTGCGAGCGCTCGGGCCCGCGGACCGCTGGTCGCGGCGCTCGAGGCGCTGCCGACCGAGCAGCGAGAGGTGTTCCTGATGAGGGAGCAGGCCGGCCTGCCCTTCAAGGAGATCGCCAAGATCGTGGGCGTGCCGGAGAACACGGCCAAGAGCCGGATGCGCTACGCGCTCGAGAGTCTGCGGAGCCAGCTGGGCGCGGCCGGGCTGGATGGGGAGGATTGAGACGTGGCCGCCGAGGACCGTGATCTGGAGCTTCTCGCGTACCTGGCCGGCGAGCTCGACGAAGCGGCCGAGCTCGAGTTGCGGTCGGCGTGTCGGGAGGACCCTGCGCTCGGCGCCAGGCTCGACGCCGACGTCGCTCTGCTCGCCCTGCTTCGGGAAGAGTCCGATTGGCTCGAGGCGGCTCCGCCTGGGCTCGCCCGGCTCGCCCTCGAAGCGGCCGAACTCCGTCCTGCTCCGTGGTGGCGGTCGCTGCTCGACGGGACCCGCCGAGGGTGGCCGGGGCTCGCCGCCGCCGCCGCAGTGGCCGGGGTCGTGGTGACGGTGGGCGTGGATCTCGATCGGCCCGAACGGGGTTTCGACCGCCCGGGTTCGGCCGCTCCCCAGCCGCGAGAAGAACCGAGCGAAGCGGAGCACGCCGACGAGGAGGGCGGCAGCGACGGCGCCCGGGCGGAGTTCGAAGCGGCCCCCGACCGCGATTTCGCAAAAGCTCCCCCACCGCCGGTCCCGGCCGCCCCTCGCCCGGCGGCCGAAGCGGACAAACCCAGCCGCCTCCAGGCCAAAGCCGGGGCGAAGAAGGAGGCGGCGGCCAAAGAGCGGCCGCGCGAGGAGCGCAGGGCGCGAGCACCGAGCCGCTCCCTCGGTGGGGCGGAGGGGCTCGACTCCTTCGAGGACCAGGTCGCGCCCTCCTCGCCTTCCTCGCCTTCCTCGCCTTCCTCCGTATCGGAGGCGAGCGCCGCTCTCGACGACCCTTCCGGAGGCGCTCCGGCGGCCGACAGAGCCGAGCTCGGCGCGGCGGCCGACAAGGACCTCGATGGACCGGCGGGACGGCAAGCGGTTGCCGGCCGAATCCTGCTCGCCCAGGCGCAGGAAGCGAAAGCGGCGGGGCGCATCGACGAGGCTCGGTCCGCGCTCGGGCAGGCCGAGCGCCGAGTGAGCCAGCACCCATTGCTTGGGGAGGTGCTGCTCGCCCGGGCCCAACTCGAGTTCGAGGACGACCGCCCCGCGGAGGCCCGCCGCTTCGCCGAGCGGGCCGCCCGGGTGCCCGGGTTCGCCGGCGCGGGCGCCGCCCGGGCGCTGGCCCGTCGAGCGGCCGCCCGCTGAGCCCCGGCGCTCCCCCGACGGGGCGCCAGGGCAGCGGCGCCCGGGGTTCAGCGCCGGGGTCAGAACCGGGGCACGCACTCGCAGGTGCTGGCGTCGCACCGCTCGGTGGCTTCGCAGCGGCCCCCGCAGTCGGTCGGGCACTCGCAGGCGCAGTCGGCGGCTGGGTTGCACTCGAAGTTCACCGGACAACTGTCGTTGCAGTTTGGCGAGCAGGCGCACGCACAAGCCTGTGGGTCGCAGATGGTGTTGCCGGTGCAGGCGCCGCCGCAGTTCGTGGGGCAGACGCAGTCGCAGCCCTGAGCGAGATCGCACGTCGCGAAGCCGGGGCAGGATGCGTCGCAGTCCGGCGGGCACAAGCACTCGCACAGCGAGTCGTTGCAGACCGTGTTGCCGGTGCAGGCGCCGCCGCAGTCAGCGGTGCACTCGCATGCGCAGGACCCAAGATCGCAGGTCGTGTTGCTCCCCTGGCAGGCGCCGCCGCAGTCGGCGCACTCGCAAGCGCACGTCGCTTGGTTGCAAGTGGTGCCGCTGGGGCAGCCGCCGCAATCGGACGGGCAACCGCACTGGCAGCTCGACTGATCGCACACCTCGTTCGGTCCGCAGTTCCCGTTGCAGTTCGTGCTGCATGCACAGTTGCAATCCGAATCACAGACCTGGTTGGCGCCGCAGTTCATATTGCATACCGCGAGATCGCACACGCAGATGCCGAGGTTGGGGTCGAGCACCTGGCCGGGCGGGCAGCCCGTCTCCGGGGGTACCCACAGCCGGTAGCTGACGACCACCGGCTCGCCCTGGTTCGGCCGATAGGTGGGGCCGCGGAAGAAGATCGCGTTGGCGGCCGGGTCGTAGTCGAAGCCGTCCTGCTTGTCCCGGGGGACGATCACGGTCGCGCCGCCTCGGACGACGCCCACCCGGAGCGTGGCCGAGATCGGGTCTCCGGTCAGACGGAACTGCGACGCCGCTCCGGTGACCGCGTCGATGATCGGGCGCAGCGCGTTGCCCGGGGAGTCCGAGCACGGGCTGTAGATCACGCCGCCGAGCGCGTTGACCACCTCGATGTAGCCCACGCCCGGCTCGTTGGCGGGCTGGCTGCCCGGTTGGCCGCACCCATACTGGGTGCACTGGTTGAAGTTCGCGTTCGGGGGGATGACCTGCGCGAACGCCAGCGCGTTGTTCTGCTGAAGGAAGTTGATGTACGGGGCGACGATCTGGTCCACGCACATGCGGTTGATGGTCTCGCCGCAAACATTGTTGTCCCCGGTCCGGTAGAAGTCCCGGATCCCGGTGTTGCAGGGCATCGTGCGTCCGGAGCCGCACATCGGGGTCGAGACGACCTCGTCGGCGAACTCATCGGAAATGTACACCACGGCGACGACGGCGTCGTCGCGGATGCGGCGGGGGTCGGTCACCCCGGGCGCGGATCGAGGTAGGGCCCGCTGCACCGCGTCCTCGGCCGCGGTCAGCCCGAGCTCGCAGCCGTCCGTGGCCGACGTGTCCTGCAAGTATTGGACGAACTGGTTTCGGTCCCGGGTGAAACCGATGCCGCGTAGATTTCCGGAGTTGCCGGGGAAGCGGAACCGGTTTTGGGTGTGGGGCACGACGCCCATCCGGAAATCGACGTTGTTTCGGCCGAGCTCGGTGAAGATCTCCTGCGCCGCTTGCACGATGCGGCCCCGGTCGTCGTCGGTGGAGCCGGAGATATCGGCCATCCACACGAAGTCGGCGATGGCCGCGGTGCCGGCGAGGAACGGGTCGCAGTCCCGGTCCCGGCGGGCGCCGGCCCGAGCGAGCGCGGTCCCGTTCACGAGGTCGGACAGCACGATGCTCCGGCGGTCGGCTCGGTCGTCGAATCGGGCCCGGTCGAGCACCGCCCCCACCACGACCAGCCGGTTTGGGTTGCTGCGGCGGAGCACTTGGAACCCGTACACGTAGTCCCGGACCCCGGACCCGGTGGTCGTGGGGAGCCCTGGGAGCGCGGCGGAGGGGAGGCTCGAGACGAGGCGCATCATCGCGTTTCGAACTGCGGACGCGTTGCGGTTCGCGCCGAGCCGGAGGTCCACGAGACCGCTGACGGCAGTGGGAAAGCCGTCGTGGCTGGTGATGTTTCGGGGCGAGGCCCGCCCGGCGTAGGTGATGCCTTCCGCCGACGCGCCACCTTGGATGCGGGCCTCGATCGCGTTGACCTGGGCCGCGATCCCACCTCCGCCAGGCAGGAGCGGCATCTCGAAGATGAAGCCGGCGACCGCGTTCGCGCTATCGTCGAGCGTCGCCGCAGAGACCTGGTGGGTCGCCGGCACCGCGATCCGCTGGTAGGCGGTGGAGGCCTCGTTCGCGAGGGTCCAGCGTCCGTCCTCTACGTCGAATTCGACCATCCGGAGGTTCGCCACCGAGCAGACATCGTTGATCCCGCCCCCGAGCCCGGGCCCGGGGTCGTTCGGGTCGAGCGGGTCGGTGCCGGCGCGTACCTCGTCGCCGTCCCCGATCCCATCGCCGTCGGTGTCGAAAACGTTGGGATCGGTCTCCCCCGGGTCGACTCGGCCGTTCTGGTTGGCGTCCTCGGCCCCATCGAGCAGGCCGTCGCCGTCCGTGTCCGGGTTCGTGACCGACGTCGTGGTCATCGGGTCCTGGTCGAAGGTCCTGGGTGCGCACGCCATCTCGGTGCCGGCGACCGGCCCGGTGCGCCCGGCTTCGAGCCCGTCGAACAGCCCGTCGCCGTCGGTGTCGGCGAGCAGCGGCGAGCTCGGGGGGGTTTGGTTCACCTCCTCGTAGTCGTCGAGGCCGTCGCAGTCGGTGTCGGCGGAGAGCCCGTCGGTCTCGAAGCGCTCGCGCCGCCCGTTGAAGTTCGTGTCCTCCTCGCCGTCGCGCAGGCGGTCGCCGTCGGTGTCCGGGTTCGTCGGGTCGAGCTCGCCTGGGTCGAGGACGCCGTTTCGGTTGAGGTCCTCCACGCCGTCGGCGATCCCGTCGCCGTCCGAGTCCACCAGGACCGGGCTCGTTTCGCCCGGGTCCACGACGCCGTTTCGGTTTCGGTCCTCGAGGCCGTCGGGCAGGCCGTCGCCGTCGGTGTCGGCCCGGTTCGGGTCGGTCTCGCCGGGGTCGACCCGACCATTTCGGTTTCGGTCTTCGAGCCCGTCGGGCAGGCCGTCGCCGTCGGTGTCGGCCTCGACCGGAGAGGTGCGAGTGGAGGGATCGAGGTCGAAGATGCCAGGCGGGCAGCCGGAGCCGGGCACCGGTCCGGTGCGGCCCATCTCGAGGCCGTCGGGCAGGCCGTCGCCGTCGGTGTCGGCGATGTTCGGGTTCGTCCGCAGGCCGTTTGGATAGACGGTGGCGAACTCCTCCTGGTCGGACAGGCCGTCACAGTCGGTGTCGCGGGTGCGGTTGTCCGGCCGAAGCGGGTCCGGTCCGGTGTCGGGCGCTGGGCCTCCGTCGGGTGCGGGGCCTCCGTCGGGTGCGGGGCCGCCGTCCGCGCCGGGGCCGCCGTCGGGGCCAGGGCCGCCGTCCTGGTTCGCCCCCCCGTCGGGGTCGGCTCCTCCGTCGGCGGTGGACCCGCCGTCGGTCTGAGGCCCGCCGTCGGTCCGAGGCCCCCCGTCGGTTGCCACGTCGGCGCCCGAGCCGGCGTCCGGGTCGGGGCTCCCGCCCGGCGCATCGTCCGAGCACGCCACCGCCGCGAGCAGGGCCAGCGCCAGCCCAAAAGACCACCCTGAGCCAGTCCACGACCGGGCGGTTCGCAACGCTACTTGCATTTCTCGTCTGATCATCTCGTACCCCGAGCGGTTCTCTGCCGCGACCGTCTGCAGCGAGGCGCTAGCATGCCCGTTTCGGGCGAGACCATAAGCCGTTCGCGCGGTCGGCCGCATGGCGTGCCGGCATCAGCGGAGATTCCGTGGGCTTTTCGCAGCTTCCCGCTCCGGTTCGCGCTCTCGTGGACCGGCAGTTCGGAGCGACGTGTCACGGGCTCGCTGCGGTGGAGCCATCGTCGAGGCTCCCCCTCCGGTTGCCTTCGGCGAAGAAGTGCTGGTGACCGAGGTAGAGCGCGGACAACTCATGCTCTACCCCGCCGGGCAACACGGGCCTCCCATGTCAGCGGCGGCGGAGCTCTTCGGTCCGAGCGGGCAGGGTGATGAGTTTGGTCGCGGCGACCCGGAGCACCCTCGGGTTGCCTTCGGCCTCGGCGAGCACGTGCTGGTCGTCGGCGAGGTTGCCGATCCGGACGTCGGCGAGCACCCCGTCGTCGCCGCGAAAGATGAAATGCCGCGATGGGGGATCGAGCAGCCACTCCCGCCGCTCGCTCTTCGTCGGTTGTTCGGCGTGGGTGGCCTCGGCCGTGAGCAGCGCGAAGGTGTTCACGAGCGCGTCGGCCCGCCACGGGAGGATCCCCTCTGGCCAGCGCTTCTCGGTCCGGACGAGCGTGAGCGCGGGCTCGACGCCGAGCCGGATCTCGACCGAGCGGACGTCGTCCGGGTCGAAGCGGGACAGCAGCCGCTCCACCAGCCGGTCCGGGTCCATCCTGAGCTCGTTCTCGATCCGCCCGTCGACCTCGGCCACCGTCCCGGTGTCCTCCCGGTGGACCACCCAGAGCGGCTCTTCGGCCCCTGACTCGACGAACTGGCCAAACTGCAGCGCGACCCGCTGATCTTCGCTCTCGACCCGCACCCGTGCCTCGCCGAGCCCGAACCGCTCGGCGTCTTCCCCTTGGTATTCGTCGGTCACGAAGCGGCTCGCTTCGAGGCGCCGGGTGAACGCGATGACGAACAGCCGAGCGAGCTCTTGGTCGGCCGGCTGGGGATCGGCGCCCGGTGCGGCCACTTGCCATCCTGACGGTCCGCGTTCGAGCGAGAAGCGGCCCTCGATCGCCACCAACCGGACCGCCGCCGGGTCGAGCGGTACGATTCGTTGGTCGCGAAAGCCGTTCGCGGGTCGGTCGAAAGCGGAGAAGAAGCCAGGGTCCGCGAGCCCTACCCGGCCGCCATCGCGGCTGCGGTCGGCCACCGGGTAGCGGTTCACGATCGCGTTCTTCGCGCCGACCGCCATCGAGAGGGTGCGTCCATCCTCGAGCGCCACGTCGAGCCGGGCTTTGGGCGCGTCGAGCCCCCACCCGGCTCTCTCTTCGGGGGTCGCCGATTCGGTCAGCACCGTCTGGAGCCGCAATCCGGCCATCTGGTCGAGCAGGTCTTCGACCGCGTCCTGGTCGGCGGGCCACCGGACGGGCTCGGTGAGCATGAACCTCCCCCTCTCGTCCCGCTCGAACGCGACCGTGGCCCCCCGGGTCAACAGCCGCCCGGAAAGAACGTGGATCCTCCCGAACCGAAACAACCGCTTGTCGTTCTCGCGGGAAAGAGCCAGCTCGTCACGGGGCCCCAGCTCGGTGACGTAGAGGACCAAAAACGCACCCGCGCCGACGACGAACGCGGTCGCCGCCCCGGCGATGGCCCGGCTGAGCCGGGTCATCGCCGCCGCCTCAGGGCCCAGACCGAAAGACCGAGGCCCGTGACCAAGAGCGGGAGTAGATTGACCGAGAAGAGGGTGATGCCGAGCTGCTGCGCTTCCGTGAGCGGCAGCCTCGCCCCCGCCCGCTTCGGCGGCCGGATCGTGATGCGACCCTCGTCGCCGACCAGCCAGTTCAGCGTGTTCACGAACAGGTTCACGTTTCCGGACATCGCGGTGAACCGGTTGGTGGCGAAGTGGTGGTCGCCGATGACGACCAGGCGCGCTTCTTCGGCGATTCTGCGCGGGTGGGTGGACGTCCGCTTCACCGCAGCGACCGCGATCGGCACCGGACCGGCGAGGTCTTCTTCATCGAGCGAAAACGACTCATCCTTGTACCGGGTCTCGGCCCAGGAGCTGGGGCTGGTCTGGATGAGGGTGGTCACCGACAGGTTCGCGAGTCCTACCCGCGGGGTCACGCTGCGGGCCCGATAGAACAAGGTGAAGCTCTTTCCCATCACCCGGGTGATGGGGTGGGTCTCGTAGCTCTGAACCACCGGGGCGTCGGCGCCCAGACCGAGCGCGCGGGCGGCGGGGTTGTCGTCGAGGATGAGGTCGTCGCCGACCGCCACCCCATACGGCTTCAGCACCCGCTCGAGCCCGTGGGGGCGACCGGGCTCGAGGAGAAACAGCGCCCGTCCCCCCCGGTCTAGCCAGGCCTTGATCGCCTCGACCTCGTTGGGCAACAGGGCGGCGGCGGGGCCGGCCACCACCACCGCGCTCGCGTCCTCGGGCACGTCGGAGCGGCCGACCAGCTCGAGCGTCTCCACCGAGAGCCCCTCGTTGCCGATGAGATCCCTCGCCCTCGCGAAGCCCTCGTCGGCCTCGTCGTCGAGCGCCGGCTCACCGTGCCCGGTGAGGAAGTACACCTTTCGCTCCCGCCGCCGGGTGACTTCGATGAGTCCCTGGGTGAGCGCCTCTTCGCTGACCCGCTTCACCTTCGTGAACCGCTCGCTGTCCGGGTCTTCGATGACGATGCGGGCGGACCGGGACGTGATCTTGTACCGATCGATGTCTTTTTGGGTGGCCCGGTCGGGGTCCACGAACCGCAGCCGCAGGTGGGGCGTGTGGGCCGAGTACATCTCGACCGCCTGCGTGAGCATCTCCCTGGTGCTCTCCGCCGGGCCGTAGAACCCGACCACGTCGATGCGTCGGTCGAGCTCCTTTGCGACCTCGAGGGACTGGGGGTGGAGCGAATAGATGCCGTCGCGGGTGAGATCCCACTCTTTTGGGCTCTTCGCGGCGACGAAGTTCAGCGCCGCGGCGCCGCCGAGCACCCCAATGGCCATGACGACCTCGAGCGCGACGAGCGGGGTCGAGCGCCCGGACACCGCCCGGCCGAGCTGGCCTCGGTGGGTCACCAGGTAGACGAGCAGGCAGGCGAGCCCGAAGCCCAGGTTGCCGGCAGCGAGCCGCCAGACCTGCGGATCGAGCACGTACAGGGCGACCGCGAACAGCACCGAGGTCCCGCCGAGCACCCCGGCGATGAGGCCGAGCGTGTCGCTCCACGGCCGAGAGGCGAGCGCGCCCTCCCGCGATCCGCCGGTCACCGCCATCGGTGGGACTCCACCACCCGGTGGGTGAAATAGAGCAGCACCGCGTTCACGGTGCCGAAGTACACGAGGTCCGACAGCCGCACCCGGCCCTGCAGGCCCCGGCTGACGTGGCTGACTGGGCTCAAGTATTCGAGCAAGGTCCGGGCGTCGCCGTCGATGCGGGACGCGATCGTCGGCAGCAAGAAGCCGAAGAGCAGCACCGCGAAGGTGCCGAGCGCCGCCACCACCTGCGACTCGCTCAGCGACGACGACAGGAGGCCCACCGAGGTGAAGGTCAGGCCCATGAGCAGGATGGCGAGCAGTCCGCTCACCACCGGGGCCCACTCCACCGGGCTGCCCGAACCGCTGCTCGAGCCATAGAAGTGAAGGATGAGGGGGAAGACCAGGGGGATGGCGGTCATCGCCCCGATCATGGCCGCCGCCGCCAGCCACTTGCCGAGCACCAGGTCGGCGGTGGTGACCGGCGCGGTCATGAGCAGCTCGAAGGTCCTCGCGCTCTTCTCCTCCGCGAACAGCCGCATGGTGAGAAAGGGTACGAAGAACAGGAACAGCCACAGCCCGGACGAGAACATGGGGACCAGGATCTGGTCGTTGAAGTTCAGTTGTTCGAGCAGGGCCGGCTGCTTGGTCGCGACGTAGGTCTCGGTCGCTCGCTGGTAGGCGCTCAGGGCGCTCACGAACCCGAGTCCCATCAGGAACGCGTAGGCACCGAAGCCGGCGTAGCCGACGACCGTGGTCAGGTACACGCCGAGCTCTTTTTCGGCGATGGTCACGATGTTTCTCACGACGGTGCTCCGGCGAGGGCGAGGCGGGCGAAGACCTGCTCGAGCGAGGCGTCGTGCTCGGCCTTCAGCGCATCCAGCGGCGCATCGGCGACGATGCGGCCGCCGGCGATCATGATGATGCGCTCGCAGGTGGCTTCGACCTCGCGAAGGATGTGGGTGGAGAGGATGATGGTGTGGCGGCCGGACTCGGCGAGGTCGGCGAGCAGCCGGCGCACCTCCTCGATCTGGATCGGGTCGAGCCCGACGGTCGGCTCGTCGAGGATCAGCACCTCCGGGTCACCGATGAGGGCCTGAGCGAGCCCGATCCGCTGCCGGTAGCCCTTCGAGACGTTGCGGACGAGGCGGGGGAGCACGTGGTGCACGCCGGCGCGCTCCGCGACCCGCTCGACCTCGGCGCCGAGGCGAGCCCGGGGCGTCCCCTTGATCTTCGCCACGAAGCGCAGGTAGCCGCGCACGGTCATGTCCAGATAGACAGGTGGAATTTCAGGTAGATATCCAACCTTTCGCTTCACCGTGAGCGGCTCGTCGAACACGTCCACGCCGCCGATGCGGGCGTGGCCGGCGGTCGCAGGCAGGTACCCGGCGAGGATCCGCATCGTCGTGGATTTTCCGGCCCCGTTCGGGCCCAGGAACCCCACCACTTCGCCCCGCTCCACCCGGAAGCTGAGGCCTTCCACGGCGACGTGGTCCCGGTACCGCTTGGTCAGCCCCTCGACCTCGATCATCGGGAGACGGTTCATACACGGCGTCGCCGGCGGAGTCATGCGAGCGACTGCGGTTCGCGTGCCCGATGCCGAACACCCGTGCTAGGCCGAGATCGTGGATGGGCTTCGAGGGCCTCGGCAGCGTCGGATCCACGTAGAAGGTCCGGATCGGCTCGGCTCGCTGTCGGCGCCGCTGTCCGATTTCACCGCTCGTCTCGGCCACGCGCTGATCCCGGTGGAGGAGGTCGCGACCGCCGACCTGAGGGTGATGCTCGCCGACTTCGACCCGCCCCTCGGGCCCCCGTGCGTCGCGGTGAGCGGCCGCCGAGTGGACGCATCGCGCCGCAGCCAGCTCATCGCGGCCGGAGTCCTCTTTGTGCTCGACGCCGACCATGGGCTGCTCGACCTCGCCTTCGCGTACGCCGAGGCTCTCTTCCCCCAGCGGGCGGAGCAGCGGCGCCACGCCTTGGCCTATGGGCGACTCGAGGTCGAGGTGGTGCGGGCGCAGGAGCAGTTTTCGGCCCGCCTCGTTGGCCTCAACCGCTGCGGAGCCTGGCTGTCGGTGGCCGAGGACGGCCCGGCGGCGTGGGCAGGGGGCGACCCGGCCGTGGAGATCCGGCTGCCCCTCGGGGAGGCGCGGGTGGCCCGCCTCGAAGGGCGGTGGATCGGGGATCGTCCAGCCCGAGGCGACCTGCCTCGACTGCTCGCGGTCGAGCTCGCGCTCGGCCGCGAGAGAGGCTTTCCGAGCTTCCGGAGCCTCGGCCGCGCCCCATCCCTCGGCTGAGGGGCCCCTCCGCTTTGGCCGCGTGCCCCTCCGCTTTGGGCCGCGTGTCCCTCCGCTTTGGGCCTCGGGCCTCTCCGCTTTGGGCCTCGGGCCCCTCCGCTCGGTGGCGAGGGTCTCCTCGCTTCTGGAGGGCCTTGCCGCCGGGGCAGAGGTTGGGTACGCGGCACCGTCATGGCGTTTCGCGGGCAGCTCGTCTTTGTCACCGGGGCCTCGTCCGGCATCGGCGAGGCGATCGCCCGGGAGTTCGCCCGACGGGGGGCCCGCCTGGTCCTCAGCGCCCGGCGCGAAGGGGAACTGCACCGGGTCAAGGAGAGCTGCGAGCGGCCGAGCGAGCACGTCGTGCTCCCGCTGGACCTCACCGACACGGCGGGCCTCGCCGGCGCGGTGGAGCAGATCCGCCGCCGGGTCGGAGAGGTGGACGTCTTCATCCACTCGGGAGGGGTGAGCCAGCGGGCCCGGGCCGAAGACACCGCGCTGTCCGTGGACCGGCGCATCATGGAGCTGAACTACTTCGCCGCCATCGCCCTGACGAAAGCGCTCTTGCCGGCCATGCTCGCCAGGGGTCGCGGCCACCTCGTCCCGATCAGCAGCGTTTCCGGGAAGATCGGCACGCCCCGACGCACCGCCTACTGCGCCTCGAAGCACGCCCTCCACGGGTTCTTCGACGGGCTCCGGGCGGAAGTGCACGAGCGCGGCCTCCGCGTCACCCTGGTGTGTCCCGGCTATGTGAAGACGGCGGTGTCCGCGAACGCGCTCACCGGCGACGGCACCGCCCACGGGGTGACCGATCAAGAGATCGCGCGCGGAATCAGCCCCGAGGAGTGCGCCGCCGCCGTGGCCCGCGGCGTGGCCCGCGAAGACCTCGAGGTGGTGGTCGGCGGCGTCGAGACCCTCGGGATCCCGCTCAAGCGGTTCCTCCCCGGCCTCGCCGCCCGGGTGGTCCGGGGCATGAACGAGCGCTGATCCAGCGCGGGTCGAGCGCGAAACCGGCGGCGAGCGGCCCGAGCGCGGGGTGACCGTTCGGCCTCCGGGGCATACTGGGGACATGGCTCCCGAGATCCGGCCCCCGCTGACGTCGCGCTTGATCGGGTGGCTTCTGCTCGGGCTGGTCGCAGCCGGGCTCGGGTCGGTGGGGCTCGGCGCCGCTCGGTCGATGCTCGGCCCCGCGGCCGTCCCCGTCGGCGAGATCGCGCCGGATTTCGAAGCCCCCGGGCCGGACGGTGAACCGGTCCGCTTGTCGTCCTTGAAGGGGCAGGTCGTCTTTCTCGACGTGTGGAGCCACCGCTGCATCGGCTGCGTGAGCAGCACACCCCGCAACAACCGGCTGTTTTCTGAGCTTCAGGCGCACGGGGTCGCGGTGCTCGGGGTCAACCAGGACGGCGGCCTCGGCGAGATGGCGGCCTACATGCGGGATCGGCCCATGGCGTACCCCTCGGTGCTCGACGACGGCACCATCGCGTCTTCCTTCGGGGTCTCGGCGGTCCCGGCGGCGGTGCTGCTCGACCGGGAGGGCGTCATCCGAGCCCGGTACGTCGGCGCGGTGTCGAAGGACAGATTGCGCCGAGAGCTGCTGGCGCTCGCTCG